>JBBSAB010000110.1:0-27790 GCA_038252755.1 Polyangiales bacterium | reverse complement strand
CGCCTAGCGAGGCTCCCGGGCATTCGATTTTTCGTTCGGACACCCCTAACCAAAATTGCGTTTCCGCCCGCCCTCCCCCCCCCCCCCCCTTCCTGTTCGCTCGATCTCCAGTCACGCGCGTTTTGTGCGAATTTTGCTCATGGCGAGCTCGGTGAGAGCGGTGATGGTGAGCGACGGGTTGACGCCGAGGTTGGCGGAGATGGCGGAGCCGTCGCAGACGTAGAGACCGGGGTAGTTGAAGACTTGGTGATCGGGCCCGATCACGCCGTCGGCGGCGCTCTTGCCCATGCCGCAGCCGCCGAGGATGTGCGCGGTGGTGGGCGCGTCGAGCAAGGCTTCGTTGATCGCACCGATCGCTATGCCGTCGGTCTTCTCCGAGACTTTGCGCGCGACCAGGTTGGCGACCGGAATGTACGTGGGCGGCTTGGTTTGCCCGTCGGGCAGCTCGCTCACCAACCGCAGTCCGAACGGCCACCACCACGGGCGCTCGAGCTTGACGCGCAAATGATTGTCGAGCGACTGCATGACCAGCAAGATCACCGTGCGTTTGGCCCAGCCCCACGGCACTTGCGTGCGCAGAAAGTCGAACGGTGACCGGGCAATTTGCCCCAGAAATCGCGCCACGCGCCGCGCGCGCCCGCCGCCACCGTCGACCATCAATGCGCCCAGACGGCCCATCGCGTCTTGGCCTTCGCCGTAGCGCACGATCTCGACATGCGTGTGCGGCTCTGGATAAAAGCCACTGGTGATGGCGATGCCGCGCGAGTTGCTGGCGTCCGTGCGGCGCGAGAGCGCTCCGACGATCGCCTCCGAGTTCGTGCGCACGTAGTTGCCCAGTTGCTGGCTCAACGCCGGCAACAGCCCGCGCCGCTTGCAGTCGAGCAACAGCGGCACCGTGCCGAGCACACCGCCCGCCAACACCACTTTCTTGGCGCGCAGCGCGCGGCCACGCCGTCCGAACGGCCCGGTGCGCCGCGTCGCCACCGCGTAGCCGCCGCCCGGGTGCGGTGTGACGCCGGTCACGGTGGTCAACGGCTGCACGACGGCGCCGCGTTTCTCGGCCAAATAGAGGTAGTTCTTGTCGAGCGTGTTCTTCGCCCCGACGTTGCAGCCGACCATGCAACCGCCGCAGTAGGTACAGCCCACGCGTTCGGGCCCGTCACCGTCGAAGAACGGATCCGGCGCCTGCTTGCCCGGCTCGCCGAAGTACACCGCCACCTCCGGCTGGTGAAACGTATCTCCCACGCCCATCTCGTCGGCTACCTCGCGCAGCGTTTGGTCGCCCGGGCCCAAGAAGCGCGACGGCGTGGCGCCCAGCATACGCTTGGCCTCGGCGTAGTGCGGCGCCAGCTCCAGCTTCCAATTGTCGAGCGTAGCCCAGCGCGGATCACGAAAGAATGCCTCGGGTGGCTCGAGCAAAGTGTTGGCGTAAACCAGCGAGCCGCCGCCGACACCGGCCCCTGACAGCACCAGCACGTTCTTGAGCAGCGTGATGCGCTGGATGCCGTAAAAACCGAGCATCGGCAGCCACAGGAATTTATGAAACAACCAGTTGGTCTTCGGGAATTCGCCAGTGCGCCAGCGCCGCCCGGCCTCGAGCACCAACACGCGGTAGCCCTTCTCGACCAGCCGCAGCGCGCTGACCGAGCCACCGAAACCGCTGCCGACAATCAAGAAATCGGCGTCGAAGCCGTCGTTCGCCCCGGCTTGGTCCGGTTCGGCACCGCCCGAGGGCGAGCCGAGCGTCACTGGAACGCCATGTCCTTGCGACTCCAGGTCAGAAATTCGCCGTCGATCTCCTGCTCCAGCTCGGCGCTGCCCGAGCGGGTGCGGAAGCGCGTGCTGCTGAACAGATCGTCGAGGCTCTTTTTCAGCCTAGCCGGCGCGGTCGCGACGTTCCTACTCGCGATCGTCTGAACCGTCATCGTGACGTCGTCCTTCCCGACCTCGACGATGCTGTAGCCGTTGCTCTCGAGCTCGGTGAACGCCAGGTGCGGATTGGGTCGAGCCACCTTGTCGACCAAGAGGAAGGGCAAGATGGCCACCAACTGCTGCACGCTCATCGGCAAGCTGCTGCCCTGGGTCAAGCTACCCTGAATGCTGTCGAGCCAAGTCGTGGAGGTGACGCTGCCAGTCGTTAGCTCGACGACGCGCGTGTCCTCTTTGCTGTCGAGGTAGGGCGTGCCAGCAAAGAACGAGTGCAAGTCTCCGGAGAGGACGACGACGTTGCCGGCCTTCGACAGCTCGCTCAGCAGCGCGCGACGCTCGTTCGGAAAACCGTCCCAATCCTCAGCAGAAACGCTGATCAGGGTCTGGAGTTCAGGCGGCGCGGCGCTGAAGCCGGTCAGATCGATGCGCCGAGGTTGCAGCGCGATTTCGCTGCCCCAGATCTTAAACGTGCGCGACGACTTGCTGATCGTCTTCAGGAACCACTCGCGCTGCGTCTCGCCCATCAGCATCTCGCTGGTGCCCTTGCTGGCGAGCCACTTCTTTTGCGCCAGCGCCTCGAACGGGCCGACGGCGACGACGTAGCGCGCACCAATCCGCGAGAACTGTTGCGACTTGAGCAGACAATGGTAGGCGTAGCCGCGATCGAGCGCAGGGTCGGCGACGTCGATCGGCGCCGGCATGTCGGCGACGTCGAGCGAGCCGAGCGCGCTGTTGATCCAGACCGCGCTGAAGTCGCCGCTGAGCGAGTCGACCGTGATCCCGAGCGCGTCGGCGTTGGCGGTCAGGGCCTGGAGGTACGCGCTGTCAGCGAACGACTCGAGGTCAACGTACGGCACGAGATCGGCCGGCGCCGTCTCGAAGTTCTTGGCCACCTCGGCCGCGGTCAGGAACACGGCGCCGGGCGGCGCGTCTTCCGGCACCAGGTGGTCGGGCCGAAACCGCCGCAGATCCGTGATCACCAGCTCTAGGTGCTGGCCGAACACGAATGAACGGTAGATCGCGAAGTTGTCCGGAAACTCGCCGGTCTTGTCGAGCTTAGCCGCCGGCGCGGCAACGTAGTCGAGGGGCATGTACTCGAACCACGCCTGATCGGCGGCCGCGCGGCGCGCCGGCGAGGCCTCGTCACTGTGTCCGTCGCTGTAGGTCGAGACGTCGCCGTGTGAGTCGTCCGAAAATTCGTGATCGTCCCAGATCGCGATCATCGGGTGGCGCTCGTGCAGCGCCTGCAGATCGGGATCACTGCGGTAGAGCTTGTACAGATCGCGGTAGTTGGACAACGACTGGGCCGCCAGCGAGGTCGAATCGCCACGGTCGAGCTCGAGCGCTTCCTCTGGCGCGCTGAACGACACGTTACGGTCGTCGGTCGGCGACTGGAACGACGGATCCCCAGCGGTCTCGTAGATGTAGTCGCCAAGGTGCAGCACGAAGTCGACGTCTTGCTCGGATACGTGGCGCGGCACGTGAAAGTACTTACCGGCGTAGTCTTGGCAGCAAATCACCGCGAATCTGACCGACCGCGTCGAGTCTTCCGCAGGCGCCGTGCGAGTGCGCCCGATGCGTGACTGCGCCACACCGTCGAGCGTGCGGTACACGAACCGATAATAGTAAGTGGTGTCGGCTTCCAAACCACCGACGCGAACCGTCAAACAATGGTCGGCGTCGGCCGCTGTGAGCATGTTCTGCGCGTCCGCCGTCAACTGGACACGCTTCGTAAGCTCGGCGTCGGTCGCCATCACCAACTCAAGCTCGGTGTCTTCGTTCGGGCGCGACGCGTCCTCGACCCGAACCCAAAGCACGATGCTGTCAGGCCGCGGGTCCCCCGACGCGACCGACTGCGGGAAGAAGCGCGCGCTGTCTTCGTCGGACAACGGCGACGGGTCGACGGCCGCCCGGTAACAAGCGGTGGGCACGACCGCCACCGCCACCAGGGCTGACAATTTGAGGATGTCTCGACGCCGACGCAGTTGACTCATCGGCGGCAGCTTACCTCATGATCTTGATGTTGAAATCAGGCGTTCCCAGCGCGCCGAACAGCCGCACCCACAGCGCCAGATAGCTCTCGGTACCACGTGATTTGGAGATGTCGCCAAGGTCAACCACCCGCTGCCAGCCGAACCACTCCTTCAAGATCTTGGTCACTTGGGCCTTGGCCTCAGCGTCGTCGCCGCAGATCAAGGCGTCGTGATCGCCGCTGGCGACGCGCCCGGCGTCGACCATCAGGCTGGCGGTGACGTGGTTGAGCGCCTTGACTACCTTGCTGTCGGGCAAGGCGCGCTGCGCCATCTCGCCGAGCGAGTCGGTGTTGCCGGTGAATAGCGAGGGCGGGAAGCCGTTCGAGAAGTCGAGCGGGTTGGCGATGTCGATCACCAGCTTGCCCTTCAGGCCTGCTGCCGCCGACTCGAGCGCCGGAACCGAGCCGAAGCCGGAGGTGCAGTTGAAGGCCAGCTCGCCGAACACGGCCGCGTCAGCGAACGTTCCGAGCGTCGCCTTTGCACCGGTCGCTTTCACCCACGCCAGCCCTTTCTCGTGATTGGCGCTGCGTGACCCCATCTTCACCTCGTGACCGAGACTGACGAGCTTGTTGCCGATCGTTTCGCCTACGCTGCCGGTACCGAGCACTGCAATTTTCATGGCTTCTCCTGTGCCTCGCCTTGCGGGCAGAGCAGCCTAAAGCCCACACCGCGCGAACGGAAGTGCCTCTATGATGAACGGCAACATGAAGCGGCCGGCCCGCACGCCTCGATCGGCACGAAAGCCCCCACTACCCTTGGAGCTGGGACGCGCTCACGCATTTTTGGCAGCCCAGAATGCGTTCACATCGTTCCTCGACATTCCGTGCTCGCTCGTCACGCGCGCCGGCTCGTGGATCGTCGTCTACAACTCGGGCGCGCCATCGGTCGTCGAAGCGCACAACGCGCTCGGCCAGCGCGATGCGCGCGGCAAGTACAACACAGCGAAGGTCGGACACGTGCTCGAGACCCAGGAGCCGGTAGAAAGCGCGCTACACGGCTTCTCCGATCTGTGGGTGCCGATCGTCAGCGACGGACGCTGCGACAACCTGCTGGTTAGCGGACCGTTCCTGCGCGAGCCGTGGGGCGCCGCCGAAATACGTCAGAGCTGGCAGGCGCTGACCGGCGAAAAGCCACGCGCTTCGAGCCAGGGATTCTTGGCCTACGCGCGCACGGTCTTGCACACGCAAGTGCTCGACGCGACGGAGCTGGCCAAGTTTCAAGATTTCCTGCGCGTGTTCGCCGAGCTGCTCGCCGGCCACGGCGAAGAGCAAAAACACGCAGAGAAATTCTGGCACCAAGCGCGCCGCGACTTCTCGCGTCTACCGAGCGCACAGCTGCGCAAGGGCGCGTTGCTGGTCGACCCGGTGTCGAGCTGGACCTGGGCCGAGGGCCTGCGACCGTGGGACGCCGAAGAGCTGGGTGTCGACGCGCTGCCGACACAGGTGCTGGCCGTCTTGCCCGCGCACCCCAGCCTGGCGGCCGAAGAAACGCTTGATCTGCTCGTGCGCACCGAGCGCTTCCAGGTCGAATGCGTCGCGCTCGCTCGCCGCATGCCCAACACGATCGCCGCGCGACTCGAGGACACCGGCGTACTGCTCTTGACCCACGTCCCGCCACGGCTCGGGCGCACGCAGCGTCGGCTGCTCTTACGCGAGCGCGCCGAACAGATCCAAGCCTTCGTGCGCCGCCGCTTCGGCCTGGGCGCCTTCATCGGCATCGGTGAGCCGTGCCAGCGCGTGCCGGACCTGCACCGCTCGGCGCGTGAAGCCGTCTTCGGCGTCGAGCTGGCCGTGCATCGCGAGCAGCCGCTGTGCTTCTACGCCGATGAAATCGGCAAAAAGTCAGCAACCGGCGCCGACAGCGAACCGGCAGCGCGCCTGGCCAGCCGCCTCTTGGAGCTGTTCGGCCGGGCTGAGCCGGCACTGCTCGATGTCTCGCGGATGGACTACGTGCGCGGCGTGCTCAAGGAAGCCGCCGGACGCGCGTCGGTGATGCGCGTCCATTTCGAGCACTCGCTGTTTAGTCTATTGGCGCTGGTCGAACGGCAGGCGCAGCTCGACGAAAAGTCGATGCGTGATCTCGAAGCGCGCTTGACCGAGGCGCTCGCCGCATCGCTCACGACGGTCGAGCTGATCACAGTCTTCCGCCAGTGGTGGGACATGCTGTTGCAGGTCTCGAGCGAACCGTACGCTGAAGCACGCCGACTGAGGCTGGAACGCGCGCAGGCGTTCATTCACGACAACTGCAAAGACGCCCTCAGTCTGGGTCAAGTCGCGCGGCACGCCGGCTTCTCGCGCAATTACTTCTCACGCATCTTCAAGCAGACGTTCGGCAAAGGCTTCGAGCAGTACCTGACCGAGCAACGCTTACTGCTGGCCGAGCGGCTGCTTCGAAGCAGCGCGCTACCGGTCGGACGCATCGGCAATGAAGCCGGCTTCAGCAGCGCAGCGCACTTCTCGGCCGCGTTTCGCCGCCTTCGCGGCACGACGCCGCTCGCTTACCGACGCGCCAGGGCAGACCCTAAGGCCGCTAGTCCGCGCACAAAGTAATCTAGAACAACTAGATTCATAACTTCACGACATTTCCAGCGCGAGGCATCGGGCACTGTTTCTGAGTGCCGACCACCACCACCACCGCTGCTGCTGTGCCCGCTCGCCTGGTTCGAGAAACCCTCTCCGGCGATTGGTCGTTCCACGACCCCGCGCTGACCCTGCTGCTGGTGGTCACCTCGGGTCGCGCCCGGCTGCGCAGCGCGAGCGGCGAAGAGAGCCTGGTCGGGGCCGGCAGCGTGCTGCTGGTGCCGCGCGGCGACAGCTTGGCGTTGCGCAGCGTGGAGGACCTGAAGCTGACCCAGCTCGGCTTCGACGCCGAACGTTTGCTGCCGGCGCGCGCGTCGTTGGCGCCGCTCGGCAGCGTCGATCTAGCGCTGCTCAATCTCGAGAGCGGCGGGCGGGTCCTGCTCGGTATCTCGGCGCGTCACGCCGGCGCGGTCAGCGAGGCGCTCGGCCGGATCGAAGCCGAGTTGAGCGAACCACGGCTCGGCCACGAGCTCTTGCTACGCGCGCAGCTGCTCGAGTTGATCGTGGTTCTGGCGCGCGCCGAGCACACCGCAGCCGAAAATCCGCAACGGCACCGCCCGCGGCTCGAGCAGACGCTGTCGTTGATCCACGAACGCTTCAGCGAACCGCTCACTTTGTCCGCGCTGGCGCGCCACGCTGGCATGTCGATCAGCCGTTTTTCGTGCGTGTTTCGCGAAGCCCTCGGCACCTCCCCGCTCGACTACGTGGCCGCGACGCGCATGCGTGAGGCGCGCCGGCTGTTGCGCTCGCCGGGCCACTCGATCGCCGAGGTCGCGTATGCCGTGGGATTCCAGGACAGCAACTACTTCTCGCGCTCATTCAAGCAGCATCACCGCATGAGCCCGCGCGAGTTTCGCGATATGGCGCGCATCGCTGGTTGAGTTGGCAGTTAGCTGTTAGCTGCCGGAAGAGCTCCTAGCTCCCAACTGCCAACTGCCAACTGCCAACTGCCAACTCCCCAACTCCCAACTGCCAACTCCCAATCAGGGCGCGATTTCTTCGGGGAGAGCGGAATTGGTTGACGGCTGGGGCGGATGGACGGGACGACTCCGGCCATGCGTAGTTCCGCGCTCCTCGTTTGTAGCTTCAGCCTCCTGACGTCACTCGCTTGTTCCAAGCAGCCTCCGCCGCTCACCGCGCCTTCGGGCGAGCAACCCAGCTACGCCGAGCAGTACCCGACGCGCCTAAACACCCTGCGTACGCGCTTTGCCGCCGACGAAGCCAAGGTGCAGGCCGCGCTACCGCAACTGGAGCCCGCAGCGGAGAAGCTCGGCAACGCCGACCCGGCCACGGTCAAGCAGCTGTTCGAGTTGGCAGACGCCGAGGGCAAGTCGAGCGCCTACGCCGATCAGGCTGAGGAATCCGGCACCGTTGCGCGCTTCTGGGACGAAGAGAAGCAGCCGCTTCACCAAAAGATTGGCGGCGCAGTCGCCTATGCCGGCAAGCAGAAAGAATGCTCAAAAGAGTGCGGCGACGACCTCGGCGGCGTCGCCGCCGGTGCCGCCGATCGCGCGGTCGAGAAGCAACTCGAAGAGCGCCAGCAGCGCCTTGGCGAGGTGCATCGCTTCGTCGAAGAGCACGAGGACGAGCTGGGCAAACCGAACCTCGACGCGGCCGAGAAGCAAGCCAACGCGATCGCCGAGCTGAGCTTCATAACGCACGTCAGGCTCGAGCTGTATCGCCGCGAGCTCGAGGGCTCGTTGAGCGCGGCCAGCGACGTGCGCTCTACGCTCGAGCGCAGCGAAAAGGAAAATAACGCCGTGCTCAGCGACACCAAGGCTTCGAAGAGCCGCCGCGCGCTGGCCGAGAAGCGCAAGGCCAGCGCCGTCGCTGCGCGCGCCGCGCTCGACGGTGAAGTCGACCAAGCCAAGGCCGCGCTCAAGGACATGGAGCAGCGCGAGAAGAAGGTCGTCGCCGACTACGACAAAGCTTTCGATGCGCTCACGGACTCGGTGGAGAAGCGGGCGAAGAAGTAAACGGCTTCGCCAACGGCGGGGAATCGGGCTGGATCTCCAGCGACAAGCCGTGCACGAACGCGCTGTCGTTGCCGACCCAGCGCCAGAAGTATTCGGTGAACGCGCTCACCCCGATCCGCGAGCGCGGCAACTTCAGCCACAAGCCTAGGCCAACGCGCGGCGACAACATGCCGAAGCTGACCCCGTGACCGACGTCCAGATGCATGGCCGTAAGCCCGACGCGCACGCGCGGCTCGAATGGGCCAATGCGCGGGCCAGCTTCCCACTGGTAGCGCCAAAGCCCTAAACTAAGGGCATCGTGGGGCACCAGCCGAAGCTCGTGCTCTTGGATCGCGCCGACCGTAAAGGGGCCACGGATGGTGGTTACGGCTTCCCCGATCGCGAAAAAATAGCCCGGGCTTTGGCGCGTTTCCGCGACCGGCCGCGCGCCCACTATGCCGAGCGAAAGCGAGCTGGAGTGGCGCGCGGTGTAAGGATTTAGCAGCGCCCAGCGCGCGAAACTCGGCGCGCCGGCCGGAGATTGTGACTTTTGTGCGGGCGCTTCGAACACCGGAATCGGGGGTTCAGGCGGTTGATCGGAAGCCAAGGGCTCGTCTATACCACTGCTCGAAAGGCGCGCGTGGCGCCTGGGACGAGGAGAAACAACACATGAAATTGAAGCTAGTTGCCGCAGCGCTGATGCTCGCGGCTCTCAACGGTTGTGCGATGGCCAGCGGCGGCAATGCCGCAGCCTTGGGCACGATCTACTCCGGTTACAAGTCGCCCGGCCAGGTTGGCACGGCTGCTGACGGCAAGACCGGCGAGGCGTGCATCAGCTCGATCCTCGGCATCATCGCCACCGGCGATGCGTCGATCGAAGCCGCCAAGAAGGCGGGCGGGATCACGCAGATCGCGCACATCGATCACGAGCAGTTCGGCGTGCTCGGCGTGTACGCGACCAGCTGCACCGTCGTTCACGGTTCGTGAGTGAGTCGCGGACCGGCGGGCGCTCTAAAACAGCGCCCGCCAGCGCGACGAAGACGTCGGTGAAGGCCAAGCCCGCCGCGACCACGGCGAAGGCCAGACGGCCCGCCTCGAAGAAGACGCCGAGGGCCAAGCCCGCTGCGAAGAAGACGGCGAAGGCCGTTTCGCCCGTTGCCAACCTCGACGACGCCGCTTTCCAGAGAGTTACGGCCTGATCGCGCCCAAAGCGTCGCTGGCAAAACTGCGCTAACACGCACGGCATGCGCAGCTTCACGCCCCCGGGTGCTCCTGGCCGGTGTCCGCGCTGCCTGCTTTTGGCCGACTACTGCCTGTGTGAGCTGGTTGGCGTCGCGAGCGAGAGTCGCCCCGAAGTGTTGATCGTGCGGCATCATTGGGAGGCGTTCAAGAGCACCGGCACTGCGCGCCTCGCCGGCCTCGCGCTGTCGAACGCCAGCATCCTCGACATGGCCGCCGAGAATCCGGAGCCAGTGCGTGAGCGGCTGCGCGGCCTCGAAGACGCGTGGCTGCTGTACCCGGACGGCGCCGAGGCGCCGGGAAACCGCGACCACGAGCGCACGCCCCCGCGAACGTTGATCGTGCTCGACGGCACCTGGCGCCAAACCCGAAAGATGCTGCGGCGCTTGCCGGAGCTGGCGCGGTTTCCGCGCTTCTCGGTCTCGCCCGACGCGAGCGGCGCCGAGCGCGATCGCTTGCGCGAGCCGCCGCGCCCCGGCGCACTCTCGACGCTGGAGTCGATCGGCGAGGCGCTCGCGCGGCTCGATTCGCCAGCGGCGGGCCAGCGCCTACTCGAACTGCACCAGCAATTCGTCGCGCGCACCCGGCACGCCCGTGGCCAACGTTACGAGTCGTAGCGCACGGCGCGCATCGACAGCGAGCCGGCGTCGATGCCAGCCGCGCTGCGGCAGGGGGATCGCGATTGGGCCTCAGGCGCCTGTCCGAACAACAGAAATCTTCCCGCCTTCCCGCCTTCCTCTGCCTTCCTGTTCGCTCGTGCTCGAGGCGAGAAATGTGATGAATGGTCAGGCGGGCACGGGCGCGTTTACGCCGAGACCGCAGCATTCAGGGACACGCCCAAGTTGAGGCAACGATATTTACGGCCACATTGCCTGACGAAATGGCCATGCGGTGACTCTGAGGGGGTCAAGGTGGGCCCAGGCCCCGGATGACCGAAGTATTCTTGTAGTTTTCGTGCGATTTGCCCGCCCGGCTCCGGCCGTGCGGCCTTTCGAAAGAGGTAAGTCATGCAGTCCCCGCGTTTGCTCGCTCAATCCCGTATTTCTGAACGAAAGCGCCTGTTCCACGGCGCAGTTCTATCGGCTGTCGTCGGTCTCATGGCCGCCATCGGATGCGGAGGCAGCTCGGGCGGCGACGACGCAGGCACAGCCGGCAAGGCGGGCAGCGCCAACTCCACCGCCGGCGCAGGCAACTCCACCGCGGGCAGCAGCAACGCAGCTGGCGCCGACGGCTCTGGCACGGGCGGCACCAACAACCCAGGCGTTGCGGGCGCCAACGGCGACCCCGGCACGAGCGGCGCGCCCCCGGCGGCGGGCGGCGACGGCGCCGGTCCAGGCGCGGGCGGCGACAACGCGGGCGGCGCTGGCCCCGGCCCCGGCAATCCGCAACCGATGTGCGGCGGAACCGGGCAGCAATGCTGTACCGGCGACGTCTGCAGTGCGGGCGGCTGCTGCGTGAACAATCAATGCGTGGCCAACGCGGCCACCTGCGGCGGCCAACGCGGCCTGTGCACCGCGGGCGTTTGCGCCAATTGCGGCGGCGATGGCGCAGCGTGCTGCCAGGGCAACTGCTCGGCGGGCTTCGTGTGCGCCGGCTTCGGTGGCGGCGCGCAGTGTGAAGCGTGCGGCGCCGCGGCAGGCGTGTGCTGCGCGGATCGCACCTGCACGGCGGGTACCTGCGTTGGTGGCAACGGCGGTGGCGGCGCAGCCCGCTGTCAAACGGCGTGCGGCGCTCCGACTCAGGATTGCTGCGCCAACAACCAATGCGGCACGGGCGCACGTTGCGTCACCGGCAAGTGCGAAGCGTGCGGCGGTGACGGCCAAGCTTGTTGCGGCGGCGGTGGCGGCGGCGCGCAATGCGGCGCTGGCCTCGGCTGCGTCGCTAACAAGTGCGAGGCGTGCGGTACCGCTGGCAAGGCCTGCTGCCCCGGTGGCGGCGACGGTTGCCCGGGTGCCCTGCGCTGCGACAACGACGTCTGCAGCGACTGCGGCACGGTCGGCAAAACCTGCTGCACCGATGGCGCAGGGTGCGGGCAGGGTAGTACCTGTAACGCGCAGAACATGTGCGCAGCGTGTGGCGCTGCGAACCAAGCCTGTTGCCGCTTCGGCAACCAGCTGTTCTGCGGCAACAACCTCACTTGCAACAACGCCGAGATGTGCGTGCCCTGATTCAGCTCGTTACGTAACCTAGGAAGACACCAGACACCCCACCCCCCGAAAGCCCGTCTGTCGTTCCCATCGACAGGCGGGCTTTCATTATTTGGAGTTGGCAGTTTGGAGTTAGGAGTTAGAGGGCGAGAGCGGGGCGAGCTAGGAGAAAGTGGGGCCGATGTAGAGGGCGCTGGGCCGGATGAGGCGGCCGGTGCGGCGTTGTTCGGCGTAGTGGGCGGCGTAGCCGGCGATGCGGGCGCAGGCGAAGATGGCGGTGAACGCGCCGCGGGGGATGTCGAGCGCTTCGAGCAAGAGCGCGGTGTAAAACTCGACGTTGGCGCGCAAGGCACGGTCGGGATACTTGCGCGAAAGCTCGGCCACCGCCGCCGCTTCGACCGCGCGCGCCAGCGACAAACGCGCCGAGCCACCCTGCCCGCTCTGGTACGCCGTCAAAGCCCGCTCCAGCGCGAACGCCCGCGGATCGCGCACTCGGTACACGCGATGCCCGATGCCCATGATGCGTCGCCCCGCCGCGAGCTCGGCGCGCACGTAGCCGGTCGCGCGCTCCGGCGACGCCACGGCATCGAGCATATCGAGCACCGGGCCCGGTGCTCCGCCATGCAAAGGCCCCGACAGCGTCGCCACCCCGCTTACGACCGCCGACGGCAAATCCGCGCCGGTCGACGCCGTCACGCGCGTGGCGAACGTCGACGCATTGAAGCCGTGCTCGGCGACCGTCACCAAGTAGGCGTCCAACAGCCGCGCAGCGGCGTCCGTCACGCGGCGTTCGCCCAGCATTGTTAGCAAATCTTGCGCGTGGGGTAGGCCCGGTTCCGGGGCGGGCAGCTGCCCGCCTCGCGAACGGCGAATCCAAGCGGCGGTGGCAACGGCGGCCATCCCGAGCGCGTCGCACGCCGTCGCATCGCTCGGCAGCAGCGACAGCGCGCTGCGCAAAGTCGTCATGGCGTCCGGCGCCGCGACGGCCTCGAAGCGCGACGCCAGGCGCGCATGCGCCCGGACCCGCGCCTGACCGAGCTCGGTTTGCAGCTCCGCTCGGCGCGCTTGCTCCGGCAGGCTGCCGTCGAGCAGCAACCCGAGCACGGCCTCGAACGGCACCTCGGAGACGAGCGATTCGATCGCCCGGCCCCGCACACTGAGCCGCCCGCTGTCGCCCTCCACCGACGACAGCTCGGTCCGCGCCACCAAGACGCCCTCCAAACCTTCGAATACTTGCGACGTGGTCATGCCCTACATGTTGATCCAATCAATATTCCGATCAATATTGATTCGACAATGCAGTCACCGGCCACTTTGACCGCGAAAGAAGCCGCCGAGCTGTTGAGCGTAAAGCCGCAAACGCTCTACGCCTACGCCAGTCGCGGCCTTTTGCGGCGCGTCGGCACGGGCAAACGCCGCCGTTACCTGGTCGAAGACCTAGAGCGCTTCCAAACCCGCCAGCGCGCCCGCTCCGGTCACGGTCCGGTCGCTGCCGCCGCGCTGTCATTCGGTGAACCGGTGCTCGACACCAGCATCACCGGCATCGACGAGCGCGGTCCGCTGTACCGCGGTCAGCCCGCTGTCGAACTAGCCACGCGGGGCGTACGCTTCGAGGCCGTCGCCGAGCTGCTCTGGTCCGGCGAGCTGCCGCAAGCGCCACCCGTCTGGCGCGCGTTCGACGTTCCCGCGCGCGGCTTCGGGTCAGCGCGTACGTCGATCGAGGAGCTGATGTTGGCGCTACCAGCGCTCACGCTGGCCGCTACGACTCGCTACTCGCGCGCCCGCGAAGTCGAGCTCGAGCTCGGACGACAGCTGATCCAGAGCCTCGCCCAGCTCTTGGTCGAGCCGCGCGCACGTCGCGCAACCGGCAGCATCGCCGAGCTTTTGGCGGAAGGCGCTAAGGCTCCGCAAAAGGACGCCCGCGCTGCGTTGGATCTGGCACTCGTGTTGTTGGCCGACCACGAGCTCAACGCTTCGAGCTTTGCCGCGCGGATCGCCGCGTCGACGGAAGCGCACTTGTTGGCGTGCATCACGGCGGCGCTGGCGACGCTCAGCGGACCGCGCCACGGCGGCGCGTGTGACCGCGTCGAAGCGCTGCTCGACGAAGCTGCCACGCTAGCGCGCCCCACCGACGTGCTCGAAAAGCGCACGCGCCGTGGCGATCCAATTCCGGGTTTCGGTCATCCGCTGTATCCCGACGGCGATCCACGCGCGCGCCCCTTGCTCGAACGCGCCCGCCTGCTGAGCAAGCGCAACGCCACCCAACAAAATCGCCTGGAGCCGCTCTTCGCTCTGGCCCGCGCCATGGAGCGGCAAGGACTGCCAGCTACTGTGGACTTTGGCCTGGTGGCGCTAACCCGCGCCCTGGAAATGGCGCCTGGCACGGCCGCGCTGTTGTTCGCGGTCGGCCGCTGCGCGGGCTGGGTCGCGCACGTGCTCGAGCAAAGAACCTCGGAAACTGTGCTCCGACCACGCGCGCGCTACCTTGGCGCTTGAGCCGCATTTGCAAGCCTGAGACACTAAAGTCCATCATGCGACACCTGGCGCTTTGGGGTGCGGTCTTCGCCGTCGGTCTCGTCGGCTGCAGCACCAGCAGCGACGACCCCGGAACCGGCTCAGGCCAAGCAGGCTCGCCGGGCACACCTGGCGGCAACAGCGCTACCGCGGGCAACAGCGGCGGCAACGCCATGCAGGGCGGCAACGCCATGCAGGGCGGCAACGCCACGCAGGGCGGCAACGCCACGCAGGGCGGCTCGTCAACGATCGGCGGCGCCACCGCGACCGCCGGCGCTGCTACGGCAGGCAGCACCGCGGGCGGCGCGAGCAGCACCGCGGGTGCCACAGCGGGTGGCGCCAGCAGCTGTGGGACGGCCACGCCACTCGCGGCGCCGACGGTCACCGCATGCCCGGCAGCGGCCGGCACGACGCCGCCCGACACCGCGCTCGCCACGGTGAACGAGCTACGCGCGCACATGGGTCTGCCGTGCATGACGCTCGTGCCCGAGATCAACACGTCGTCGCAAAAGCACTGCGACTATTACCAGCAGAACGTCGCCAACAAAGACTGCATCGCCAACGCGCACGAAGAGGTCGCGACTTGTGCCGGCTTCGTCGCGGCCAGCTTCGCCACGCGCATGACCAGCGCGGGCTACAAGGGCTCACCGCGCTCTGAGGTGATGGCATTTAGCGGCGAGCCGGTCAGTGCGATCGGGCAATGGATCAACAGCGTCTACCACCGCACGCCGCTGCTCAGCCCGTGGCTCCGCGAGATGGGCTACGGCATGACCGCGGACTGCGACACCATCGACATGGGGCTCGGCACCAAAACGCCGGACGACGTAACCGCCGTTTATCCCTACCCCGGTCAAGTCAACATCCCGCTCAGCTTCGACGGCAGCCACGAAGGTCCGACGCCACCCAAGCCGCCCACCGGGTGGCCGAGCGCGTCCCCCGTGCACCTGTACGTGAAGGCGTACACGGTAACTTCGCACAACGTTTTCGTTCAAGGCACGTGTGATCCGCTGCCGCATCAGTGGCTGCCGGACAAGGACCAATACATCCTGTACGTGGACAAGGCCTCGCCCAAGAACACGCAGTATCATGTGGTAATCAAGGGCACGAAGGCCGGCAAAGAGCTCGACTTCGACTGGACGTTCACCACCAAGCCCTAGCGCGCGTCGGTGCTACGCTGCCGCCCATGTCTGACGCGTCGCGGCTCATCACCCTCGAAGAAAAAGTCGCCTACCAAGACAAGACAATCGCCGACCTCAACGACGTGGTCGTCACCTTGAATCGCCAAGTCAGCGATTTAAAGAGCCGCATCGAAAACATCTCACGCCTCGTCGGCGGCGAGCTATCGCGTCGCGAAATGCCGAACGAGAAACCGCCTCACTATTGAGCGCGGAACGCGCTCAATAATGTCTTGGTTTTCCTCCGGGCCTGGCCCGAAGGGTGTCGCGACGCGAGCCACTTGAACCGCAATCGGCGCTCGGCCTCGCCGAGTTTTCGCTGGCCTCCTCTCAATCGCAGATCGGGGCGGGCGGGTGTCCACGCTAGGTCGTGACGGGCGGATGTCGAGAGCGGTATGAGCTCATGTGATTTCTGATGACTGGGTCGTGGCGTGTAGCGCGCGAGCCCCAAATTCTGGACCTGATCTTCCCGCCTTCCCGTCTTCCTGTTGCCTCGCTCTCGCCGGTTTCGATTGGCTTTGAATGTTGTTGCGGCGGCATAGCGATTTGCGAAGAGAAAGAGGTTTTATGGTGATTTTGGCACTCCCGAGCGGCGGGCGTTGAGTCATGCTGGGGACGATTTTGGTCATGTCACTCCTTGGTGTTGCGCGTGCGGCGCTGGTTCTTTCGTTGGTGTTGGCGAGCGGTTGCGGCGCGTCGACGCCAAGCGCGGACAGCGCTGATGACGAGGCCGCAGCCCGTCGCGCTGCCGGTAAGGACGGGCCGCCGCCCAAGGACGAGCTGACCGCGAGTGAAGTGGTGATCAAGCTGCGCGGCAACGAAACCGATATCCGGCGCTGCTTCTTCGCCAACCCGAGCGCGCGCGGCTCGCTGTCGTTGTCGTGGAACGTCAATGCCGAAGGCCGCATCGAACGGCTGAAGCGCGAGCGTTCCACCCTGACCGATCCGCGCATCGAGCAGTGCCTGAGCGAAAAGCTGTACGACGTCCACTTCGACCCGCGCGAAAAGCCGGCGCACGCGCGCTGGACGTTCGTATTTCGGCTGGTCGAGCCGCCAAAGGACCGCAGCGGTCACATCAAGAAGAGCTCGAAGCGCGACCGCGACCACGCCGAAGACGGCGACCAAGGCGTTCAGCTAGAAAAGGGCTCGCCCGGCAGGTTGGATCTGGCGAAGGTCGACGACATCGTCGAATCCGGCTTCCCGCTGTTCGCGCGCTGCTACCGCGACGGCGTGCTGCGCAACTCCAACCTCGACGGCGCGGTGCGCTTGCGTTTCGTGGTGGGTGAAGCTGGCCACGTCACCGTCGTCGAAGACGGCGGCTCGGATTTGACGGATCGCCAGGTGATCGACTGTGTAGCCGAGGGCTTCTACGCCTTGCGCTTCCCCGAGCCCGAACGCGGCGACGCGCACCTCGTCTACCGTATTCATTTCGACGCTGGTTGAGGGCCGCAAGCGCCGACTCCTGCCCGACCGGGTTGCGGTCGGGCGGTACCGAGCCCCATATGTCGAGGACGGCGGCGCGCATGACGAAAAGCATATCGATCGACTTGTTTTCGGACCTGGTGTGTCCGTGGTGCTTCATCGGGGCGACCCGCCTCGACCAAGCGCTCGAAGCCATGGCCTCGGAGGTAACGGCCGAGGTTTGCTACCACCCGTTCTACTTGGACGCGAACGTGCCGTCCGCCGGCGTTTCGATCCCCGACATGTTGCGAAAAAAGTACGGGGCAGATCCGCGGCAGCTGTGGGCTCGCGCCGAGGCCGCAGCGCACGAGTCAGGCCTCGCGCTCGATCTCTCGCTCCAACCGAAGATATATCCGACCGCCGCTCCGCACACGCTACTCCGCCACGCCGAGGCCAAGGGCACGCAGCGCGCGTTGGCCAGTGCGCTATTTCGCGCCTATTTTCAGGACGCCATAAACATCAGTGACGCGGAGGTGTTGGCTGGCATCGCCGAGCAGCACGGCTTCACCCGCGCAGAAGCGCTCGAGCTCATCCGTGCGCCGGACGAGCTCGAGCTCACGCGCGAAGCGGCCATCTCCGCCGCGCAAGGCGGGATCCGCGGCGTCCCGTTCTTCATTTTCGGCGGGAAGCTGGCGGTTTCTGGCGCGCAAAGCGTCAGCGTGCTCCAAGCCGCCATCCGCCAAGCGCTCGAGCCGACACCGAGCGAACCGCCGCTTGCGGTCTGAGCCGCGCGACTGTTCACTGCCGCCAAGTGGCTGCGCTCGACGTTACTCCCGAAACATTTCGCTGCACGGCCTGCGGCAACTGCTGCCGCAACCTGCGGGTTGCCGTCACCGGGCTCGACGTCGCGCGACTGACTGACGCCACCGGCTTGGCTCCGAACGATCTGGTGGCATGGCTGGCGCCGGACGCGGTCGACATGACCGGTGAGCCCGGAAGCTTCGTCGAGCTCGAAGCCGGCCGGCGCTTGATGGTGCTCCGCCAGCAAGACGGCGCCTGCCAGCTGCTCGGCGCCGACAACCGTTGCGGCGCTTCCGCCGCACGCCCGCAAGACTGCCGCGCGTTTCCATTCGACTTCGATCCCGCGCCCTCACCCGACGCCGCTCGTCGCCTCACGCTGCTTCCGCTCGACGGCTGCGAATACGCCTCCGACGGCCACAACGACGCCGCCAGCCTCGACGCCGCCGATCGCACCCGCTGGCAAGAGCTCTACGCCTACCAAGCGCTCGTCGCGCGCTGGAACCGCCGCGCCTGGCACCACCGCCGCCTCCACAAACCCGTAGCCGGCGCCACCGAGTTTCTGGCGTTTGTTCTGGGCGACGCCGTACTCGCCGCCCAGCTGGGCTAACGACTCTTCACATCTCGTGGCTGCCGCGCCGCAACTTGCCTTACAGAAACTGCCGTGTCGTCGCGAGGGAGCACGAGCGAACAGGAAGGCGGCTGACCATTCATCACATTTCGCGATTCGAGCACGAGCGAACAGGAAGGCGGGAAGGCGGGAAGATTTCTATTGTTCGAGCAGGCGCCTGAGGCCCAATCGCGATCCCCCTGCGTCCGACTGCCAGTACCACCCACCCTAAATCTTAGCCTTCCCGTCTTACCGCCTTCCTGTTGTCCCCGCTCGCTCCGGCAAGATGCGATGAATCATCAGCCGCCTTCCTGTTGTCCCCGCTCGCTCGGGCAAGAATGCGATGAATCATCAGCTGGGATCTCGTGTTCGTGCTGACGGTTAAATGGCGATGTTTACTAACCTGGCTACAGCGCAAAATTGAGCATCGCCAATCCGGTGCGCGTGGAACAGTACCGTGATGCTGCGGTTTGAGCCGTTTTGTAAGGTGATTTGCCATTTGAGAGCGTTGGCTCGAGCGCTCTTCCCAAGCTAACGTGGTGCCCTACATGTCGTACGCAGCCGTTGCACAAGACGAAACCGAGGACCGCTATCACACGCAGATCGAGGCAGGCGACGTGCGCCTGTTCACCCTCGACCAACTCGATGCCGCCTTCAACGCCGGTTTGATTCACGAGAACACCTACGTGTGTATCGAAGGTGGTTCGGACTGGCTCACGCTCGGTGAAGTCGCCGGCCTCGGCGAGGAAGAGCCTGAATCGGCGCCGGTTCACGCTGCGGTATCGGTTCCGCAAAGCCGCCAGCTCACGGCCGCGCCGACGTACGGCGGCTACGCTGCGTCGCCGAGCGTGATCCCAGCCGCGCCGTACAGCGTGGCACCGATGGTGATGCCGCGCAGCATCGCGCCGGTCACCAACGACCTTTCTTTCGACGACGACTTCGAGATGATGGCGATGCGTCCGAAGCGTCGCGCTGGCAAAGTCGTCGCCGGCCTGGCGGTGCTCGCGCTCGGCGGGCTCGGCTTCGCGGTTGTGCAGAGCGGTGGCATCAAGCTGCCGAAGCTCAACCTCGATCAGAACGTGGGCCAAGCGACTGCCGCTAGCCTTACGCTGTCGAGCTTGAAGGATACGCAGGCCACGCCCACGCCGCCCGCTCCCACGCCGGTTGCCGAAGCCGCGAAGCCCGAGCCGCCGAAAGCCGAAGAGCCCAAGGCTGCCGATGCCGCGCCGGCTGCCGACGCCGCCAAGACCGACACTAACTCGTCGGCGAAGAAGAGCGACGACCGCTTCAGCGAAGAGATGAAAGCCGCACTCCTGAACAAGGACAAGAAGCAGGTCGCGACGCAGAAGACCAAGAAGACGGCGCGCACTGCCGTCGCGGCCAAGCACGCCAAGGCGGGCAAAGCCGGTAAGAGCTCGACCGGGTTCAAGACCGGCGGCAGCTCTTACGACCCGCTGAACGGCAAGCTCTAAGCCACCGGCCGCTCAGGCCACGACGTTGAGTCGTTCGCCGACGCCGGCTCCGGCGTTGGCGGGCGCCGACGTTGCTGCAGCGGCGACCACCCCGGGTGGCGTGCTGGAGTGAATCAACGTCAACGCGTCCCTGCCCTCCTGTTCGATCGCCTCAAGCTGCATCTTGGCTACCGAGATCTGGATTTGGCCCATGGCTGCTGCATTGGACACGGAACTCATCGAAAAAGGGGAACGGTGCGCGTCGTCCAGGCTTGAGTTCTTTTTTCAAAGCACGCCGACGCTGGCCCCGAGCGAAATCACGAACGACGGCCTACTCCAGCGTGGTCACTCGCTTTTCGGCGATCAGAATCGTCGGCGGCCGCGAAGCCGCGACCGGGACCGACCAAGATGCCCAGCTGGGCACCGAGATCAGGCGAGACACCGTGAAGGCGACCACGCCCACGGTCACGCCGAACGCGCACAGCACGACGCGAGCTTGGCTAACGATGCTCGACCAACGCACGGGCGCTCGGAGCGTAGGCGCCTTCCGGGAACCGCTCCAGGTATTCTCGCGCCAGCGGCAGTGCTGCCGCCTTGCCACGCAGCCGTTGGGTCAGGCTCAAACGCCGACCGCACGCTTCAGCCGCGTACACGCCGTGCGGCGCCTCGGTCACGTAGGTGTTGAGCCAGCGCAGCGCCTCAGCCTGGTTGCCTTGCTCTTCTTGCAAGCGGCCCAAGAAGAAGGCGGCCTGGCGCGCGGCGTCGGTACCGTGATTGTGCTCGCGCAGGGCCGAAAAGGCCCGTAAAGACAGCGCGCGCTGACCCACGTAGCGCGCCGCTTGGCCGAGCGCCTTCAAGTCGTTCGCGGAGCGCCGCTCGGTGACGCTGTCGATGCCGAGCGTCTCGGCTTCACGCACGACGTCAGCGAATTGACCTTTGGCGACCAGCGCGTCCCACGACGGCGCAGTTTGCGAGTCGTGCGGCGTGCGCAACCGCGCCGCGGCGCCGACGGCAGGCGCGACGTTTGCGGCAGGCGCCGCGGCTTTGCGCGCGTTTTCGGTCAGGCCCCCGGCCAGCCCAGGCAACTGAATGGTCTCGCCGGCTTTCAACGTACGCAGCTTGCCGCCCGCCTCGACCAAGCGCACTTCGCCCTTCGACATCGACAGCCCAAGACCGCTGCCGCGCGGATCCCAACTCAAATCGAACTCGGTACCGACCACGCGCACTTCGTACGGACCGGCGATGAAGCGATAGCTGGTGTCGTCGTTGTGCACGACACGGACGTGCAGCTTGCCCGCGACTAGCCGCGTGAGCGCGCCGTTGCGACCGACGACGTCGACGCTGAACTTGGTGCGGTTCTCGGCCAAGATCGAGCTGCCGTCCGACAGCGCTACGGTGGCCTCGCCACGCTCGGCTTCGATCACGCCGTCTTGGGAGTGGCCGCCGCGCAGCTCGAAGCTGAGCTGCGAATCTGCGCGAAAACCCAGCGTGAGCAGCGCCGCTGCCGCTACGGCGAGCGCGACTGCGATCACCGCTACGCGCGCGGAGCCGTTGTTGGTGACCGAGGTTTCGGCCGGCGGAATGCTCGACTCGATGCGGCCCCAAGCGCGGCGGGCGTCGCGCTCAGCGCTGTGCGAGGCATGCTCTTCGGGCACCCGGCGAATGACCGTGCCGATCTGACGTTCAGACAGTGGCTCGTGATCGTCAGTCATGCTCATGCTCCGCGCCCTGCCGCGCAAAGTTCATGGTCCCAAGCGCCGAAATCCTTCGCATCGCGCGCAGACTTCGAATCTGACGCGCGCTTGCCGCAAGCGGAGCCTGCGGCGCCGCGAAACTCGACGGCACACCGATCGCCACGCGAGTTAGACTAGCAAAACGCATGACTCTTGCCGCTGTTAGCCAGCACATGACAGGTCGGCGAGAGAAAAACCGATGGCGCCAAAAACTTCGCCCTGGAGCATGATTTGCCCGCTCGCACTCGCGAGCTGCGGCACGACACCGATTGAAGTCGTCGCGGCCGACGAAAACTGTAGCCGCGACGCGTCCGAAACAAGTACCAAGTGCAGCGAACCAGCAGCTGACCGATTCACTTTGAGCGCAGAAAATGCCTATTTGCGCCGCGGTGCGCCGACGGCTGCAGCTATCGAACCAGCGTTCATGAGCGAGCTGTCAGTAGACTGCACCTCGACTCGAGCCCAGTGGGCCCTGACCCCAGCGGTCGCTGGCACCTTCACGCTGCGCAACGCCGAGACCCAACTCGCCCTCGACGTGCGAGCTGGGTCAGATGTTCCCGGAACGCCAATCATCGTCTACGACCCCAATACGCTCGACAACCAACGCTTCTGGTTTCGTCCGCGTGCGAATGGGACGTACGAGCGGTCCATGTCGAAAGTCGGCCCAGGCCGTTCAATTTTCTGCTTGGCTTTAGCGTTCCCCCCCGCCTGCTAGCCTGCTGCTCATCATTGGTCTCATTTCAGCTGGCGGCCACGCCCGCTGATCCTGGCTTCTGGCTTCGTTTTCGCCGGTCCGGTGCTCACGTACCCACGTACGTTCCGCTCCGGTCCTCGCCAAAGCCTCGCCAGAAGCCAGGCTGAGCGGGCGGGCAGCTGACAAATGAGACCAATGGGTCAGTAGCCTGCTGAGGCCGAAAAGATTACAGCGTCGGAGCATGGTTCCTCCGGATGGTGATTTACGCCTCGTCCCGGCCTTGTTGCTCTCGACCGCGCTCGTCGCTGGTTGCAAGGCGCCCGCCCCGAAGCTCGCCGAGCCAGTCCAAGTAGCGGCGGCCTCCGACCTCAGCGTGGCGTTCGAGGAGATGGGCAAGCTGTTCGAGTCGCGCACCCGTCAGAAGGTGACGTTTTCGTTCGGTGCCTCGGGCGCGCTCGCCAAGCAGCTCGGCCAAGGTGCTCCGTTCGATCTGTTCGCAGCGGCGAATCCATCGTTTGTCGACAGCGCTGTGCAGGCCGGCGCGTGCGAGGGCGGAACGAAGGCGCGATACGCACGCGGCTACATCGTCGTTTGGTCGAAGAAGGGCGGCTTCGCCGTGCATACCCTCGACGATTTGCAGAACCAGAACATCAAGCACATCGCTATTGCCAACCCCGAGCACGCACCGTACGGCAAAGCCGCGCGCGAAGCCTTGACCCGGGCAGGCCTATGGCCCGCGTTGGAAGGTAAGATCGTGCACAGTGAGAACGTGCGCCAAGCCTTACAGTGGGCGCAGACCGGCAACGCCGACGTCGCGATCGTTGCTCTGTCACTGGTCACCAAAGACGACACCGGCAACGCGCTCGCCGTCGATCCCGCGCTGTACAGCCCAATCGACCAGACACTGGTTGTATGTCGTCACGGCAAGAATGCCGAGGGCGGCCGCGCGTTCGCCAAGCTCGTCGAATCGAGCGACGGCCAGGCGTTGCTCAAACGCTACGGTTTTGCCGGCTCAGCCGAGCAGCCCGGCAAGTAGCTGCTGCCCAACCGGCCAATCGCCGAGGCCACTCTCCGCGTTGATATGTCCGGCTGCGCCGACGTCGGTGACCACGCTGCCCCAGGCCGTGGCGCAGCGCGCAGCGAACTCGAAGCAACCGTACGGATCGTTCTGACTGGCAACGATACGCGTCGAAAACGCCAGCGCCGCCAACGGCACTGGGCCAAAACTGCTCGCCACCTCCGGAAACTCGGCACCTGCTGGATCCGGAACCGCGACCAGCAGCGCCGCGCGCGCGCGCCCACCGCGAGCCGCCCAATGCGCAACCGCCAGGCACCCCAAGCTGTGCGCCACGATCACCGGCGCCGCCGCGGCCGAGCGCGCCGCGGCCTCGAGCGCGCCCACCCAGGCCTCTAGCTCCGGTCGATCCCAATCCGGCATCTCAACCCGGCGGTAAGCGGGCTTGAGCGCTTCCCAGCGGCTCTGCCAATGCAGCGGCCCCGAGCCACCGATGCCAGGCACAATCAGAACAGGTGTCATCAAAGTCGCGGGCAGTCTATCACAGCGCGGCCTGCTCCAAGAACGCGCACAGCGCGTTGACGAGCTTGATCTGCTGCGGCGTCTTGCACGAGGCGCGAGCCAGCTCCGGGCTGGCGACCAGGACGCACAGCGCCTGCGCGCGTGAAACGGCCACGTTCAGGCGATTGCCGCTGTACAGAAACTCCAAGCCACGCGGCGCATCTTCAGCGCTGGAGCTGGTCATCGAATAGATGACGATCGGCGCTTCACGGCCTTGGAACTTGTCGACGGTGCCTACCATCACGCCCTCGGGCAGCGCGCGCCGCAGCGCCGCGACCTGCACGTTGTACGGCGCCACCACTAGCACGTCAGCTGGCGTGAGCTGCCGCGCGGCGCCGTGCCGCGCTTGAAACAACGAGCCCTCCGCCAAGATGCGACCAACCAGCAGCTGCACGGCTTCAACCTCTTCGAGCGACTGATTGGTGTTGCCGCGATGCTCAACCGGCATGAAGCGCACGCCCGAACCAGCAATGTCACCCGGCAGGGTGACGGTTTGGTTTTCGAGACCGAGGCTGTTGTCGGCGGTGAGCCGACTTTCGTAGAAAGTCGTGGAAATGAAGTCGCAGATGCGCGGGTGCAAGCGGCGCGTTTTGGGCAAGAAGACGCCCAGGCTCGGCGGAATCGTCAGCGCGTCACCGCCCAGCCAATGCTCGAGCGCCGAGACCTCGGCACCCGGCGGATGCACGCCTTTCTGCGGCTGTTCGAGCTGTGCCGGATCGCCAAACAGCACCAGGCCACGTCCCGCCCGCGCCACCGAAAGCGCGTTGGCCAGCGCCATCTGCCCAGCCTCGTCGATCACCAGCGCGTCCACGCTACTGGCGAAATCGTCGCGCGCCCAGGTCCAAGCCGTGCCGCCCAAGACGTTGACGGTGCCGCTTTCGAGCTCGGCCCGCGCTTTGTCTTTGCTGCCGTCGATCCGGAACGGCCACTCGCGATCGGCCGAGTCTTCGGCGTCGAGGTGCAGTGCCCGAACCAACTCCGGCTCGCCTGCCTCGGCCGCTTGGATGCAGACACGCTCGAGCAAGTGCTTGATCACGGCGTGGCTGTTGGCGGTCACGCCGACGCGCTTGCCCTGCTTCAAAAGGCCGCAGATCATCCGCGCGGCCTGGTACGTCTTGCCGGAGCCGGGTGGGCCCTGCACGGCGACCACGCTACCGGCGAGGTCGCTGGCCAGGCGCGCTAAGGTTTTTTCTGGCGCCTCTCCGTCACGGCCCAGCGCGGCACCGGCCAGCGCCGACGGCGGCGTGCGGAACAGCAACGCCTTGGCGGCTTCGAAGCCTGGCTCGTCGAGCAGCACCGCCTCGCCGAGCGCGAGCAGGCTTTCAGGCAAGGGCTTGCTGTCGATCGGTTTGCCGACGATCAGCGCGCGCGGATGCTCGGTGGTCGAACGAATGCCGCGCTTGATCTTCACGTGGCGCGCACCGATCTCGATCACGTTGCCGGGCGGTTTTCCGGTCTCCGGATCACAAGGCTCCGGGGTCGTGCGCAGCGAGTGCTCCTGCTCGGGGAACTCGTACAGGTGCACGATCGATTGCTTGACCTTTTCGAGCTCCTTCACGTACCGAAGCTCGCCAATGCAGCTGCGATCTTCGAGCCGATCGGCCGGCGCAAGCTCAAGCGCGCGGTAGTGCTCCCACCAGCCGCTCTTGGCTTCGCGCCAATGGAAATCGAGCAGCTTCGCGAGCAATTGCCGTTCCGGAGCGCGCGGATGCTGGGCGTCTTCGGTCAGGCGACGCGCGAGGGCGGCCGTGATTTGTTGGCGCGCGTTCAGCTCTTCGGCAGGCTTGGTTGCTTCGCGTTGGGGCCGTGGCAGCACGCTGCCGCGCTGCTGTTCGAGCTCGCTGCGCAGCCGCTCCAGGAACGTTCGCAGCTGCGCGGTCGAGAGGCAGTCGTCTTTGTTGTAACTCTGTACGGCAGATTTCAAGTCGGTGACCGAGAGCGCGTCGTCGCCGGTTTCGAGCCACCAGCCAAACAGTTGCATGGCGCGCGCGGCCTCGCGCAGCGGCGTCGAGCGCTGGTAGCCGTGCAAGCTCTCGAGCTCCTTCAAGCTGTAGCTCTCGATCGACGCGCGCAAACCGTGGCGCACGATCGGCAGCAGATCGACCAGCACGCCTTCACGCAACAGCTGGTCGACCTCAGCTTCGCGGGTGGCGTGTCGGCACGACAGCTTCTTCAGCGCGTCGGCCTCGCGGTGACCGAAATGGAACAGGTGTAGGTTCGGGAACTCCTGACGCCCGAGCAGCACGCGATCGATGACGGCCTCGAAGGCGCGCTGCTCTTCAGCGCGATTTACGGCCCAAAACGGCTGATACCGCGCGGGACCGGGCGCGTCGCGCACGGTAAAGTCCAGCTCCGGCTCGCCGAAATCTACCAACCCGAACAGGTATTCGAGCCCGTCGTCGAGCACGAACGAATCGCCTTCTAGATCCAAAAACAGATCACCGGGCGTCGGCTTCGGCAGCGCCTCCAAGCCGATACCGCGCACGTCGTTTTGGAGCAGCTCGTAGATGCTGCGCTTTTCCCTGCGCCCTTTGAGCTGAAGCGCGGCCTGCTCACGCACGCGCTCGAGCGACTCAGCCTGGATACCGTCGATACGCCGCTCGCGATCGAGCAAGCCCAGCTGTTCCAGTTGGGTGATGTCTGCGAGCCCCAAGCGATCGCGCTGCCGACGCGTGATGCCCGCCACCAACGACAGGTGGTCGTCGCCGCGGCGCCGATCATCGCAGCGCTTCCAGTAGCGGCACACCGAACAGTGCTCGACGGGCTCCGGGTACGGCTCGGTCTCCGCCGTAGTGTTAACGACGAACGCCTGCATCCGTTGCCGGACGCTGCGAAAGTACGCCGTGTAGTCAGCCGTCAAAAGGGCGACCGGCACGAGCTCGGGGCCGCCCCCGGCAACGTGAAATTGCCGCGGAGAAACGCCCTGCAGCTCGGTCAGCTGGTCCGCGTAGGCGCAGAGCTGCAAGACCGCGCGTGCCTTTGTCTCGCGCGACAGCTTGGCGTCGACCGGCTCGTAGTGATGGGCCCAGCGCCCTCCCCCGCCCGCGACCTTCTGCAAGAAATCCGGGCGCCCCACCCAACCGGGCGTGAGCAGCGTGCCTTGGTAGATCAACTCGGCGCCAGCGTTCATCGCTGCCAGCGTTTCTTCAGCGGCGCGACGCATGCCGTCCGCGCCGGGCGCGGCGGTGATGGTGACGACCTTGTGCCCGGTCGCTTCGAAATGCGCCAGCACGCGCGCTTCGTGCTCGAGCCCGCGCTTCTCCAGCAAACGCCGCTCGATGTCGTTCTGCGCCGGTCGTTCCAAATCACCATCTGCCACGCGCAGCTCGAGTGACGTGAGGTGCTGGCAAGCCAGAAAGTTGCCGACCTCAGTCGCCGAGAAACTCACAAGCTCCGCTGTGCGACGCATCGCCGCGGACTGTAACGGTTCGAACGAGGAAAACAACCGGAAGGGGGGAAGACGGCTGAGCATGGTCGCTCGGTTGGCTGCCGAAATGCGGCCCGCTTGCAGAAGCTTTTGTAGCGGTGGTCGGTAGATTTGGCGGGCGCGTGGGTGCAGCGCTTAGCGTTTGCGCGGGCGGGTCGCGGGGGCGGCGCTCGTCAAGGTAGTTGTCGCTTTGATGAACGCCGGTTGCGAACCGCGCCCCTTCAAGGCGAGGGCTCTCGGCACGCGCTTGGCGTGTCGCACTTGCGACACACATTCCTCAATGATTCTGCGGGCTGTCTCGGATGGCATGACGGTGTCGCACTTGCGACAAGGTCAGCGGCTGCTGACGACGGTGTCGCAAGTGCGACACCGTCATGCCAACGAATCGCGGCCGCGAAGTCATTCAGCAACGTGTGTCGCAAGTGCGATACGGATTGACGCGCCGAAAGGGGTCGGCCCACCCATCCGGGAGCGCGAGTGCGGACGGGAGCGCGAGCCGCAGCGGCCGCTGCGCGGCCGTGAGGGATCG
>JBBSAB010000109.1:0-28008 GCA_038252755.1 Polyangiales bacterium | reverse complement strand
GATGGACAAGCTCTACGTGTCGCTGAGCCACGAGAAGCCGCGCCACCTGCCCAAGAGCCTGATGGGCAAAGCCATTGGCTACTCGCTCAAGAACTGGCAAGCGCTCACGCGCTTCATCACCAACGTTGAAATTCCACCAGACAACAATCGAAGCGAACGCAGCCTAAGAGTCGTTGCTCTTGGGCGCAAAAATTTCCTGTTTGCTGGGGACAAGGAAGCCGGAGAAAATCTCGCCGCGCTCTACACTGTCGTCGCGACCTGCATCGCCCACGAGCTCGATCCGCTTGCGTACTTGACCGACGTGTTGATGCGCCTGGACTCGACCTCGGTCGATCGGATCGACGAGCTTCTGCCAAAAAATTGGGCAGCACGCCCGCCCTAAGTCAAGACCGGCCTTCCCCGGACGGATACGTTGTAACAGCGTATCCGATAGTGGTGGAGCCACGCCGCGCGCCGCCAGAATCTCTTCCTGACGGCCTGTGGCTAGTGGCTAGCGCCCAAGCAGGCAACACCAGGGACACCGCCGCCGCCAGGTGTCACTGCGCCGCTTCCATCCGAATCTAAACGCACCCGAGCTCTGCGAAGCGACGACAGAACGTGCAGCCGCTCCCGAATGGCATCGACGCCAAACGCGGTCACCGGAAAGGAGCTCGCCTTCCCAGTACCGGGAGGACCAACGACAACGATCACCCGCGGTCGAGAAGGGCGCGCATTGTGGCAGCAGGCCGCCGGCCACCCAACATATTGGGCAGCCTTCAAATAGCCACGGCTCGGTCTGGTTCTGGCCACGGCCCCACATTTGCGAGGGCCTCCACCTTGAAGAATACTTATCTGGTGTCCAGATAACGAGATAACGATTCTCGAGAGGAGCCCCAATGGGCCTAGCCGCTGCGATCATTACCCCGCCAGCGTCTACGACGCCGTTGGTCCTGAATTGCGATGGCAGCGCGGAAATCTCGCCAAATTCATACGATGTCAGTTTTGCAAAGCTCTACGATGTCACTTCGGCCCCTAACAACAACTGGGTTCACGGTGGCGATCGAGGTGGGGGTGGCCTGAAAAAGTCGAGCATCAGCCCGCTCGCGCCCCGCGAACAGGACACCAGGGAGACGGATACGTCGCTGCGACGATTGGGGACGGTCGAAGCAGTCGAAGGAGTCGGACGTCGATGTACTGCACTTTTGAACGCTAAATTCACTCCCAACCTCGTCGGACCGTGCGACTAGGGCTCGGGGCACCACCCCGAAATCGGTGGGTCTCCAGCCTGCCAGTCGACCAACGAACAGTCGAAACCGAGGTCCCGAATGCGCTGTCGCTGCTCGTCGAAACAGGCGTAGCAGACTTCGAGACCCGCTCGGGCGAGGGCTTCATCGGTGGAGTACGTCACGCTGCCCGGCCAGTACGGGTGAAGATCCGTCTCCACAATTACTGGGAAGCGTGTCGTTCCAAGGGCCACGTCAAACAGAAGCTCAAGCGACGAGCCGCCGACCTTTTCGACGTGACCCTTGAGCCGAGGCACCCACCCGCTGCCTGGGCATGCTCGTGCCCATTCGAGCAAACGAAAAGGAACGATACGACGTCGGTGGATGAACGCGCAAAACTGCTCGTACGCAGCAAGACAAAGATCCAACTGTCCCTCAATATCAAGGAAGCCTGTGCCGTAGTCGGCCGCCACGAAGAACTCAACTACAGTCCCGTCGAACATCGCGGGAACGAACACCATTTCGTTTGGCGTGGCTCTCAGAGCACCCGTCCATTCAATTTGAGGAGCGTTGACTTTCACAACCACCCTCTCGTGTTGATTCGTCCCTCGATTGCCGCTGGATCCGCACACTTTGTGGCGCCGCCGGCAACCGGATTGGGACGCGTTGTGACGGTTTTCTGTGTTCCATTGTACGTACAATCATACATGCAGTAATAGGGGGCAAACCGTTGACGACCAGTGTGCGCGCATCTTGCGCGCCGAGGGGGCCCCTCGCCGCCGCCGCACGCGCCTGCGCTCTTGCCAGGTGGGACCCCGCCTGGGCCGCCGTCGCTGCCATTGTTAGCGCCATCATCACCGTCGGACGGGGTCGGCGGCGGAGGCGGAGGCGCTGGCGGTTGTCCGCCGACCCAGCTGTGGTCGGGGCCGACGTCCTGCTTCTCGTCTGGGGTGAGGCAACCTGCGCCGAAATAGTAACAGAGATAGACGCGCGCCCCGACGTACAGGTATCCTAGGACCGACGGATCGCCGTCGTCGGCCCCCCTCGCGTCGCGGTGATTCACTGGATCGTTGTTCACGTAGGCGTAGACGTTTAGCTGTCCACCATCGAACCCAATCGGGTCTTTGCTGGTCCACCTTCCGATCAGCGGATCATAGTCCCTGAGGCCAAGGGTTACCTTGGACGCGACTTCGTAGCCGCAGCGAGAATTTCCTAGGCGCCTTCGACGGTTGCGAGACGCATCACCCAGAAGAGTGATACTCGGGCGGGGCGAAAATCCCAGACGCGAGTTTCGAGCTACGCGCACGCGTGGAGGGCGCAGCGGCGCGTGACGCACGCATCGCGGACGTTGCTCGAGCTCGCTTGCGCCAAGGCCAGACACGCCTCCGAGTTTAGCGGCGTTCGGGCTGGGCGGCTAAAGGAAGAATCTGCGAAAATGATGCGGCTCGGCCGCTCGCTGCTCGTGCGCGCTTCACGGCACTGGCGCCTAAGGGGGCGTTGGAGCGGACGGCGGCGAGCACGGCCACAAAACGGCTCGCCCGAGCTCCGTGATGGGGCTCGGGCTCTGTTCGGCGTCGTTACGCGCCGCCGCCGCTCAACGCGCCCTTAGGCGCGTCACACCGTCTCGTCGCTCGGCGGCTACCGCCCGCCCCAGGCTGCGTAGCTCGGCCCGCGTGGGTCCCTCCTGGACCTCCCACGCGGGCCTCCGGGCGACGGTGGCCCCGACGCTGTACGCTCAGAGCTTCGGCTCTTGGCCGCGCTGGCCGTTCCACAAAGCAATGACGGTCAGCACATCTTGCTTCTCGTCAACCTCGAAATACACGTGGCACTTCGACTTCTCAAGCAACAGGCGCCGCATTTTGGGTCGCTTGCGTGTGCCCCACGGTGTACCTGGGTGCCCAACGGTTTCGAGGTGCTTGATCGCTTCGAGAAACTCCCTCGCGTAGAGACTCGGGTCGTCTCCGCGGTTCGCCCAGCGTGCGTCAATGCGATCGGAATTCCGACGAGCACGCTTCGAGAGTTCGACTTTCACGTCCTCTTCGCCAGCAGTTGTTCAGCGTAGGCGCGGGCGTCCACCACGTCGCCGTTCTCGAAGTCACGGTAGCCCGCTTCGATCTCTTCCTCGAGCTCGGCGCGTTCTTCGGGGTTCATGTCCGCCCATGGATCAGCCTGCACCAGCTGCAGCTCGACTTCCGTGCCCTCGGGCAAGTTGGCGGGTTCGTCGCTGACGAAGTAGCCGTTTCGGACGTGCGCTTTCACCGGTGCCATGAGTGCCTGCATCTTATCTCGTTTCTGCTGATTTCGCCCGTAGTGCTCGTCGTCGGGGGCAACGACGTTCTGAGGCCGCCGGTAGGGCGTGGCTACCGGCGGCCGAGCCGCTGAGCGCGGGGGCGGGCGGGGTGCAGTGCCGGGCAGCGCGCCACCGCACGTCGCCGGCGTCGCTCGCAGCAGGGTGCGGAGCACGCTGCGGTGCTGTCGTGCTCTGACCCGCACAGCATCGCTCAGCGCGAGGAGCGGAGCCCGCCCGCCGGAGGAAACATAATGGCCGTTATGTTTAGCGAGGGGCAGGCGCGGGGCTTGCGAGACGTCCGCAGCGCCGCTCGTCTTCGTCACCACCGCCGTTGCAAGCCCCGTGACCCGCAGGGCGAGCGCATAACCCGGGTTATGCGCGATGCTGACCCGAGCGACTCCGACGGGCGGGCGGAGCGACGTTTCCGTCAAGCGCCGCTCTCGTGCACTGCTGGCTCGTCGTCGTCTTCATCGCCTTCAGCGGCTAAACAGGAAAAGAGCTCGGCCGCCGTGACGGCGCGTGCCGTGCTGGCCAGCGGCGGCCGAGGAGCAGCTGTGCTCCGCACGAGTCGCGCCGCCGGGTGCGTCGCCTCGTACACCGCGCACAGCTTGCGGATCGAAACCTGCGTGTAGATTTCGGTCGTGCTCAGCTCTGCATGCCCCAACATCTCCTGGATGTAGCGGATGTCAGCGCCGCGCTCGAGCATCACCGTCGCCAGCGTGTGCCGAAACAAGTGACACGACCCCGTCTTGCCCAGCTCCGCGCGGTCGACGTAGGCGCGGACCAAGTTCGTGAGGGCCGCGGGGCTAAATGCTTCGCCGAAGCGCGTCAAAAACAGCACGCCCGCGTCGGGCGGCATGAGCAGCTCGACGCGGGCGTCGTTTTTGTACTTGTCAATCCACAGCCGCGCCCGCTCGCCAATCGGCACGATGCGGTCACGACCGCCCTTGCCCTCTCGGATGTGCACGGTGCCGCGTTCGGTGTCGATGTCGAAGAGCCCGAGGCCAATCAGCTCCTTCCGGCGCATCCCGGTCGAGTACAGCGTCTCGAGCAGCGCCCGGTCCCGCAGGCCGAAAACCTCCTTCACATCGGGCAACGCGAGCACCTTCTCGACCTCGCTCTCGCTCAGCACATGCTTGGGCAAGCGCCGCTGCGTGCGCGGCAGCTCGAGCTCGGAAGCGGGATTCCAAAGCAGGACGTTCTGCCGCGTCAGCCACTTGAAATACGCTCGCACTGGCCCCAGCCGCCACACCTGCCCGCGAGCACTCAGCGCCCGGCCGTCAGCCTTGCGCACGTAGTAAAGATGCCGCTGGTAGCGCTCCAGGATGGGCTTGGTTACCTCCATCGGCCGGAGCAAACCCCGCGCTTCGCTCCACGCGATGAAGAGCGCCACGGCCTTCTCGCGGTTCACGACCGTCCGCTCCGAGTACTGCCGCACCCGCAGCCACTCGAGGTAGCGCAAGAGCCAGACGTGCAGGCCGTCCGGCTCCTTCGCACTCTCGGGCGTCGGCTTCTTCGGCCAGGGCCGTCCCATCAGCGCGCCTCGGCGGCGCGGCGCTCGGGCACGCCACGCGTGCGCTTCCTCGGCAGCGCTACGACTTCGCCGCCGCGCTCCGCGCTTGCTGCGCTCCCGCGACGTGCGTTTTCGTCCCCCGACACGTCGCGATCAGAAATCGAGCTATTTTGCCGCTGCTCCGCACCGGTTTGCTCGCCCAACAATCCCCCCGGTTTGGCCCCGGTTTGGGCCACCAATGACCCCCCAAACCCGCCCTCGTCACCCCCCAAAGTCGGAATCGTACTCGCAGCCTCGTCGCCCACGTCGATCAGTCCAAACACCCGCGGCGCGCCGCTGTTACCGCCGCCATCGTACAAAAGCTCATAGAAAAAACTCTGCCCGCGCCCGCCGCGGTGCACGAGCAAATACTCAAGCTCGACCAGGCGCCCGAGATGCACCCGCAGCTGCTCGTAGCTGTACCCGGTCGCCTCCCGCACCTCACGGCGGCTAAAACGAAAATCACGCCGCTCGACGCCCAGCGCCCCCGTCCGCTCCTGCACCATCTTCTCCACCAGCCCGAGCAGCCTCCGCGTCTGGGGCGGCAGCTCGTCCAGGCTCCGCCCCAAAACCTCGTGCGTCAGCTCGTTGGCGAGCCGGATGTCCTCGCGCGTGACTTCGATGTACCGAAGCTCTTCGCCTCGGTGGCGATGCACTTTCACGGGCCGCTGGTACTGGTGGAGCAGTGTGATCGTTCGGATCAGAGTCAAATACTTCGGAAAATCCCGGCGTGTTCGCGTCTGCGTGTCCAGAAATCCCAGCTCGCGCGCATACGGATTCACCACCGACAGCGGCCGCAAGAGGCGTTGGGCGTTCTGGTGCAGCGTGCGGAGCCGGTCTCGCTCGCGCTTCCCGACGAGGCCTTCGAGCGTCTCGGCCTCCCTTTGGCGCTCGTGGATTTTCCGCGTTTGATCGCGGCCTTCGTCCACGCTTAGGATGAGGCAGCGGTTCAATAGCTCTTCGTCCACTTCGATCGCTGTCGTCGTCAGGAAAATCATCACCGGCCCCGTCACTCGGTACTCCTCGGTCACGAGGCGCCCCGTCGTTGGATCTTTTCCCGTCGACGCGATCGTGAGCTCGCCCTCGCTCTGCAGGAGCTTCAGCGCGTACGCCGCCCGCTCCGCTCCCTGCTCCTCGACGATCGCCAAAATCTTGTGCTCGAGCTGCTTGCCGCCCATGTAAAACAGCGACTGCCCCGTCATCGCCGAGTACTGGATACACTCCTCATCCGGCATCAGCGCCAGCACCGCATCCATCAGCGACGACTTGCCCGCCGCGCTTGAGCTCTGGATGATCACGGCCAGCGGTCTGTCGAGCTTCCGGCTCGTCGCGCCGAGATAACCGACGAGTTTGTTCACGCGCTCGCCGACGACACCCGAGCGCTCGAAATCCTCCAAAATCCGCTCCATCAGCCGCGGATCTCTCAGCAACTCGAGCGCCGCTTCCTGCTCCAGCTCGGTCAGCACCACCTCCGGCTTCTTCGGCTCGAGCGCTGCCCGCAGTGTCTCTTCCTGCCGCGTCTCGAGCTTCAAGAGCAGCTCGCCCAAGTCGCGCTTGATCAAATTCTCTTCGACGCCCAGCTCGTCTGCCGCCAACTTCTGAAACACCCCGCGCTGCCGCGCCGAGTACAGCTCCAGGTTGTCCACGTGGAAACCGCCGCCCTCGCGCGACACCAGCGCATTGATCTTCAGCTGCTCTGCGCTCGTGTTTTTAGAAAACCCTCGGATCCGCCAGCGCCGATCACCAAATTGAAAAATCAGCTCCTCGGCGTTGCTGCGCGGCTCGGCGGCGGTGGATGCGGGCGTCGCCGTCGGCGGCGAGACCAAGGGCGTCGTCACGACCGCAGCGCTGAGCTCGGCGGCTAAAGAAGAAATCTCAGCCCCGCTGGGGCGCCGGGTCGGCGCGGGCGGCGGTGGCGCCACTGGTAGCGGTGCGGGCGCAGGCGCAACAGGGAGCGGAGGGGGTTCGTTCGCAACCGGTGGCGGTGCGGGTGCAGGCATCGGCTCGGGCTGCAACTGCTCGGGCTCGCTCGCCGCGGCAGCCGCCGGCACCGCTGCCAGCTCGCTCGTCTCCACCGCCACTGCCGCCGTTGGCGCCACGCCCTTGCCCATCCATACCGCTTGCCGCAGCACCAGGCCCAAGCTCTGCACGGCCGGCGTCACCTTCAGCGAAAAGGCGTTCGCGTCCATGCCGCGCGGAAACAGCACCCGAAAGCATTCGATCCCGCGGGCCATCAGCTCCGTCACGAGCTTCTCCGCCGCCCGGTCGCCCGCCTCGTCCCGATCGTAAGCGATGTAAACGCGCTCCGTCCCGTAGCGCTCCAGCGCCTGCCAGTGATCTTCCGTAAACCCCTCGACGCCGTACGCGGCCGTCACGTTCCGAAAACCCGCGCACCAAAACGTCAGCGCGTCGATCAGCGCCTCGCACAAAATGATCTCCCGGCTCGCCTGGAAAGCCTCGATGTTCCAGACACCTCGATGCGGGCCCGGCATGTACAAATGCAGCGGCGTTCCCGGGCGGAGCTTTGGCGTTACCTTTCGCCCATACATCTCGGTCACGCGACCCTGCTCGTCGAAAATCGGGATCACCAAAGAGCCGTTGAAATGCTCGTGCCCGCTCTCGCGATAAATCCCCAGCCGCTCGAGCTGGCCGCGCAGCTCCGCGCCGGCGTTGCGGTTCTTGTGCGGCAACCGGTAACCGAGCGTGCGGTTCGCAAAACCCAACCGAAAGCGTTCGATCATCTCGGTGCTACGCAAGCCGCGCGATGCCAGATACTCGAGCGCTTCGGGGCTCTCCTTCAGCGTCTCGTGGTAGAAACCGACGACGCGCTCAAGCACGCGCTCATCCGCCGTCTGCTGCTCCACGGCGGTGTCGAGCTTCGTCACCGTCGAGTGCTTTGCCATTTTGCCACTTTGCCGGCCTCGCTTGACCGGTGCGGCGGCTCCGGCAGCTAAACAGGGAAGTCCCTCGCGGAGCAGCTCCACCGCGTGCCGAAACGAAATCCCCTCCGCTCGCATCACCCAGTCGATCACCGTCCCGCCCGCTTGGCACGCGCCCAAGCAGTGCCAGAGATTTTTCTCCGGGCTGATCACCAGCGATGGCGTGTGATCGTCGTGGAAGGGGCAAAGACCCATCAGGTCGGCGCCGTGCCGTTTCAGCTTCACGCCGCGCGACTCCGCCAGCCGCTCCAGCGAAATCTCCGCTTTTAGCCGCTCGATTTCTGCCTCTGGGATCCGAGCCATCCGCGTGCTCCTTAAAAACAGCCGTCAAGCGAAAACTCGCTGCGGCTAGCAAGTTGGCTTGCTGCTCAGTCATAAGTGGTATACTACTTATTGCATGGATGCAACGCCCGGCCCCTAGCTGCTTTCTCGATCTCGACCCGTACACTCAGCGTATGGGCCGAAAGCTCAAAAAGGCGCGTCCCCCGCAAGCGGCTCGCCTCGTCGCACTCCGTAAGGCCGCTGGTCTTAGCCAGGCCGAGCTCGCACGGCTCGTCGGAGAGCCACAAGCCAACATCGCCTTCTGGGAGCGCACCGAAAAGCCGCCCCGGTCCGACGTCCTAGCCAAGCTCGCCGACGTCCTCGGCGTGCGCATCGAAGAGCTACTCGACGTGCACGCTCCGACCGGTCGCAGAGCACTGCCAGCTGGGCAGGCACGCCGGCTGTTCGAAGAAGTGCAGAAGCTCCCGCGACGTCAGCAGCAAAAAGTGCTCGACGTCGTCTCCGCGATCGTCGAGCAGTTCAAGCGCAAGGCAAGCTGACAATTCAGGTGCGTTTGCACCTAAGCGTTTACGCGACAGTAGTCTCAGCGTTGCCAGTTTTGAGGCTTACGCTACGCCGTGCACGCATAGGCCAGATAGCTAGCCCACCCAAGCAGATCGCCACGATGTAGATGGCTGGAAGCTGTGCACGAGCAAAGGCGTCAGCCGCCTTTGCCTCAGCGAATACTCCTTCATGAAACGAGTCGGCTGCAGTCGCGCCTCTCTCGACGTGCTCAAAAGTATTCCGGCCAACATTGCTCAAAAAAACGCCATATTGGGCCAGCAGGACGAGCTGGATACCCACCACCACTAATCGAAGCAATCTCGCCTGAGCTCGCCAAAGGCAAACACCGGTTAGCACGACGACTAGGTAAATCTTCCAGTCCGTCAATTGCCCGCACCGGGCCAAGAGTGAGTCCCGAAGTAAGCGTCAGAGTCCGACGCTCCGCGACTGATGGCTTCGATGCTATTCGCATCGTCATAGCCACCGGGATGGGTCAAGCGACCGCCCCACAGTGCCAGGTCACGACCCGCATTGGGGAACGCATTCCCTTTGAGGGCGCTTTGATAAACGTAACCTGCAAAATAATTACCAAACGTCGAAGCGTTCATTCGACCAACGCCCGGCGCCCAGAAATAGTCGTCTTTGAAAAACGGCGAAAACTTGAAGTCAAACCTTCCACCGTAGAAGCCACCCTCGGTAAACGCTTCACCGCACACGCCGAAGCGGCTGCTCGGTGCGAAGGCTGCGATCTGATCGCTAAGGATTCTCTGCGTTTCCCACTCGTCCCAGTTTCGCGCCCCGTTCGCATCGATCCAGTAGAGTCCAGTCGGGTCCAGGAAGTTGATCGGGTCGTTGCCGACGTACGTGTACAGGTTTGCCTGTCCGCCGCCAAAGAGCGCCGGATCCTTACTCACCCACCGTCCAATGCTCGCGTCATAATCCCTCGCGCCAAGGGTAACGTTAGACGCGACTTCGTAGCCCAAGCCAGAAATTCCCCGGTAGCTGCGGGGAGTTCGGGATGCATCAACCCGGAGGTTGATTGCTGCTCGGGTTCGAAAATCCCAGACGCGAGTTTTGGCTGCGCGACGGCGCCCAGGACGCGAGGTCGACAGGCGAGCGCGCCGGCCGCGACGCGCAAGCACACGACGCTCGCCACGCACGTTTCCTCGTTGTTCGAGCTCGCTCACGCCAAGGCCTGACACGTCCTCGAGTCTAGCGGCGTTCGAGGTCGGCGGCTAAAGGAAGAATTCGGCGGAGCTTGAGGCTTTTTGCGCACACTGCACGGGCGCACTTTACGTCGCTTGCGTCTAACGGAGCGTTGAAGCGGACGGCGTCGAGCGCGGTCAAAAACTGAGCCCGAGCTCCGCGATGGGGCTCGGGCTCAGCGCGACGCTGTAACGCGCCGCCGCCGCTCAACGTGCCATTAGACGCTTCGTTGCTGTCTCTCGCTCGCCGCCCAGTCGCTACACGAGTCGGACCAGCGCGGGCCCCTGGCCCTCCCACGCTGGGCCTCAGGGCGCGCTAGTCCCGTGTATCGCGCGGTTACAGCTTCGGACCACGACGACGACGAGCACTCCAAATCGAAACGACGACTACCAGCTCCTCGGACTTGCGCACGAGGTACACGTGGTACTCGGTCTTTCCCATCAGCAGTCGATGCACGCGCCGTTTGGCCTTGATGCTGTAGATGGTTCCCAACACCCCCGTCGTCTCGATCAGCTCAACAATTTCGAGCAGATCATCGAGGAAGAGCGCTGGGAAATCAGCTTGCTTGCGCCACGAGGCATCGATGCGCTGCATCTCGCCCAGCGCTCGATCGGAAAGCTCGACCTTCACAGCCGCGAGCGTAGCTCAGCGATTGCTTTTTTGGCATCAACAGTGCGACCGGCTTCCATGTCTTCGATGCCCTCGCGGATGGACTCGTGTAGCGCCGCGCGTTCTTCGTCGTCCAGGTCGTCGCCGCCGCCCAGGAAAACCTCGTCGAGCGGCACCAGCTCCACGAGCTTCCCCTCGGGCAAATCCGTCGGCTCGTCGAGCTTGATGCGACCGTTTTCAACGCGGGCCTTCAGGGCATGCATGCGGGCAATTTAGCATCTCTGGCGTGCACCAGTGGTTGGCTCGTTACCTCTGCTGTTCGCCAGTGATTTTGCGGTGGGCGCCGGGGGCACTGACGTGCTGAGGCCGCCGGTAGGGCGTGGCTACCGGCGGCCGAGCCGCGAGAGCGTGGGGGCGGGCGGGGCGCAGTACCGTGCAGCGTGCCAGTCGCTCAGCGCCGCCACAGCGTCGTCCCAGGCGCCGCATGCAGCAGGGTGCGGAGCACGCTGCGGGTCTTCTCGTCGTGCTCCGAGCCGTGCAGCGCCGCTCAGCGCGAGGAGCGGAGCCGGCCCGCCGGAGGAAACATAATACACCTGTTATGTTTAGCGAGGGGCAGGCGCGGGGCTTGCGGGCCGTCCGCAGCGCCGCTCGTCGTCTTCACCAACGCCGTTGCAAGCCCCGTGACCCGCAGGGCGGCTCGCATAACCCGGGTTGGACGAAGCCGCTGCGCGGCAGCTTGCGCGCTGACAGCGGGTGGCGAGGGTTTGGGAGGCGTCGCTGCGGGTGAGGGAGTGGCGGGCGAGCGCAGGCATCTCGCCTAGCCTCGCCGTTTTCCGCGGCAGATAGCGCTCGCTCCGAGCTCCGTTTTTCCGGTTGGGGACTCGGTCGCTACCTGTGATGTGCGCGCCCCGATTGTGGGGCGCCCATCACGGGAGCAGGCGATGAAAGACACGACGGATCCTCGATTGTCGAAGCTGGCCGAGGCCTTGGAGATGCGGAGCGCCAGGCCCAATACACGGGCGACCTATCTGCGCTGTGCGGCGAAGTTCTTGGACGCAGTCGGCAAGCCCATCAAGCAGGTGACACGCAGCGACGTTGAGCAATTCCTGCTCGCCCAAACGCGAGACGGGCGTGCGCCACGCACGCGCAACATCTACCTGGCGTCGATTCGATGGTTGCTGCGCGCCTCGGGGCGACGTGACGTGACTGCGCTCCTGCGCCAAGCCAGAGTTTCGAAAGCGCTCGGCACGGTGCTCAGCGGCAGCGATGTCGAGAAGTTGCTCGCTGCCACCACGTCCCTCAAGCACCGAGCCATCCTCATGACGGCGTACGGGGCCGGGCTGCGCATTGGCGAAGTGCTGGCGCTCGAGGTCGCCGATATCGACAGCAAGCGCATGCTGATTCGCGTCAGGGACGGCAAGACCGGAGGGCGCTTCTCGGTCATGGGCGGGCGCCTGCTCGCGCTGCTGCGTGAGTACTGGAAGCAATGCCGCCCGCCGGGCCCGCTGCTGTTTCCAGGTCGCGACGGCCAGTCAACGCTCTCGCGTGCCGCCGTCTGCAAGGTGTTCAAGAAAGTGGTCGCACAAGTGCTGCCCGGTCAGCGCGTGACGCCGCACACGCTCAGGCACGCGTTCGCGACTCACTTGCTGGATATCGGGACCGATCTGCGCACCGTCCAAGTGCTGCTCGGACATGCGCATCTCGAAACCACGACGCACTACCTGCAGCTGAGCCCGCGCAGGCTCGCTCGGGTCGAGAGTCCCAGCGAGCTACTCGGGACAGTGCGCGGGCGGCGGCTGGGCTAACGCTCGGCCTCATGCACGCGCCTGCCTGCCTGGCGGGCGGGGCGCGCGATAAGCCGGCGCTGGAGGTCGCGGAGCTACTCCGCGACCATCTCGACGCCGTCTTGCGCGAGCCCTTGAGCAGCGCGCAGCGCGCGGCCGTCCGCGCGCTGCTGCGTTGCCGCACCGCTCAACTCGGTGGCCACCTCGATGCGTGCGCCGCCTGTGGATTCTCTCGTCCTTCGTACAACTCTTGTCGCGATCGGCACTGCCCCAAGTGCCAGGGGCTGGCACAAGCCCGGTGGGTCCGGGCACGCATGCAGCGCGTGCTGCGGACCCACCACTTTCATGTCGTCTTCACGTTGCCGGCGGAGCTGCGCTCGCTTGCCCTGCGCAACCGCAGCCTCGTTTTCGAGCTGCTCATGAAGGCCGCCGCCGACTCGCTGCTCGAGCTGGGGCGCGATCCGAAATGGCTCGGCGCTCCCGCTCAACTTGGCATCACGGCGGTGCTTCACACCTGGACCCGCGAGCTTGCCTTCCATCCGCACGTGCACTGCATCGTCACGGGCGGCGGACTCGCGATCGATGGCAGCCGCTGGGTTGCCGCATCCGGCGAATTCTTGTTCCCCGTCCGCGTCCTCGCCGCACTCTTTCGAGGAAAAGTGCTCGACGGACTCGCGCGGGCTCGTCGCGACGGCAAGCTCCGACTCGGTCCCGAGGACGAAGGTCGCGCCGCGGCTCGCCGCAGCGATGCTCTGCACCGCGCCTCGTGGATAGTCTACGCTAAGCGACCCTTCGGCGGACCCGAGCAGGTCTATCGATACCTCGGTCGCTACACGCACCGGGTCGCCATCAGCAACTCGCGACTCGTCAGCGCCACCAATGAGATCGTCACGTTTCGGACCCGCGGCGACCACACCGCAGCACTGCCGCCGCTCGTCTTTCTGAGACGATTTCTCCAGCACGTGCTGCCCCACGGTTTCGTCAAAATCAGGCACTACGGACTGCTTGCTTCCGGCAACGTGACCACCCGCCTCGAGCGCGCTCGAGCCCTACTTGGCGGTGGCGGTGCAGAGCGCGAGCACCTGCCCGCCGACCAAGAAAGCGACCCTGACGAGGCGTGGTCTGAGCGGCTCGCGGACGGCGCTGCGGTCGACCTTTCCCCCTGCCCCAGCTGCGGCGCCCACGCCGTGCAGCGTGGACCCCTTCCGTCACACCATCCGACCAGCGCACGCGCGCCGCCCGAGGTCGCAGCATGACCAACGTGCAGACACCCAACGACGCTCTCGCGATCGTAGCGGTGGCGTGTACCCGCCGCCTGGCGCTCCGTGCCATGCGGCCCGCGACGACTGCCTTCATTGCCCTCCGAAGGCCGGCGGACTGCCGTGTCTTGGTGCCTCTGTCGCCCGCTCGCGTCCGAATACGCCGCAAGGCGCTCGGCTCCGCCCGGGCGGCACGGCCAAGATCCCCATAGCCAGGCGACCTGCGCTGCCGCGCATCGGCTCCGTCCAACAAACCTCAGCGCGAATGCGCGCTCGGTCGGGCAGAGCCCTCGCTCGCTCGACTCGCGCCGGACGCTTCTTATTATGCGAGCCGCTGCCCCGAGCGACTCCGGCGGGCCGGCGCAGCGACAGCTCCGTCAAGCGCTCTCGTGTGTCGCCGGCTCAGCGTCGTCATCGTCACCTTCAGCCGCTAAATGCGAAAACAGCTCGTCCGCCGTCGCCGCGCGGGCGGTGCTGGCGAGTGACGGCCGCTCAGTCGCCCCGCTCCGCACGAGCCGCGCTGCCGGGTGCGTCGCCTCGTACACCGCGCACAGTTTCCTGATCGAAACCTGCGTGTAGATTTCCGTCGTGCTCAGCTCGGCGTGCCCCAGCATTTCTTGGATGTAGCGGATGTCGGCGCCGCGCTCGAGCATCACCGTCGCCAGCGTGTGCCGAAACAAGTGACACGACCCCGTCTTGCCCAGCTCGGCGCGGTCGACGTAGGCGCGGACGAGGTTCGTGAGGGCGGCGGGGCTAAAGGCTTCGCCGAAGCGCGTCAGAAACAGCACGCCGACGTCGGGCGGCACGAGTAGCTCGACGCGGGCGTCGTTCACGTATTTTTCGATCCAGAGCCGCGCCCGCTCGCCAATCGGCACAATGCGGTCGCGTCCGCCTTTACCTTCTCGGATGTGCACGGTCCCGCGCTCGGTGTCGATGTCGAAGAGCCCGAGGCCAATCAGCTCCTTCCGGCGCATCCCGGTCGAGTACAGCGTCTCGAGCAGCGCGCGGTCCCGCAGGCCGAAAACCTCCTTCACGTCGGGCAAAGCGAGCACCTTTTCGACCTCGCTCTCGCTGAGCACATGCTTGGGCAACCGCCGCTGCGTGCGCGGTAGCTCAAGCTCGGACGCGGGATTCCAGAGCAGCACGTTTTGCCGCGTGAGCCACTTGAAATACGCCCGCACCGGCCCGAGGCGCCAAACTTGACCGCGAGCACTGAGCGCTCGGCCATCGGCCTTGCGCACGTAGTAAAGATGCCGCTGGTAGCGCTCCAAGATGGGCTTCGTGACCTCCATCGGCCGGAGCAAACCCCGCGCTTCGCTCCACGCGATGAAAAGTCCGATCGCTTTCTCGCGATTCACGACCGTGCGCTCCGAGTACTGCCGGACGAGCAGCCATTCGAGGTAACGCAGCAGCCAGACGTGCAGGCCATCCGGCTCCTTCGCACTCTCGGGCGTCGGCTTCTTCGGCCACGGCCGCCCCATCAGCGCCCCTCAGCGGCGCGGCGCTCGGGCACGCCGCGTGTGCGCTTCCTCGGCAGCGCTACGACTTCGCCGCCGCGCTCCGCGCTTGCTGCGCTCCCCAGATGCCCGTTTTCGTCGTTCGTCGACTCGCGATCACCAATCGAGCCGTTTTGGTGCTGCTCCGTACCCCTTCGCTCACCCAACAATCCCCCCGGTTTGGCCCCGGTTTGGGCCCCCAATGACCCCCCAAACCCGCCCTCGTCACCCCCCAAAGTCGGAGTCGTACTCGCAGCCTCGTCGCCCACGTCGATCAGTCCAAACACCCACGGCGCGCCGCTCGCGCCGCCGCCATCGTACAAAAGCTCATAGAAAAAACTCTGCCCGCGCCCGCCCCGGTGCACGAGCAAATACTCAAGCTCCACCAGCCGCCCCAGGTGCACCCGCAGCTGCTCATAGCTATACCCGGTCGCCTCCCGCACCTCGCGGCGGCTAAAGCGAAAATCGCGCCGCTCGACCCCCATCGCCGCCGTCCGCTCCTGCACCATCTTTTCCACCAGCCCGAGCAGCCTCCGCGTCTGGGGCGGTAGCTCGTCCAGGCTCCGCCCCAGCACCTCGTGCGTCAGCTCGTTCGCGAGCCGGATGTCCTCGCGCGTGACTTCGATGTACCGAAGCTCCTCGCCCCGGTGGCGATGCACTTTCACGGACCGCTGGTGCTGGTGCAGCAGCGTGATGGTGCGAATCAGCGTCAAATACTTCGGAAAATCCCGGCGTGTTCGCGTCTGCGTGTCCAAAAATCCAAGCTCGCGCGCAAACGGATTCACCACCGACAGCGGCCGCAGCAGGCGCTGCGCGTTCTGGTGCAGCTGGCGGAGCCGGTCACGTTCGCGCTTGCCCACGAGGCCTTCGAGGGTCTCGGCCTCCCGCTGGCGCTCGTGGATCTTTCGCGTCTGGTCGCGCCCTTCGTCCACGCTCAGGATCAGGCAGCGGTTCAGAAGCTCTTCGTCCACTTCGATCGCTGTCGTGGTCAGAAAAATCATCACCGGCCCCGTCACCCGGTACTCCTCCGTCACCAGCCGCCCCGTCGTTGGATCTTTTCCCGTCGATGCGATCGTGAGCTCGCCCTCGCTCTGCAGGAGCTTTAGCGCATACGCGGCCCGCTCGGCGCCCTGCTCCTCGACGATCGCCAATATCTTGTGCTCGAGCTGCTTGTCACCCATGTAAAACAGCGACTGCCCCGTCATCGCCGAGTACTGGATGCACTCCTCGTCCGGCATCAGCGCCAGCACCGCGTCCATCAACGATGATTTGCCCGCCGCGCTCGAGCTCTGGATGATCACCGCCAGCGGTCTGTCGAGCTTCCGGCTCGTCGCGCCGAGATAACCGACGAGTTTGTTCACGCGCTCGCCGACAACCCCAGAGCGCTCGAAGTCCTCCAAAATCCGCTCCATCAGCCGCGGATCTCTCAGCAGCTCCAGCGCCGCCTCCTGCTCGACCTCGGTCAGCACCACCTCCGGCTTCTTTGGCTCAAGCGCTGCCCGCAGCGTCTCCTCCTGCCGCGTCTCGAGCTTCAAGAGCAGCTCGCCCAGGTCCCGTTTGATCAAATTCTCTTCGACGCCCAGCTCGTCCGCCGCCAGCTTCTGAAACACCCCACGCTGCCGCGCCGAATACAGCTCCAGGTTGTCCACGTGAAAACCGCCGCCTTCGCGCGACACCAGCGCATTGATCTTCAGCTGCTCCGCGCTCGTGTTTTTAGAAAACCCTCGGATCCGCCAGCGCCGATCCCCAAATTGAAAAGTCAACTCGTCGCCGCTGCTCCGCGGGTCGGCTGCGGTTGCTGCCGGCTTCGACGCCGGCGGCGAGACCAAAGGCGCCGTCACGACCTCGGCGCCGAGCTCGGCGGCTAAAGAGGAAATCTCAGCCGCGCTGGGACGCCGTGCCGGAGCTGGCGGCGGTGGCGCCACTGGTGGCGGTGCAGGCGTAGCCGGGGGCGGTGGGGGTTCGTTCGCAGCGGGGGGCGGCGCGGGTGCGGGCTCAGGCATCGGCTCGGTCTGCGGTGCTTGTTCGGGCTCGCTCCCTGCGGCAGCCGCCGGCACCGTCGCCTGCTCGGTCATTTCAGCCGGCGCTTCCGCCGTCACCGGCGCCACGCCCTTGCCCATCCACACCGCTTGCCGCAGCACCAGGCCCAAGCTCTGCACGGCCGGCGTCACCTTCAGCGAAAAGGCGTTCGCGTCCATGCCGCGCGGAAACAGCACCCGAAAGCATTCGATCCCGCGCCCCATCAGCTCGGTCGCCAGCTTCTCCGCCGCCCGGTCGCCCGCCTCATCCCGATCGTAAGCGATGTAAACACGCTCCGTTCCGTAGCGCTCCAGCGCCTTCCAGTGATCTTCGGTAAAACCTTCTACGCCGTAGGCCGCGGTGACGTTCCGAAAGCCCGCGCACCAAAACGTCAGCGCGTCGATCAACGCCTCGCACAAAATGATCTCCCGGCTCGCCTGGAAAGCCTCGATGTTCCAAACGCCTCGATGCGGCCCCGGCATGTATAAATGCAGCGGCGTTCCCAGCCGCAGCTTCGGCGTCACCTTCCGCCCGTACATCTCGGTCACGCGCCCCTGCTCGTCGAAAATCGGGATCACGAGTGAGCCGTTGAAATGCTCGTGCCCGCTCTCTCGGTAAATCCCCAGCCGCTCGAGCTGACCGCGCAGCTCGGCCCCGGCAGTGCGGTTCTTCTGCGGCAACCGATAGCCCAGCGTGCGGTTCGCAAAACCCAAGCGAAAGCGCTCGATCATCTCGGGGCTGCGCAGCCCTCGCGACGCCAAATACTCGAGCGCCTCTGGGCTCTCTTTCAGCGTCTCGTGGTAGTAGCCGACAACGCGCTCGAGCACGCGGTCGTCGGCTGCTTGCTGCTCCACGGCCGCGTCGAGCTTCGTCACCGTCGAGTGCTTGGCCACTTTCCCGACCTGCCGACCCCGCTTGACCGGTGCGGCGGCTCCGGCAGCTAAAGCGGGAAATCCCTCACGCAAAAGCTCCACCGCGTGCCGAAACGAAATCCCCTCCGCTCGCATCACCCAATCGATCACCGTGCCGCCCGCCTGGCACGCGCCCAAGCAGTGCCAGAGGTTTTTCTCCGGGCTGATCACGAGCGACGGCGTGTGATCGTCGTGGAAGGGGCAAAGACCCAGCAGGTCAGCGCCGTGCCGTTTCAGCTTCACGCCGCGCGACTCCGCCAGCCGCTCCAACGAAATCTCCGCCTTTAGCTGCTCGATTTCTGCCTCTGGGATCCGCGCCATCCGCGTGCTCCTTGAAATGGGCCGTCAAGCAAAAACGCTCGACTCCGGCCGCCTCGTTGACCTGCTCCTATATTCTCAGTAAACTGAGAATAGATGCAAGGCCCAACTGGCCCGCCAAAGCCGCTTTCAGAAATCGGCCCTTACACTGCCCTCGTGTCTCGCAAACCACGACCGGGCAAAGGTCCTCGCCCTCAGCAAGGCGCCCGGCTACTAGCCCTGCGTAAAGCTCAGGGCCTCACGCAAATTGAGCTCGCTCGTGCTCTCGGCGTCCCCCACGCCAACATCGCATTCTGGGAATGGAGCGACAAACCCCCACGCGCAGATCTGCTCCAAAAGCTCGCGCGAATTCTTCACGTCCGTGTCGAAGATCTACTCCTCGACCGCGCGCAGACGCCGCCCTCACAACGCCCGGGACCGGTCGGCGAGATCCAACGAGCGTTCGAAGCGGTACGCTCGTTGCCCAGAAAGCAACAGCGCCGCATCGTCGAGACCGTTCACGCGCTCGTGGAGCAGTTCAAGCGCAAGGCAAGCTGAAACTCAAAAACAGATCTGCTTATCCGCTTATCAAGTAGTCAATGACGTCGCCTACAGTCTGAGGCCGAGTCGCTGGTGGGGGCATCTGCTTGCTTTCGGCCGCGACCAACGCTTCCAATTCCATGATCCTCAGGTTCAGGTCTAGGGCCCCCTGACTAGGACAGAGAGTGGAGATCGGATCGTCTTCATGTAGTTGCAACGGATCCACACCACAGATTTTCGCAACCTCGGACCAGAGCACCGCGAATCGATCCGGCGCAGCAGTTGGAAAGCGGCGTGCGCGCAAAGCCTCCAGCTGCTCTGGTGTGGCATCCGAAAATCTGGCTCTTTCAGCACCGAAAAACCACTTCTTTACGCTTTCAAACGCCATCGCTATCCGCACTCTGCGGAACACACCGCCGCAGAGCCTCCGTAGTAGCCACCGGCAAAAGCGTAGGGAAGCGCAGAGACTTTGCCAGCTACAGCGCCAGCGCTGCGCAGCGAGTTGCTCGCGGCCATTCCAAGCCCGGCACTAAGTCGGCTCGCCCAAGTAGTCATGCTCGCCCCACCACCCATCGTTCTACCTAGCTCCCAGGCGGTCTTTGGCGTTGGTGCAAACGGGCTGAGGCCAACGAATACTCCCGCCGCGTAGTCCGCACCCTGTGCATCCATGCAGTCCTCCCAGCACTTGGCGAAGTCATCATCGCCTCCGCAAACAAGACCTCCGTCATCGTCTCCTAGTGCGCCCGGAGCACCTTCGCCTCCTCCCTCGCCAAAGCCGGAGGCCCCGCCCATGCCATCCTGCAGGCCCGAAGGATCAATCCGATTGACCGGATCGTTCCCCACGTACACGTACAGGTTCGCCTGGTGCCCCCCAAACCGAATGGGATCCTTACTCACCCACCGCCCGATCTGCGGATCATAATCCCTCGCGCCGAACCGCACGAGTCCCGTGTCCGGGTCATAGAGCCCTCCAGCAAACCCGAACGGGACCAAACTCGAAAGCGAGTCCTCCAGCACGACGCCCCAGGCGTCGTGGCGCATTACCCCGGCCGTGGCACCGCTGCTTGCATCGACCAAGGTCCGTGGTGAGCCGAGTTGGTCCCTGAACAGTCGGTAGGTCTTGCCGCTTGCCACGACCAGATCTGGTGCAGCTGAGCCGGATGCCCATACGAACCGCGCCAGAAGGTTGCCGGCACCATCGAGCTCTGCAACGGGGCGGAGGCGATCCGCATAGAGCCATTGCTTTGACGGGACGCCATTCTTGAGCTTTGCGACGCGACGATTCTGGCCGTCGATGAGATACTCGATAACATCGCCGGTTGGCAACGTGACGCGCTTGAGGTTGCCGAACGTATCGTACTTGTAGCTCCAGAACTCCCCTGTCGTTGCGTTGCTCTTGGTAAGCAGCTCTCCGTTCGCCGTGTAGCTGTAGCTCCAAGGTCCATAGGTCAACAGACGATCCTGAGCGTCGTACGTCGCGCTCGTGCTGGCGCCGCCGTTTGCAACGGTTAGCCGGTTGCCATTATCGTCGTAGGTGTAGGATTCGTAAGGAGCACCGTTGAGCGAAACCGCTTGGAGGCGGTTAGCGAGGTCGTAAGTGTAGTCCCACGTAGTCGTGTTGCCGTTTACGAGCTCTCTTTTACGTTTCACCCGGCCGAGTGCGTCCCTGTGAGCGGCATCGGAGTCGTACGTCTCTCCGAAAACGTTGGCGCTTCCAACGATCCCGGACTGCGTCTCGAGCTCTCCCAGCGAGGTGTATGTGACTGGCTCGGTTGTGGTGCCGACGCTTGTCCCGCTTGGGAGCCCAGTAGTGAAGTCATAGTTTAGCCTGAGAGCGTCGGCGCCGGGAGCGCTGCAGCTCGTGGGCGAAGCGCAAGTTAGCTGTTTGTCGGCGTTATACCCAAACTCGACCACCGAGCTGCCGTTGGCCGCCGCCACGGTCTCTGTTTTTACCTTGAAGTCGGCGTTGTACGCGTAGGCGACACCGCCATTCGCCGGTCCGGACCAAGTCGAGCCGGTCAGAAGCGGCCCGTCGTAGGTCAAACTGAGAGCCACCTCATCGGGTGACGTGATTTGACGGAGTCGGCCAGGAGTACAACCGGTACAAGGAGTCGCCGGGAAGTAGTCGTGATGAAACGCCCCGGCCGGCGTCTGGATGTCATTGAGCCGTCCAGCGGAGTCGTATGCGTACGTCGTTACCAAGCCGTCGGGTGACGTCGATCGTTCGATATCCCGGGCAATGTTGTACTCATTTACAGTTCGTCCGTCGGCGATGCTCGCGAGCACCGGCGGTGTGTATTCGGATAATAGACCGACCGGCGAGTAGTCCATTAGGTGTGGTGGACGGCCAGGCGGCGTGACGCTCGTGAGATTGGAGTTCGCGTCCCACTCGAACGCCGTCGTTGCCGAGTCAGGAGTTTGCGCCGACAGCACTCTACCCAGAGGATCGTTGGCAAAGTAAGTGGAATGCAGGAGCGGATCGGTCGCCGTCTGAAGGTAGCCGGCTGCGGGTCCACTCTGCGTGTACTTGCGCACTGCCTGCCGTGTCCCGAGGGTTTGCTTACTCAACCGCCCTTGCGGGTCATAGGCCAAGTCGACGCCCGTCAAGCCGTTCACTTGTGCGTTGGTGGTTTGGCCGAAGTTGTTAATAGTAAAGAACTGACGTCGCCCTAGAGGCGACGCGTACGTCCAGGTCTTGGTACTGGCGATGTAGAACGCAAAGAAGGTCGCACCGTTCACATTGTATTGGTCGTCGATCTCCGTGATGCTGAATGGATCGAGCGGGTTCGCGAGAGTCACCTTTCGCGTTGACCGGAACGTCGAGGTCAAGCCGCTCGGCAAGACCGTGGTCTTCGAGACGATGGGTGCCGCAAGGCCCCACCTGGGATCCGGGGTGCGATTCACTGTTATGGTGGTCCCATCGCCTAGGCGTGTAGTGATGGATCCATCCGATCTTGACGTTTCGCTTGCGGATGTACCATCTGCGTAGCCCAGGCTTCGCGAGCCATCGCCAAGGGGTGTTTGAGAGATGTCGTGCGTTGTGCTCCCCTGACCGCTCGCTTCCAACGTTACTTGCTTCCCGGTCGAAGTCGGTGTGTGCCTCAGCGAGATCACGCGACCAACCGCGTCGGTATCTGATGTGAGGCGTCCTGCCGCATCGTAGGTCATGAGCGAAACCGCACCGCGCGCATCCGTGAAACTCGTCAGTAAACCGCCGTCGGTGTAGTCCATTGAAACGACAGAACCGTCGGGAGACGTCACGCTCTGGAGAAATCCCCTCGCGTCAATTGCCAGATCTGAGCGTTGCCCATAGGGACCTATGATCGCGGTGGGATTGCCGCTCCCATCGCGCTCGACGGTGGTCCTGTTTCCGAACGCGTCGGTGATCGCGCGTAGCGGTCCGTCATCCGTGTATGCGAATGATCGCGTAACGGCGCCGGTCAGCCCGTGCCGATCTTGTAGATGTCGCCCCCCCGCGTCAAACACGTGAACGGCGGAACCATCGGATGACGCAACGATGAAGTTGTCGTTGCCGATGCCCGGGAAACCGGGTCGGACTACGAGGAGCGGTGCAGCGACGTTCGACAAGTATAGGCCATCCGGCCCGAGGCTAATGGGCCTATTGAGCAACAGAGAAGCCGAACGAGCCAGCACGGAGGCGCCGTCCACCGTGCCCCCTCCGGCCAGCGTTTGAATCTTTCCGTTTGCGTCGAGCATGCGAACCCGACTGGCTGACGGCGGGAAGTTCGTTCCGTCCTGAGCCCAATAGAGCGTCCCGTCTTGTCCGACGGCGAGATCAAGGAGGACCCCAGCATTTATCACCGTTGCGGCGAGCGCTCCATCCTCGGGGCCTTGGCAAGAGCCCCCGCTGCAGGTCAATAGACCCTGCTCCGTCCCAACAACGTTGGTTATTCCCGCCGGCCCCAACCTCCTGATCCATCCGCTACTGAGCATCAGTAGGCTGCCATCCCTGTCGAAATGGATGGCAGAAGGAACGCGGAAAGATGAACCCGAAAAAATCGGCGGATCCGAAAACACCGTCCGTATTATCCCATCCGTCGAGATACAGCGGACCGCATAAGCGCCCATGTCGATGAAACAAATCCGTCCGTCTGCGGCGACAACGGGACCTGCAGGCCCATCCAATCTCGCGAGCGTCGCCGGTCCCCCATCGCCGAGTACGCCGGGTACGCCCGGCCCGGCAATGGTCTTCACTATGCCATCTTTTCCGACGCGTCGTAGGCGATCATTCCCGCGATCGGCAATGATGAGACTCCCGTCCACATCCAAAGCAATCCGCAATCCGCGGCCGAAAAAATTGAAGTCATTGAAGAGAGCTTCGGTTGCTGGACCGCCATCCCCGGAGAATCCAGCGCTGCCGAGGACGCCCGCAAAGCGCGTTGTTACGCCGTCGCGACGCACCTTCCATACTACCGTCGGCGTTTTGCTGGAGACGACATAGTAGCTACCGTCGCTGTCCACGGCGATGGAGTCGATGTATGCAGGCGGGCTCGGGATGCGGTCAACGGTAAGACCTGTTGCGTCAACCCTTGCGCGAGTCCCATCTCCCCGGAGCAGTTCCCGAGCGTTGATGTCGTACGTGTGGTTCGCGTTGAACGTCCAGCCGCCGATGCTGGCCGCGGCGCTCAAGCCGGAGACGCGTGCCTCAAAAGTGCGTTCAATCGAGCGCTCCGGTCCGCGGTAGGGCTTCCCGGCCAGCGCTCCCTGGCTGCCCAGATCGCCAAAATACGAAGTCGGGCGATACGAGAACGAGTCCCCTGGCACGACGAAGCCAATCGTGACCCTCGCGGTCTGAACGCCTTGCAGTTTTCTTCCCCACTGGTCCCTGCCATCCCACTCAAACACGTCAGCAATGTTCGGGATGGGGGCGAAATTCCGTCGGAACGTGCGACCTGCGATCTCAATTGTCAGATCAATGCGCTGAACGGCGCCGTTTACAACATTCCCACTCACTTGAATCGGCAGTTGGTTGGCTGCAGTTCGACCAGGTGCACGCAGGCTCGAATAACTTAGCGAGTAGGGAGTACCTGCTACCGGAACTCTCTCGCGGACGGCCTGGTTGTCACACTCCACTGTCGAAGCGTTGCCTACCTCGCAGGGATCAGGTCGGGGGGGGTCCGGCGGTGGCTGAGGAGGTAGCGGGCCGGTATCCGGGCCTGGGCCAGTTCCCCAATTGCAATCGTATGGCTGGGTAAAATGGGGAACTTCAACACGCCAGAGCGTAGCTCCCGGAGCGAACAGTTCAGCTAGCTCCAACTGCTCTGCAGTCGTGATTCCTATGGCGGCCAACTCGATCGGATCATCAACGGCAGCGTCGCTATCAATGTCCAATTGAGCTACCCCCGCTTGAATTGAAACGATGTTGATCACGCGACCGCTCTTCTCGGGGACCCAGAGCGAACGTTTGCGGTCGTATGAACCCACGGGAACGATCGTTCCCTTCGGGAAGTCCAGGAAGTTGTCCACGTAGTAGATAAGCGGCTGGCTGAACTCGGTTGCGACCGCGCCAGCAACTACCGCCTCGTCGGCATTGACCTCGAACGCATACGTGTACGCGCTCTGCGGCGGAAGTGCTGCTGGCATTGCCGCGGGGCCGTTCGCACCACGGGTGAATTCCGTGATCCTCACGCTCATCGCGGAAATGGCTGCGCTGGTGCCGTCAGCAAGTTTCATTGTTGCCGAGGTGCCCGACGGAAACAAGAGAACGCCCTGGCGAGCGCCATCGTCGTCGCTACTCACGCTGCTCTTCGCGACTTGGAAGGCGCCCGCGATTCCGCTCAGATCGATCGCGGTGGAGGTCGGATCGGCCTGAATGAGGACGATCGGAGGTACCTCTGCGTACCCCGCCCACGGTACGTTCGTCGAGCGGTCGACCGTTAGCAGTCCGTCCTTTTCGACTCGGACGGACAACTGCCCTCCCCCGTTGACGACCATGACGAAGTCGCCGTCTGTCTGAGTGACGGTATTTCCGAACTCCGGGTGGAGTACAATTGTTACTCGCGCGCCGGCGAGCGGCTGCCCGCCAATAGTCGAAACGTGTCCCTTCAAGAGGCTCCCGCGGTAACGTTGGATCGTTCCCGGCGCGACGCCAACCTGCAGTGGGTCGTTTCCTGTGTACAGCCACTCGTTCGCGTCGGTAGGTACCGTAGTGACGCTGACGTTCAACTTGGAGCAGGTTCTTCGCTTGAAGCCTGTAATTGGATCGCAGGTTTCAACAGTGCAGGGATCGCCGTCATCGAGGTCGAGAGGCGCACCTGGGTTACAATGGCCAGCGCCGTCGCAAGCGCCAATGTCATGGCAAGAATCGAGTTCCGCGCATGGAGTACCTCCCGGCAGCGGTTCCTGGGTGACGCTTCCGCCGTTGGGATTGCACACCTCGATGGTGCAATCGTTTCCGTCATCTGTGCCCGTAGTCGGTTGCGAGGTGCAGACACCGCTTGCCGAGCACGTTCCAGCGCCTCCGCAAGCGGTGCCTCCAGCACACGTCGTCCCGGCGGGCACGAGGGCATGCACTACCCCTGTGACAGGATCGCACGAGTCGATTGTGCAGGGATTGCCGTCGTCGAGTGTTGGCAATGAACCGCCCGAACATGTTCCGTCACCGCAAGCTTCACCGGTGGTGCAAGGGTTGCCGTCGTTACACGCCGAGCCACCCGGTACGGCCTGATGTTGCACCCCGCCCACGGCATCGCACATGTCCACCGTGCAGTCATTGGAGTCGTCTAGAGACGGAGCCGGTCCGCTGACACAGGCCCCGCTTGCCGAGCAGGTCTCGCGGCCGTCGCAGACGGTGTTGTTGTCGCAGGCGGCGCCGACAGTGACCGGCGAGTGGACCACACCCGTGATCGGGTCGCACGAGTCGACAGTGCAGGGGTTGCCGTCGTCGGTTGGCGGCGCCGCGCCACTCTGGCACTGTCCAAGGCTGTCGCAAGTTTCTGCGCCGTTGCATACGTCGCCGTCGGTGCAAAGAGAACCAGCGTTTGCCGGTGAGTGCTTGACACCCGTCGTGGGCTCGCACGTGTCCGCGGTGCAGGGGTTGCCGTCGTCGACCGCCGGCGGTGTCGACGCAACGCACGCACCTAGGGCGCAGCGCTCGCGACCGTTGCAAACCGTGTTGTCGTCGCATGGCGTTCCGTCGGACTTGGGCGGCGTCGTGCAGGTGCCGCTAGAGCGATCGCAAGTGCCGGCGTCGTGGCAAGCATCAAGGGCGGCGCAAATCGTCGGCGCCGAACCCACACACGAGCCGGCCGTGCAGGTGTCCGTGCGAGTGCATGCGTCGCCGTCGTTGCAGGCGCTTCCTTCAGCCTTCGGCGGTTGGGAGCAGATTCCAGTGACGTAGTTGCACGTTCCCGCATCGTGACACTGATCGGTCGCGGCACAGACGACGGGGGTCGTCCCGACGCAAGCGCCACCACTGCAGATGTCCAAGGTTGTGCACGCGCTGCCGTCGTTGCAGGGTGAGTTGTCTTGCTTGGCCGGGTTGGAACAGCTACCCGTGAGCGCGTCGCAGACCCCCACCGCGTGGCATTGGTCGCTCGCCGCACAGGTCCGCGATGCGCCCGGAACGCAGAGCGCGTTGATGCACCGATCTGCCACCGTGCAGGCGTTGCCGTCGTTGCAAGCACTGCCATCGAGGACTGCCGTGTGCTGGGCGCCGAGGTGCGGGTCACAAGTATCGACGGTACAGTCGTTGTAGTCGTTCACTGATGGCGGGGAAACAAGCACGCAAGCCGCATTGGCGTCGCACGTCGCCGCGCCGTTGCACACGTTGTCGTCGCTGTCGCAGCTTGTGCCGGCCGCTTTGGGTGAGTGCTTCACACCCGTCAACACGTCGCAGGCATCATCTGTGCACGGGTTGTTGTCATCCACTGGCGGTGGAGAGCCCGCGACACAGGCGCTTGTTCCGTTGCACCGGGAGACGCCGTTGCAAATGTTTGCATCCGATTCGCAGCTGACGCCCGCTGCTACGGGCCGATGAACGACACCCGTGACGGGATCGCAAGCGTCCGTCGTGCAGGGGTTGTTATCGTCGAGAACCGGGAGTGTCCCGAGATGGCACTGGCCGGCGGCGCTGCAGGTGCCGGCGCCATCGCAGACGGTCGTATTCGTGTCGCACGACGTTCCCGCTGGGCGCGGCACCCACGTTGGAACGCCATTGGTGCAGACGTCGTCGGTGCACGGGTTTCCGTCGGGAACGGGAGTGCAAGTTGAGTTGGCCGGACCGAACGTGAACCGATCCAGTAGGTAGCTCGCCGTTTCGTTGCCGGAGACGTTGACGACGATGCGGAAGGTGAGGGCGGTGTAGTTCTTGTTCAGTTTCTGCTTAATCGCGGCTGGGATGGCGAACTCAACGCGGTTGAATTGTCCGCGCGGGAATCCAGTCAACTCGACATGGCCCAGGTACTGACCCCAGATGCCGACCGACGGTGCGTCGATCGACAGTTCGGTGCTCCCGTACCACCACTGATTGACGGGATTTTGAGGAACCCGAATGTCGTAGCCGACGACACTGGGGGCAGGGTCCTCCTTCTTGAGCGGATGGTTGACGACCTGCATCCAGCCGCCACCCTTTAGAGCCAGTGAAGCCATGCCCTCGGAGTGGGTAGAACTCAATGAGAGCACGGGCGTCGACCACAGCGGCGACCAGTCCTGCAGTGACTCGAAGCCGAAAACCCTCGTCGTTGCCACCGACAGCGGTTGGCTGGCTTTCCCAACCTGCTCCCTCGGTACGTCAGACTGCGAGCATCCGGCGCTCAGGCCGCCCGCTAGTGCAACCATCGCGACCCCGTAAATCGAGAACGGCGGCCCCACCTTGCAACCCAAGCCCGTTTTGTTCATTTCCCCGTCTCCTGCTTTAGTCAGTAACCGCGTTCCACTGGCCCGTCAATTCTCAAACACGCGTGTTCGGCGGCATCGCCCGAGACTAGGAAACCTAAACGCCATCGGGCACCTGAGAGTTCGCCCCGCTGCCGTTGACCCCGCCCACAACGTCATGCGACGCTTCTCACCTCGCAAATCTCGCTAAGTGTTCGTTAACATAAGATTTTTTATGCGTCGT
>JBBSAB010000108.1:0-28350 GCA_038252755.1 Polyangiales bacterium | reverse complement strand
CTCGGCATCGTCACCGTGCCGCCGGTCCTTGCCGACACGGCCGAGCAGGCGTCGGCGGGCTGAAGTCGCGCGCTCCGTCACCCCGCGACTATCGCGTTACCCGCGGGCACCTTCAAGAACGGGGCTGACGCTCCGGATACCGATCATCCAGGCAGGAGGCATCACGCTGTTGCTCTTGGCGGCTGCCTTCGCAGCCTGCAGCAATCGCGCGCCGGCCCCGAGCGCGGCGCCTCCCGCGGCCTCCGTCGCCTTGGACACAGGCGGCTCCGCCAAAGGTGATCTCGGCGCGCCTCAGGGAGCGCCGATTCACGCCGAGCTGACCGACGCACCGAATGTCCCGCCGCCAATTCAGCGTACCGCACCGGCGAAAGTGATCGTCGAACTCGAGGTACGCGAAGTCGAAAAGCAGATCTCAGAAGGTGTGAAATACACCTTCTGGACGTTCGGCGGCTCGGTGCCAGGAAAATTCATTCGCGTGCGGCAAGGTGACACCATCGAGTTTCACCTGCGCAACAACGCCAGCAGCAAGATGCCGCACAACATCGATCTTCACGCGGTAACCGGCCCGGGCGGCGGCGCCGCTAGCTCTTTCACTGCGCCAGGGCACGAGTCGCAGTTCACCTTCAAGGCGCTCAATCGCGGGCTGTTCGTATACCACTGCGCGACTGCACCGGTCGGCATGCACATCGCTAACGGCATGTATGGAATGATTCTGGTGGAGCCGCCGGAGGGGCTACCCAAGGTTGACCACGAATACTACGTAATGCAGGGCGACTTCTACACGGTCGGAAAATATCGTGAGAAGGGGCTGCAGCCCTTCGACATGCAGAAGGCCATCGAGGAGAATTCAACCTACGTGCTGTTCAACGGAGCGGAAGGATCGCTCACGGGCGACAATGCCCTCAAAGCCAAGGTGGGCGAAACGGTCCGCCTCTTCGTCGGCAATGGAGGCCCCAACCTCGTCAGCAGCTTTCACGTCATTGGAGAAATTTTCGACCACGTGTATCAGGAGGGCGGCTCTCACGTTCAGGAGAACGTTCAGACGACGATCATTCCTTCAGGCGGGGCGGCCTGGGTCGACTTTCATCTGGAAGTCCCGGGGACTTACATTCTCGTGGACCACTCAATCTTTCGCGCTTTCAACAAGGGCGCGCTCGGAATGCTGAAGGTCGAGGGTCCGGACGACAAAGCGCTCTACTCTGGCAAGGAAGTGGACTCGGTCTACGTGTCGGACCTGGCCGCGCCGGCGGGCGCGGTGGCGTCGGCGACTCAGCAGGAGGCAGCGGGAACACTCACTCTAGAGACCCAAGTCGCAGCCGGTAAGACGCTGTTCGAAGGCGCCTGTTCGCCTTGCCACCAACAGAACGGTCTCGGAGTACCGGGAGCATTTCCTCCCCTCGCTGGGTCTGACTTACTCTCCAAAGACCCGAAGCGAGCCATCGAGATCGCTCTCAACGGGCTCAGCGGCGAGGTGTCGATCAACGGTACGACCTACAACGGCGTGATGCCGCCGCAGAGTCAGCTTCCGGATGACGCGATCGCCAACATCCTGACCTACGTGCTGAACAGCTGGGGTAACAAGGGCGGGCAGATCACGACCGACGAAGTCAAGGCCAAGCGCTCATCGACCAAGCGTCCCCCCGGCGCTGCACTCTAGGCCTCATGTCGACTTTGTTCGGGGTTATGTCGCTCGCCATTCTGCTCGCGCAGCATCCACCAGCATGGCTTCGCCACCTAGTGGATGAGGCGCGTTCCCCGCGCACCGAAGGCATGGTCGGCATTCCCGGGGGGGACTGGCGACCCCTTTTCGAAGTTCCAGAACAACGAGTCGTCACGATCGAGCCGTTCCATCTCGATCGCGATCCAGTCACCAACGCGGAGTTCCTGCGTTTCGTGCGGTATTTCGCTAACTATCGTCGTGGGCAGATCTCGGAATTGTTCGCTGACGCCGGCTACCTTTCGCATTGGGGGGGCCCGACACTGCTAGGGCCCGCCGGGCCGCAACTCCCCGTCGTTAACGTCAGCTGGTTCGCGGCCCGTACTTACTGCTCCGTACGCGATGCACGGTTGCCGACGGAGGCCGAGTGGGAATATGCCGCTGCCGCGGGCGAGACACGGCCCGACGGGGTGAACGAGCCGGGCTTCTCGGAGAAGCTCCTGGCTTGGTACGCCAGGCCGGTCGCTGACCTCCCTGCCGTTGGCCAGTCCCGCCCCAACTACTATGGGGTACGCGACCTCAACGCGTTGGTCTGGGAGTGGGTGCTCGACTTCAACGGCTCACTTCTGACGGACGACACGCGCGACTCCAAGCCGACAGACACGCAAGCGTTTTGCGGTGCCGGTGCGCTCGGAGCACGCGATAGTCGCGATTACGCTGCATTCATGCGGGCTGCGTTTCGGAGCTCGCTTGCCGCTAGCTACACCGCCAGGAGTCTTGGCTTCCGCTGCGCAAAAAGTCGCAAGAAGGGCGGTTCAGAGTGAGCGTGAAGAGCTGTGGTCGTGGCTTGGCGGTGCTGCTATTGGGTCTGACCTGCGGTCTTGGGTGTCGACGCTCGTCCGATGCGATGCGACGTGAGCACCTCACTGCCGTGAGCGTGCCGAGCCCGACGCTGTCGGCTCCGCCGAGCGCTTCCGTCTATGATCTCAACCTGGCGCTCGTGGACCAAGATGGACGGGCCTTCGGCCTCGACGGATACCGCGGACACCCAATCGTGATCAGCATGTTCTATGCAAGCTGCCCGTATGCTTGCCCGACCCTAATTTCGGAACTCCAGCACTTCGAGGGCGAGCTGCCCGTCGCCGTACGCGAGAGCTTGCGCGTGTTGTTGGTGAGCATCGATCCAAAACGCGATACGCCTGAGAAACTCAAGCAGCTGAGCCGCGAACGCCATATTGACGAGGCCCGTTGGCGCCTGACTCGAGCCTCGGAAGACGAGGTTCGCCAGTTGGCAGCTGTGCTTGGGGTGAAGTACAAGCCGCTCGACGGAGGCGGGTTCAATCACACCTCGGTGCTAGCTGTGCTGGATCAGCGGGGGCGCCTTCGCGCGCGCCGCGAGGGCTTGGGGAAGCCCATCGACCGGCAACTGCTGGACACGGTGTCGCTCCTGGCGCGCGAGTGAACGCAGCGATCGCAACACCTGAACGCCAGCGCTGATCAAGCTGTGGCAGCGGCAACTGAAAGCGGTGGGCGCGTGAAGCGCCGCCGCGCCGCAAGTTGCCTCGTCGCTCTGTCTCCCTGGCTAACGGCCCTCTGTTTCGGCTGCAGCGCGGACCCCGAGAGCCTGCAGCCAATTGGTGAAGACCACGAGTTCTTTGGGCATCGACAATCGAGCTGACACGAAGGAGAAAAACGCAGCGAGCTGGGAAGGGCGAGGGCCCCGTACACGGTAGCCACCTCAACCACGAAGTACGCTGAGGCCTGCTGACGCCGAGCCGCTGGGGCCGCTCGACCGTCGCGAGGCGGGGTCGGCCAACCCAACCCAACCCAGGAAGGAGCGCGCGTGATCACTCCGTTTCGGTCGTAAGCAGCACCATTTCGGCGGGCGTGATGGTGGTCGTCGCATAAAGGTCCGTGCCAGCGGAAGGCGAGGATTCTACGCAACCGGAGCTACTCAACTCCCAGATCTTGGTCGGCCGCGCGATCTTGGCGCCGCGTTTGAAGAACGTCGCGCCACCGCCGGGCGCGCGGCTCTGCCCGAAGGCGGCTTGCACCGGCGGCGTCGAACCAGCCTCGAGCTGGAATAGGCCTTGCGTGCATTGGGCGTCCGCAAAATCGACCTGAAAGGGGGCGTACGGCGCGCAGCGTGTCTTCAAGTCGCTGGTCAGCGCTTCGTTGCACACGACGTCCAAGGTCGAATCGAAGAATGCTTCGCGCGTGATCAGCTCGCCGCCGGAGCCGCGCGTCACTACCAGCTGAATGCGGCTCGGGCCCTCGTTCTTCGAGCTCAATTGCGCGAGGCTCGACCAAGCCACAGGCCTGCCGACCGCGAAGAAGGTGGATTGTGGCCCGTAGACGAAGGCGGCGGCGTAGGGCATGCAAGTCGGTTGCTTGCTGTAGATCGCTCCGGTGACGTCCTTGCCCACCTCGAAATAGCTGTCGGTGAACCAGGGTTGATTGTCCTGGATGATGGCTGGTGTCTTGCCGCAGCGCTGATCACCGTAGTCTGGACGGTAGGCGGCCGGCACGTCGCAGGTCGCGTTGGCATACAAGCTTTCGAGGTACGCGACGTCGACCGGAATGCAGGCTCGGTCTTCGCCGGCGTGCTCGCGCGGCTGACAATTGGCTTGGCGTACCAGATCGAACTGGCTCGTGACTTCGCGCGAGCCGTCGGCGGCGACAAGCACGTTGGCTGACAACCGCGCATCGCGGGTTTCGCGCAGGGACTTCGTCACCGCGACGAAGGTCGAGGCAGCAACGGGCGCGCCGACGGCCTTAGTCACTAACGTGCCGCCGACAGTGCCAGCCGGCAGGCAATCACCGCTCGCGTTGCTGTAGACGTCGGTCACGCTCACGACGGCGCCGACGGTCACGAAGCTCCGGCCTGAGTTACACGTATTCGCGCGGGGTGCCGGGACCCAGGTCGTCGCTGGTCGCGAGGAGTTGACCAGCGCGACCAGCTTCGTGCACTTGGCGTCGCTGTACGTGACCTCGCCGTTCAAGTCCTGGGGCAGGCAGCGCTCCGTGCCTTCGGCATCTCTCCCAAAGGCGCAATCCAGGTCGAGCTCAGTATCGTGCCAAGTCTTGAACAGTTTGCTGCCGCCCGCGACTTGCAGCACAGCGTGCAGGCGCGTGCCGCTCAGCCAACCGTCGGTCATCGCGCTCGAAGCGTCGCCGCCAGTCCCTTGGCCCTGGCCGCCGTTGTCCGCGCCGGAGCTACCGAGCGTCACGCCCGCGCCGCCTTCGTCGATGACGCCGCCGCCCGCACTGCCCGGCGTGGCGCCGCCGGCTGCGTCGCCGCCAATATCCGGCGTCACGCCGCTCGGCGCTTTCGCCGCGTCAGTCGACGAGCACGAAACCGCGAACGCCACGGTGGTCCCGAGCGTGCACCAAACCCACGCCAGCGAATGTGCCATCGATTCATGGTTCTACGATTTGGCTCCCATTGCAAAACGCGCCACCGACGCCGCGGAATTACAGGGCCGCGCACGTTTTCATGACGCCCTGCTGGAGATTGTGGTTGGGATCGCCACGACGCCGACGGGCGCATGACCATTCGCTCTACGGGCGAAGCCGAACGTGAGCACCAAAACCGAGATGCTCGCAGCGCCGATCGCGGCCCGAACTTCCACTTGATACCTCGCCGCTGGAAGACCACCAGGCCCGGAAATCCGAACGAGATCGCGTCGAATTGCATGCCCTGGCGCGAGCCAACTGATGGGCGGCTTCCGGGCAACTAGTGGGAAACGAAAAGACCCCAGTCGCTAAGTTCGCGACTGAGGTCACCTTTTCGCCTACTCGGTCGGGGCGGGCAGATTCGACGATCGCATTTCACAAGGGCGCCGGCTCATGCGATCGTGATGATTTAAGCGACTTTCGAATCTGCCACCGCGTTGTTTCTCGTTCACTTGGGCAGCTCGCCGCCGATTAAGCGCTGCGGAGCCGCGGCGGGCAGCCCTCTTGCCGATTGGCTCTTGCACAGCTTGTGCAGCATGGCGCAGGCAGTTGCACCACTCGTGCAACCCCAGGGAGTAGACTGCACAAGCGCCCCGGGCCCCCATCTGCGAAAGCGCCGGCCTTGTGTGGATGCATGCCGCCCAGAACGCTGTGGGACCGGTTCGGCACGGGGTTTGCTTAGCGGCGGCGCGGGTCGCGAGGCCGAGCACCTCCGCAAGACGCCGGCGGAAAGGCTCGACATTCACGACGCCAGCGGCGAATAGTGAAGCGTCAAGAAAGGATCGATTGAATGATCTCACTGAAGGGTGTGGTAACGGGTTTTGCGCTGCTTACTGCGGCGCTGCTCGCCGGGGCGAAAGCCAACGCAGCAGAAGTGTCGAAGTACCAATTCGTGGGGCCGAGCGCGAGTGCGCGCTTTCACCGCGTGACGCCGACGCTGTGCAGCAGCGGGGCGCTATCGTACAAGGACGAGACGATCTACGTCGCGGGGGCGAAGTTTCGCGAGCGCATCGACGGTGTGGCGAGCCCGGACTTCCCCTCCTACGTGACGATCTTCTCGTTCAACGGTTGTAACGGTGTCTATTCGTTCGGCAGCGCTGATTTGACGAGCGTCGACTTCTCCCAAGCCGAGGTGCAGCGCGCGTCGCTCTCCGGCCGCGCGGATGTCCCTGACTTCACGACCGGCGCCAGCTTGGGCACCGTCATCGTCGACATGCTGCTCAACGGTGACGGTCCGACGCTCAAGGACGGCGGACACACCAACACCGACTACGGTAGCTATCGCGTGATCGAGGTGTGGCAGGGCAAAGCCCGCAGCGCGACGTTTTCCGGCAGTGTCACGCTGGCCGGTGCCGAGCTTGGACCCTATTTCGAAGCTCCGATCAACGCGCTCACGAGTGGTCACTACGTGAGCACCACCATCACGCCCTAGCGGCCGTGCGGGGCAGGTCCAAGCAACGTGGCCTGCCCCGCATCCCTTGACGCTGCGACGGGAGTTCGGACGGCCCGATCTCGGTGCCTAAGGCGCCCCGGACGCCTCGCCATTGACCACCGTCCACAGCGCTTCGGCTGAACAAAGCAGCGTTTCAACGGCCCCGAATTTGATCCGGTCGCCTTCGGATAGCGGTCGGGGCCTTCGCGGTTTGAGTTCTTCGCCGTTCACGTGAGTCTTGTTCGTGCTCCCGGAGTCGGCGACGCTAAAGTCGCGCCCGTCATGCAACTCGAACCAGGCGTGAAACTTGGATACCGTCGCATCGCGCAGAACGATGTCCTTGTTCGTCGCTCGCCCCACCGAGACACGCTCCTTGGAGATCTGGTCCGCTGCAGCGCGCTTGCGAAGTGGCACAACGAAATGCTTCCCGCGGCTCAAAGCTGCCCGAATTTTTAACGCGGTGTTGGCAGCGTTGTTGCTGGTGCCCGCCAACATCGCCACGAGTGTGTCCTTGTCGACCGCCTCGGTATTGTAGTCAAGGCGAGGGGTCGGGAGAAACGCCGCGCCGGCGGCGTGCGCGCTTGAGCTCGCAAGGCCGGCCAAGACCTCCCCGCCCTCATCAACGGGCACCAGCAACAGCAACGTGTCCAGGTACGCGGACGAGAACGCGGTCCGGCCGCGGGTCGAAATGGCACGACAGACTTCGTTCGGAAGCAGCGCCTGCGCGAGTTGGTCGTGCGTCGCCAAGATGCCCCAATAGTTACCACATTGGCCCCACACCAGCGGGACGAGCTGGAAGCCACAAAAAACCGCCGCGGTAGAGTTCAGCGAACGTCGACCGAGACGGTCAGCGGCGCCTTTTCCACCAGGCAACTGGTCGCGCTGCAGGCGCTGAGATGAAAGATGCCACCGACCTCGAACTTACCGCTACGCGCTGCAACGAACGGGACCTCGAAGGTGGCGCGCTGAGGTTCGAACTTGCCATCGTCGCGCTGCAGGACAGCGCGCGGGTAAGAGGCACCTTCGGCGGGAGCGCCGGTCTTGAAGCGATAAGGGAACTTGTCGTTGATGTGAAACTCGCCTTTGGTGGTCAGCGTGACTCTGACCTTGCCCTCGATGCCAGGCTTGTAGGGACCAGTGCCTCGTTCACACGATCGCGCAGCTGCACGAGAGCTTCGTCGACGCCCACCCCGTTCTTCTCTGCAAGCGAAATGACCCAGGACGCCCAGTGCTTCATTGCCAGAACATGCCTCTCGGTGTCCGTCGTGTCTTCGTCGAATGTCCGCCAGCGCGATTTTCAGGTCGGCCCTACAACGACCTCCTACTCGCGATTTTGCAAGGTTTCGGCGTCTCGCTCGACGAGCTGCAGGCCGCCCAGGCAACAAGCCGCCGCGACATGGCAGGTTGTCGTCACCGCAAACCACGCCAAAATTCATTCGCCCCCCTCGAGTGCGATGCCGAGCACCGCGCCAACCACGACTGGTCCAAAGCTGGTGCGTTCAGAGCCGCTAAAGCGCACGCGCGCGCTAGGCAACAAGTACCCGGCCCGCAAACTCAAGAAGCTCCGAAGACCCAAGCAGGCGTCACACTCGACTCTGCCCTGCACCCCAAGTTCCAGCAACATCGCGTCTTGATCGCTGACGTGGACCCGAGAGTCCGTGCCGGTGATGCGGAGCGCCCGTACGCCGAGCAGGGGCCCGCCGCCAAAGCCGAACCTCGCCTGCCCACTCAGCAATTCGGCCGCAACGGCTAGTCCCGGACTGTGCACGAGGGCGTGCCCTTCGGGTTGCTCGAAGTCCGCTCCCCACCAGGGTACCGACGCTCTGAGCGTTAGCAACGCGCGCCGCCAGCGCAAGCCCGCGGCTGCGTCCACGCTCGCCCAATGCAGTTGACGACTCGCTAGGTTGTAACCCGTGCCTAGCTCGAGCCGCGCGTTCGTGCGCGACGAGGCACGCTCCTCCGACAGCGACGGCGCTCGGCTCGACTTGGGAGGCACTTGCACCGTAGGCGCCGTTTGCGCCGGCGCCGCCCGGCGTGCGTTTGCGGCACCGAGCTCCGGCTGACTGCGCAAGAGCTCAACGCATTGCAGGACCAGTGATTCAGGATCGCCGCGTCCTCGGAGCCGAAGGTCCAGCATTGGGCGACCTGCCTGCAGGGACGCGAGCCAAACCTCCAGTGCTTCGTGCCCGCGCTGGACCCGAACCACAGCCGGAACGCCTTCGGCGGCTGCGATGCTGGACAGTGACGGCTCCACGGAGCTGGAGCCACGCGCAGGGAGCTGGCTTTGAGCGAGTTGAGCAAGCAAGCTTTGAACGACCTGATCGCTCGGTTCACCGACGACTACGACCACGTCACGTGATGGCCCAGGCTCTGCTCTGGCCGAGGCCGCCGCGCAGAAGACGCCAAGCGCGACGACCAGCCCGGTAAGCCTCATGTACCGAGGATATGCTGAGCCCTGGGCGCGTAGGGGCCGCCCGGATATTCAGCCAGGTAGCGCTTGGCTTGCTGCCGTGCGGAGTCCTTCTGACCACTATGCCAAAGGCACTCGAGTAGGCGGCCGCGGGCATCGCCCCTCAGAGGCCCTTGCGGCTGCTCGGCCAAGTAGGTACTAAACCAGACCGCTGCCTCACGCGGATTGCCCATCAAATCCGCATAAAGTTGCCCGAGCCGAAAGGCCGCGGCGCTGCCGCCCGCGGTGCCACGGGAGCTATTGCGGGTGGCGAGGAGACGCTCGCGCTGAACTGACAGCGGTACCGAGCTGCGGTGAAGCTCCGAGCTGTCGACGACGGGAGGTGGAGGATTTTTCTTGGGCAGTGCGCTCGCGTCAACGGACGCGGCGGCCGGTCGCTCGACGGCGACTTGCGCCTCGTCGGCAACGGACGACACCACCAACGCCGCGGGTGCCGCCGGGCGCACGGCGGACGTCGCGCGAGGGGGCGCGGCATTTCGATGCTTGGCGAGCATCGTCGAGCCCACCGCCGCCGCCGCGATGCCGGTCGCCAGAAGCGCGGCCGCGATCAGGAACGCACGCGGGCGCCACCACACGCGAGGCTTCGAAAAGCTGGCCGCCTCTTGGACGAAACGTCGCCGAGCGGCGTCCAGGTCCGCGCCGTGCGCCAGGCGCGCGTGCTCCTGCCGCGCCCTGACGGCCAACTCAGTCAGGCTCGCTTCTTGATTGGACATGGGCCTCCTCCTTCCATCCACGGCCTAAGCTCGGCCTCTTCCCGAGCGCGCTCGTTCACGTGGCCTTCGGCGCCGGCAAGTCGTCGCTTGAACGTTGAGAGCGACTGCCCCGCAATCTCCGCGGCTTCGTGCACCGTCAATCCGTCCAAATAGCGGAGCGAAAATGCTACCTGCTCTTGCACGGGCAGCTCCGAAAGTACCCGGTGAAGCGCCCGCAGTGCTGCCACGGCCTCGATCGGAGGCTGCAATGCTGGAGGAGGAGCTCCTAGCCCCAGCGCAGCCAGGCGCGACCGGCGTCTTCTCTTCCGAAGAAAGGCGAAGGCGGTTCGCGCCGCTACGCCCTTCAACCAACTTTCGAGGGACCTCGGGTCGCGTAGCGATCGAACTTCGCGCAGCGCCGCCAACAGGCTCTCCTGCAGCAAGTCGAGCGCGTCGGCATGACTGCCTACCAAGTGCCTGAGCATGGACAGCAAGCTTTGGCTGTAGCGCTCGAACAGCACCGCGGGCGCCCCTGGGTGCCCCAACTGGAGGGCGCGCACGAGCTCCTCCGTCTCGCCTCGAAACAGGATGGCGCGAACCTTGGTGTCGGAAGACGAGAAAGCGGCCAGCACCGTTCAGTGTGCACGAGCCCCGGTTTTTGTTCCAATGGGACGACCAACGCCTGTTAGGCTGCCGGCGGTGGCCGTGATTGGACGCCTAGTCTTGGCCTTGGCACTCGCAGGGCAGTCGTCTTGTACCCGTCAATTCGACCCGGTGGAGGCGGATGTGGGCTCTCCCGCCGGCTTCGGTGGAGCGAGCGAGACCGCCGCTGACTGTGTCGACGCGACTGCCAACGGCATCCGCTATCGAGCTTGTGCCACGCTAGAAAATTGGGCCAATGCGGCAGCTGCCTGCGCCGCGTGGGGCGGCAGCCTCGTCATGTTCGACTCCGCGGAACAAGAAAGCGCCGTAAACGCATTCGCCCACCAGCACGGGAGCGCCAACTATTGGCTCGGTGCCACCGACATCGAGGCCGAGGCGGTCTGGCGTTGGCAAAATGGCGGTATTTTTTGGGATCACGGTCAGGTCCCCGATGGCGCCTATTCACATTGGCATGTCGGCGAACCAGGCAATCTTGGCTCGATGTCCACGGCAGACGAGGACTGCGCCTACATGTACCGAGAGTTGGGCTGGAACGACGTGGATTGCAGCTTCGAACGCGCTTACGTGTGCGAAGCACGTTGAGCTCCGTGGCTTGGACCGGTTTCTGGAGTCCGTAACCTCTAACGGCCATGCATCGGCGGGCTTACCGCAGGCCAGCCACGGCGACCGAACAGGCCAACTACCGTGCTCGCTATTTCCGGCTGCCGACTGAGCCACAATTTCCTGCTCGTGCACACGGAGTGATCATGGTCGAAACTGCGCGAACCGGCGTTGCCACTTGCTGCCTCATCTTGTTTGCCTGCAGCAGCAGCACCCCCGCCGGCGAGGTAACTCCACCTGGCCAAGGCACCGGCGGCGCAATCGTTGCGGCCAGCGGCGCCGGAACGGCCGATACGGCAGGAGTTGGTGGCGGCGTCAGCGCGCAGGGCGGCGGCGCGAGCGGCAACGCCGCAGGTCCCTTGCCAAACGCAGGACCCGCAGGGGCCGCGACTGGAGGCAGCCTGGCAGGCGGTGGTGGGGCGGCCCAGGGCGGAGCCGCCGGAACCGCTGGCGCCGGTGGTGGCACGGCGGCCCCAACCCCCAGTGCGGGCTGTGGAAAGGGTGGACGCCCCGTCGGCGGTGAAATTACCGTCGCGGATCAATACATCCTCACCTTCCCGCCCACTTATGACGGGAACACGCCGATGCCGCTCGTGTTCGGCTTTCACGGCGCCAACAACACCAACGTGAGCTTCCGAGAAGGCGATGCTGGTACCAAGGGTACCGACTTCGAAAAGCGTTACGTCATGGCCTACGTGAAGAGCATCGGTTCGAACTGGACCCAACAGCTCAGCGACAACTTCGGTCGTTTCGACGCCGTCTATGCCGAGCTCACGACCAAGCATTGCATCGATACCGGCCGTGTGTTCGCCATGGGCCACAGCTCCGGAGCGATCTTCACCACGAACCTGGTCTGCAGACCCGACGCGCGCCTACGCGCCGTTGCTCCCGTAGCATCTGGGCAGGTGAACGGAAACTGCCGGACCATTCCCGCCTTGCTCATTCAAGGCGAGGCCGACAGCGTGGTTGGGGCGAGCAATGGCGCCGCGCACGCCGCCGCGTATGTAGAGCGCAACGGCTGCGCCAAGACCAGCACGGCCTTTAGCGTGCCCACTTGCAACAGCCGGCAAACCGGCTCGGTGACGCCCGGGTGCGTGGAGTACGACTCGTGTGGCGCCAACCCGACCGTGTCGTGCACTCATGACGACCCCTTCTATTCCAGCACGAACCACGGCTGGCCCTGTTTCGCGAACCAGACGATTCTCGATTTCTTCGAACGCTTTCGCAAATGACCTCACTCGGCACTAACTCAAGAAGCTTCCGTCAGTCATCTGTTGCCGACGGAATTCGGCTTCGCGGTTTGGAATTAATGGCGGATTGCTCGTTGAACAGGCTGCTGCTGGCTGCGGTACTCGCCAGCGGGCTGGTCGCGTGCACCGGGGACCTCCGAGGCGGGGCTAACAGCGGTTCCGCAGCAGATGGCACGGGTGGTGGCAACAGCGGTGGCTCAGGGACAATGAGCGGCGGTGCTGGACCGAGCGCGGTCGGCCCAGCTGCGGCAACGACGCGCTTCGCTCGCCTCACCCACCGTCAATGGGAGAATGCAGCGCGCGATCTGCTGCGGCTGCCCGCTGTGCCGGGGCTGGCGGGCACGTTCACCGGCGATCACGCTCCAGGTCGTTTCGACAACACCGGGTCGACGCTGCAAGTCACGCCCGAGTTGGAGCTCGACTATCGGGGCGCGGCGGAGCTGCTCGCCGATCGAGTCGCGCTCGACGCCGCCGCCCTCGCAAAGCTCGCGCCGGCGTCGAACACCGCTGATGCGGCAGCGCATGGGGCCGCGTTCGTTCGAGAGTTGGGCCGCCGTGCCTACCGACGCCCGCTCGAACCAGCTGAAGCCTCCGCCTACGACAGTCTGTTTGCGACTGGCAAGGTCGTCTACCAGAGCGGTGATGACTTCGTTGACGGCGTCCGCCTCGTACTGCGCGCGTTCTTGCAGTCTCCCCATTTTCTCTATCGAACCGAGCTCGGTGTCGTCGCAAGCGGCACAACCGTCGCGCTCAGCCCTTACGAAGCCGCAGCCAAGCTGTCGCTCGCCTTGACCGGGACGATTCCCGACGACGCAACGCTCGACGCCGCTCGGGACGGCCGACTCGCGCAGCCCTCGAACATCAAGGACCTTGCGCGGTCGATGCTCGAGAGTCCCGCGGCCGGCGATCTGATGGCTGACTTCCACGCGCAGGTCATGCGCGCAAAGCTCTATGGGTCGATCGACAAGGACCCAACCGTTTTCCCAGCCTTTGCGCCAGGTATGGGTGCCGACATGGCGACGGAGCTTCAGCTGTTTAGCCGCGAGGTCACCATCGCTCAGAAGGGTGGCCTCAACGAGCTTTTGCTTTCGCCGTTCACGTTCGTCAACAGTCGATTGGCGGCAGTCTACGGCCTGAAAGGCACGTTCGGAGACGCCTTCCAAAAGACCGAGCTCAACCCGGCGGAGCGCGCCGGCCTGCTCACGCAACTCGGGTTTCTAGCCGAAAACGCCGGGCGGGGCGCGGTGGCAACCGGCACGATCCATCGTGGTGTCTTCATCATGCGCAACTTGTATTGCCGCGAAATTTCGCCGCCGCCCAACATCGACTTTGCGCACCTGCCGCCCGGTGTTGGTGCCACCAACCGCGAACGCATAGACAATCTCACGAGCGCAGCCGGCTGTGCCGGATGCCACCACACCTTGATCAACCCGCTCGGCTTCGCCTTGGAGTCCTTCGATGCGATCGGCCAGTTTCGCACGACTGACGAGAATGGCATCGCGATCGATTCGCACGGCCAAATCTCTGCTGGTGGTTCGGACGTTGCGTTCGCGAACGCGCCAGAGCTGAGCGCGCGGCTCGCCGCAGATCCGGAAGTGCACAAGTGTTACGCGGCGGGGTGGCTCGAGTACCTTCACGGTCGTTTGGCTGAAAATGGCGACAATCCGTTGCTTGCTGATCTGGCGACGCGCTCGCTGGCGGCTCAGCTTCCGACCCAGTCACTCGTACTCGAGCTGGTGACGGCCAATTCTTTCCTCACCCGGAGCCAGTAAGTAGATGAAGCCACTCAAACACCTGGTCGGGAGAAGAGCGTTCCTTCGTGGCGCAGGCGGAGTTGCGATTGGTTTGCCGCTGCTCGACATCATGCTGCCCAGGCGCGCGCATGCCGCCGCGCCGAGTCCGGTTTTTGGTGCAGTTGTCGTCGAGATGAACGGGGTCCAACAGGGGCAAGCAGACGGCTCGGGCGAAGCGGAGCGTTTTTGGCCCTCTGCGCTGGGCGCGCTGAGCACCGCGAGCATGACGGCAGCGCCCGATCGGGCCACCAGCGTGCTCGCGGACTACGCCGACAAGTTGCTGATGATTCGCAACATTAGTCTCCCGTTCGGGGCCGAGGGGTGTGCGCATTCGAGCTCGGGCAATCAATTGCTCACCGCGGCGAAGTACGGCCCTGCGGGCGCCAAGTCGTTGGCCTTCGGCGAATCGTTCGACAACTACGTCGGACGCAGCCTCGGATTCGACCCACTCAACCTGTACGTCGGACCCAAGGGTGGCTACATCGACGACCACATTTCGTTTCGCGGAAAGAACGACGTGCGGGTCGGTGAGAACAATCCTTTCACCGCGTACCAGAAGATTGTGGGGCTCAACCACAGCCCGCAGCAGGCGGCCCAGGTCGCGGCCGGCCGAAAGAGCGTCAACGACTTCGTCCGCGTCGAGCTCAACGCGCTGCGCGCTCGCACCGATCTCAGCGCGGCCGATCGTCAAAGGCTCGACACGCATTTCGATGCTATTCGGGACATCGAAGTCAAGATCGCCTCCGAATTGCCGGTCGCCACACGAGACGAGATGAAGGCAATCGACGGCAAGGCAGGCACCGATCAGAATCGCCTGGCTGCCGTGCGGCTTCAGTACGACATCACGGCCTTTGCGCTGGCCTCTGGCTTTACGCAACTGGTCGTCGTGCAGGTCGGTGACGGGACCGACAGCATGCAATACACGCTCGACGGCATGGTTCTGCCTCGCTTTCACCCGCTTTCACACCGCGCTACCAGTGACAGCGGCTTTGGCGACAGTTCTGACAAGGACAAGATGGTGGTCTGGCACCATCGGATCGACGCGCTTCGCCTGGGTCTGTTCAAGCACCTGCTCGATCAACTGGCGGCCTTCTCGACGCCCGAAGGCAACCTGCTCGAGGTAGGGTTTGCGCTTTGGACTAACCACATCGCGACTGGGTTTCATCGCCAGACCAACATTCCTTGGATCATCGCGGGCAATGCCCGCCACTATTTCAAGAACGGCCTGCACCTGACCGCCAACGGCGGCGCACTGAGCGACGATATGGCCAAAAACGTCGCCAACAATCAGCTCTTGAATACGCTGATCGGGGCGTTCGGAGTTCGCAAGGCCGACGGGAGCCCGGTCGACGATTTCGGCGATCCGAGCCTAGCGCGCGGCACGCTTTCGCAAATTCTCGCCTGAAGCCGGCGCGCGTCGAGAGCCTGGCCGCGGGGCTCCGTTACACTCCCACGGTGCCACCGCAGCTCGCCGCCAATGCCCGAGGGCTCGGCCTGAGCGCGGCCCACTACCGCGAGCTGTTCGAGAGCGTCTCCGGCTCCGTCGCCAGCGGCTACGGAACGGAGCGCCTTCGGTCCCCTCCGCCTGCTGCGCCCCGTCACGCATGAGCAGGCGCACATGGAAGGAAATCCACACCACGCAACGTTACGTGCACGCCACCGGCGCGGATCTTCGCGACGCGATCGGACGACTTTCGGGCAACTAGTGGGAAACGAAAAAGACCTCAGTCGCTAAGTTAGCGACTGAGGTCACCTTTTCGCCTACTCGGTCGGGGCGGGCAGATTCGAACTGCCGACCTCACGGACCCGAACCGTGCGCGCTACCAAACTGCGCTACGCCCCGAGTGGGCACTCCAGATAGTCCGGCCTTTTTGGGGCCTGACCGGGTTGAGCGGGCGGGAGAATGATGGCCGAGCCTCGACCTGTCAAGGACAGCGTGACCTTATCCGTGGCGTTTTTTTAGTTCGGCGGTGAGGGCCGGTACTGCCTGGAACATGTCGGCCACGAGGCCATAGTCGGCGATCTGGAAAATGGGGGCTTCCGGATCTTTGTTGATCGCGACGATCACCTTCGAGCTCTTCATGCCAGCGATGTGCTGGATGGCGCCGGAAATGCCGACCGCGACGTACAGCTGCGGCGCGACAATCTTCCCGGTTTGGCCGACCTGGAAATCGCCGGGCGCGTAGCCGGCATCGACGGCCGCGCGGCTGGCGCCGATCGCTGCGCCCAGGGCGTCCGCGAGCGGCTCCATGACCTCCTTGAATTTCTCCTTTAAGCCACGGCCACCGGAGACGACGACCTTGGCCTCGGCCAGCTCCGGTCGGGCGCTCTTTACCGCTTCGAGCCCGACGAACTCGACCCGCGCTGCCGCCGCACCCACCGACGCTTTGGCGACCTTCTCGATCGGGGAAGCGCCGCCGCTTGGTTCGGCGGCCGTGAACTCGCTCTGGCGGGCGGTGGCGACCTGGATCGGCGTCTCGAGCGTGCAGAAGCCGCTGGCATTGCCGGCGAACATCGGGCGCTTGTAGACGAGCTTGCCGCCTTCGGCGGCGACTCCGGAGCAATCGCCGGCGAACGCGGCGTCGAGCCGAGCCGCCACGCGCGGCAAGAGATCTTTGCCGAAGCTGCTCGCGGTAGCGACGACCAGCGAGACGCCCTGTGCCGCCGCAACAACGCTCGGGGCGTAGTGCTCGGCCGTGTACTTGGCGAACGAGGCGTCCTCGACGCTGATGATTTTTGCGGCGCCGTAGCTAGCGAGCTCAGCAGCGGCCGCGCCCGTGCTCGCACCCAGCACGACGATGTTGAGCGCACCGCCGATGGCCGGCAGGGCTTGGCGCGCGAAGGTGATCGCGCTGAGCGTGGACTTCTTGAGCTTTCCGTCTTCGGACAGCTCGGCGACGACGAGGACGTTTGCCATTCAAATCACCTTCGCCACGTTGGCGAGCTTTTCCACCAGCTCGGAGACGTCTTTCACCTTCACGCCCGCGGCGCGCTGCGCCGGGCGTTCGAACTTAAGGTAGCGCGTAGTGAGCGCCGCGCCGGGCACCAAGTCGGTCAACGTTTTCACGTCGAGCGGCTTCTTCTTGGCGGCCATGATCGCCGGTAGCGGCGCGAACCGCACGCCGTCGTTGTACTTGAAGCCGGGTTCAGCGGCCGTGACTTTCGAGAGCACGCTGAGCGGCGCGACGATGCGCAGATCGACCGTCACGACGGCCGGCAGCTTGACGCGCAGCGTGAGCACACCACCGTCGACCTCACGACCGACCAGCAGCGCGCCGTCCTCTTCCTTGATCGTCGCGGCGAACGTGGCCATCGGCCAGTCGAGCAACTCGGCCACGCGCTGGCCGACCTGATTACTGTCGCCGTCGACGGCTTGTTTGCCCATCAGCACGACATCGGGCTTTTCGGCGTCGACGATGGCTTTGATCGCGTTGGCGACCAAACGTCCGTCGAGCTGGTCGTCGGTAACGTCGACGCGGATCGCGCGGTCGGCGCCAGTGGCCAAGGCGGCGCGCAGGGTTTGGTCGACCTCCTTCGGGCCGAGCGTGACGACCACGACCTCACCCAAGCGAAGCTTAGGCGCTTTGCCGTTCTCGGTCAGGCGCAGCGCGGCTTCGAGCGCGTACTCGTCGAACGGGTTCGGCTTCCATTCGAGACCGGTGGTGTCGACCGCACCGCCGCCGGCGGCGATCTTCACCTTGTTTGCGTTGTCGGGATCGGCGACCCGCTTGAGCGCGACTAGGACTTTCAAGGTTGCTCCTCTCTTGGGAGCCTACCTCAGAGCGGGCGATCGAGCGCCTGCTCCGCACTACTTTGAGCCCACAAAACCACGATATTGCTCGGCCAAAAGGCCGGCGTCACGCCGCACGGCCACCGCGGACCGCTTTTTCTGGGCGTAGGGCCTGCTATGAGGTCTGTCTCGCATCGCTCGCTAGGCTCGCTCGCTGATGCGGCACCGCCAGCGCGTCGGCTCGTCACCCATGCAAATCACCACCGACTTTCTGATCCTCGGTAGCGGCATCGCTGGTCTCTCGTTTGCGCTGCGTGCGCAGGCTCACGGGCAGGTCGTGGTGGTGACCAAGCGCACCGCGGCCGAAGCCGCCACGAGCTGGGCGCAGGGCGGCGTCGCGGCGGTACTGTCGCCGGAAGATTCGTTCGCCAAGCACGCCGAAGACACGATGGTGGCGGGCGCTGGGCTCTGCCACCAGGTCGTCGTCGACATTTGCGCGCGTGAAGCGCCGGAAGCCGTCCAATGGCTGTCGGAGACGGGCGCGCAGTTTTCGCGCGACGATGACGGGCAGTACGAGTTGGGGCGTGAAGGTGGGCACAGCGAGCGACGCATCGTCCACGCTGGTGACATCTCAGGTCGCGAGATCGAGCGCGCTTTGCTCGACGCGGTGCGGGCGTCGCCGAACATCACGCTGCTCGAATGGCACATGGGCGTCGATCTGATCACGCTCAGCAAGTTCGGCGGACCCGATCAATGCGTGGGTGCGTACGTGCTGGACGAGCGCGGCGGGCAGGTGATCACGATCTTGGCGCGCGCGACGGTGCTGGCCACCGGCGGCGCTGGCAAGGTGTACCTGTACACGTCGAACCCCGACGTGGCGACCGGCGACGGCGTGGCGATGGCGTACCGCGCGGGCGCCGAGGTCGCGAACATGGAATTTTACCAGTTTCACCCGACCGTGCTGTACGAGCCTCGCGCCAAGAGCTTCTTGATGAGCGAGGCGTTGCGTGGTGAAGGCGCGGTCTTGCGCACGCTGGATGGCGAGGCTTTCATGGCGCGCCACCACCCGCTCAAGGACTTGGCGCCGCGCGACGTGGTGGCGCGTGCGATCGACTTCGAGATGAAGCGGTCCGGCGGCGAGCACGTCTTGCTCGACATTTCGGGGCGCCCGGCCGACTTCGTCCGCTCACGGTTCCCGAATATTCACGCCGAGTGTCTGCGCTTCGGCATCGACATCACCAAAGAGCCGATCCCGGTCGTGCCGGCGGCGCATTACATGTGCGGTGGCGTCACCTCCGATTTGCACGGCCGCAGCACCCTGCCGGGGCTGTGGGCGATCGGTGAGACGGCTTGCACAGGGCTACACGGCGCCAATCGCTTGGCGTCGAACTCGCTGCTCGAAGGCTTGGTGTTCGCGCGGCGCGCAGTCGAACGGCTGGCGGGGCTGATGCCGGAGCTGCGCGCGGCCCCGCACCCGAGCGTGCCCGAATGGCAGACCGGGTCTGCGGCGCCCAGCGATGAAGCGGTCGTGGTCAGTCACAACTGGGACGAGCTGCGGCGCTTGATGTGGAACTACGTCGGCATCGTGCGCAGCGACGCGCGGTTGCGGCGCGCGGGTCGCCGCGTGGCGCTGCTCGAAGAAGAGATTCGCGAGTATTACTGGCGGCATTTGGTGACGCGCGATCTCTTGGAGCTGCGCAACATCGCGACGGTCGCGCAGCTGATCATCTCGTCGGCCGCGAGCCGCCAGGAGAGCCGGGGTTTGCACTACACCATCGATCACGAAGCGACGCGTGACGAGTGGGCGCAGGACACGGTGACTAAGCGCGGCGTCTTGCCGCATCTGCGCGGCCGATGATCCGAACTACGGAGCTTAGCGCCGCGCTCGCGCTCGGCTGGTCGCTGCTCTTGACCTTGGGCTTGATCAGCGTCGCGGTGATGGTCGGTACGCTGTTTGGTAGCTCGAACCTGGCAGTGGTCGTCGCCGGCCCGGCAGAGCTGCTGTTGATGGTGCCCGCAGCGCGCTTCATCGCGCGGCTCTACGGTGATCGCGAGCCGCGCAAAGCCTTTGCGTTCGGTCCGGTTTCGCCGGTCGAATTGCTGATTGGTGCCTCGCTCGGAATCATTCTGCATCTGCCGACCGGCTACTTAGGCGCGCTCGTCGAACGGCGCTTTCCGACCTCGCCCGATTTGCTCAAAGCGCAGTTGCAGCAGCTGACGCCAAGCTCGCCGGCCTTGGCGTTGGGCATGATGCTGTCGGTAGCGGTGATCGTCCCGTTTGCGGAGGAGCTGTTCTTCCGTGGCGCGCTGTTCTCGGCGCTGACCCGCAGCGGTCCGCCAATCGTCGCGATCGGGACGACGTCGATCGCGTTCGCGCTCGCGCATCAGGAGCCGCGCAATTGGGCGCCGCTGTTGGTGGTGGCGCTGGTTTTGGGGCTGCTACGTCACCTGGGCGCTTCGATCTGGTCGGGAATCGCCTTGCACGCGGCGTTCAACGCGGCAACGCTCTCGTTCGTGTTCTTGAACCGTCCGGTGGATGTAAAGCCGCAAGAGGGTACGTGGCAGTTGGCAGCCATCGGCTGCTTGCTGAGTGTTGGCGGCGTCTGGTTGTTTGGGCGCGTCGCTGGTCGACGCCTGGCAGAGGCGCGCTAAGCGATGAAGCTGGCGCTGTGTTTGCTGGGCGGCGGCGCGATGGGCGCGATGTTTCAGATCGGCGCGTTGGCCGCGCTCGAAGATTCGCTCGACGGTTTTCAGGCCAGCAATTTCGACCTGTTCCTCGGGAGCTCGGCCGGGGCGAGCGTGGCGGCCGCGCTCGCGGGTGGCATTCCGGTCCAGCGCATCTACCGCGCGTTCCTGGATCCGGCCGACGTCTATTTCGGGCTCGAGCGCGGGCATCTGTTGCGCATCGACGTGACCGAATGGCGGCGCACGGTCGTGTCCGCCGCGGTGGCGCTGCGCCATGGCGCAAGCTCGCTGCTTTCGGGCAAGAAGACCGAGATGCCCGCGCGGCTGTCGCAAGAGCTGGATCGGCTCTACGATTCGCTGCCGGCCGGTATCTTCACGCTCGACGGCTACGAGCGCTTCTTGGAGGCGTTTTTCCTGCGGCGCGGCGTGCCGAACGCTTTCTCGGAAATGCCGCGCGCCCTGCGGATTTTGGCGCACGACCTCGATTCGGGCGAGCCGGTCGCGTTCGGAGCGTCGGGGTACGACCAGGCGACGGTGGCGCGCGCCTGCATCGCTTCGATGGCGATTCCGCCATTGTTTTCGCCCGTGCGGCTGGGTGATCGCCATTACATCAGCTCGGGCGCCGGCGAGGTGGAACAGCTAGAGCTGGCGGTCGCGGAAGGTGCAGACTTCTTGGTCGTGGTGCGACCGATGGTCGCCGTCAGCGCGGCCAGCAGCGTGCCGACCGGTCACGGTGAGCGCGACAGCTTGCGCGACAAGGGCATGATGTGGGTCTTCAACCAGGCGCGGCGCATTGGCGTGCAGCGCAGCGTGGAAGCGGCGATCACGCGCATTCAAGAGTCGGGCAAGGCCGACGTGCTGGTGCTGCAGCCCGAGCGCGAGGACGGCATTCTGGCAATGAACAACCCGGCCAGCTACGACGCGCGGCGCGGCATGCTCGAGCGCGCCTATAGGCATTCACGTCAAGTGATGGCGCGCGCGTTCGCCGAAAGACACGCGGTGCTCGGCCGAGCGGGCTTCGTTCAGCGCGCGTCGCAGTCGGTGGCGCCGCCGCCGCTCACGATCGTGCCGCCATGAGCGAGCTGCGAGGTGCGAGCTGCGAGGTGCGAGCTGCGAGCTGCGAGCTGCGAGGTGCGAGGTGCGAGCTGCGAGGTGAGAGGCGAAGTCGCCGCTGGGCCTTGCTGCTTGCGTTGGTGGCGTTCGTTCCGGGCTGCAAAAAGCCGTATCGCGTGGGCGAGCACGTGCTGGTGGAGTGGGAGAAAGAGCAGCCGCCTTACCCGGCGTACATCACCGAGCGAGTGGGGGCATCACGCTACCGCGTGCATTTCGACGGCTACGACTCGCGCTGGGATGAAGACGTGAGCTTCGATCGCCTGCTGGGGCGCGTGGAGGGGCCGGTCCCGGTGCCGCCGCCGCCGCCAAAAGTTGCGCTGGCGGCAGGCGTGTCGTCGCCCAAGACCGCGGGCAGCGCTGGCGAGGTGGCTGTCAGCCCGTACAAGGAGGGCGACCGCGTGCGCGTGAGCTGGCGCGGCAGTGTCTTCTCGGCGATCGTCGTGAAAGTCATCGCGAAAGATCGCTTCGAAGTGCACTACGAGGGCCATGAAGTAGCGTGGGACGAGGTGGTCGGTATCGAGCGCATCGCGGGACGGCGGTAGTTGGCAGTTTGGAGTTAGGAGTTGGCAGCTTCGAGCAACGGCCACCGGCGCCGCAGGGAGATAGTTAGGAGTTAGGAGTTGGCAGCTTCGAGCAACGGCCACCGGCGCCGCGAACTCCTAACTGCGAACTCCTAACTGCGAACTCCCAACTCAGTCGCCCGGCATATGGCCCATGCTGCGCCACGCGGACATCAGGCGGCCCTGTTCGTCGCTGGTAGCGAGGCCAGGCGACGCCTCTGAGAGACGCTTGGCGACGAGCAGCCATCGCTCGGCAGGCGCAGCGTCGCCCAGGGCCAAGTGGGAGAGCCCACGGTACAGCGCATATTCGAATAGCTCCGACCGGCTGAGCCGGGCGTCCGAGGGGCGAACGGCGCGATACTGGGCGACGGCATCCGGATAGCGCGCTTCGTCGAAGCTGGTGCGGGCTTCCGTAAGCGGGGACGAGCACCCAAAAATTAGGGTCGCGAGCGCGACGAGACATGGCCGCATGGGCGCCTTTCGGTCACCCGTGCGGCGAGTTGCGTGATAATCCATCGACATGTCGGACGACGAGAGAACAAGGCTCGCCGTGAACCTGAAGGATCAGCGCGAGGCGCGCGGTCTCACGCAGCAGGAGCTGTCCGACCGCTCGGGTGTGCCCCGTCCCACGTTGGCGCATTTGGAATCCGGGCAAGGCAACCCGACGCTATCGGTGCTGATCAAGGTGGCGGCCGCGCTCGGCACGGGCATTGAGGCGCTCGTCTCGGCCAGCAGGCCCAAGGTGCGAGTCGTCGCGCGCGCCGACATCCCGACCGAAGCGCGTGGCGGTGTCGAGCTACGTTCGCTCGGAATGGATCTCGGGATCGGTTTCGAGCGCTGGGAGCTGCAGCGCGGGGCGCGGCTCGAGCGTGGGGCCGGCCGAAATGGCGAACGGCGCGTGGTCGTTTGTGAGTCGGGCGAGCTTTCGATCACGGTCGGACCCACCGAGCATCGGCTACGGGCCGGCGAAGTGGCGGTCATCGACGCGGCGGCGCGACCGGCGTTCGAGAGCCGCGGCCGGGGCATTTCAATCGCGTATTCCGCCTGTGGTTGATATTCGGAGGCTGGGCCGGGGCCGGTAACACCCAGCCGAGTTGCGGGCCGAGGCTTATCGGGCTACTAGCGCGCGCCCCCAATGTCCGAAGCACGTCGCGAGAACATCCGAAACGTCGCCATCATTGCCCACGTCGATCATGGCAAGACCACTTTGGTCGACGCCATGCTGCGGCAGACTGGCGTTTTCCGCGACAACGAAGCCGTGGCCGAGCGCGTCATGGACTCGAACGATCTCGAGCGGGAGCGCGGCATCACGATTCTGGCCAAGCATTGCTCGGTCAAATACAAGGGCACGCTGATTAACATCATCGACACGCCCGGCCACGCCGACTTCGGTGGCGAGGTGGAGCGCACGTTGAAGATGGCCGACGGCGTCGTGCTGTTGGTCGACGCCGCCGAGGGTCCGCTGCCGCAGACGCGCTTCGTGCTCGGCAAGGCGATTCAGCTCGGTCTGAACATCATTCTCTGCATCAACAAGATCGATCGCCACGACGCGCGCCCCGACGACGTACTGAACGAGGTGTTCGACCTGTTCTGTGAGCTGGAAGCCAGCGACGAGCAGACGAATTTCCCGACCGTTTACGCCATCGGCAAGCAGGGCATGGCCAAGTACAACCTCGAAGACGAGGGCAATCAAGGCCTCACGCCGCTCTTCGACACCATCATTGAGCGCGTGAAGGCGCCGCTGATGGAAGAAGGCCCGATGCAGCTGCTGGTGCACAACATCGAGCACGACGAGTACGTCGGTCGCCTGGCCATCGGCCGCATCAAGCGCGGCAGCGTTAAGGTCGGCATGACCGTGGCTTTGCTCGGCGAAAATGCGGCGGTGAACGTGCGTCTTTCGGCCGTCTACTGTTTCGAAGGCAACAAGCGCGTCAAGGTCGAGTCGGCTGACTGCTGCGATATCGTTGCTGTCGCTGGTTTGGAAGACGTGCAAATTGGCGACACGCTGACGGATCCGTCGCGCCAAGAAGCGTTGCCGCGCATCTCGGTCGAAGAGCCGACGATCAAAGTTCGCTTCGTCGTCAACTCCTCGCCGCTGGCGGGCAAGGTCGGCAAGTGGGTGACGTCGCGTCACTTGCGCGAGCGTCTGTTCAAGGAAGGCAAGCGCAACCTGGCGCTGCGCGTCGAAGAGACCGCCGAGCCGGATACGTTCCTAGTTTTCGGTCGCGGCGAGCTGATGCTGGCGATCTTGGCCGAGACCATGCGCCGCGAGGGCTTCGAGTTCGCGCTCGGCATGCCGGAAGTCGTCGTCAAGGACGTCGACGGCGTGAAGAGCGAGCCGCTCGAGCTGGTGATCGTCGACGTGCCGGACGCCTACGTCGGCGCCGTAACGACGCGGCTCGGCGAGCGCCGCGGCCAGATGATGAAGATGCAGAACTTGGGCTTCGGGCGCACGCGCATGGAGTTCAAGGTCCCGTCGCGCGGCCTGATCGGCTTCCGCTCGGCGTTTTTGACCGAGACGCGCGGCCTCGGCCTGCTCAACTCGCTATTCGGCGGCTGGATGCCATACGCGGGCCCGATGCTGCGTCGCCCCAACGGCGCGATGGTCTCCGACCGCGCGGGCGTTACGACGCCGTACGCGCTGTTCCACCTGTTGCCGCGCGGCATCTTGCACATCGAACCGGGCATGCCCGTGTACCAAGGCATGGTCATCGGCGAGCACAACCGTCCGAACGACTTGGACGTGAACTGCACGCGCGAGAAGAAGCTGACCAACATCCGGGCCGCCGGCCGCGACGAGAACGTCACCTTGCCCCCGCCGCACCTGCACACCATCGACACCGCCATGGAGTGGATCGACAAGGACGAGCTGCTCGAGGTCACCCCCGACGCCGTCCGCGCCCGCAAGCAGATCCTCGATCAGAACCGCCGCCCGCGCCGCGACGAAAACTGAGGCCCGACCTGGAAGGTGGGCTGCCACAACGCAGCCCACGACTTTTCGTCACCGTGCATTCTCCGCAGGCAACCGACCGCTTCGAACCCCGCTCGAATATTCTCGCTCCGCGGCGTCTCCCGATCTCCCAATCTCTTTGTGAAAACTCTCGAGCCGTTAGGCTTCGTAGAGCAGTCGCTCGGCTTCGTCGGTGGCGGCGCGCGTAGCGCGTTGGTGGTCGATCAGCGCTAACCACGACTCGACGCGCTGCAAGAGGGTTTTTGTCGAGGATTTATCGAGCGCCGAGATCGTGACGCTGTCGGGCTCGTTCGTCAGCGCGAAGCGTTCGTCGTCGTCGAGCAGCTTATCGATCTTGTTGTAGACGCGGAGGCGCGGCGTCTCTTCCAGATCGAGGTCGCGCAAGACTGCGTTGGTGGTCGTGATGTGGTCGGAGTGCTCCGCGTCGGAGACGTCGACCACTTCGACGATCAGGTCGGCGTCGGCGGCTTCCTCGAAGGTGGCGCGGAAGGCCGCGAACAGGTCCTTCGGCATTTGGCGGATGAAACCCACCGTGTCGGTCAGGATCACGTCGCGACCCGACGGTAGGAACAATTTACGCGCACGCGTGTCGAGCGTCGCGAATAGCCGGTCTTCGGCGAGCACGCCAGCGTCGGTCAGCGTGTTGAGCAGGGTGCTCTTGCCGGCGTTGGTGTAGCCGACGATCGCGACCACTGGCAGATCACTGCCGGCGCGCTTGCGGCGGCGTTCGGCGCGCTGCTTTTCGAGGCCGCGCAGCTCTTTCTCCAGGCGGTGGACCCGCTCACGCGCGCGCCGGCGGCCGATTTCGAGCTTCGTTTCGCCAGGCCCCCGCCCGCCAATGCCGCCGGTCAAGCGGCTGAGCGAGTCGTCTTTCTGGCCAAGCCGCGGCAAGGTGTACTTGAGCTGCGCCAGCTCGACCTGCAGTTTGCCGTCGCGGCTCTCAGCGCGTTGCGCGAAGATGTCGAGGATGACCTGCGTGCGATCGAGCACCTTGAGATCGGTCTGCTTACCGATGGCGTGCGCCTGCGCGGGGCTCAGGTCGCAGTCGAAGATCAGGGTTTCTGCGCCCAAATCGATGGCTTGAGTGACGACGTCTTCCAGCTTGCCGGCGCCGAGGACGAAGCGCGGATCCGGCTGGTCGCGCAGCTGGGTGATGCGTTCGACGACGTCGACGCCTGCTGTGCGCGCCAGACTTTCGAGCTCGGCGAGGCGTGAACGTGCGCGGTTGGCGGCGCCGGCTTTTCGCTTGTCGCCGACGTGAATCAAGATCGCGCGGCCGTCTTTGGCGGTGACTTCGCGCGTGCGCGCATGCTGGGCGAATTCGGCTTCGAGGGCGGCGATCAACTCGCCGAAATGCGGCTGTGGCTGGCCGTACGGAAACGGACCCGCCACCGCATACGGCTGGCCTTTGCCTTCGAAGGTGGGCGTGTTGTAGGCCCAGGTCATGCGCTGAGGCTCGCCGACCGGGTTGAGCAGCACGGCGGCCACCAAGTCGAGCCGCAGGCGCGTGAGATCGGTCAAGTCGTCGCGTGTCAGCGGCTCGTTGAACAAATGCGTATGCACCAGCCGCAGCGCACGAAAGCGGCCTTCAGCGGCGCGTAAACGGCCGATGTCTGGCAGCATCAAGCCGGTGGCATGGCCGACCACGACGTAGTCGACCTCACCCGAACGATGGACGAGCGCGCCGACCTGGCGCTTGGTCTCGCGCGAAGCGTCGGCCAGTGAGCGCACCAGCTCGGGCGTCGCGATCTTGTCGCTGGGCACGCGACGTCGGTAGATGCGCTCGAGCGATCGAATCGCGTTGGCGCTGAGGCCGGTGGTGTTTCCGTAAAGCTCTGGCATGCGGCGAAGGAAGCTCGGCAAACGTAGCTTCTGCTCGCTCGTGCGACAACCGCCGCCGCACAATCGGCTCGATTGCGGCTACTTGCCCGAGCTCGACCCTGAGGCTGCCAAGCCTTCGAGCAACGACGCGGCCTCGCTCTGCCGGTAGGAGCCCGCCGGAGCGTTGGCGAGCGGCTCGAGCGCTGTGCGGGCATCGGCGTGGCGGTCGAGGCGGATCAGGCACAGGGCGCGATTGAAGCGCGCGTCGGTCGCGAAGCTGGCGGCGGGAAAATCCGCGACGTATTTTTCCCAAGCCTTCAGCGCCGCGGCTGGATCTGCGCCGTCGAAATGAATGCGGTGTGCGGCGCGATAGCCTTCGAGCTCCGGGTCCGTCGCACTCGGGGCGGGTAGCGCTGACGGTTTCGCGGCGCGCGGCACCAAGGCGTGCGGCGGAGCCAGCACCGGCAAGGCCTCGATCGAGATTGGCGCGGGCTGCGGCGAAGGTTCCGCCACCGCGGACGGCGTGGCCAGGCTCGGTGGCGGCGCCGCCGTGCGGGGCGGGGCGACGTGACGGGGTGCCGCGGCGCCGTAGCGCGGCGCGCTGCGAGAGCTGTGCGTGCTACGCGTACTAGCGAAGAGCGCCTGCATGTAGCTCACGACAGCGGCGTGCACGGCGGGCTGGCTCGCTGCGAAGGCGGCAGACGCGACGAACACCGCGATCAAACCCCAAGCGGTCAAGATCGCGCGCAGCTTGCGTCGCGCGTGAAACAGCCGCGTACGCGCGGTCGCTTCCGGAATGTGCAGCCGGCTAGCGATGCTGGCCGCGTCCTGTCCTTCGAGCTCGGCGAGTACGAAGGCGGTTTGCTGGTCGCTCGGCAGGCTCTCGAGCGCCAACGCGATCTGGCTGCTGATCCAGCGTTGCTCGGCTAGCTGATCGGGGCGCGTGGCAGTCGCGCTTGGCTCGGCAGCGAAGCGCTCGGCGAGCTTTCGACGTCGCGAGGCCGCGCGCAGGTAGTGCTTGGCCCGATTCGCGGCGACCGCGAACAAGAACGCCCTGAGCGAACGTCCGGCCTCGAGCTTGTGGATCAGCTCGGGCAGGCGCACGAACACGTCGTGTACGAGATCTTCCGCCGCGGTGCGGTCCCCGAGCAGGCGCTGGCAGAACGAGCACAACGGCCCCCGATGCTCTTCGTAAACCTGCCCGAGCGCCGCTGCATCGCGCGATGCCAAGACGGCCACCAGGTCAGGAACCGGGGCGGTTCTGGGGTAGGAGAGCGTCAGACTTTGCATCAGGGAAGCGGACAACGGGACCCTCCGGTTAGCTAGATCGCGGCGATAAATGGCGCGATCGCAAGATCGTAGGCGCGCGCGAGGGTGGCGTCTACGACCTCGACAAGCGGCTGCAAGTAGGCTGGCCGCCTAGCAGGCGTCTCTGAGGTGGACCCACCTGGGCAGCG
>JBBSAB010000107.1:0-28672 GCA_038252755.1 Polyangiales bacterium | reverse complement strand
GCAGGCCAACCCCAACGAGATTAAGCAGGTCGCGATCGGAATCATGGCGACGGCGTTGCACGCAATTCTCACCGCGACCTCGGCGGCGGGGCTTTCAGAGCGGCTCGCGACGGCGGCGGCGATGCTTGAGCGGACTGCGCGCCCCGAGGAGTACTCTCCTCTGGGCGAACACGGCGAACGCTGAGCAAGCGTCGGGCGGGCGGGTTAGGCGTGAGCCCGGCCCGCGCGGGCCGTGACACGCGGCGGTCACGCCCGTGCACTCAACATTCGGAACATCCGGGAGGCGGGCCGCGTATTTGCTCAGTGACGCCGAGTGCGCCCGAGATCGCGCCAATGCGCTTTGCTCACGCCTAGTTGGGTGGCTACCTGCCCCAAGAGTTCGAAACCTGGCTCTGGAATCGCCGCGTCGATGCTCCGCAACATGGAACAGAGCATGGCAAACGCGACCTGGTGCTCGTCATACTCGAGATGCACCTGAAGTTCCCAGACTTGGCTCGGGGACAAGATCTCTTCGAGCAAGGACAGTAGTGCAGCGAAATCCGTCGCCAGGTGCTCAGCTTCGTCGGTCATTGGTGCGCGAATGGACTGGGCTGCGCAGCTCGCCTTGCCGCGGCGCTTTCTCGGAGCAGCTTCTCGCGGATTTCTTCGATGGCCTCGACCCATGCCGGTTCTGTTCGAAGACGTTCTTGCATGGCTGCTCGCACGGCGGTCAGGTGTTCGGGGCGCATGAGCGGCTCAAGCGGTTCGATGGCTGCTTCGAGTTTGAGCATCAGGTACTCGTCGACCGAGATGGAGTTGGCACAGAGGGCTTGAAGCGCCGGGCTCGGGCTCAGGTGGCTCCGCCGCTGGTGCCGCATGACCCGGCGGGCCCGACGCCTCTCTTGGATTGCTGCAATCATGTCGAGCAGCCTTCCGCAGTTGTCGACGTGGTGAGTCGCTGACACTTCATGGCGAGTCTAAATCACATGCGCCTCAGTCGAGGCGCTGCGGAATGTGCCTGCGCGGAGCCTGGGCGCCTGGACGAGGCTTTGCCCGAATGGCCACGCTGAACGGCTGCTCGAAAACCAGGACCGCGTCCCGTCCATGCAGCTCGAAATTGCGTCCCGGATTTTGTGGGAAGAGGGAGTGCTCGGCGGTTGTGTCGAGGTCGACGCGCAACGCGGTCACGGTCCTATCCATTTCGATGAGCGCGTGCGCATGACCGTCCAGGTCGGTCGTCGCGACGTGCTTGCCGTTGAGCGACACCGGCAGGTTCCTCCCGCGCTCCGCCTTGACCACGACCACCACTTGGCGCAGGCGCTTCTCGCAAAGAACGTTGTACGCGATCGGCTCGGGTCTCGCGCTCCCGAGTGCGCGAGTGCGGGTCAGCCGAAGGGGTGGAAGCAGGTCTGGGCTCACGTAGCCTTCCGGACAGCTGGCCTTCACGATGACGACTTGGCCCTCTGCGCCCCGAAGGCGGGTAGTGAACGCCCCCGACGAGTCGGTCGCTCCTACGCGCGCCTTACCCGCCTCGAGCGTCACACCAGCTAGATCCGAACCGTCGTCGGCAGTCGCTCGGAAGGCGACCTCGAAACCCGACGCAGACTCGGACGTGGTCGCAGAGCCTGCGCAACCGCTGAGGCAGAACAGCCACGCCAAGCAACTCGAAGCGGCCTTCACGGCTTCACCTCCGGGCAGCCACTGGCTGGCGGGTTTTGGCTACAGCGAGCCGCAGCGCTTTCCCGGAGCATTCGGGAAACCGCGGCATAGGCTGAATTCTGCGGGTCGCGCGCGCTGAGTCGCGAGTACGCCGCTTCTGCTTCAGCAAACCGCCCCGCCGTCAAATGACCGACCGCCTGGGCCAGCTCTTGATCCGCTGGGGCCGACCCCGCGTGCTCGGGACCCTTGCTTGTAGCCGCCGCGCTGGAACTCGGCGGCGCGGCGGGCGTGGTCGCGAGGGCAATCGACGTTGCGATGGGAAGCCGAGCGGGCGTTGGCGGCGCGCTAAGCTGCGGGGCAACCGTCGAAGTGGCGCCGCGCGGATGCGCAGCCCGCTGAGTGCCCGCCGATGGTAGCAGCCGCGAGGCTCCTACCAAGGCTAACGTCAGCACGACGGCCGCGCTTAGCGCGCCCGCTCCCACCAAAACGGGGGACCGCTTGGCGGCATGACCGAGCAAAACAAGCCAGGACTTGGGGCCCACCGGTGCTCTCGAAACGCTTCGCGCCATGGGAGGCGTCGAGCTCGTCGCCGGATGCGGCAAGGGAGCCGGAGCCGCCTCAGGAAGAACAGCTGCGGGCGACGCGCCCCTGCTCGGCGACGCGACGCCGTTCGGCGGCGTGACGAAGAATGGAGCCATTGACGCGACGTCGAAATCGGCCGTGCGCTGCGAAGCCTGATCCCCAATCGACAGGGGCGCTGGCTGGACCGGAACGGGCGATAGCGGCTCCCTCGGCTCGAGGGAAGGTGGCGACCTCAACATGACGGTCGCCCGGCCCCCGAGCGGCGCTGGCGGCTTTGACCTCCTCGCTGCCGGGGTCTCGAGCCGTGTCGGAGTCGAGTCGGGCCCCGCTCGGTGGGGTGTCTCATTCGCCCGCTCAAGCACGGGAGCAGGAGCCAAGATGCGTTCCGTGATCCATTGTTCGGGTTGCTGCGGGCGCATTCTCGCCGTGGACAGCGAAGCGTCCGCCGATGCAGGAAAGTCTTCCGCGCTCAGCTGCACCGGCGAAATGATCACGGTGCCCTGAGGCCCGAGCGCGGTGACGGGTGGCGACATCTTCGGGGCGTCCCCCGCAGGGAGCGCGTCGCGTAGGAGCTCATCGCTCCCTACGCGGGGGATTTGCTCGGTCACCCAGGCCGCACGCACCACCTCGAGCGTGTCGAGGCTGAGCGGCGACATGGGTCCCGCGACGGCGGCGACACTGATGCCCGTTGGATCTGTTTCATCTGGCAGCCCCTCCAGGTATTCGGCGCTGCTCGGTCGGTCTTGGGCCGCCCCTTCCGGGCTCCTCGCTGCGACGTGCGATGGGCGTTCTCGGTGGGTCACGATTTCGAGCGAGACTCCCTGAAACTCGACTGTTGCGCGTGCGTCGAGGGAACATGGCCCTGGCGCCCTGACCGAGTTGATGCGGAGCGCGGCCTGATAGCCAGGGATGAGGAGCACCGCATCCCCCTCGCGCTCGAAGTGAAAGTGCATCGACGCCACGCCGGGTCGCTCGATGCATACGTCGGCGCGCGGGTGCGAGCCGACAACGACGGCGCGTTCTTCACCGGCCTTGAGCTCGAACAGCCAATTCGCGTCGTTGAGCCGTATTTCGAGCCAAAGCGGGCTCTTGAGGAGATCGGGCAGCGTGGGGTCTTCGGCGAAGTCCATGAATGGGGGTGCTCCGTTAGGCGCCGCTAGCGCGGCGAGCTGTTTCCAAAACGCTCTCGGGCAGATCGAGGCCCTGTGCGTGGATCATAGGTAGGCAGTCCGGCAGAACGCCGGTGGGTTCCAGCACCTGCCGGGTGGAGCCATCAGGCTCTCGGGACGGCAGGGCCAAGAGCAGGTCTTTGAGCCGATAGCCGTGATGAGTGTCGACACCAACAACTTCGGTCACGTGGGTGACGAGCCGCCGACCGTCGCGGAGGCGCGCCGTTTGGACCACGACATCGACAGCGGAAGCGAGCTGGGCCCGTAGTGCTGAGAGCGGCAATTCGACTCCGCCCATGAGTGCCATCGTCTCGAGGCGATTCATCGCGTCGATCGGGTAGCTGGCGTGGACGGTCGTGAGGCAGCCACCGTGGCCGCTCGTCATGGCTTGGACAAGGTCGAGTGCTTCGCCACCGCGGATTTCGCCGAGCACGATGCGATCTGGGCGCATGCGAAGCGTCGCCTTGAACAGATCGCGAATCGTGATTTGGCCCTTGCCGCGTGCGTCGGCTGGACGGGCCTCCAGCTGCACGACGTGCTCGCGCTGCAGCTGGAGTTCGCGGGCGTCCTCCAAGACCACGATACGTTCGCTCTCCGGGATGAGACCCGAAAGCGCGTTGAGCAGCGAAGTCTTCCCGCTGCCGGTGCCACCTGCGACCACAATGTTGCGCTTGCATTCGATGAGCACCCGCAGCGTCTCGGCCGCGTCACGAGTCAGCGCTCCGAACTCGAGTAGCCGTCCGAGCGTGAGGCGGTCTTTTGAGAACCTGCGAATGGCCACCGACGGCCCGTCGGGCGCAATCGGCGGAAGGAGCGCTTCGACGCGTGAGCCGTCAGGAAGCCGACCCTCGAGGATGGGATGGTCCGCATCGAAAGGCCGCCCGACGAATTGAGCGATCACGCGCAGCGCGGACAGGAGTTTGTCCTCCGAGGCAAAGCGCAATTCGGTCTTACTGAGCTTGCCCTTCCGCTCGACAAAGATTTCGCCGGGCCCGTTGATGAGCACTTCCGTCACGGCCTCGTCGTCCAGCAGCGGGAGGATCGGCGAGAAGAAGCCGCGCAAGGTCGTTTCGAAGACTGCCCTCGGGATCACGGCGCCCTCCCATTGCTGGTTGGTGCCGTGGCGGCGTCGAGTCGCGGCACCCGTACGTCGAACCACGTTGCGCCGCTGCCTTCCGGTAGCTGGGCGGGTGTAGGCTCCTCGGGCCCTCGCTCGGCGAACAGAACGCGCCCCTCGCTCGACTTCTCCGTATGCTGCACTCGAGCGAGCAACTCAGACAGGCGGCTTCTAACTTCTGGTGCGTGTCGTCCGTGGGATGCAACGTCCAGGTAGTGACGAAAATATTCCTGGGCTGCTTCGACATTGCCGCTCGATTCGACGACGCCAAGTAAGTAGTGGGCGTCGGCGCTCTCGGGATTGCGGTTCAGGAGCAGCTCCAGCGCCGCTCGTGCTTCGTCCTCTTGCCCGAGGCTAAGATGAATGGAGGCGACCAAGTACCTGAGCTGGTCGTCGTCGGGATTTCTTTCGAGGTAGGGCCGCGCATGGTTGAGCGCAGCCCGTAGGCGTGAGCTTGTAACGCACACCGAAAGCAGGGTCGGCAGCAGTTCGCGCTCGCTCGCGCCCCGCTCGACGGCGAGCGACAGGTACTGCTCAGCCCGGACGCTGTCTCCGGCGGCAGCTGCCGCCTTGCCGCGACGGGCCAGCTCTTCGGCTTCGCGGACGCGGTCAGCGGCCGCGCTGGGTCGCTGAGGCGTGATCCCTCGGGCCGTGGCAGCGCCGCACGCCGGAAGGGTTACGACGCAGACCAGCAAAATGACGAGCTTCTTGAGATGCATGGGAGGGGTTGCACGGTGTCTTCCGTGCTTCTGACTCCTCTTCGGTCAGGCCGAGAACGTTGATGCTGACTTTCGTCATGAACGGCAGAAGTTGCGCCGAACCTCGGGCCAGTCGGCGAGAATGAGTCGTTCACGCTCCTGGAAATGGGCCTGCTCATCGCTCGGGAGGCCGACTCGAAGTAGCTAAGCCCCGATTTTCCTCTGCTTGAACTCCAGATCCCGACGCAGTGCCTCGAGCCAATCGACGTAGGGGCCCGAGCTGCCGCGGAGCAGCCGTTGCAGCTCCCGCACCGCGCCGAGCGCTTCGTTAGCCCGCCCTTGGTCCCGGGCCACGTGGAGGCGCAGGCGCGCGGCGGCGTAGCGCTCGCCCACTCGTTGGCTCCACGCTTGCAGGTCCGCTTCCACTCGGAGACGATCGTCGGCAAGGCCAGCCGCGCCGTAGCAAGCCGCCGCTTCGGCGAAGAGCGACAGCGCGGCGACGCCATCCGCGAGTTCGAAAGCGAACTGCTCCCGCTTCACCTGCGCGGCGCGCTCGGCCTCATGCGCGCGCCGCAGCGCCATCGCAGGTTCGTTGTCTGAGCAGCTCGGGTGGGAGGCGGGTGCGAGCACCGGTGCCTCGACTTCGGCGGCCGCACGCGACCTATCGGGCGCGCTTTTCGCAACCGCAAAGCCTAGGGCGAGCACCGCCGCTATCGCTGCCAGGAGCAAGACCGGGCTTGGTTTCTTCGCTTTCGCTTCTTGAAGGAAGGTGAGCCGGCTCTGCTCCCAGAACACCTCTCCGCCCCAAGGGACCAGCGCGGTCCGAAGCGTCACGCCGTTCAGCAGGAACGCGCCGGGGGCGTTCTTGGGCACTTCGAGCAGCGCCCCCTCGTCGGTTGGCTCGATGTGAAAGAGGTGCGATTCGCTTGGGCAGTCCTTCGCGTGCAGCACTGCCCGCCGCCCGCCGCGCAGCACGCAAGCCAGTCGGTGGGTGAGTTCGAAGCGTTCGGCTGACTTCTCGGGCTCCTGAATTTCGAGTGAGCGAAACATGGCTAAAAATTGATACCTTTCGTGAGAAATGGGCCCATCAAGAGCAGGAGAATGCACAGCACTAGCAGCATCATCGGGCCGATCATGAGCACGCCCGCGCGTGCTGCGGCTTCCTCCGCCGCGACGCTTCGCCGCTGGTTCAACATCCGGCCTTGAATCTGGATGACGCGGGCGAGCGGATTGCCCTTCTGCTCGGCTTGCACGACGGCAGCGACAAAATCCCGGACCGCATCGGTGTGGACCCGTTCGGCGAAGCTCACGAGCGCTTCCCTGCGCGTGTGCCCTAGCTCGATCTCCTCCAGGATGCCGGAGAACTCGCGGGCGAGCGCCCCTCGGCTCTTAGGGCCGGCGACGAGCCGCAAAGCTCCGGGAAAATCAAGGCCTGCTCCCATGCAGAGCGCGCAAATCTCGATGGCGTGGGGCAGGCCCCGCGAGATTTCCTTCACGCGCTGCCGAATGATTTCTCGAACTTGAAGAGGCGGCACCATCAGGCCGAGCGCGAAGGCCGGCAGGGCGACGAGCGCGGTGTAGCCCTGGGCTCTGGCGACTGCGAACGCGATGGAGCCGAGCGCCGCGGCCGTCAGCAGGGACAGCGCGCTGTATTCGTCGGGAGTCAGGCCCAAGCAGTAGTCCGCGCGGCGCAGTTCTTGTTCTTGTCGCTTTCGGAGCGAGGTGAGAGGCACGAGCGACACGATGCCGGCGACGAAGCGGATGAGTGGCTCGGCTGCGGCGAAGAGGTCGCCGGCCTTGACGGCGTTGTTTCGCTCTTGTCCCCGATGGCCCAGCCGCGGGGCAGCAGGCACAGGCACCCACGAGACGATCAGCACGGTGCCAGCCGCCGCGAGCGCGGCCAGAAGCAAAGTACCGAATTTGAGCGCCATGAGCATAACCATCTCACACGTCCACCGCGAGGATTTTCCGCGCCAATAGGATTGCCATCAGCCAGAGGACCACCGCCCCCACGACAATCAAGTTGCCCGCAAACGTCTCGCCGAGGGGCACGAAGAACTTCGGATCCATCCACTGGATGCCGATCACCATCGGGATGGGAATGACACCTATCACGAACGCCTGCGCCTTGCCCTCGGCGGTCTTGGTGCGGACCACGCCTTCGAGGCGCGCTAGCTCGCGGAGGGCCGCGGCCGCATTCTCGAGCATGGTCGAGAAATCTCCACCGCTCTTCCTTGCGACCTTGAGCGCCAGCACGCTGCCCTGAAGTGTTCGGCTGGGAATGCGTTCGACGAGGCTGTCGAGCGCCCGATCGAGTGGGGTACCGAGTTCGTATTCCTTGACGAGCGTCTCCACCTCTTGACTCATGGGCGCCGCCACGACGGTCGTGCTGCTCGCGATAGCTTCACCCAGCGAGGGGCTCGCCTTCAGAGCGTTGGCGATAGCGACCAACCAAGGCTCGATCTGAGCCTCGACTTTTGTCACGCGCTCGGCAGCTCGGCGCTCTAGCACGACGTGGGGAAGTAGCGCCGCCAACGGCACAATGAGCAGCGCCGGCCAAACGTGGGCTCCCGATGCAACGGTCGCGGCGAGCAACGCCGCCGCTAGCTGCCCCGCGAGCACGTGGACTCCGCGCGCTTTTACGCGCAGAAACCTGAGCTTTTGGTCGAGTATCCTGAGGTAGGAGCGGAGCGCCTTTCGTCCTGCCGCACCCGGCTCTCCGAAGAGGAACGTCCCGACCGTGGCGAGCGTGAGCACGAGCGCCGTAACGGCGAGGCGACCGAGCCAGAAGGTGCTTGTCGTCATAGAACCGCCCCGCCTTCGAGCAGGCCGTGCGCCAAGAACTGGTCGAGAAACGAGGGCAAGTAGCCGCTCGCCAGGAACTCGCCTTCCACCTTCTTTCCGACACCTGCGCTCTTCAGCTTGAATGCAAAAATCTCTCGGAGTTCGACCTCACCGTCGTCGTCGATGCCGACCACTTCAGCGACGCTTGTCACGCGCCGCGAGCCATCGGAGAAACGCGACTGCTGTACGATGAGGTGGATGCTCGAAGCGATCTGCTGCCGGATGGCGCGGACTGGCAAGTCGAGGCCGGCCATGAGGCAGAGCGTTTCGATGCGGGCAACGGCTTCTTTGGGGCTGTTGGCATGCGTCGTGGTGAGTGAGCCTTCGTGGCCGGTGTTCATAGCCTGCAGCATGTCGATGGCTTCGCCGCCCCGGCACTCGCCGACGACGATACGGTCAGGTCGCATGCGGAGCGCGTTCTTGACCAGGTCTCGAATCGAATACTCGCCCTTACCCTCGAGGTTGGGCGGGCGCGCTTCGAGCGAGACCACGTGTGGCTGCGCAAGCTGAAGCTCCGCCGCGTCCTCGACTGTTACGACGCGTTCGTGCGACGGAATCGAGGCCGACAGCACGTTGAGGAGCGTCGTCTTGCCGCTGCCGGTGCCGCCCGAAATGATGATGTTTTTGCGCACCTGAACTGCGTTCTCGAGGAACTTCGCCATTTCGCCGCTCACGGAGCCGAAGCGCTGGAGATCAGGCATCCGTAGCGGGTCTTTCGCAAACTTGCGGATGGTAATGCACGGGCCTCGGAGCGCTAACGGCGGAATGACGGCGTTCACGCGCGACCCGTCGCGTAGGCGCGCGTCCACCAGCGGTGTCGATTCGTCGATACGGCGGCCAAGTGGGGTCACGATGCGTTCGATGACGGCCCGTACCGAGTCGTCGTCCGTGAACCGTAGCCCCGTGAGCTGCATCTTCCCGCACCGCTCGACGAAGATGGTTTGTGGGTCGACTACCATGATTTCGTTCACATCGACGTCGGCCAAGAGCCCCTCGAGCGGGCCGAGCCCGAGCGCTTCGTCGGCTAGCTCTTGCACGAGCGTTTCTTGTTCGGGTCCTCGCGGCGCAACGCTACCCATCTCGGCCACGATGCGGCGCAGCGCCGACACGACCTGCGGCCGCATCTCGGGCGCGCCGATAGCAGAGCGATCGAGTGACGGAAGGTCGAGGTTTTCCAGCAACTTCCGATGAATGCCTCGCCGCACGTCGCTGGGCGTCACGGCTTGCGGGGAATTCGGCTCGGGTGGCGGCGGCGGAGCCGTAGACGCCCGCCGGACCTCGCTGCTCGGACCTTCCTCGACTGGCGGGTGTAGCGGTTTCGCCTTTGGCGGCTTTGCCGATACCTTGATGCGGAAGAGTCCGATGGCTAGCGTGACGTGTCCCTCGGGCATCACCCGCGCCGCTCGCTTCAGCAACAGGCCGTTGACGAGTGTGCCGTTCGAAGAAGAGTCCGTCACCTGCAGTCCGTCCAGCGTCCATTCGACTGTCGCGTGCTTGCGTGAAACGTTGGAGGTGAAGAGCGGGATGTCGGAGGTTTCGTCCCTGCCAATCACGACAGGGCGTGCCGCTGGAAACGACAGCTCTTGCCGGCCTGCTCCGCCCTGGCCGATCACTTGGAAGTGGAGCTCGTCCGGTTTCATCGCGCCCCCGGGGTCGTGGCTGGCCCAGTGGAGCCCGGCGTCTGCCGCTCTGACCGTTTGGCGGCCGGGACGAAGTCGACCTTGTCGAGGTTACCTGAATAGTCCGTGTAGGCCTTGAGCGCGTCGTCGAGGCGTCGTCGGTCTTCCATCGACACCGCGTCCACCACGCTCGGCACGATGATGACGATGTTCTCGGTTTCCTCCTCGGAGTGGCCGTGACTGCCGAAGAGGGCCCCGATGAACGGGATCTGAGACAGGCCCGGTAGGCCCGTCTTCGAGCTGCGTTCGCTCTTGGCGGTGAGGCCGGCGAGGATGAGTGACTGCCCCAGCTCGAGGTTGACGACCGTGTTCAGCTCCGCGGTGGTTCTGCCGGGAATGCCGGTGCCGCGGTCACCGTCGAGTTCGGAGATGTCGGCGTGCAGCCGAAGCTCGATGCGACCTGACTGCGAGTCGTAGTTCGGCTCCGTCTCGATGACAGAACCGAACGAGATTTTCTGGACGCCGCTCGTGAGCGCGCTCTGCACCGGGATGTTGACCTCGCCGCCGCCCGAGAACGAAGCCTTCTCGCCATTGGCCGTCACGACCGCTGCCTGGCGCTGCACCTTGGCCCAACCTGATGACTGCGCCATGTCGAGGCGCGGCAGCGCTTGGCTGCTGATGACCGCCGTGGCCGACTCGAGCTGGCCGCCCGCGACGTTGTAGGCGGCACTGAACGTCGGCGCGACCGAGCCGGGAAAGCCGATGCCGATTTGGTGCGCGTAGTTCTTGCTCAGTTGAACAAAGTAGAAGTCGAGCCGGATGTTGTCCCGCGCTTCGATGCTCCCCGTCCCGCGGCCGCGGCGCTTGGGCGCGTTCTTGTCGGCTACCTGGATTCGGTAGTGTCGCTCGGAGCCGTCCATCATGAGAAAAAGCAGCGTCGTCGAGCCCTCCGCGAGCGCCACGATCACGAACTGCGAAGCGTCCTTGGTGAGGCGCACGTCCACAATGCCCTTTTGGCCCTCGGAATAGCTGCGGACGTTGTCGGCCGGGATGACCCGTTGCTCACCGACTTGGAGGTCGATGTCTTCGACGCGCGGCTCCGCGTTCGATGACGCGCTAGCGGTGCGCGGAGCCGTTGCGGTGGGCTGGGCAACCGCGACGCCAGCGCCACCGAACGCCGCCGCGCCGAGCGAGAGGCCGAGCGTGACGCCCCGCGCGCGCTTCCACTTACCGAACATGTTCGATCGCCTCCCGGCGAGCAGCAGTTAGAGGTTTCCCGGCAGCGTCCTTCGCGGGGACGAGGTCTTTGCCGGTGGTCTCCGGCAGGCCTTCCACGAGCGTGATGTCACCTGCGTTTCGCAGCGTGAGCGTCAGCCGACCGCGCTGCTGTGCTTGAGTGAGCAGCTGCGCCTGTTCGACGGTCGTGCTGAGCGTGACCGAGCCGCCGCGCGACATCACCTTCTGACCGCTGCCGCTGTCGTCGTCGGCGCGGACCATGGAGCCACCGACTGAGAGCACGAGCACATTCTGGAGCAGCGTGAGCGTCGCCCCGCTGTCTTCCTTACCGCCCGTCGTGAGCAGCACGTCCACGCGATCGCCTGGGCGAAGCAAACCCTGGAAGTCTGCAGAGCGGTTGTCGATCGCAAGCGCGCGCGAGCCCTGCTGGACGAGGCCCGACAGGACCCGAGCTTGATTCTGAAACTTCTCGAGGTCGCTCCAGAGCAAGGCTTCGCCTGCCTTGAGACCGCCTGCAACGCGAGTCCCCAAGACCTTGTTGGCGTCGCCAGCTCGGACGTGTCGGGCCTCGATGTACGCCCGAGGAATGTCTCGGACGGCGAGCTGCTTCTCCGAGAGCACCGCGCCGACCGGTACATCGGCGGCCGCTACGAGGACGCCCAGCCTTGGACCTCCAGACACCTCGGCTTCGAGGCGATCCAGGTATAGGTGGCCCAGGAGCGCCGTCCCGAGCGCCGCTGCGGCCGTGGCAATGACAAAAATCCGTTTCATGCGAAGCACCCTTCGAGGCCCGCTTTGGAGCGGCGCCTTCAAATGCCTGGTCGGTCAAGCTCGCCAGGTCGCTGCGGGAAATCGTCGGACCCTGCTTTTTCGGCCATGCTGCGGGCAGGAGAGCGCTCCCGACGGCAGCCGCCGCCCTTTCGGTCCCCGGGCCCACGCGCGCGCTACGACAGCTCGGCCGCGGTGACGACGGTCTTGCCGCTACTGCTGCTGCTCCGCACCTGGAGCAGCACGCTGCGCTCGCCCCGGCGCGCCAAGAGGCCTCCCTGGGTCCGCGTCACGCGCCAGCCAGCCTTCGTGAGCGCCCCTTCGTACCAGAGCTCAAGCTCGCGAGCAGGCTGGTGCTCCGCGTCGTACAGCGTCATCGCGTAGGGCTGCCCGTGCTCGGCGGCCGATAGCAGGCGCCGCACTCCCGGAGGCCGCGGCCAGTCGCGCAGATCGTGACCTGGGGCATCGCCGGACTTCGGCAGCAGATTGAATAGACGCGCGTCGCCCTCGGTCCACAGAACGAGCAGCGTCGTGGTATTACCGGAGCGCCGGGCGAGCACGTAGCGCAGCTTGCCAAGGTCGTTGAGGTTGCCCGACTCTTGCACGCGCGCCAGGCGCGTCGCGAGCTCGGTCACCTCGAGCGCGCCGCCCGTGTCGAGACAGGCGAGCACGCCTTGCCGTTCGGTGCCGTGCCGAAACACACCATCAAGGACCGACGTCTCGAATTTTCCGGCGAGCGCAGGAGCGCGAAACCCGCCGTGACAGGTCTGCTGAAAGTGGTCGAGCGCGCCCGCTACGCTGAGCTGGGTCGTCAGGGTCATGAACCGCAGCTCGAGATCATTGATAGTCATCGCACGCGGCGCCGACTGCGGATGGGCCGCCGACCACCGCGACAGCTCGTCGCCGAAGCCCAGCAGCGTCTCGCCCAGGCGCGCCTCCGCCGAGCGCAGCCAAAGGAACGAGCCAATAGCCGTGATGCTGCCGAAAGCTACCGCTGCGCGCAGCAGGCCCGTAAGTCGGCGACCCAGCGCTCGGAGCCTACCAAGGACGGATCTTGAGCCAAGCATCTTTGGCGACCTCTCCGGGAGTGGTGGGGTGAAGGTTGCAGGCCAGGTGGTAGCGACCCTGGATGGCCCGCTGCCCGCCCCCAAACAGCGCCGGGCGCGTGACCGGATGATCGGTGTTCGCGTCGATGGCGCGACCGAAAGCGGCTTCGAGCGCGCTCCCAACGAGCGGCGCGATTGCTCCCGACACCAACTTGCCGCCCTTGGCGCTCGACGGTGCCTTGCCGTCCTTTGCGCCCTGCTCGAGTGCATCCAGCCCGTCGTGGAACGCCTTGTCGACGTCGGGCGCGATAACGCTAGGAGCCGGCGCGTCGGTGAGCACGTCATCGCAGCCCGCTGGGACGGCCCCCTCGCAATCCTGGGCCGAGTAGAGCCAGGCGCAGGTCCGTGCATGCTCCTCCGCAGCCTGCTTCGCGACCGCAATGTCTCGCACGTAAAAGAGCGAGATGAAGATGATCACGAACACCGGCAGCACCACCACTGCCTCGACGGTCGCGACGCCACGCTGATTGGAAGGACGACTCTTCATGGCTGATCTCAGTGCGTGAAGCGAGGCCGGTCGCCAGCCCCAAGGTCGAACACGGTGTCGCAAACGCCGGGCTCAATGACGTGGGCGCACGTTTCGCGAATCTCGCTCAAATCACCCGCCGGCAGTCGAAACCGTCGCAGGCGCGCGCGCCAATTCATGTTCCACATCCAAGCGTCGCGCCCGTTGGGCTGACCGTCGTAGAAATACTCCGCCTGTGCGACTGAAAAGCCAGCAAACTGCTTCATCTTTTCCAGTGGATGCTCGGGCTCGGGCTTGTCCCAAAGCGCAACACGAACGATGCGGGCGGCGTCAAGCGCCTGCTGATCGCCTTGCATCAGCGCCCTGATCTGAAAATTCTCGTCGCCCAGCGCCGCGGTACTTTCGACCAACTTCGGCGATTTGCTGTTGCCGGAATTGTCAGCAGGCTCGCCCGCGTCGATAGGCATGGCTTCTTCCCTCGCCCGCTTACAGCCAAGAATGTGAGTCACCTCGCGAAAGTCTCGAGGCTCGGTAGTCCCGCGAGCCGGCGCCACGGCGGGCAACTCGGGCGGCGTTTCGGTCGAGCAGACCGGGATGACGTCTTCGACGTCATCGCCCGGGTGGACGGTCATGCGGTAGCCCTCGATCGCGGGCGAGACATCTGGCGGGCCACAGGGCGGCTGGCGCACGCCGTTCTTGCTGTCTCCGCGCCGGACCGGCGCATCATAGCGAGGCTCGCCGCGCTTCCAAAATTGGCCAGTCCATTCATAGACGACGTGGCCTTGCCGCTCTTGGTACCAGTACTCGAAGGGTGGCGGCGACAGCGTCGGCGCGCACTCGCGGCGTGCTTGGGCGACGCGCGCCTCATAAGGACCTTTCAGCGAGCAATCCTTGCCCTTCGAACACTCGCCGGTGTTCTCGTCAGGCTTGCCGGCGTCTTCTTCTCGCTGGCTCTCTTCGCAGTCGGGACTCGTGACGTCCTTGATCGGACCGTCGAGGCCCTCGAGCCCTTCGCCAGCTTCGCAGGCCTCGGAAGCCTTCGTCTTCATTCGTGGGTACGACCGCGTGACCCGCTGCTTGTGCCCCGGCGGGCTCTTGGAACTGCCACCATCGCTCTCTCCGCAAAACCAATCGGAGAACTCGCTCGTCAGTGAATTCATGGGACTTTCGAGCACTCGCATGAGGTCGGGAAGGGCGGGGATGCCTGCCTCTTCGAGACCGGCTCGGGCGAGCGCTAGAGGCAGCTCCCCTGCCTCACCGCACAGCTCGTCGAACGAGCCGTCCTCGACCGGCAGGGTCATCCGCGTTCCCACAACCACGCCGACTTTGACCGTCGGCTTGCCGTACTCTTCTATGTCTGCGGCCGCCATCGTGAACGCCGCTGCCGGCGCGGCACCTTTTACGGCTTCTCCCACGCTATGGAGCCCCTCCAACGCTTCGTAGATGGGGTCCTTTAGCTCTTCATAGGCGTCGTGCATCTTGCTTTGCACCGACTGCAGCGGCGGTATCGCGGAAAGGGTCGCGCCCCCCGTGAACCACGCCAGCGCTGCCGCCACGATCGCTCCGATGATGGCGATGCTCTCGATGAGCTTGATGGTCACCAGGACCGCAAGCAGCGCCGCCATCAGCAGGTTGATGAGCACCAAGAGATTCATGGACCGAGCGTGCATGACCGCACTCGACAGCGCGGCCGAGTCGGCCGAATCCTGCAGCCGCTCGCGAAACAGCACCGTTTCGGCGGTTCCGATCAGCGTGTACAGAATGGCGACGGCGAAAATCGCGAGAAAGAGCGCGATAACCATGATCGCGCCTCGATCGTCGCTTCTACAGCGTGAGCGCGTCATGGCGTCTTCTCCTCGGCTTGGTAGTAACTGGCGCCCTGGTTCGGGAGCGTTGCTTCGGCGGTCAAGACGACGAAGCGCGAGGCGGGGCCGGCCAGCATTTGCAGAGCTCCCGGCGCCTCCGCCAACTTCAGCCGTCGAATGAGCGCCGCATTCTTGCCCGTTGGCGTGCCGAACCCAAAGAGCGACGTCTCGGGCGTGAGCAGCGACGATAGCGTGTCGCAAACGAGCGTGCGCGCGAGCGGCACCGCACAGTGAAAGAGGTACGTGACCCGAACCGTCACGGGCGCTTTCGGTTCGACGGGTTCAACGGCAAGCACCTCGGCACCCGGCACGTCGTGCACGGTCACGACGGTCGCAGCGCGCGAGAAATCGAGACCGAACTGCATCCTTCCGCCGAAGCCCTCGGGCAAGCTGTCGCCCAGGCTCTGCGCGTCGCTGCCCAGCAGGGTGCTCGGCCTTGGTGCCAGCGCGAGCAACGGGAAGTACGCTGCCGTCCGAATTGGATCCATCCGAGCTCCCGCTTGCTCGCCACCCGCCCCTCCGATGACGTTACCCACGGCCGCCAAAGCGCCGCCGACCGTCGATGCGCCGCCCGGCACCTGAATGTTCACGCCGAGTGCCGCGAGCAATGCCTCAGCGCTCGAATCGGGCCCTATCTGTCCTTGCGACAGATCGCCGCGCGGTGCGCCGCCAAAGGCACCAGGTGGCTCGTCCAGAATCACGATGGCCGAACGCACCGCAGACTGTGCGGCGTGTTCGACCACCAATCTGGCCGAAGCGATCAGCGCCAGCTGGCAAACCGAGAAGAACAAGATGAGCAGCGGAAAGAACGCCAGCAGAAACTCGACGTAGACGACGCCGCGCTCATCACACGCGAGCGCGGCGTCCGACTGTGGGGCGCACGTTAGGCGAGCCATGGCGCGAGCCTCTGCACGTAGTCGCTCAGCGCAACCGACAGGGCCGCCGCCGCGATGGCTGGACCCATGCGCATTTCGGTAAGCGCCGCGGTCGCGACCGGCCGGCGCCACTTGGCGGGCAGAATCGGACCCACCAAGAGGCGGAGCACATTGCCCAGCACGCCGAAGAGCCGGCCCAGAAACGCCAGTCGCACCAACGCGTAGACGGCGAGCAGCAGGAACGCGAGCAGCTCGAGCTGGAGACCCACCGTCGCCCCGAGCAGCGCGCCGAGCGCGGCAAAGAGCTTCACGTCGCCACCGCCGATCCCTACGCCCTTCGTGCCCCGATGAAGGAGCCACGGAACGCCACCGGCAGCTACAAGCCCCAAGAAGCTGGCAGCCGCCCCCTCACGACCCCCGAACCAGTCGTGTAGGGCAACGCTCAACACGGCCGTCGGCAGGGTGAGGAGGTTGGGGATGCGCCCGGTGCGCGCATCAGCAACGGCAGCGATCATGCTCACGAGAACGGCAGCGCCGAGCATTATGGTGGTCTGGGTCATTGCGTGCTCCTTTCGCTGCCCGCGGGTTCTACTGACTACCCGGCTCTTTCTTTTCGGTGTTGAGCTCGCCGCCCAGCCGCGTGTCGGAGTTCTGCACCTTGGTCATGACCGTCTCTCCCAGCTTGTTCCAGAGGAAGATGCCGCCGACGGCGATGAGCACGAGGAGAATCACGTACTCGACGGTCGAAAGGCCGCGGTCGTCGCGAACGATGGAGGACTTGGATTTGTTACTGATGGGGGCTGAGAGGGTGGCCATGGTTCGTGGTGCTTTCTTTCTTGTGGGGGAAGGGAGCTCAGTCTCGAGCTTTCAAATTCCTGGTCGGTCAAGCGTCGAAAATTCGTGCGTGAAAAGTGCGTGGCCTACGGGACGCCCAAGAGGAGCCATGTTCCTTGCGCCAGGAACATGCGGACGAGCGACGGGCCGAGCCCCGCGACGGCTAGTGCGGTGACGAGCGACACCAGCACCAGCAGCACTGTGTATTCGACCGTCACGCTGCCGCGCTCGTCGCCCAGGGTCCGAGCGGTAGAGGCCAGAGGGACGGGGAGGTTCATGCCTCCTCGTCGGCCAGCTCCCCGCAGCTCGTGCTCGAAATCGCCAAATGGCAGCAAAAGGATGGTGAACCGACGGCTGGCTTCATTTTTCACGCACGGCGTCTTACCAGCTGACCGAAAGGGTATTGATGCGTGTGGATTCGCCTGAACAGGCCGGCATGACGGACTTTCCTAGCGACAACTCCGCAGCAAGCACGGCTCCGCTTGCCCTCGCGGGACCGTTGGACCGCGAGCGGCAACGCAAGCTCATGAAACGGGCCAGGCGCATTCGGCAAGCCCGAGCGTGTCTCGTCATCGTCGCGATCTTCATGACGGCGAGCAACGTGACCGTGACCGTCGCGCTCTACGATGGCGCTCTTGGAAAATCCGCCCTCGCCGCGCTGTGGCGGAGCCTTCCGCTGGCGCTGCTGCTCGGCTCGTGGGCTTGGTCGCACCGAAGCCCCGCCCCTGCCTTCGGCTCAGCTATGGCGCTGCTGACCGTGGTGATCGGCGCGAATCTGCTCGCGAGTCCACAGATGACACCCTTTGGCGCCGTACTGGGCCTCGCGATACTCGCGTTCCTGTTCCGTGGCTTCCTGGCCGCAATTGGTGCCTTATCCGCGCAACGAAAGCGCGGGACTGACCGACAAGGCACATGAGGTTACGGACGATGGGGCAGGCTCGCAGGGCCCAAGGCCGATGGGTACGCCAAGTGGCGGTTGGACTAAAAGCGCTCGCCCTCGGAGCTGTGGCGTGGCTGCTGGCTGGTTGCCACGACGGCCCATCGGGGGCAGGGGCGATCGCGTCGAGCACCCACATCGCGGCGGAAAATGCTCCGCACCCTGGCCTCGCCGCCAGGCCGGCGCTTGGCGCCACCCCTTGCTCTACCGCGTCGTGACCGATGCAGAACCCTTCTACCTGTTCGGCACGATCCATTTGCCCGACCCGCGGCTCGACGCTTTCCCACCGGCCCTCGAAACTGCGCTTCAAGAAAGTGATGCCGTCTTCACCGAGGTCCCGATGACGCCGGAAGCAGAGGCTGCGGTCACGCCCTTTCTTGCGCTGCCGCCTGGCCAAACCCTGTCCAAGGCGCTACCGGCGCCCCTCCATTCTAGCGTGGTGGAAGCGTTCGGTGCTCGCGGAGTCTCCGGCTCCTCGCTCGAAAACCTCAAGCCCTGGGTCGTAGCCATCCAGCTCGGGCTCCTCGATCGGTTGGCAACGCTAGCGCAGAAAAAGCCGCTCGACGGGGTCATCTACGAACGAGCAGCGCTGGCGGGCAAGGTCGTCAAGGGGCTCGAGACGCCTCGGGAACAGCTCCAGCTCACCCGTCCGGAGCAGGTCGAGCTCCTTCGCCAGACCCTGGAGTTCCGAGAGCGGATGACGGTAGCCCGGCGCGACGTGCTGGGTGAGCTCCTCGACGCCTACGTGGCGGGCAACGACACGTTGATCGCAGGTCTGATGCGCGAAGGGTACGACGCCGACAATCCGCTGGCGGCCAAGTTGCTCAAGCGCCTCTTCACCGACCGCAACGCGACCATGGTCAAGCGCATCCTCGTCTCCACTCGTTCCAAGCCCAAGCAACGGCACTTTTTCGCGGTGGGCGCTGGCCACGTCGTCGGAGACGACGGCATCGTTGCGCGGCTCGAGCGCCGCGGCCTCAAGGTCGAACGCGTCGAGTGACCGTCGCCTGCTCCTGCGGCGAGCAATTCAGTGCCGGCGCCCGCGGCGGGGGGGACAGCCGCAGACGCCAGCGAAAGCGGCGTATCAGGGCTGGGGCCACGCTGCAATGCCCGCGCTGCGCGTGGCTCCGGATACCAAAGCGACCGAGCCGTCGTTTTTCACGCACGAAGTTTCTTCGGCTGACCGACGGGGGATTGATGAAAAAGGTGCACTTTGTTCCACGGTACCTAGCCCCACTCCTCGGCACCCTGCTCGCGCTCACCGGCTGCGGTGATGACGGCAAGCCGAAAGGCCAAGCTGAGCCCGGCCCCGCGGCGGGCGAGACCGCGTGCAGCGACGGAGTGGACAACGACGGCGACGGCTTCAGCGACTGCGACGACTTGGACTGCCGCGTTGCCGGCAAGAGCTGCGAGCTGGCGCCGAAGCTCGACCGCACGGTCGCCACCACGGTTTGGGAGTCCGCGCAGTTCCTGTTCACCGGGAAGGACCCAGTGCAGAAGGACACGAGCGCGAAGGCCTTCAGCCGGAAGCGCATCGCCATCTTGCGCGGTAAGGTCGTCGACCAAGTCGGCGGACCGCTTGGAGGCGTGCGCGTCAGCGTCGCGTCGCATGATGAGTGGGGCTACACCATCTCGCGCCCCGACGGCGTCTTCGACTTGGCCGTCAACGGCGGCGCGCAGCTGTTGGTCCAATTCTCGCGCGACGGTTTGCTTTCCGCCGAACGCGGCATCCAGGCTGCCTGGCGCAGCTACGAAGCCGTGCCTGAAGTCGGCATGATCGCCGCGGGCCAAGCCGTCACCAAGATCGTCGCGAATGCGGACCACGAGCAGGTGGCCGAGGGCGATGTGATCGAAGACGCCTTCGGCCGCCGGCAGCCCGTCGTGGTCTTCGTCAAGGACACCAAGGCCACCGCAAAACTCCCCGATGGCCCCGAACAAGAGTTGAAAGAGCTGCACGTTCGCCTAGCCGAGTACCCGCTCGAGCTACCGTCGGCAGACACCATCGACGAACCTTCGCGGTTCGCACCAGGAACGTCGCCGCACCCTGGAAGCCTCAGCTGGGGCATCGAGGCCACCATCGACGAAGCACAAGCGCTCGGCGCAGCCACGGTGGAGTTCTCGACTGCGGCCTCGGTCTTGGTCGAAAATTTCTTGGGCCTCCCGGTCGGCAGTCCCGTCCCAATGGGCTACTACCAGCGCGGCAAGGGCCACTGGCAAGCGGAGCAGTCCGGTCGCGTCATCCAGCTCGTCAGCGTGACCGGCGAGGAAGCCGACGTCGACGTCGACGGTGATGGCAAGGCGGACGACGAAGACGCGCTCCGCAAGCTGCACATTCTCCATGGCACTCGGCGGGAGCTCGCGCGTCGCTACGAGCCCGGCGCCAAGGTCTGGCACATTCCTGTCGAGCATTTCTCGCCGCAGTTCGCGGACTTTCCGACGGCGAGCCCACCGACGGCCGAAGCTCCCACGGTCAACGACGCCACGGTGCGACCGATCGACGAGCCCACCCGTCACGGCTCGCTCTTGGTTGAACGCCAGGCGTTGGGCCAGGCTTTCGGCCTCGGTCTCGCGGGCACACCCTTCTCACTGCGCTACCAATCCGACCGCACCACCGCGTACCGGAAGGGTTTTCAGATCGACTTTCCGGTCATCGGCAAAGAAGTCCCCGAGGGGCTCAAGAGCGTCAACGTGAAGGTGCGCATCGCCGGCCAAACGCTCCGCCAAACCTTCGACCCCGAGGTCGGCAAGCACGCCGTGCTGGATTGGAACGGCAAAGATGCCTTCGGTCGCTTCGTTCAGGGCCAGCAGCGCGCTCGCGTCACCCTCAGCTACGTCTACGATGGCGAGCTGCGGCCAGCGGAGACGTTCGGGGCGACATCCAAGGTGAAGGTGAGCAGCAGCACAGGGGCCGACGGCACGGTCTCGGTTGATGCCGCGCTCAGCAAGCGTTTCTCGATCACGGTCGGCTCCTGGGACGCAGGCGGCTACGAGCTCGGCGGCCTCGGGCTCGACGTGCTGCACGCTTTTGACCCAGGCACCGGCAAGATCTACTTCGGCTCCGGCGATGACCGTTCGGCCGAAAACGTCGCGCTCGTCACAACCCGCCCCGCGGGCGACGCCGCGCTCGGCACGCCCGACGGCGTGTTCGCGGCGCCCGATGGTAGCGTAATCGTCACCGAGGACGACGAGAAGCGCGGCGAGCTGGGTGCGCTGCTACGCATTGCGCCGGACGGCACGGTCTCGCCCGTCGCCGGAGCAGGGGCCCCAGGCGACGCCGCAGATCTGGTGGTCGGTTCCGCGCAGGGAGTGGCCATGAAGAGCGATGGCTCGATCGTGTTCGCCGACTTCTTCCTCAACGCGGTTCGCGAAATCGCGCCGGATGGTTCGGTGCGGACACTGGTCGGCTCGGCGAGCGACAATCAAGGCACCCCAGAAGTCGCGGCAACACTCACCAGCCTCGATGGCATCGCGCTCGGCCTTCGCGAAGAGCTGTACATCATCGACGGTAGCGACGTGCTCAAGCTCGAAGGCGGACAGCTCACGCGCTTTGCCGGCACAGGCGACGGGCCCAGCAAGAAGGACGTGCTCGACACCGAGAACGCTCCCGCCGACACCGTCGCCCTCAACGTACCGAGCGGCGTCGCGGTCGGTCCCGATGGCAGCGTCTTCATCAGCGAGCGCGATGGCGCCCGCGTCCGCGTCGTGACGCCCGATGGCTTCATCCGCACCGTCGCCGGCACGGGTGTGGCGGGCTTCTCGGGTGACGGCCAGCAAGCACTCGCGGCGCAGCTCTCCGACCCGCGTGGCCTAGCCCTCGGGCCGGATGGCTCCCTCTACATCGCTGACCAGAAGAACAACCGCATCCGCCGCGTCACGCCCGATGGCTCCATTCAAACCGTGGTCGGCGGCGGTGATGCAGAGCTGCGCGATGGGCAACTGCCCACGCAAATCAAGCTCGACAAGCCCGACGGGATCACCTTCAGCCAAGACGGCGCGCTCTATGTCGCGACCGGCTCGACCGTCTACAAGATCGCTCCGGGGCTGACCGAGCTTGCCGAAACCAACAAACCCGTCGACAGCCTCATCCCTTCGGAAGACGGCCACACCCTCTACCGCTTCGACGCGCGCGGCAAACACAAGGAAACCATCAACGCGGTCACGGGCGTAACGGAGCTAACGTTTGGGTACGACGACGCAGGGCTGCTCACGACGATCCAGGACAAGAATGGCCTGACCACCACCATCAAGCGCGACGAGGAAGGCGTGCCGGGGACCATTGCGGGGCCGTTTGGGCAGCGCACGAATCTCGACATCTTCGACGGCCTGCTCAAGAGCATCACTGACCCGCTCGATCGCACCGTCAACCTCGAATACTTCCCCGATGGTCTCTTGAAGACCGTGGTCTCGCCCGAAGGCGCGGAGCGGAAGTTCACGTACACCGAGGATGGCTTGGGTCTGCTCGACAGCATCACTGAGCCGAGCGGGTTCTTCGAGCAGTTCAGCAAGAAGGACGCTCCAGACGACCTCGGGCTCAAGGTCCAAGGTTCCGGCGGCCTCACCGAATACACGACCATCCGGCTCAATGGCGAGATTCACCGCAGTGTCAAGGCCCCCGATGGCACCGTGACCCAAGGCGTCGATCAGCGCACCGACTTCCCCGTCACGTACGCGGACGGCACCCGTGCCCGGACGGTCTTCAACCCCGACATTCGCTTCGGCTCCCAAGTCCTGATCCCGAACAGCCACACGATCACGACTCCGTCCGGTCGCCAGCTCGAGACCTTCTTCGAAGAATTCAAGGGCCTCTCCGATTTTAACAACGCGCTCACTGCCACCGAATGGAATACCGCCGTCGAGGTCAACGGCAAGCGCACCACCACGAATTACAATCGGAAGGACCGGACCATTCGCCGCGAGTCGCCGCTTGGTCGCACCAGCACGGCCGTGCTCGACAAGCTCGGTCGCCAAACCGATACCGATGTACCGGGTTTTGGCAGCACCCACTTCGACTACGACAGCAGCGGGCGTCTCACCGGCGTGACGCGCACCGCAGGCAAAGAAACCCGCACGCAAACCTATGGCTATGACGACAGCGACGGCTTCTTGCGCCAGGTCACCGACGCCCTCGACCAGACCACGAAGTACGAGCCAGACCTAGTCGGGCGATTGCTCGGCGTCACCACGCCCGATGGCGCCACGGTCTCGCAGCTGTTCGACGGCGACAACCGACTGAAGCTCGTCACGCTGCCCGATAACAAGCAACACTTCTTCGACTACAAAGGCACCTCGAACCTACTCGACCTCGTGACGCCGCCGCCCGTGAGCGGAGCCAGCCCCACCGACCTGCCCATCGGCAACGTCCGCCACACGTACAACAAGAGCGACCAGCCGACCCTCATCGAGCGCGCCGACGGCACCAACCTGGAGTTCGTGTACGACTCGGCCAAACGCCTCAAGACGCTCAAAACGTCGGGCATCGCGCTCACCTACGGCTATGACAACGCCGGGCGCGCGACAACCATCAGCCGCTCCGACGGCCCCACCGTGCAACTCGGCTTCGACGGACCGCTACTCACCAGCACCGAGTGGACGGGCCCCGTCGAAGGCAAGCTCACCGCCGACTACGACAAAGACTTCAGGCTCGCACAGCTCACCGTCAACGACGCCAGCACGGTGTCCTTCAAGTATGACGACGATGGCGCCGTCATCAGCGCCACCGGAAATCAACAGACGTTGACGCTCACGCACGACGCCGAAAGCGGCCTCGTCACCGGCACGACGCTAGGCAGCGTCGTTACCAGCTATGCCTCAAGCGGCTTCGGCGAGCTCTCCGACCTTAGCGCTACCGTCCAAGGCAAAGCCAGCTTCAGCCAAACTCTCGAGCGTGATTCGCTCGGTCGCATCACGCGCGTCACCGAGAACATCGACTCGGCGAGCAAGGACGTCGACTACACCTACGACCTCGCCGGTCGACTCGAAACCGTCACCCGCGGCGGCGTGGTCACTGAGTACCTCTATGATGCCAACGGCAACCGAACCAGCATCGAGGTGGATGGCGTCGAAATCGCGGCTGCCAAGTACGACGCTCAAGATCGCATCCAGAGCCACGGAGACCTCGAATTCGAACAGACCGCGAGCGGCGACCTGCTCCGCCGCACGAATGGCGCCGAGGCTCTCGAGCTCACTTATGACGGCCTCGGAAATCTACTCACCGCCGTAGCGAGCGACGCCAAGACCGCGAAGACCGTGGACTACACGATCGACGGTCTCGGTCGGCGCGTCGGCAAGCAGGTCGGCGGCAAGTTTGCGCGAGCTTGGCTCTACGCGGATGCGCTTCATCCCGTCGCCGAAATTACTGCGGCGGGCGTCTTCACTCACTTCGTCTACGCGGGCGGCGGAGCGCCGAGCTTTATGCTTCGCGCCGGAGTGCCGTTTCGGCTCATCAAAGATCAGCTCGGGTCCGTTCGCCGCGTCGTCAATGCAACCACGGGCGCCGTCGTTCAGCGCCTGGACTATGACGAATTCGGGAGGGTGCTGCTCGACAGTGCGCCGGGCTTTCAGCCGTTTGGCTTCGCCGGTGGCCTCTATGACCCCGACACCGGGCTCGTACGCTTTGGTGCGCGCGACTACGATGCGGAAACTGGGCGATGGATCGCCAAGGACCCGATTGGCTTCGCGGGCGGCCTGAATCTCTACGCTTACTGCGGCAATGATCCCATCAATAACGTCGACCCAACAGGGCACGACTACGATGGCTCCTTCGCACAGTGGATCAGCCACACGAACAACCAGTGGGTCTCGTGGTTGCAGAATGATCGAGGCTTGGAGATCGCGCAGAACACCGCGCTCGCCACGGCGAACGCTGCAGCGACCGTGGCGCTCTGGGAACTGGCCGTGCCGCGTCTGCTTGCCGCGGCAAGCGGCACGGGCGCGTTCCTCGGGGCCGCAGAGGGGGCAGCGACCATCGCAAGAGGCCCAGCAGCGACGCTTCAACTTGCGCAACAGATCGCCACCCACCCAAGGCAAACAATTGCGGTCATGGAAACCCTTGAGGGCCCCACCCTGGTCGCCGGAGGTGTCCGCGATCTGTCAGCAGCACAGCAAGCACTGGCTACAGGTCGAGGTTTGACGCCTGTCGCGTTGGAGGGATTCCACGCGGAAAAGACGCTAATCCACGCTGCAGGTGAGCTTGGACTGACTCCCACACGCGGGGTCGCGACAAATCTCATTTGTGGCGGACCGGGCGGTTGTCGTACCTTTCTTGAAGGACTTGGGGGGGTCGTGGAAGGTCGCTATTTCTCGTTCTAGGGCGTAGGAGGTGAAGCTATGGAAGATTTTGCAGATTCGGATCCGATTGGAGCTGTTGAAGGAGATGCAGACGCTCCGATTCGGCTTGAGGACTGGGTTGCGTGCATTGCAAGCGATCCCCGATTGCAGCCGCCGGGTCCAGTTCGGTCGGTCAACCCGTTTAATCGGCAGCCGCTCACAATAGCGCCGCATCCGGGGACGGCTTACGTCTTGGAACAGCGATCCCGAGTAGGAATGATGGCTTGGTCTGAGGAAGGAGCGGACGAGATAGTCGTTTATGGAATGTCGCCGCCCGTCCTTGCGCTTGCCAAAGACGTCGCGAGACAGCTCGGAGGAAGATTTCGACTGTGCGGCCGTGAGTAGGCCGTTGGGGGGTCAGCAGCGCGGGAAGGACTGCGCGAGGCGCTTGCCCCGAGGCGGCCGGGCGTTTCGAGCGGCTATTCCTGTCCGTCAACGGCGACATATTCCGTAGTCGACATGACCACTCTAGCCTCCGTCGCGAGCCTCGTCCTAGCCGGCCTCTTTGTTTGGCTGGGCACGATGAACTGGGCGGCCTTGATTGCCCAACAGCTCAGACCTCATGCACCGTCTTGGATCCCCCTCATGGCGGGTACGGCCGGCGCCGTCGCGCTAGGTCTCGCCCCCTTCCAAGGTGTCAGCCAGTTCTGGTGGGTAGCCTTCATACTAGACGGCGGCTCGTTGCCAGGATTCGTGGCAACGGCGTACTGGTACCTCCGTCGAAGGAGCCAGCGACCCGGTCCGCCCGAGAACTGATGAAAACTATTCCCTTCGCGCTGCTTGCCGCTCTGCTCCTGCTCAAGCTACTAGCAAACGCGATGGCTCCCGTGGCGCTGCTTTCACGGCCGCGGGGGCCAAAAGGAGAAGAGCCGGGCGTGTCGCTGATGCCGTACGTGGAGGTCATCTTGCTGGTCGTGCTCATCGGCCTGGCCAGTGCCGGTTGGGCACCGGTTGGCGCGGTGATAACTACGTTGAGCGGAGTTGCGGCGATATTGGGTTCGTACCTGCTGATGTTCCTCGTCGCAGCGGTCCTGGCCGGTCTCAGCCGCCTGTTTGGACGCCGACGCTGAAACGGTTGTCGCCATATCACTCGCGGGCCCTGACGTTCCCCGATGCGTTCGACCGGCCGCCTACGCAAGACCCGATGCAGACCCAAGAGCCATGGCCATACAGCCTTCCAATCTTTGCTCGGGCACACCGCGCCCTTTCACCCGACAGCAAAATGATCGCGGAGATCCCCCATGCCCACGAGATCTCGATGCGCAACCCCACGAGCGGCCGGTCGCACCTGTCGGTTGGGCTCCAACTCGAGCGTTGCAATCCTAATTTCATGTGGTCCGACGACTCGCGCTACCTCGCCGTACCCCAGTTCTTCTCGCGGTTTGGTCTACTACGCCGACAGCAAATCGTTGTGGTCGACACCCTTGAGCGTCGAGTGCTCGCGTCAAAGACGACCGCGCACTACTTCCAGCTCGAGTCCTTCGCTCAGTGTATCCTCAGCGCTGTTAAGGAACCTCTAGGCGCGAGATTGAGCGAGAGTTGGGTGCTTCCGCAAGATCTACCTCGTTTCGCATTGCAGCCCGTCGCCTGGCCCGCTAGCTGCCGATAGCCACAACCCCGGGCCCGTCGTGCACGTAACGCATGCACGCAAGGCGAGCGCACCTACTACCGTCGCGTATTCATAATCCCCTAGCAGCCTGCGAACCCGTTCCGGCTGCGCACGAACCCCATGTTTCCCTCCTTTGCACAGTTAGCTACCTGGGTCGGCATTCTTTGGCTGACCCCCGGCCTTCTCTTCGTCGGCTTGCTCAGACGGCGCAGTGGTGCTGCCTCCTTCGCTGGTCGAGCAACAACGACAAGCCTGCTCGTCCTCGGTTCGATCGGGTGCTGCGCGATCGTCGTTGTGTGCGGCAACGCGCTGCACTTCCGGGTGAATCCTGCCTCGATCGCTCAACTGGAAATTGTCGAGCTTCGTGGCGCGCAACCGACGGGGAGGCCATGCAAAATTCAAACTGGTAGCGATGTGCGGAAGGCGATGGCGCTGCTTTCAGGCGCGACTGCCTTCTTTCCGAATCACGACACACTTTCCGACGGCTACCTCGTGCGTCTTGAACTCACTTCCGACAGCGAGTCGGAGCGCAATTTGTTCGTGTTTCCCGAGTCCCGCGAAGGAAGACCAGTCAACGCCGTAGTTCCGCGAACCAGCCGCCGTACGAGCGGCATGCTCGTCGAGGCCGGCCAGTACTCGTCACCGGAGTTCACTGCCTGGGTCACCCGGGCGGTGCGGACTCCCCTTTGCATGCAATGACGTCGTCGTCAGGGCCATAAGAGAAACATGCACAAATTCGAAGCAAAGCGCTTCGCGTCGAGAATCAGTGGGCTGGCCTGCCTGCTGGTTGGTTCGACGAGTTGTCTCCTGCCGACTGTGCTCCTGTTGCACCACGACTTCGCCACGGGAATGGTCGCGGCTCTTTCTTTCGGTCTGGCGGAAGGATGGTCGCGCCTGTGGATTTCACGAACGGCGGGGTCCTTCACGGCCGAGGCAGAGGGCCTCGTCGTCGCTTCGGGGCTGGCCAGTCGACGCATTGCTTGGGCGGACGTCACGGCGATTCAGACCTGGCGGCGGATCAACCGGGTCGACTACGTCGTGGTCCACTATCGAAGCGCCGGCAACGCCGGCAGCATGGCCGTCGCGAGTTGTTGGGAGCAAAATGGACATGATGAGATGGTCGCATTTGTTCGTGAATGCGCTAGCGCCGTCACTTCGGGAAGAGAATCAGTTGCACTCGCTGGGCTGCGAGACCGCGCCATCTGGGCGCCATTGTTCAAGCGCTTCGCTCTTGACGTGGCCCTCGCATCAATTCTTGGCTTTGCCCTCGGCGTCGGGGGCGCTGGGTTCGTGTTGGGACTCGCGGCCGCATCGGTGTCCACGCTGCTTGCGAGTTCAAGATACGCCGCACGCGCAACTAGCCTGGTGTTGAAGGACGGCCGCTGGTGGCGGTGCGGAACGAATGGAGCGGGCGACGCGCTCCGGACGCTGCCGCGGTCGCTTCGATTCTGGGTCGACTCTCTTGCCGGGAGCCGTGCTTGACGCTCCCCGGCGTGTCCCACTGGTTCTGCTTCGCTTCCTGCGAACGGTGAAGCACCCCAGCGCCGCTAGTGACGTTTTCACGCACCCAACCGGCGGCTCCGACCGATAGGTGATCAGCATGAACAAAGCTATTTTGCGAGCGTCACGGCGATGGTGGGTTTTTCTGGCATTCTGGGGCAGCCTGGGGTGTGACCGAGCAGGAGACCTCGGGGCGTACATCGGCGGGCATGCCCGCGCCGCGCCGTCGGGCTCGGCATCGAGCACGTCAGCTGTCGCGGTCCGACCGGAGTCCTTGCCGGCACCCGCAGCGGCGAGCGCGCCGACGATCGCGAGCGCCACGCCTACCTATTCGAGCCCCACGGCCCCTGCCGCTCCACCGATCCCTGTTGGCGTTGCCGCCGCGCCATCCGGCCGCTATGAGCAAGGCGGAAACCCACGAGCCGCGGTCGAACCCGTAGAACGTGCGGCGCCGCGCGGCTCCGTGGGGGCAGCCGCAGCTGT
>JBBSAB010000106.1:0-28703 GCA_038252755.1 Polyangiales bacterium | reverse complement strand
TGCTGAAAGGAGACGACCGATACCCAGGGCCGAAGCCCGCAACCGATACCGAGATATCCGGCTCCGCACCGAGTCCGAGAAAGGCCCCGCGCGAGCGCGCGCCCAGCCTCTGGCTTGCCCGAAGCCCCTGCCGAGACCGATCCCGATCCCACGGCCGAGCCCCTTCCCGGGGCCGCGCTCGCGCGGGGTCCAGACAACGGATCAAGACTGCACTCTGAACGCTAGCCGCGTGACACTCGCAACAAAGCTCGCCTAAGGTTGCCGCAGTGACGATGAAACGATTGATGGGGTTGTTGGCGGTATTCGGCAGTGCGGTCAGGCCCGGCACGACCGCCATTTTCGTGGCCTCCGGCAGGCAGACCGCAGACGCAATGAGAAAGGCCAAGGCGGCCCAAGAAAAGGCCAAGGCGCCCTAGCCACAGCAAACAATTTGCTATGCGCCAACTCGGCAAGAATCTGGAATTGTAGCGGGCCGTCGTATCCCCACGCTTGAAGGTGCTCGACCCTTGAATCGTCCCATTCGCATCGACCCGGCACAGGGTCAGATTCTGCCCGCGCCGACCGATTCCGATCCGAAGACGCGTCCCGTCCGAGGTCCCGTTGGCTGGTTGCTCGGCCCAGAGCTGCTCGGACAACTCAACAAGATCCTGCGCAAGCGGTCCGATCCGCGTGATTGGATGCCGTACTACCGCGGTTGCGCGCACGACGAGTGTTGGAAACGCGACGGCAGCTTGACGCGCGTAGCGCCCGCGGGCGGAGACGTAGTGAGTGAGGTGCAGGGAGCCTCCCAGCCATCGCCGCCTCCGAAGCGCGGCGCGGAGCGGCTCACGGAGTTGGCCGAGCCGACCGCCGAACAGACCGCCGAGGCGAGCTCCGAAATTTGGTTCGACTACCTCGCTGATGCGGGCGACGCCGTTGATTCCATGTACGCGGTGGCGTACGCCACGATGATCTCGTTCGAGGGCGACGCCGACCCGACCACGTGGTCCAGCGGGCGGAAAGCCAAGCGGCTTTCCGAGGCGAAGGCCGGAGCCACAGCGACGCTTCCGCGCGGACAATTCCTATTCTTCGGTGGCGACACCGCGTATCACGTGTCGGACGCGGCGACGCTGCGCGTGCGCCTCCAAGAGCCCTTCAACTGGGCGTTCCATGATGCCCGAAGCAACGGCTACATCGCCGCTGACACACGGTCCGACTATCGCACTCGGCGCATCTACGGCATTCCGGGCAATCACGATTGGTACGACAACATCGAGGGCTTCTCGCTCGTGTTCAGACTCGGTTCCGCTTCGGCCAAGGCCGAGGACAAGGCGATGCTGCCGATCCCGCTGCCGGAGCTCGAGCGAGTTCAGCTCGCGTCGTACGTGGGAATCCAGTTGCCGTTCGGCTGGCAAATGTGGGGGCTGGACATCGACGGCGGCCTGGACGGTCGACAACAAGCCTACTTCGAGAGCTTGGCATCGCAGCGTCTGATCATCGCAACGCCTTCGCCGGCGATTGCGTTCGGCGCCGCCATCGCCACGAAGGAGCACCGGAAAGCCGCCGAGACGCTCAAGGTTCCAATCCCGAAGATACCGCTTGGCGACGACGCCACGAGTCCCCAGATTCGATTGGATTTGTCGGGCGATGTTCACCACTACGCGCGTTATTACCCTCGGGCGAAGGGCGAGACTTACGGTTCGGTCGTGTCCGGTCTGGGCGGTGCGTTCCACCACCCCAGCTTCACCCGCGCCAGCTCCACCCAAGAACGGGTCGAGCCGGCGCGGCTGTACCCCACCGATCAAGAGTCGCGCGAGCAGGTCGCGGACAAGATGCTGCACTGGTCTTCGACTTGGTTCGGTAGCTGGGCGCGGGTCGTGCCGTTCACGCTATCCGTGCTGCTCGGATTCGCTGCGATCTACTCGAAGGGCGGAGCCTGGCTGATCGGAGGCGTGATGGCGCTTTTGCCGGGTTTTGCAGGCCGTACCGAGCCCGACGGCCCGGAGCAGCATGGCGTCTCGTGGCTTCTACTCGGTGCTCTCGTGCTAGCCGGCTGGGGCATCCGCACCGCGATCCGATTTGGCATCAAGGTGTATCAAAAGCAGCTCGAAAACCCGGCTCTGGCCGAGACCTTCTTCGATCTGCTGCTCAACCGTGGCTTCTCGCGCGTATTTTCGCGCTACCGCTCCTACATGTACTGCTGGGTGATCAGCATACCCGCGCTCGCACCACTCGTGCTTTCGCCGTTGTGGTTACCGCCCTCGTCGACGCCAGGTTTGGATCTCGCGACGCTGCTGATCCTACTTGGGTTGCCGATCGGCGGTGCAATCGCAAGCTGGAAGGTCGCGGCGCACTACCTGGCGACGCCGATGAAGTGGGTGCTGGCCTGTGCTGGCGCCGTGCACGCGTTGGCGCAGATCATCACTTGCGTGCTGTTTGCGCGGCTGCTCACCGTTAGCTGGCTCACCGTGGGGGCCGCCGCGTTCGCGATCGTCCTTGCGTCTGCCGGGTTGTACTTGGCGCGACCGCTCTACAAGACAGAGTCGAAGGTTTACACCGTGCTGCTCGCGCTGCTGCCGCTCGTCATCTTCGTGACCGCGATCGGGCCGTTGGTCTGGCTCGCGCACGGCCACGGCGTCGAACGCGGATCGCACCGAGTGTGGGATGTCTTGCGCTTCGTCGTCTCCGGCGTGTTCGCGATGCCGCTCGGAACGACTTGGTTCGTCTGGTACCTGGCCGTCACCAGCCGCCTCGACGCGCACAACAACGAGGCAGGCGGCACCGCTCGCATCACCGACTATCGCCAATTCATCCGCTTCAATCTGCGTGCGGACGGCCTCACCGGCTACGTGATCGCGATCCACAACCCGAACCGGCGCTCCCCGCTCCACGAAGGTGGCAAGAACCTCAAGTTCAGCCTAGTAGACGTCTTCACCCTGCCCACGCCGCCCATACCGCCTCAGCAGCTCCCCGGCGGCACGTTCGACGCGATGTGACGCGCATCGCCACGCCAATGCGGCGAGAGCTGAGCGGCTAGCGCAGGCTGCTGAAGAAGCTCCAGATGCCGGCCGGCGCAAAAGCTGGCACTTCATACGCTCCGGCGTGCAAACACCATTCGACGGTTTTGCCAGGCATGCAGCCGGAGTACGCCTTGCAAGGCGCCGGCTGCACATCGGCAGAGGCCGCGCCGCAGCCGTTGGTGGCGACGAAATGATCGCGCGCGCCTTCACCGGAGCATCCTTGGCGGTTTGGATTTCGTCTTGCAAGCAAGAGACCAAGAATCGCGACGATTCACTTCATGAACACTCCTCCGCCCGCCATAGGCGCCAGAATTCGTCTGGCAAGCGCGCGCCACCCGCGATCTAGCGACCTCGCGTCCCGCCAACAGTGCGGCTTCGTCCGGTACGCGCGGACAAGTGTCCGGACGTTCGTCACGTGTGAAGGCTGGGTCACGCTCCAGGTTGCAGTACCGCTGCACGGGAGCGTGCTTTTCGCCTCCAAATGCCTGCATGTGAGCGACCACTCGGTGTGGCCCAAGGTTTGCTCCTACGCGCAGCATGAGAGTCCATCGACTTATTGGAAGCTTGGCGATTGCGCTCGGGTTCGTCGTTTCGCAAGCCAAGGCCCAAAGTGGCGAGCGCGTCGCCGCCCTCGATCCAACGATCGCACCCGCTCCGACGGAAACCGGAGCGGAGCCGCCCGCGGCGACGCCGACGCCAGCCACCGAGACTGCAGCACCGGCCGAGGCGACAACGGCTGCGCCGCCAGCCGCGCCGGCCCCCGCGATCGCACCGCCGCCCGCGCCTCGAATCGCACCGGAGGTCGCGCCCGTGACGTTCGGTTTCGACTCGCACGCCAAAGACGCGCCGGAACCAAAGTCGTCGACCATGCCGATTCGCTCCCAGCGCAGGCTGGAGCTGCTCGCGGACGCCGGTTGGAACAGCTTGGGTGGGTTCGGCCTGATGTTGACCTACAACGCTCACCCGCATCTGGCGTTTGATCTTGCTGGTGGGCTTTCAGCCACGGGCTGGAAGGCGGGGCTTCGTGGCCGCTACAACCTGCTCACCGGACCCTTCACGCCTTTCGTGGGCGCGGGCTTGAGCATGAGCTCGGGCCTCGACGACGCTCAGATCAGCCGCAGCCACCGGCGCTCGCGTGACGACAATTTCGACGACTTCGACCCGAAAGACATGGGGCACTACGACGTCAAGCGGTCGGAGTTTGCGCAGGCCGTGCTCGGCTTCGAGTTCATCCATCGTCACGGGTTCACGATGCAAGTAGCCGGCGGCTACAGCTGGTTGCTGAACAAAAACAACTTCACCTTCGTGGACGGCCGACGCGACGATCGCCTGGCCAAAATATTTTTCGGTAGTGGTCCGGTGATCTCGACTGGATTCGGTTACGCCTTCGATTGAAGTCGCTGCGCGAATCAGTCAGGATCGACGTGCTGCCGCCGGACTGGCGCCCGCCGGTGAAGTGAACCTAGCCGCTCGGAGGCGCGCGTTCGGCAACGGCATCCGCGCGCGCCGCGGCCCGAGCGGGTTCCGGGCTAGGCTGCGAACATGCCCGAACGGTTCGCGCGCTTCTACGTTGGGGCATGGCTGCTGGCTTGTGTGGTGGCTCTCGTCCTGGCGGCGCAGCGACAGCGCGAGTTTCGTCTGCTGACCCGGGCCTATGCGCGTTCGCTGCTGGTGCCGTGGAAGCTGGCGACGTTCGCGACCGCGTGCGTGGGCATGGTGCTGGTCGCGCCAATTTCTGGAGATCCGACCTGGGACGCGGTGGACGGAGGAGGCATGTCGCTGCTCTGTTACCTGACGGCGCCCTGGGCGCTCGGGGTGCTGACGCGAGCCATCGCGCGGCTCGAAAAGCCGCGACCAGTTGAGCTCTACGGCGCCGTCTGCGCGTGGATGTTCACAGCGAGTTGGTTTTACGACGGTTGGATTTGGTACCGAGATGGTCACTACCCGTCGAGCTGGGCGGCGAACATCTTGGCCTCATCGTTCCTGTATGCGTTGGGAGGAACACTTTGGAGCCTCGAGGACGGCGAACGTTGGCCAACGCTCGGCTTCCTCCACCCCGACTGGCCACGCCCCAGCGCCGCGTCGCGTCGCGTCGCCTGGGCGGCGCTCGGCATCATTGTCGCGGTGTTGCTCATGCTCTCGCCATTCCTGGCGATGGCCTGGCAAACACTATTCGGGCGCTGAAGCGACGGGCCGACGCGAGATCGGCACGAAGCGAATGTTGCGGAAGTCGTCGTAGAACTCGAGTGAATCGTTGTCGGAGTAGCCGGGGATCGCCAAGAGCGGGAGCGGGTCGAGCACGGTTTGAGTGCTGCGCCAGGCGTTAACATGGGTCGCGGCGACGCTATCGATGTGGAGGCGCGGCTCGTCGCTGCTTTCCGCTCCCGGCAGCGTTGGCACGTGCAAGAGCAAGCTCCTGACGGACAGCCCCGGATGAGGCGTCAGCAGCGACTCGAACATGCCGTGCCCCACCAGCCAAAAGCGTGTCGTCGCCAGCACTTCGGCGCGCATTTCCCAGAACACTCGCTTAAAGCGCAGCGCCTGCAGCTCCTCGAGCACGTTGCGACTTTCGCTGACGACCAGCATACCGGCCTCGTCGAAGGTCGCAGCCAGGTTTTGCGCCGGTGCTCGCCCGTTGCGCGGATCTTTGGGGCCAACGTTCGGATCGACGTGAAGTGAGTTGAGCGCCCAGCGTAGCTTGGGGAAGTGCGCCCACACCGTCATGTTGAAGAAGTCGTGCCAATGGCCAGGCCGCGTCGGCACCGCACACAGCTGCGCCACGTGTTGCTCGTAGCCGCCAATCTGCCGCACTGCTTCGCGGCTCTCGGTGACGAAGCGCGGCAACTGCACATCGGCGGCTTGCGGCACCAACTCCGCCAGCTCGTCATAGCGCTCGGGAGCCGGCCAGTCCGCAAACTGCCCGAGTGCGCTTAAGAAGAGCGGGTGAAGCTCGCGATACGGCCGCCGGCTCAGGAAATCCAGCGCAAATGGCGCGCTCATCGCCGTACCGCTTACCCGATCCTCGCCGCGCGCGAAAGCTCACGCCCCACGCCGCACCAGCGAATAACCCAAGAGAGTTGCTGGTATGGGCGTTAGACCGAGCTCGTAGTGGCGTGTAGGCCGAAGTGAGCCACTCGATCGTGATGGTGAGATGTGCCACGCTCAAGGGTCTCGGTTCCGCGTGAACGTCGCAACTTTCATTTCCTTCGCCGCCTCGCTGCTGCTGTTTTGCATCGGCGGCATGTTCGTGGTCATCGCGCGCGCGCCGGGCTGGGAGCGCGCGCGCGTCTTCACGTTGATCGCGTTTTCGGCGGCGCTGTACGCGGCGGTTGACGTGTTGTTCTCACTGCCGTCGGTGACGCCGGAGACCGTGCGCGTGACCGGCGTCCTGAACTTCTTTCTGGCGTCGGTACACTGCTCGGCCTGGCTGGTAGTGGCGTATTCGTCATCGAAGCGCCCGCTCGCCGACCTTTCACCGCGCTTAAAGGTCGTGATCGCGGTTTCGCTGCTGCTGGGACTCGGAGCTTTGATCCCGGGCGTGGCGACGGCGCCAGGTTTGATGGTGATCCGGGTGCCCGCGCTGGGTGTTGTCTACCGCCAGGCGAACACGACGCCCTACGCGGACGCATTGGCGGCTTGGCTGCTCGTGGTCCTATTGCTGCCGTTCGCGCGCTTCGTCGGCGATCTACGGCGCGGGCAACCCGACGCGCTGGTACGCGTACTCGGCTTCTCTGTGTTTTTCGTCTGCGCGGTCGGCGAGGTATTGGTCTCCAACGGCGCGATTCAGTTCCTCTATCTGGGTGATCTCGGCTTCTTGGCGATCGTGCTCACGCTACTCGTCGAGAGCCTGCGCCGCGTGATGCGCGACGCCCAAGCGCTCGAGGTTCTGGGCCAAGACTTGGCACAACAAGTCTCGCGCCGTACTTTGGAGCGCGACGAAGCGCGCGAAGCCCTCGCCATCGCCGAACGACACGCGGCGCTGGGGCAGCTAGCAGCCGGCGTGGGACACGAGGTCAACAACCCGCTCACGTACATTCGCGCAAACCTCGAGCACCTGAAGGACGCATTCCTGAGCGGCTCGCCACCTGCCGATACCGTCGAGCTCTTGGACGACGCGTTGGTCGGCACCAAACAAATCCAGCGCGTCGTCGCCGATCTGCGCTCCTACGCCTTGCCCAGCTTGGAGCGCCGAGAACCGCTCGACGCTGGCCTGGTGCTCGAATCAGCGTTCAAGCTGGTATCGCATGAGCTGGGCACGACGCAGGTTGTCTGGGAGCGCGGCCAGCTCGAGCCGGTGATGGCAGATCCGGTGCGGTTGCGGCAGGTACTGCTGAATCTCCTGCTCAACGCCGTGATCGCGATCCGAGAGGCCAACCGCGCCGAGCCTCGCCTGACCCTGCGCGCGAGGATGAGTACTCGGTCGGAGCTCAGCGTCGAGGTCGAGGACAACGGCGTCGGCATCCCGACGAGCTCGCTCGGGCGGCTCGGCGAGCCCTACTTTTCGAGTCGTATCGATCGCGGAGGCACGGGGCTCGGCCTGTTCGTCGCGCGCGGTATCGTGGACTCGTTAGGCGGTCGGCTCGAGTTCGAGAGCAGCGTAGGCCGCGGGACCACCGTGCGCGTCGTCTTGCCGGCGCAGGTGGCGCGCCTCGACCTAGCCCCGCCAGCCCTCCAAAACCTGGAAACACCGCCGGACTCAGCCGCCGTGCCGCGCCGGACCGAACGCTGGCGCGTGCTAATCGTCGATGACGAGCCAGCCGTCGCACGCGCCATCGCGCGGCAGCTCAGCGACATGGACGTCTCCATCGCGCACAGCGGCCGCGCCGCCGTCGAACGGCTATTCCGGGGGGATCCGGTGGATCTCGTGCTGTGCGACGTGATGATGCCCGGCGGTTCGGGCCAAGACGTGTACGATGCAGTGGCGGAGGCCGATCCGGAGCTGCTGCGCAAGTTACTGTTCATCACCGGCGGCGCGACAGTGCCGGAAGTCGCAACGTTCCTGAGGCGTGACGGCGTTCGCCACCTGTCCAAGCCGTTCGAGCGCGAGGCCTTCGAACGGATGCTAGCCGACATTCAAGCCGCGCGACCGACCGCTCCGGCAATGCCGGTGGCGCCCGAGGTCGGAGCGTCCGCGGGCTGATCGCCGGCGGCGCTACACCGCGCGGCGCTGCTGGCGCACTTCCTCGAAGGCGCGCATGGCGACACGGACGCCTTCGGCTTCGAGCCTAACCGCAGCGGGCTCTGCGCGGCGCAGGAAAGCGGCGTAGTTCTTGGCTGCGGCCGGCGTCCACGTGACCTCGCTCATCGCGAACAGGCGCGGAAAAAGCATGTATTCGAGGTGGCTTTCCTGTTTGAGGTACTCGGTCCAAAGGTTGGCCTGGGCGCCGATCACGTGGCGCGCTTCGTCGGCGTTCAGCTCGGACGGCACGGGCTCGAACTCGTAGACCAGTTCGAGTGGAAGGAAGCCACCAATACCCGGCGGCTCGAGCTCTGGTGAGCCTTGGTAGTAGTCGAAGTAGCAATGCGTCGTCGGCGTCATGATCACGTCGTGACCTTGCCGCGCGGCGTCGATACCACCGCTAACCCCGCGCCAACTCATGACGGTCGCGTTCGGTGACAGACCACCCTCCAAGATTTCGTCCCAGCCGACGAGCGCCTTGCCGCGCGACGCCAAGAAGCGATCGATGCGACGGATGAAATACGACTGAACCTCGTCCTCATCGCGCAGGTTCTGTTCGACCTTCAGCCGCTGGACGAACTCGCTCGACTTCCAGCGCGCCTTGGGCGCCTCGTCCCCGCCCACGTGCACGTACTTGCCCGGAAACAGCTCGATCACTTCCGACAGCACGTTCTCGAGGAACGTGAAGGTTTCTTCACGCGGACACAGGATATCCTCGAAGATCCCCCACGAACCGACCACCTTGAACGGACCTGGCGAGCATCCAAGCTCGGGGTACGCGGCCAAGATCGCCAGCGCGTGGCCTGGCATCTCGATCTCCGGCACGATCGTCACGAAGCGATCGGTCGCGAATTGCACGACCTCGCGCACTTCTGCTTGCGTGTAAAAGCCGCCGTGGCGAACGCCATCGTAGCGCTTGGGTTCGGCTTGGCCGTGTCCAATCAGCGTCTGCTCACGCCAGGCTCCCACCTCGGTCAAGCGCGGGTACTTCTTGATCTCAATGCGCCAGCCCTGATCTTCGGTCAGGTGCCAGTGGAAGACGTTGAGCTTGAGCCGCGCCATCTGCTCGATGACACGTTTGACGACGGCGATCGGGTAGAAATGGCGCGCGACATCGAGGTGCAGACCGCGGTAAGCGAAGCGCGGCGCGTCTTCGATTTCAACGGCCGGCAATTCCGAACCAGCTTTCGCAAGCAATTGAACGAGTGTCTGCACGCCGTAGAACAAGCCGTGCGCGGTCTTCGCAACCAGCTCGACGCTATTTTGGTCGACTCGTAGCCGGTAGCCTTGTGCTTCGGTCAGGTCCGCGTCGAGGCGCAGCACGATGGTGTTTTCACCCGCAGCGCCGTCCAGCGCAGGGCGGAAACCCAACCCGGCAGCAACCCGTTCCACGAGCACGGCGGCCACGCGCCGCGCCGAATCGTCACCCGCCGCGACGACGCGCGTCGCGCGGTTCCAAACGAAATACCCCTCGCGTGGGCTGATCGACCGTGGCCAGGGCACCAGGGGATACCGCTCGAAAGGTTGCTCGTTTTGCAAGCTACCAGCTCTAAACCACTCCGCGGGGTCGTGCTAGTTCGGGCGACGCGCGGAGCCTAAACGGTCACCGTGTCTGACAACTTCCGAACATAGCCAGCGCGCCGTCCTCGGCCCCGCGCGCTCGGCCTCAGTGCGCTACCGACGATGGCACCACGTAGAGCGCAACGGTCACGAAGTGCAGCCCACTGGCGACCAAGACGAACAGGTGCCAAATCGCGTGGTGAAAGCTCTGGCGGCGCCAGAGATAGAACGGAATGCCCGCGGCGTAGGTGAGCCCGCCGACCGTGAGCAGCGTGACTCCGTGCGTGCCCAACGCCCGGCCGATCGCCGGCAGCGCGAACGTCAACGGCACGCCCAAGATCAAGCTCGGAACGACTGGCCCGGCGTGAAAGCGCGCCGATTTCGACACCTTCATCACGATGCCGAGCAGCGCCACCAGCCAAACCGCGGCGAGCGAAACCAACGCCAGGGTGCCGCCGACGGAGACCGCAACGAACGGCGTGTAGGTTGCCGCGATCAGCAGGAAGATCGCGCAGTGGTCGAACGTGCGCAGCCAGCGCTTGGCGTTCGTGAAGCGCGCCGACACCGCGTGATAGCTGGTCGATGTCGCAAACATGATCACCAGCGCAACGCCATACACCGCGCAACTGATGCTCAAGACCGCTCCGCGGCCCGCGGTCGCGTAGAGCAGCCAGACCAAGCCGACCAAGCTCGCCACGCCGCCCACCCCGTGCGTGAGGTAGTGCAGCTGCTCCTCGCGCGCGGAGTAGCGCACCGCTTGTCGGCCATCCGACGCGGGTGGCGCCTCAGCGGCCGGGGGCGAGCCTACGAAGTCGGGGTCGGCTGTCACGGGTTGCCGGCTCTACCACGCCCAGTCACGAGCTAGAGCCGCCAAAAGCACTCCGCCGGCCTACTTGCAGGCCCCGCTGGTGATCGACAGCGGGCGAATCGAGGTGTTCTTGATGCTGCCCGCATGATCCACCGCCACCTCGCTCGCCCAAGTGCCCGACCAGCTGCCGTAGCTGCCGTTGGTGGTCATATCGAAGGGTCCCATGCCTTTGCAGTCGGAATTGGGCACCGCGCTCGAACTATGGAACCGGTTCCCGCGCCATGCAAGCCAGATCACGCGCCGCGAGTGGCGGCCTTACTTCAAGCCGTACGCCTCGGCCATCGCCGGGTAGAGATCGAGCAGCGCGTTGGCCGTGTAGTTGTTGCCGGCTTGATCGAAGAACTTCTCGAGCCAATACGTGGGCTCGAAGATGAACGAGCCACGGCCGCGCGCGTCGGGCAGCTTGAACAAGATGTCGTTCAAGGCGCGCTTCTCCTCGGAGTACTCGGCAGCGATGAATTTCAGGTTGCTGAACTTGGCGTCGCTGGCCAGCGCGCTGAAGGTGCTTTGCCAGTCAGCCGGCGTGCCCTGCGTACCGGAATAGCAAGATTGACCCGCGATATCGAACGGTACCCCGTTGTCGATCACGCTGCCGAACCACCACCTTGAATCTGCCAAGCTGTGGCAACGGTCGATGTGCAACATGATCAAGATGCTGGGGTCGACCTCTTTGACAGCGTCGACGCCCGCCCGCAGCAGCGCCGCAAAATTCGGGAAGTTGGCTTGCGGGTAGCTCTTGCCGTCTTCCCACAGCATGCCGCCTGTAATTTCGTTACCGATTTGCACCATGTGTGGCGTAGCATCAGCCGCCTTGAGCGCCGTGATCACAGCCTTGGTGTAGTCGCGCACCTGCGTGCGCAGGTCGGTCGGGCCTAAGTTGGCCCAAGCTTGCGGTTTTGCCTGGGTACCAGGATCAGTCCACGTGTCGCTGTAGTGAAGGTTGAGCAACAGGCCGAGGCCAGCGGCCGTGATGCGCTTGGCGGCCGCGACGGTGTGAGCCTGGTCGCACCAGGCCTCTGGCTTGCCCGCGGCGTAGCCGTCACTCGCGCCGGGAGCGACCCACGTACGCAGGCGGATGTAGTTGAAGCCGCGAGCTTTGAGCAGCGCGAACAGGTCCTGCTGCGCGCCGTGGTCGAAGAATTTGGCACCTGACGCTTCGCGTTCGAGCAGGCTCGAAACGTCAGCGCCGAGGATGAACTTGGGGTTGCCGATGTTTGGACCCGGCGACGCGCCGCCGCTCGACGACGCGCCGCCGCTCGACGCGCCGGCTCCGGCGTTGCTGCCCGCGGCGCCTGCACTACCCGACGAGTTGCTACCCCCCGCGGCGTCCGAACCAGCCGTGCTGGCACCGCCGGAACCGCCCGACGGCGCCGCGGCATCCGCTCCCGCGCTTCCGCCAGTCGCTGTGCCACCGGCTGCGGCGCCGGAGCCTGAGTGCGTGGCCGCTCCACTGGCTCCCGACGTGCCAGCTCCAGGTGCTGTCGGGTCACTGCAAGCCGCAGCGAGCGCGAGCGATAGTGCAACCGATTGAAGCGTAACGCGCATGAACCAACAGCAGCATAAACCTAGTTGAGTGGCTGGCTACCAGGTGACCCACAGCTCGCGGGACCGATCGCAAATCGGCATCGCGGCAGCGCGGCGGCGCAACGCGGCGACCCCTTAGAAAAGGCGGCTACCCTGACGAACCGGGCGCCAGCAGCGATCTTGAGGAAAACTCCGTGGGATGGGAAAGCCAGCGTTAGTCGCTTGCCCGCAGTGCGGGGCTGAGAACGAGGTGTTGCTTTCCGAAGACACCTTCGAGGACCATTTGCGGCGTGCCTCGTTTAGCTTCGCGTGCCGCGCCTGTGGCGCCACGCTGCCTGACTCGAAAGACGACCCGGGTACGCCACCATCTATAAAGAGATGATGCGCTCGAAGTGGCTGCTGCCTGGCGTCGCGATCCTCGCGGTCCTGGGCGGCACCGCGTGCAGCGACCGCGGCGGGGCGAAGCCAACGCCGAACGGGGCGGGTGGAAACATCGGTGGTGCGGCAGGCGCAACGGGCGGGACTGACGAAGCCGGCGCGGCGGGCCTGGTCGGCGCGGTCGGCCTGGCGGGCGCGGCAGGCGCCGGCGCCGACTGCGGCGCGACCCCGGAGCCCAACGCTTGGGCGAGCTGGGTCATGCCCAACCCGGTCCAAAGCGGACTACCGAATCCCACGAGCTACACGGTGAGCGAAAACGGCCACCAAGTCACCGACGAGGTCACTGGCCTCACCTGGCAACGTCACGTCGATTCGAGTGCCATGACTTGGGACCTGGCAAAGCAATACTGCTCCTGCTTGAAGCTCGACGACGCGGGCGATTGGCGGCTCCCCTCGCGCATCGAGCTGGCGTCGCTGGTCGACTGGACAGCAGTGGGCCCGTCGATCGACGCCGCGGCGTTTCCTGCGACTACGAGCGAGAATTTCTGGACGTCGTCGGTGGTGAAGACCGATCCCGGCCTGGTTTATCTGGTGTTCTTCCTCAACGGTCACACCACCTACGCGACGTTGGACTACGAGTACCGCACGCGCTGCGTGCGTTCGCCAGCCACCGCGCCCACCGAGCACTACACGGTCGCGAACGACACCGTGCACGACAACTGGACCAAGCTGACCTGGCAGCAAGCGTTCCCGACCCAACGCTACACGTGGGCAGATGCGGCCACGTATTGTTCGGGTCTGATGCTCGACGGCGGCGGCTGGCGAGTGTCCTCGATCAACGAGCTGCAAACGCTGGTCGACGATTCAATCAACCCCTCGATCGACCTGACGGCGTTTCCGATGACGCCCAGCGAGTATTTCTGGTCATCGTCGCCAGTCGTGGACGACGCTTCGCGAGCCTGGACCGGTTTCTTCACCAACGGCAGCACCTACAGCTTCGCGATCACCACGCCGAAAAACGTGCGTTGCGTGCGCAGCCCTTAACGCGGACGCACAGCGTCAGCCGTCACGCCAGGCTCGAGCCCGCGCCAGTGGGCAATTGTTCGCTCGCCCGCGTCGAGCGGATTTTCTACCGGCGACAGGAACGAGAGCGGTGTGGTGTCGAGTGCTTGAGTCCAGGCCGTGCCGGCAGCGTCGAGGAACGTGAAGCGCTCGCGAGCGGCGTCGTAGCCGCAGGTGACGGGGCCGTTCGGCGTCGAAAACAGCGAAAACGTGCGCTGCGTGTCGAGATCGAGCACGAACACTTTGCCGCGTGCGTCGCCGACAACCAGCACGCGCTCGTCACGACCAAACGCAACGCAGCTGATCGGCGCCCGGCTCACCAGATACGTCTGCGCGCCCGGCTTGCGCAGCGCTCCGACGCTGACCGAGCCAGCCGCATAACCCACGGCGAAACGCGCGCCATTGGCCGAGATCGCCAGCGCGCCGCTGCGCTCGCCAGGCGGCAGCGGAAGCTCGACGTCCATCGACTTGCCAATATCGCTCAACAATTCGAGCGGGCCAGTCGCCGAAAGGATCGCGACACCCGGGCCGTCTCCGAGCACAGCGAGCGCCAGCGGGCGAGCCGGCAGGTTCGAGGTCGCTTGCTCCACACTGCCGTTGCGCACGCGCACGAGGTCGGTCTGCCCCGCCGCGGCGCCGTCGAGCGCGAGCAACAGCTCGTGCTTGTTTTGGTCGGCCAGTAGCAACTGAATCGGCCGCGCGACCACACCCAGCGTCACGGCCTTGCGATCCCAGTACGCGAACTGCTTCGGCCCGACCGCCCAGCCCACACCGGCACCGACGCTGACGAGCGGCGCAGGCGTACCCAGTCGTTGCTCGACGGACAACACGGCGCGCTCGCTGGGCCCAGCCTGATTCGAGCGCAGCGCGACGGCGTCGGTCGACACCGCGGCCACCACCCCCACCGAAGAAATCCGCGACACCACGCCCGCCGGCGCGGGAGCGAACAGCCTCGGCAGTGAAGTCGTCAGCGAAAACGCCCGCACTCCCCCGTCGAGCGACGCCGCGAACAGCCAAGAATCGGTCGCGCCCAGCGCAGTCACCCACTCGCCGTTGCCGCGCAGGCGCCCGAGCTCGAGGCCGGTGTCGTAACCAAGCACGACCACACTCTGATGCTCGTCGACCAAGGCGACGCCACGCCACGCTTCCAGAAACCGCAAAGCCGGCGCGCCAGTGCGCAGCCGCGCGCGCTCCACGAGCTCCGGACTCAAGACCACGCTCAATCCAGAGCTGGCCTGCGCCACCAGCGCTTGCTCGGAGCGCGCCACCACCAGGCGCTGGATCGGTTCGCCCAGCCCGAGCGCGGAACTTTTGGGCTCTTTCCCGTCACCGAAAGCCATGACGTGCCCGTGCGCGTCACCAGCCACAACGTACCCGGCGAGCCAAGCGACCGCCGTGGCCTTGCGTTCCCCAAGCGATTGCGATGTCCCGGTGCCGTCGAGCGCAGTCACGACGACTTCGCCGCTGGGCTTCGCCAGCGCCAGCTTTTCGCCAGCGGGATCGATCGCCAAGTCCTTTGCAGACCCGTGCCACAGCGGGCGGAGCGCACCTTGCTCGGCCGCGTAAACGGCCAGCTCGCCGGGCCGCGCGTAGGAAATCAATATCCGCCCGCGCGTGTCGCGTGTGATGTCTCTCACGCCACCGACCGCGCTGCCGTTCTTGACCAGCTGCAGCTCCTGCGGGTCGTTGCCGCCTTCCGGCAGCGTGTACCGAGCGTGGTAGACCGCGCCATCTACCGTCCCCAGCCAAGCGTCGCCGGTCAGGCTCAGCGCTGAGACGCTGATCGGCTTGCCGTCAGCCGCCTTGGGTAGCTCGAGCTGTCCGGCGCCAGCGCCTTGGATGCGCAGCGAATGCAGTGACTCGGTACCGCTCGTCACCACGTACTCGCCGTCGCTGGCAGCCCAACCCGCACCACCCGCGTGCAGTGGCAGCCCGAGCGGCACGCCGAGCGCGAGCGCCTGCCACGCCAATGGATCGAGCTGCGGATTCCTCCCGAGCTTGTCCGCCGCTTGCGCGTCCGCGAGCGCCGCGCCAGGAGCCTCGCGCAGCCGCAGCTCGGCGCGATCCGCGTACAGCCGCGCGGTCTCGCGGCGGTGGTTGGTTTCCGCCAGGCCGGCGCGCTCGCGAACCCGACCGAGCTCGGCGCTGAGTCGGCGTTCACGCACGAAAAGCCAGCTACAAAAGGCCGTGCCGGCCAGCACCGCGGCCACCGCCAAGGCTCGTCGCAACCGCCGCGCGCGCGTCGCTTGGCGTCGCACCGCCTCGACGAACTCGAGCTCGAGCAGCGTGAAGCTCTGTTCGGCCGTTTGGAACCAACTGAGCAGCCGCGCTGCCTGCTCCCCGCTCCACAATAACCCTTCGGGTTTATTCTGCTCTTGCCACTGCACGGCGGCCGCGCTGACACGCTGACGCAGCTGCTGATCGACGCCGACGCGCGCTAACAGCTCCTTGGCTACCGGCCACGTGGTGGCGAGCGCATCGTGGACCAGCTCGACCTCACCGGCGACCTCGACACACAGCCGCGCCGCGACCAACCGCTCCAGTGCTTGCCGGGCAGCTTCGCCGCCGCCGCCGGGATCGATCAGCGCTTCACGCCGTGCGCTGTCGCGCAGGCCGCTGGTCGAGATCAAGCGCAGCACCACGTCTTCGGCTGCGTTGCGTTCGCCAGCGCCGAGCGACGCCCAGACCGCGTCCGCGTGCTCGAGCAGCGCCCCGACCACGCCGCCCAAGCTGGCCCAGGCGCCCTTCGTCAGCGTGCGTGCGCCTTCGTCCCGCGCTTGCCAGAAGCGCGCCAGCGTCAGGCTGGCGAGCGCCAAGCCAGCGGCGGTACCATGCGTCTGTTCGACGATTTGCGCGACAATTTCAGGCGTTTCGAAGCTGTAGCCGGCCGTGATTGCCGGTTCTCGCAACGCGCGCACCAGCTGCTCGCCACCGAGCGGACCGACCGGGTGGAACCCGCGCGTCAGCAAGCCGCGCAGCGAGCCAACCGCGAACAGCCGATCGACGACGTCGGAGCGTGCCGTCGCCAACAATCGCAGCCGTGGTGACTCCACCTCGAGCAACGACTCGAGCGCACGCGCGAAGCGGTCCGCCTCGGTCGTCGGCACGTTGGCCAGCACTTCGAGTTGATCGACAACCAGCAAGAGACCGCGTTCCGGCGCCAACTTGCGCTCGATGAGCGAGCGCAGCTCACCTGGGGCCGCTGCCAACTCGGCAGCAAGCTCGGCCTCCGGCACGCGCAGCAGCTGCGAAAGCCCCGCCGCCAACGCGCGCAGCGGTTGCGCACGCACTTCGAGCACGACGGCATCGAACGCGTAACCTCCGCCGAGCACGCCATCGCGAATTGCAGGCACGACGCCGGCCCGCGCCAGTGAGCTTTTGCCGCACGCGACTGGACCGACCAAGAGCAAGCCGAGCTGAGTCCGCAATCGCTCGGTAATTTCAGCGACATCGCGCTCGCGACCGAAGAACACGTCGCGTTCGCTCTCGCTGAACACCGACAAACCACGGTAGGGGCCGGCGCCCGGTACGCACCGCGGGCGAGCAATGGCGCGCTGTGTCACCAGCTCCGCCACGAGCTTGTCGGCGGACGCCCAACGTTCGCTCGGATTCTTGTCGACCAAGCGATCGAGCAGCGTGGCGAAGGCAGGCGAAAGCTCCGGCCGCTCGCTGCTGACGCTCGGCGGCGGCTCCGGACTCGCGCAATAGCTGACGACCGCATGCAGCGCCGTATCCTTGAACGGATAGCGGCCGGTGACTGCGAAGTAGAAGCTGATGCCGAGCGCGTACAGATCGGTCAGCGGCGTCGGATCGCGACCTTGCCAAATTTCAGGTGCCAGGAACAGCGGCGTGCCGCCGGTAGCATCGGAGGCGAGCGACGGATCTTTCTGCAGCTCTTCGGGGCGAGCCTTGTCGGCCGTAGCCAACCCGAAATCGATCAGCTTCAATCCAGCGAGACGACCCTTGCCGGGCAGCGTGACGAACAGGTTGTCGGGCTTGATATCGCGGTGCAAAAGCCCAAGCTCGTGCGCCGCCGCTAGCCCACGCGCGGCGTCGAGCAGCAGCTCTTGCGCTCGATCTTGCGTCAACCTGCCACCCTGGCGCTCGAGCTCCGCCGAGAGTGACAACCCCTCCAGAAACTCCATCGCGATGCACGGTTGCGCATCGAGATCGTACATCGCAAACACTTGCACGACGTTCGGATGCGCGAGCCGCGCCAGCGCTCGCCCTTCGCGGCGAAATTGCCGCAGCAGCTCCGGATCGTGAGCCAGCTCCGGCTTCAGGAACTTGAGCAGCTCCCAGCGGCCGAAGCCGTGGTTGTAGCCGCGTGCCACGACCCCCATGTTGCCCTGGTGACCAAGCGCTTCGATGCGCGTGTACGGGCCGAACGGGCGCAGGGCAATCCCGCCGCTGGATACGGTTTCGGCTGCTGGTGTGACGGCCGCCGTGCGCGCGCTTTCGAACGGCGACGCCGCCAGCGCCGCAACGGTACGACCGCTTTCGAGTGGCGAAGCGGCAACGGCCACGACGGTACGAGCGCTTTCGAGTGGCGAAGCAACGACGGCCGTCCCGGCGCTTTCGAAAGGCGTCACTACTTTCGTCTGCGCGCTTTCGAACGGCGTCAACCCGGCGCCCGCGCTCGGCTTCGTGTCGACGACGGTCGACGCACTACCGAGCTCGCCTCTATCCGTGCCTTTACTCGATCCCGCGTCGTCTCCCCCCGCCGCGGCCACTACTTTAGCCCCATGCGCGCGAACACTTCTTCGACGGTGTTGCTCACGCGCAGGCGCTCACTGGCTCGGCTTCGCTCATCTTGCCTCGCGCAGCAGTCGAGCCACTGCGCGATGACGGCGGCGCCGTCGCTGACGCCATTTTTCTGGAGCGCTTCGTGCAGCAAGCTGCGACCGACCGCCGCAAGTTGTTGCGGCGACACGTCTTGCGCGTCGAGGCCCGCCTGCTTGAGCAAGCGCCGGACAAGGCCGCGCGACTGCATCTCGTTGAGCGGCGTCGTCTTCTCGAGCACCCGTGCAACGGCCACGAAGTCGTCGCTATCAGCCATTGCGCGGCTCCGGCTGTGCCGACTTTTCGAGCCACGCGCGGTACGCCTTGGGCGGAAAGAACGCGAGCCAGATCACGATCGACGAGAGCGCGGCGAGGATGCCGTACAGCGTCCCGGCCTGATTCTGTTTGGCGGTGGCGTCGACCGTGTCGCTGGCGATGATGTACAGCACGGTCGCGACAGCCGAGATCGTGAAAGTCAGCACCGCCGAGATGCCCCACAGCAACAGGCGGTTCTTGACCAACGGATTGCCTAGCCCAATCCGCGCGCGCTTGCGAAACGCGAAGTACTGAGCGAACGCCTCGATCGCCATCCACGGGTACACCGCAGCGCGAGCGGTAGCTCCGCACAGCATGATCGTCGTGGGCGGCGGGGGACCGAAGGTGACACCCGCGAGAAAGGTATCGTGCACCAGCGACACCAGGAACAGCGCGAGCGCCAGGCCCAGCGCAGCTTTGGCGACCAAGCTTTCGCGGCGGAACACGTACCAAACGAACAGGTAAAAGCAGAACGTGCCGATGTCGCCGACGATCGCCGACCACGCCTGGTAACCCTCGCTCAGCGTTTGCCCAGGCGGCGTGGTGACCGTGCCAGCCAGCAGGCCGCCCCAACCGAGCGTGCCCGCCAACAGGTACGCAAGCCCCAGAAAGAGCTCGGGAGGTTGGCGCAGTCGACGGTAGAGCAGCAGCAATCGTGTAGCAACGACTGCCGACGCCACGATGAAGAGTATGACGCCCATGAGCGGAGCGTCAGACGCTACCTAGCTTCTCGCATTTCTAGCAAGCGCAAACTAGCGACCGTTGCTGGTGTACTTGAGCAACGTGACGCCAGTGATGACGCCATCCGTGAAGGCGCCGGCGCTGATCAGTGGACCGTGGCCTTGGTAGAAACCAGCGTTGGGGCTGTAGATGCAGGTTTCGTTCGACTCGCACAGCGTGTCGTCGTCGCCGATGCCGTCGAACGCCACTTCGACCGCGTCCTGCAAGTACCTCGTCTCACACAGGCCGGCCGCGTAAACCGAGCCGGGCGACAGCGCGTCGCAATCGACCTGGTTGGCGTGCGCTGAGCCGGCGGGGTCATCGTACGACACGCTCACGTCGTTGCCGGTCGGAAGCCCTGCGATATTCAGCGCCACCGTGTCGATCGATTTGAGAGAGAAGTCGTAAATCTGACACTTGTCGGCGGCTTTGCAGCGACCACGCTGGTCGGTACCAGGCCAGATGCCGGCGCCGGTTTTGCCCCAGCCGCGCTCAGGCGAATCGAAATGTTCGAAGTCGAGCGTCGTCGCAAAGGTGGCTTGGCCGCTGGTGTCGGAGGCGTTCGCGGCGTCGGATGTCACCGGCCCGACAATCACATCGGTGTCCGAGTAACCGGAGGTGATCGTAGCGGTCGATGGCGCCTCGTTGATGCAGGTGTCGCCCAAACCGATCGACGCCGCTGACGCGGCGCACACCAGGCCTCCGCCGTCGCGGCCGAGATGCACCTTGTTCTCGAGCAGGATGTCCGCGTTGTTGAGCAACGCGATCGGGTCGTTTTCGACGCCGACGATGGCGATGTTTCTGAAGCGCGGGTACGGAGTATTGAACACGGTGCTGATCGTCAAACCGCGATAGCTGTTCACGGACAGCACGTTCGACATGATCTTGTAGGCGGGGTTGGTGGTCAGGATCGCCGTGCCGGTCGCGGCTGTGACGCCGTTGTAGCCAATGTTGCCGATCGTCACGTTCTGCATCACCAAGCCGGCGCCGTTGATGTTGCCCGGGTTTTGGACGCCGTATTCCGATCCCGCGACCAAGACGTTGGCCAGGCGCAACATGGTCGAGAAAGAGTCGACGCTGACCGCGGTGCCCAAGCCGTTGAACACGCGTAAATTAGAGATCGCCGTCGCAGACGCGGCGATCACTGCGGAGCCGGGCGCTGTGCTGCCGGCGTTGGCCACCAAAACATCGTCAAAAATGCTCTTGGTGGTGCCGACATCGAAGCCGACTTGGCTGGCGCTGATCGACTTCAGCCGGCGGTACTTGGAAGTGTCGCTCTTGGTGCGGATGCCATCAGTCTTGGCGCCATACGACGCGATGTCATCGAAGGTACAGCCTGCAACCGACCCGTCGATGTTGAAACCGTCGAAGGCAGCTGTGCCGGTCGAGAGCAAGTTCTTGAAGCTGGTACCGCTGGTGTGGAGCATCACGAACCCACCCTGCGAGCCAGTGTCTTTGAGATCCTCAAACGTAGAATCTGCCGCGCCGACGCTGGTGCTCGAGAGCGAGCCGAGGATGTAGCCGTAGTACCCGGCGCCGGCCGAGGTGATGTGACGAACACGCGTACCCGAGACGATGCTGAAGGTCACGTTGTGCAACGCCACCGCGGCGGCACTGTTGGTCACGACCAAGTCGTCGATCACCGAAGCGCGCAGCGAGTTGGCCGAGAATCGATTGCCGCTCACGCCGATCGCGCTACCGCCGCGCACGACGCCGAACCCGCCGCTCTGCACGCTGAACAGCGAATCGACCACGTTGGCTTCGAGCCACATGAAATTGCCGCGCAGCGTGACGCTGCCGACGTTGGCTGAGCCGGGCTCGCTGACGAACGCGAGCTTGTCGATCAAGTTGAGGCTCACGTTGCCGGTAGAGCCAGCGGGCGCGAGCATGATGTCGTGAACAGCGGCAGTGCTGGTCCCAGTCTTGACCAAACGCACGATATTTTGCCACCAAACCGCCAGTTCACTCTCGGCGATCACGCCGGCCGGTGCCGACACGGTGACGGCGTTCTTGCGCCAAGCACCGGCGGCGAAATCGACCAAGTCGGCTAGATGCTTGGTCGGTTTGAGCGCGCTCGACACCATCCAAGCGCTGCCGCCGCTTTCGACGCACGACCAATCGAAAGCACCGAGTGCGTCGACCGCCGTCAAGCCCGCGCAGCTCGCGGCGTTCGGCAACTCGACGCGCCGGACTTCTCCGCCGTGGATGCAGCCGTCGTAGGTCGGGCCGTCAGCAGCCGGATCGCACGCGGCGCCAGTGGCGTTGAAGCGGGTCGTGCCGTCGGTCTTGACGTAGTCGTTCCAGAACGGACCATTGTTCGAGTAGTGCGGTGTGACGACGACTGTCGCGACCATCGGCAGCGGCGCTGCGCCCCCGGCACCGCCAGTGTCGTCCATGCCAGGAGTGCCACCAGCCGGAGGCGCTCCACCGGGGTTCGTTTCTCCGGCAGTCCCACCGGTACCGGAGGTCGCGCCTGTCCCGGCAACACCGCCGTTGCCTGCGCTGCCGGCGTTACCAGCCTTACCAGCTGTCGCACCGGCTCCGTCGCCACCGGGTGGCGCGCCGCCGTCGCCAGGCTCGGTCTGCGCGTTCTTTTTGCCGTCGTCCGAGCCGCAAGCCGAAGCCGGAATACTGGCTGCGACAACCAGCAACAGTATCCAAGTCACCGAAGACTGAGAGACCCCGTTGGACATTCGGAGGAATATCACGCCGTGCCGCTCGGGGCGCAAGCTGGTTCCAGAGCAGGGCCTAGAAGTCTAGCTTCTCGTTCGGGCTGGTTGTCGCGTGGTTAGCGTGTGGTTAGCGTGTGGTTACCGCGCGCGCCGGGGTGCTGGCCGCGTGAGCTCCGCCAAGCGCTCGGGCGGGAGACCACGCAACGTCGCGATATTCCGTTCGAAGATCGCGCTCGGATCTGGAAACGCCGCCAACGCGCGCGAGACGCTCGCCTCACGCAGCAGGTGCAGCATCGGGTACGGCGAGCGGTTCGTGAAGTTGGCCGGGTCATCCGTGGCGGCGCCCGCGAAGCAGTAGTCCGGGTGAAAGCTGGCGATCTGCAACTCTCCCTCCAGCTCAAGCTCGTTCAGCTTGTCATCGGCGTCGCTCAGAAAGTCGTTGTAGTCGAGGAAGCTGCCGAGCGCGCTCGGGTGAATCAACAGCGTCGTGTCGACGCTCTCCGGATCCGCGCTGGCCAAGCCGCGCAGCTCTTCCTCCAGCACTGTGAGCAAGTCGCCCGGCTGGGTCGCATCAGTCACCCGATAGCGGACCTGCTGCTTGACCTGTACGGCTTTGGCGAACGGGCAAAGCCCAAGGCCAATCACGACGCGGTCGAGCCAGTCGCTCGTTTCGGCGATCACTAATGCGGCGTCGATGCTGCTGTCAGACATGAGGAGGAATTGTTTCGGTGGTGATTCCAACAGGCTGGGGCTGCGGCGCCGACCGGGATGGCCACCCCGACGTCATAGCTCGTGTAGTATGGCGGGGCATGCCCGCACGCCCCGCAAGGCCCATTCGCAAGCAACCGCCGACGACCAAGAAAGCGCTGGGTCGCAAAGCGCCTGCCAAGAAAGCGCCCGTCAAGAAAGCGCCCGTCAAGAAAGCGCCCGTCAAGAAAGCGCCTGCCAAGAAGGCGCCCGCCAAGAAGGCGCCTGCCAAGAAGGCGCCTGCCAAGAAAGCGAGCGCCTCCAGAGCGAGCGCGAAGGCAACCGCCCCGGTGCGCAAGGAAACGCCGGCGCGCGACGCGGTGCAGGCGTTGGCCGCCAAGCGCGCGATCAGCCAAACGCTGGCGCCCGACCACAACGATGGCGCCGTGGTCGAGTCCTACTTCCGCGAAGTCGACCACCCCTTCAAGGCCGAGATGGAGGCCGTCCGCGCGATCATCTTGGGCGTGAGCGACAAGATCGCCGAGCGCATCAAGTGGAACGCTCCCAGCTTCTATTACAAGGAAGATCTCGGCGCCTTTCACCCGCGCCAGACTGAGTACGCACACTTGATCTTGCTGTTCCCAGGCGGCGCCGGCATGGAAGATTCGAGCGGGCTACTCGAGGGGAATCACAAGGATCGGCGCGAAGCCAAATTTCACAGCTTGGACGACGTGAAGGCCAAGAAGCGCGCGCTCGAGAAGCTGGTCAAGAACTGGGTCGCGCTGCGCGACCGCTGAGCTTACTTGGCCGCGCGTACCGCGCTCGCCAGCGGAACCTTGCTCACGCGCACCTTACCGGCGAGCTGCCATTCGCGGCGCGCTCGATCGTAAACGGACGCGGTGGCGGTCGTCAGCTCTCCCTGGCTGAGCGGAGCCATGCCGTGCGCGGCCAGCTCGCGCGCTAGATCGCGGATCACGCGCATGCGCGCTTCGGGCACCGTGCCTGGCCAGCCGCCTTCGACCCTGCGACCACTCTGCGCCACGTCCTGGCAAGCGTCGAGCGCCCAAGTCACCCCCAGCGCCGGAGGACGCTCTTCGATCAGCCGACGCCGGCGCTCCTCGTCGTTGAGCGCCTTGGCCTCGCCCCGCACGGATACTCGCTTCATGGAACGCTACTTGTCGTGACGCAGTTGGATTCTCGAGCTTGCCAGGCAGACCGGAACGACGGCTTGGCGAGCATCCTGCGCGTTGCGCCGCTCCAGAACGAAGCGCGCGGCAGTGAATCCAGGAGCCTCCGCTTTTAGCACGCCGAGGCCGCCCTGCCTGGACTTTCGCCCGTGCTAAGCTCCGACCGACATCGTTCCCCGCAGCAACGCGCCCGTTTCTTGTCTCGCTGACTCGCGGACTCGCTCTTGCGCTGAACCTTGCCAGCGAGAATCCTCGCAAGAGAGCGCAACATGCCGAAACGACTCCACGACCGCGGGACCAAGAGCGAGACCGCGATGCCCGACCTGAAGCACACGCTCACCACGCTGGAGAGCGCAGAGGGCGAGGTCGTCGCGGCCGAGCAGGAGCTGGTCAAGCTGCTATCCGAGATCCGCGTCACCCCGCGCGCCGACAAGACGTCAGTCTCTCAGATCGTCGAGGTCGCACTGCGGCGTCTGCGCTCCGCGCTGGTGAGTGTCGACGGCGCCAAGACCGAGATTGCGGCGGCGGCGGTCGCGGCTGCGGCTGCAGCGAAGACGTGACAGGTCGCGTCTAGCGGGACCACGTTTCGCAGCTGATTGGCGCGCGCTTGCCGTAACCTAGCTGGCTGCGACAAGATGGCCGGCGTGAGCAACAGCGTCCGGACTATCGCGGCCTCTAGCGCCGCGTTTCTGTTCGCTGGCTGCGGCGGCGACTATTGGCTGGGAGGTCTGCCAAACGATGCCGGCGGCGCTGCAGGAACGGGCGGGACGTCGGCCGTATCCATGCCCACCGAAGAGCTGAAGGCTGACGTGGTGCTGAGCGGTGATGACACGTTCGAGCGCGGCGACGAGCCGTGCGTGATCGAGGGTCACGGTCACTCGATCCGTTCAGTCGAACCCTCCGCGTTTCCCCGGCGAATTGAGCAGTTTCTTAGGCTGAGCGCGAAGTCGCCGGCTACCCGGGCCGACCGACGTGCGTCTCCCCAACCCGCTCGACCTGCACCTATTCGACAAGACGCTGTTCCTGCACGAGGGCTGCTCGCGCCTCCGTCCCGTGATCGCCGCGTAGCTACCCCTCCAGCTCCTTGTGCATGTTGGCACACGGCAACGCCGTGCCGATCTTCAGCATGAACGTCGTGAAGCCGTCGAGCACGTAGCCCTGGGCCTGATAAAACGGCACGGCGTTGATGGTCGCTTGGACCTTGAGTCGCGTCAGCGCGTGCGTGCGCGCTGACGCCTCGACGGCGTGCAGTAGCTGCCGACCGACGCCTTGTCGAGCGCAGTCGGGCCTCACGTAGATCGCGCGGACGTCGGCCGTCTCCGGATACAGCTGACTAAAGCCAACGATACTGCCATCCAACACGGCAACGAAGAACGGCTTTTGGGCAATGGCTTCGAGGTAAATCTCTGGGCGCTTCCCGCTCGCCCAGGCTTCAATCTGACTCGCCTCGTAGCTTGGACCACACAGCTCACGAATCGACCTGACGTGCGCCTCCGCGATGCCCTCCGCATCCGAGGCCGCCGCCGCCCGAATCAGCACCTCGCCCACCGTTCAGACCCCCGGATCGTGCTGGCGGGTCCAAGCGTTGCCGGCGCTCGCGCGGACGGCGGTCCAACCGGGAGGTAGGTCCGCAACGATTCGCAGCGTCGGATCGAGCGCGAAAGCCTCCGCCATCGCGATCAGTCTGCCGCGCGCGACGTCGAAAGGTTCATCGGAAAAAAAGCCCCAGCTGTCGTCCTCCGAATAGTGGATGACAAGTAGGATTGGCGCACCTTCTTCAGTCACGGCTGCGTCGGCAACGGCAGCAACGTTCACGGCTTGATCAAAGGGCCAGTCGTCCACGGGCGAGACTGTAGCGCAACGCAGTTTTCGGTGCTCGCAACGAAGTAGTCGTGGACCAACGCCGTGCCGGTCGAGGCCGGATTCTTGTCGCCGCGGGCGAGGATACGGATGGTGTGGAACGTGTTGCGGAGCGACGAGACGGTGAAGAGCTGGGCGGAGGCAGGCCAAGCCGGACAAACCAGCGGCGGCGTTGGTGGCAACGCGGGAGCCTTGGGAGCTGGCGGTAACAGTGGCGCGGCCGGCGGCCCCAGCGTGCCGCCCTTCCCGGCTGACGGCGACTTCCCGTACGTCATCACCAACTACGACGAGCCGTACCGCGGCCAAGTGCATTTCACCGCACCGATGGGTTGGCTGAACGACGCCAACGGCATGTGGTTCGAAGGCGGCCTCTACCACCTCTCGTACCAGGCCTTTCCGTACGAGCTCGGCGAAGGCCCGAAGCATTGGGGCCACGCTTCCAACCCAGATTTGGTGCACTGGACGCATTGGCCAATCATGTTGGATCCGGGCGTCAACGTTCCCGGCGACGCGTGGTCCGGCTCGACCGTCGTCGACACCGACAACACGTCGGGCTTGAAGAGCGGCACAGGTCCGGTGCTGGTCACGCTCTACACGTGCACCACCAAAGGGCTTTCCAGTCCAAGTCCAGCTGAAGACATTCCCGGACGGCGTGCGCGTCGCCCGCACACCGATCGCCGAAATCGAAAAACTTTAGGCTGACGCCAAGCACTTCCACGCGCAGGTCGTGGCACAGGGCACGAATCCGTTCGCGGCCCTAAAGTCGAAGCTGTTCGACTTGCAGCTCGATCTCGACTTGACGACGACGACCGCCACCAGCGTGACCGTGAAGCTCGCCGACCTCACGTTCGCGTTAGACTTGGCTGGGCAGAAACTGTTCGGCGCCACCGTTACGCCGATCGCGAATCACGTGAAGCTGCGCATCCTGCGCGATTGGGGCCAATACGAAATCTTCGCCAACGACGGCCAGGTAGTTCACACCGACGTCCACGCCTTCATGCCGAGCGACAGCTCTTTCTCCGTCACCGGTGACGGCTCCGTCGGGCTCGCTTCAGCCGACTTGCACCAGCTCGGCCGCGCGTGGCCCGGCACCGCCGCCACGTCGAGCGTGATCATCGACGACAGCGACGTCGGCACCACGTACACGTGGCGCCTGGAACCAAGCCAAAGAAGGCCGCTACTTCAAGGGCAGCGCGCGCTACAACACCACCGGCCAGTCCTTCGAGGTGCCGTTCACCGGCACATGCGTCGAATGGTACGGCCTCAAAAATACCGACCTTGGCAAAGCTGACGTGTACCTCGACGGCGCCGTCGTCACGTCTGGCGTCGATACGCACGACGCGCGTCGCCAAAACGCGTTGCTCTTCACCAAGGGCAAGCTGACCAACGGCGCCCACACGTTCAAAGTCGTCGCCACTGGCGAAAAGAATCCGGCGTCGAGCGGCACCGCGCTGGTCCACGATTACGTCATCGCGTACGTGGATTGCAGGTAGGCCCAGTCGCGTTCCATCGCGACGCCGCCCAGCTGGACGGCTAAACCCCTGACCATTCATCACACTTCTCGCCTCGAGCACGAGCGAACAGGAAGGCGGGAAGATTTCTGTTGTTCGAACAGGCGCCTGAGGCCCAATCGCGATCCCCCTGCGTCCAGTTGCCAGTACCACCCACCCCAAATCTCGGCCTTCCCGTCTTCCTGTTTTCTCGCTGCTCGAATCGCGAAATGCGATGAGAGGCCAGGCTAAACCTAGGCCTCCCCCAAGGGATTAGAGCAGTGACTTGAGGTCGAGCATTTCTTCGACGTCGGGCATCAACACCAGCTCGACGCGGCGGTTTTTGCCGCGGCCTTCGGGCGTCTCGTTCGCGGCGATCGGATCAGTCTGGCCGTAGCCCGACGCGCTCCAATGCTTGGCGTTGAGGTTGCCGCCTTGGCGCGCGTCAGCTTCGGGAGGAGCTTCCTTCGCGACCGCGACCGGTTTGGCACCCTTCTCGGCTTTTCCAGCCGATTTGGCCGGAGCGGGCGGGGGCGGGGGCGCGGCTTTCTTGGCGCCGGGCTTCTCGGCACCGGCGGGCGCAACCAAGAAAACCAGAACCTGGCGGGCGCGCATCAGCGACAGGCCCCAGTTGTCGTGGAAGGTGTCGGCGGCACGCTTCAGCGGCTGGTCGTCGGTGTGACCGGCGACTTGGTACTGGCGATCGCGCAGGGCGGAATCGTTTTGAATCACGTCCGCGACCTGCAGCAAAATCTTCAAACCGCCGGCCTTCAAGTCGTCGCGACCCGAGTCGAACAGCACGTCGCCCGGCAACGAGATGACCATGCGGTTGTTGCGAATCTTCACGTCGAGGCCCAGCTCGGTCAGCTTCTGCAGCTTCTTGCGCAGGGCTTCGAAGCGCTGCTTGATGCGCTCCAGCGTCTCGGCGCGCGCCTGGTACTCGGCCAAGGCGGCTTTCATCTGCGCCATGTCCTGAGTCAGTTTGGCTTTCTCGCCGCCCTCGGTGCTCAGCTTCACGCCCATCGCTTCGAGCTGATCGCTCAGCTCTTTCACGCGCGTCTGCTGCTCCGAGAGCTGTGACTCGAGCCCCGTATCCTTCTTTTGCAGCGCTGCGTATTTCGCCAGCTGCGCCTGCCACTCGTCCTCCGAGTGCCCACAACCCATCGCCAAAACCAACGGCAAAACAACTGCTAAACGAAGTGACAAGGCATGCCTCCAGGAAGAGGCCCGCAGCCTTAACACGAAGCCGCCGCGGGGAAAATCGGGCTGGATTGGGGCTCAGTCTTGATCCGTTGTCTGGACCCCGCGCGAGCGCGGCCCCGGGAAGGGGCTCGGCCGTGGGATCGGGATCGGTCTCGGCAGGGGCTTCGGGCAAGCCAGAGGCTGGGCCGCGCTCGCGCGGGGCCTTTCTCGGACTCGG
>JBBSAB010000105.1:0-28937 GCA_038252755.1 Polyangiales bacterium | reverse complement strand
TTTAGGGTGGGTGGTACTGGCAACTGGACGCAGGGGGATCGCGATTGGGCCTCAGGCGCCTGCTCGAACAACAGAAATCTTCCCGCCTTCCCGCCTTCCTGTTCGCTCGTGCTCGAATCGCGAAATGAGACCAATGCTCAGAGGAAGGCGGGAAGGCGGGAAGGCCAGAATGAAGATTCGGGGGCTGCCGCGGGCCCGCTGCCAGCGTGGGGCAAATCGCTGCCGTTTTATCGCACTGCAAGCTCAATGAATGCCGAACCAGCGAATCACGAAGCGACGCGAGGGCGCGAATAGAGCGGCGCCCAATAAATCTTCCCGCCTTCCTGTTGTCTCGCGCTCGCTCGCGCAGTGACTACAGGCGGCGGTAGACGCCGACGACTTTGCCGAGGAGCATCGTCGACTTGAAGTCGCTGGCGCGCACGAGGATCGGCGCCGTGGAGCCGTTGGCGGGCTGGAAGCGCACGTAGTCGCGCTCGGGATAGAAGTACTTCACGGTGGCTTCGTCGCCGATCAGCGCGACGACGATATCGCCGCGATCTGCCGTGGATTGCTTCTTAACGAAGATGTAATCGCCGCTCAAAATGCCGGCGTCGATCATCGAATCACCCGTGACGCGCAGGCCGAACACGTCGCGGCCACCGCGCACCAACATGCGATCGACACGCACGGTGTCGATGACGTTCTCTTCCGCGTAGAGCGGCAGGCCGGCAGCGACGCGACCGAGGATGCGCACCTCGATCAAGTCGTCATCGGCGTTCAGCTTGTTGGCCGGCGGGGGGGCTTGGTCTTCGACCAGCTTCAGCGCGCGGCTCTTCATGTCCTCACGCGTGAGGTAACCCTTGCGCTCAAGCGCCCGCAGGTGATCGTTGACGCCGTTGGTGGAACGGATTCCCATGTGCTCGCCGATTTCGCGGAGAGTGGGCGGGTAGCCTCGGTCTTCAATCGAGTGGCGAATGAAGTCGAGGGTTTGTTCCTGGCGCTTCGTCAGACCCTGCATGGCTCGCGGAAGATACTGAACGGGTGTTTCCGAGTCAAATTCTGTGCCGCCTAAACGCGCACGCAGTGAGCAAACATAAGCAATATTAGGTGCTTACGAACCTCAGAAAAGGTTGTGCAGAAGTGCTCCACAAGCCGCCTGTGGGGCTTAACGGCCGGCCCAGCCTCAGAATTTTCCGGAAATCGACAAGAACGTCAGCTTCTCGGTGGTCTCGCGCAGGCGCCCAACCAGCATGCGGACGATGCTCCACAGCACCTCGTAGGCGAGGTCTTTGTGGAGGAAGAGCAGGTCGTCGAAGCCGTCTTTCGGGATGGCGAGCAGGCGGCAACGCTCGTGGACGCGTGCGTCGGCCGAGCGCGGCGACTCGTCCAGCAGCGCCATCTCCCCGAAAACCTGACCGGGGCCGAGGACCGCGAGCGCTTCCTCGCCCATACCTGGCACGTCGCGGCTGATTCGCACTTTGCCCTCAACGATGACGTACAGCTTGTCGCCCGCGTCGCCATGCTGAAAAATCTTGGTGCCGAGGGCGTGCGTTTCCTCGGTTGCCACCCTAGCGATCAGCTCGAACGCCTGCGGCTTCAACCCCGCAAAAAGCTCGATTCTACTCAGCTGCTCGAGGCGATCCATCTGGGCCAGAGTGACGCACTCTAGTCTGCAAGGGGCCGAGGGGCCAAGGGGTTAGGGGAGAACTACAGCGTGAACTTCACGTTGAACGGCGCGGTCGTCGAGACGATTGGGTTGCCGCCGCGGTCGAGTGCCGGCGTAAACGTCTTGCGCATGGCGCATTGGCGCGCGTGGGGCCCGAAGCCGCTGCCAGGGTCTTTGATCACCGTGACGGACTTGGCGCGGCCGTCGGAGCCGACGGTCACGACGAGCGTGACGATGCCGAACTCGATGCCGTCGAGCTGAGCTTCGGACGGGAACTGACAATCGGACCAGTTGGTGCCGATTGGCGAGGCGACACGGGTGAGATCCGGCCCCACCGGCTTCGGCGGTGGCGCGGGTGCCGAGCCGGTACCCGCGGGCGCGCCGCCTGGCTGCGCTTTGAGATCACGAACTGCGGTCTTGCCGGTGCCGGAGGCGGAGGTGATGCCACCGCGGAACTCGCCGTTGCCGGTGACGAAGCCGTCGCCGGTCAGGTCGACCGGCGCGTCCGGATCAGGATCGGAGGTGAGCACCTTCCCGGCTTCGGCCGGTGCGGGCGGAGGCGGAGGGGGCTCGTTGGCTGCCTGCGGCGGGGGCGGCGACGCCTTTTCCGGCTCGGCTTCTGGTGGAGGCGGAGTGGGCGGCGGTGGCGGAGGCGGCGGAGTCGAATCGATGTCGATCTGCAATAGCAGATTGTTCTTCACGTACTGCGCCACGCTGACGGAGTAGTTTTCGATCTCGTACAGGTTTGCAGCCGCCTGGGCGCCGGCGGCGCCGTGCAGCAAGAGCGCGCCGAACAACCCCAAGACCACGCCGACGCGCGCCGCGTCACCACCGAGCCGGAGCACGGCGGCAAGCGGATCTCGCCCCGTGCGCTCGGAAGCGGGTAGCGAGGGGATCGCTGGCTGAGCCATGGGGGCGCGCGTTACTTCTTTGGCTCGAGCGTCGGGGCCGGGATGCCTTCGGGCGTGACCGCGAAGGCAATCTTCGCGATGCCCGAACGACGCAGCAGATCGAGCACGTGGATGACGCGGCCGTGCTCGACTTTCTTGTCCGCGCGGATCACGGCGCGCAGATCTTTGTTCTTGGTCTTGGCCTTCTTGGCCAGTGGCACCAGCGCTTCGTCGTCGGCCACGGCCTCGGAGTCGATGCGGGTTTTGCCGTCCGCCGTGAGCTCGACCGAGAACACGGTCTGCAGCGCTTCGCCGCTGGCGCTCTTCGGCAAGTCCATGGGCATGCCCTGCGACACGATAATGCGTGCCGTCACCATGAAGATGATCAACAGCACGAGCGTCACGTCGACGAGCGGCGTGACGTTGATGCCTGCGATCAGGCCGCCGTCGTCGTCGTCACTTGCGCCACCGGCCATGATTCAGTCGTCCTCGTCACGGGCGGCCTTGGCCTTGGCCTTGGCCTTGGCCTTGACGTCGGCGGTCGATGGCTCTTCACCCGAGAGGTGCGCGAGCAGCACGTTGCTGAGCGCGTCGGTGTTGCCGAGGACCGAGCGCGTGTGGCGCTGGTAGAAGTTGTAGGCGGCGACCGCCGGGATCGCGACCGCCAGACCGACGGCGGTCGCGACCAGCGCCTCGGCGATCGATGACATCACGGCGGTGGGCGCAGCGGCCGACGCCGCCTGTGCGGTGCCCATGCCTTGCTTGCCGAGCGCGTCGAATGCCTGAACGATGCCGATGACGGTGCCGAACAAGCCGATGAACGGCGCGTTGTTGCCGAGCGTGCCGAGGAACGCCAGGCGTTGCTCGAGCTTCATCTTTTGCAGAGCAGCCGCGCCGCGCATTGCCTTCTCGGCAGCCTTCGCGCCGCGGTCCGCTTCGCGTAGGCCAGCGACGACCACGGCCGCCTCGGCGCTGGGAGACTTTTCGAGCAAGCTGAGCGCAGCCGGTAGGTCGTCGTCCCGCAACCGGTCGCGGAGCGACTGGGCGAGTTGTGGGATGTCGTCGCGGATGGAGAAATAGAACCAACCCCGCTCGAGCATGATGGTTACGGAGGCGACGCTGAGGCCGATCATCAGCCACATCACCCAAACCGCACCGAAGTTCGTCATCAGGTGCTGGAGCCACTCAACGAGATTCATGGGCGATGTTTCCTGGTCTTCTTCCGGTGGGGGAGCTTTGGCCGCCCCGACTTCTAGGGCTCGCAAGCGGCAATGAAAAGCCGCCGCGTTGCTAGCACATTCCAGAAACCTGTTCCGCCGCGCCTCGAATTCCGGGCCGAAAGGCCGGCGCCGCGACGCCTGATGAACTCACGCCCTCGATTCATGCCCAAGCGTTCGAGAATGAATTCGACAGGGAGACGGGGAGTCGAGGAGATTTATTTGATGGGCGAGCAGCGAGGGGCCCATCGAGCCTGGGCTGCTGGCTCGCGCGGGGCTCGGGTCCGGCGGCGAAGCCAACCCAAAATCTCCCAACCTCCCCGTCTCCCTGTTGAATCTTCATACCTCACAGCTCGTGGGGCATGAGGTCGTAGGGGGAGCGAAAGTATTGTTGGGGGCTGTAGGAGCGAAAGCACGAAACCCGACGGGTGTAGACGTCGGCGTAGAGGTCGACCTGCAGGCCGAAGCTGCTCATCTCGCTCTGTTCTTTGAGCAGCGAGCCCCAGTACGGGTGGAAGCGCTGGGAAATGCGTTCGGCCAGGAGGTCGTGCTCGCTGGCGATGCTGCGCAGCTCGGCGCGCACCTTTTCCAGTGCTCGCTTTACGCGCAGCCGTTCGGCGTCCTCACTCGAGCCCGAAGGCGGCGGGACGCGCGCCAGCTCCTTGTAATGGCCCTGCAGGTAGCGAAGCTCGTCCTCGAAGCGGTCGCGCGTTTCCTCGAGCATACGCTGACGGCTTAGGTCGTCGTGACAGGCTTCGTGCGCCGAGATCTCTTGATCCATCTCTTGGATGATCATCGCGGTCTGCCAAGACGATTCTTTCTTGGAGCGCAGGATGTCGCCGTAGATGTGATCACCGACGTACAGCACGTTCGAGCCAGTGATGCCGACCATGCGCTCGAATTCGGCCAGGTTGCCGCCTTCGTAAACCTTGCCGCGCTCGAATGAGTGCCGCACGTTCCGCAGCACCTCACCGTCGCGCTCCATCAGCGGCCGACCTTCTTGAAACCAACGCGGCTTCTGCGCCGCGCAGATCACGATTTCGAAGTAGTGACGCCAGCTCGGGTACTCGGGCAGCGCGCCGCCGAGCAGGTGCGTCATCATCGTGTCGGTGTAGCTGAACGGCGAGTTGGTCAGCACGAACAGCCGCTTTCCAGCCGAACGTAGCTTGTGCAGCGCGCGTGCTAGCTCCGGATCGCGATCGATGAAGCGCGGCAGATCGGCGGTGATTGCCTTGTAGACCGAGCCATCGGCGTGGGCCTCGTCGATCGAGGCACGAACGTCGCCCCACAGCTTGTCGTAGTCGACCTTCTCGCCGCGCCGTTCCAACTCGTCGACGACGGCCGCGTAAGAGGTGACCTCGCTCAGCGCAAACAGCGTGTCGATCCAGTGATAGCGCGAGGTATGCGGACGGATCTTCTTGTGGTGGTAAAGCTCGGTGATTTCTTCGCGCGATAGCCGGCGCATGCCGTGGTAGCCACGGTGCACGACCTTGTAACGGTCCATCTTGAGGATGTGGCCGTAGCGCTTGTCGATCAAGAGCCCGCGGATTGGAAAGCGCGTGTCGTAGCGCAGCTTCTTCAAATACGCGGGGTAGCCGCGCTTGATCATGCGCTCGATCATCAGCTCGACGCTGAGCGAGTCCATCTCTTGCTGGCGATAGATGGCCAGCGTGTAGTCCATGTCGAAGCCAACCCAGTCGATGCCGGACAGCTTCAAGTCGCGGTTCACGAACACGCGGTCTGCGCGCGGAATGCCGCGGCTAGCGGCAGATGCGGGACCGCCGCCCGGTAGAGGAAGGAGCAGCTGGCGTGGATCCACGAGAACGCTGGCGGTCAATTGGGGGTGCCGACCGACTGCGCTCAGGAAACGCAGCCAACGTTAATTTTTCACCCCCCAGCGGCTCCTGTCAAAGAAGCTTCGGGGTGTAGTTATTTATGCGTGCGGCCGAGCAGCTCGGATAGCGGAAAACCTGCGCTCTGGTCGCGATCGGCGGGCAGGCCGAATAGCGCGCGCACGGTCGGGGCGATATCGGCCAGGTGGCGCGCCGCCTGGGCGGCCACGAAGCCGCGCGCTTCAATCGCGCTGCCGCTGGCGACGAGCCACACTCGGGCCGACTCCGGATAGGCCTGACCGTGGTCTCGAAATGTCGCCGCCCGTCCGTGATCGGCGGTCACGAACAGCGCGGTGCGAACACCGGCTCGGGCGCGCGCCGCCAACACTGACGAAAGCTCGCCGATGTAGCGGTCGGCTTCGCGCAGCGCCTCGAGGTAGCCGGCGTAGTTGCCAAGGTGCGCAAACTCGTCGGTTTCGCCCAGACCGACGAACAAGAAGCTCGGTTGCTCGGCGCGCAGGTACGCCAGGCCGAGCTCGGCCGTGTAGCGATCGCGCCGGAAGTCGCCGTTGCCCGGCCAGGGCGGTTGGCTTTCCGCACGGCGTACGGCGCTGCCGATCGCATCGTTGCGCTCGAAGCGCCAGCGTGTCGCGCCCGCATGTTTTCCCGCCGAAACGGCGACGCGCGGGCTCCTGGCGGCGACCTTGGCGATGTCGGGCCACGACGTGATCACGGCGCTCTTCCAAGCGCCGTGGCTGCGTTCGCCGAGCTCGTCGACGATGCTGAGCGCGCTCGTGCCCAGGCACGCGTTGCTGCCGCAGCCCGTCGTACGGCGTCCAGTGAAGATTTCGGAGTAGCCGGGCAGCGACACGAAGTCGGGACCAGAGGCGCTGATCGGCGCGCCGTGCTCGGGTGCACCGAGCGCGGCGCCCTCGACGCTCATCAACCGATGCAGGTTGGGCATCAGCTGCTCGGCAGTCTCGATGGCAAGCCCGGCTGAAGCTCGGCGCGCTAGCTCGGGGTCGACCCCGGCGAAAATCTCGCGAAAACGCGCGCCGTCGAGGGCGACGACCACGACTTGTACCGAGTCTTGCTCGGGCAGCGTGCGGTTTGGAGGCTTGGTCGCGCCGGGCCCCGGTGTGGCGAGCACCGAGCTCGCTAGCGCGAACGCGGCGATGCCGAGCCCGCTTCGGATCAGTTGCTTGTGCCTGCCGAGACGAGACCGGCTCGTCGCGGCAGTTACCGTGGTGTTCACGGAGGCTTACGTTCGCAGCCGCTCGCGGCAACTCGGGCTCAACTGGGTGACAAGCTCGGAAACTCGCCCGGCTTGGTCAGCGGCGCGCGACGCCGTGGCCGAGCGCGATCCGCGACAGGTCGAGCTCGGGGCCGCGCTGCTCGAAGCCGCCTGCGAGGCGGTCGTCCTTCATGAACAGCGGTGTGTCGAGGTCCAGCTCCTCGAAGCCACCGAGCCCGCCGGCGATGCAGGCCGAAAACGTCATCGCCAGGCGCGTCTCGACCATGCCGCCCAGCATCAGGCCGAAGCCCAAGCGGCGCGCTTCCGCGATCATCGCCAGCACGCGCGTCACGCCGCTCTTGGTCAGCTTAAGGTTGATGACGTCGGCTGCGCGCTCGGCATGCAGCGCGCTCAGGTCTTCGAGCGAGCGCGCGTCTTCGTCGGCGGCGACCCGGATACCGGCTTCACGGACGCGGCGCGAGCCTGCGAAATCGCCGCGCACGCACGGCTGCTCGAACAGTACCACTTGGTGTGCGCGTGAGCCGAGGCCGCGCACCAGCTCGATCGCCAAGTCTGCGGGCAAGCTAGCGTTGGCGTCGAGCAGCAGGCGCGCGCTCGGTGCCGCCTCGGCGATGCGACGCAGCCGCTCGAGATCGTGCTCGAAGCGTTCGCCGCCGACCTTCACTTTGAGCGTCCGAAAACCTTGCGTCGTGGCGCGCCTGGCGGCGCGCACAGCGTCGTCGGCGCTGCCGGTCGGGATCGTGATGTCAGTCAAGATCCGCGCTGATTGGCCGCCGAAATGCTGGAACAGCGATTTGTGCTGGGCGCGGCATGCGGCGTCCAGCAGGGCGATCTCCAGCGCACACAATGCGCTGGGCGTCGCCTCGAGCCGTTCGCGCGCTGTCGCCGACAGACCGCTGGCGTCCGTACCCTCGTAGCCGACCAGCTCGTCCGCGACTGCGCCGAGCGCCCCAAGCGCGTCGGCTTGCGTCTCGCCATTCACGGCCGGGAAGGGCGCGGCCTCGCCTAGCCCGCGCTCGCCACTCGTCAGCTCGACCTCGAGCAGCGCATTTTGAGCCACCAGCTGCGCGCCGGTCGCGATGCCGAACGGCTCCAGCAGCTCGACGTCCCAGGCGTGGATGTTGACGCTCTTGATGCGCACAGCCGGACCGTACACCGCGGCCTCGGTGCGAGCTATGCTGAGGCATGACCTCCCTGCCGCTGTGCATCCTGGTCACCGGTGAGCCGGTGGCGAGGACGCAAGCGCGCGTCGGCGGCTTCGCCAATCTGGTGCGCGCCGGCGTGATGGCTTGGGAGGGCGGCTTCGCCGAGGTGGACGCGCGGACGGCAGAGGCCCTGCCGCCCAGCCAACATTTCGCCGGCATCATCGTCACCGGGTCAGCCGCCAGCGTGACCGAGCGCGCGCCGTGGATCTTGCGCGTCGAGGAGTACCTGGCGGGGGCGGTCGAGCACGAGCACCCAGTGCTTGGCATTTGCTTCGGCCATCAGCTCCTCGGTCAGGCGCTCGGTGGCTTGGTCGAGAAAAATCCGCGCGGGCGCGAGATGGGGACGGTCAAGTTGCGGATCTTGGTCGATGATCCGCTGCTCGATCGCAGCATCGAGCCGGCCCTGGCCCACGCCACTCACGTCGATTCGGTGACGATCTTGCCGCCCGGCGCGCAGATCCTGGCCACGACCGAGCTCGAGCCGCACGCGGCCGTGCGCTTCGGCAAGCGCGCCTGGGGCGTCCAGTTTCACCCCGAGTTCGACGCGCAGGTCATGACCGAATACGTCGAAACACGCTCGCAGCTGCTGGCCGACGAGGGGCGTGATCCGGCCGCGATGTTGGCCGGCATCAGCGCGGCCGACGCTGGGAGCGTGGTTTTGCGGCGATTCGTCGAGCACGGACTCCGGCCGCGCTGAGCCCGGGCATTGTCAATTGCGCTCGGGGCGGCCGGTGGTAAAAGGCCGCCCACCATGGGTTTTTCCTGCGGCATCGTCGGCCTGCCCAACGTCGGCAAGAGCACGCTCTTCAATTCGCTTTCGAGCGCCAAGGCCGAAGCGGCCAATTTTCCGTTTTGCACGATCGAGCCGAACGTCGGCATCGTCAGCGTGCCCGACCACCGCGTGACCGCGCTGGTCAAGATCATCGAGCCGGACAAGGAAGTGCTGACGACGATCCGTTTCGTCGACATCGCCGGCCTGGTGCGCGGCGCCTCGAAGGGTGAAGGCCTGGGTAACCAGTTCTTGAGTCACATCCGCGAGGTCGACGCGGTGGCGCACGTGGTGCGCTGCTTTGACGACGACAACGTGATCCACGTCGAGAACAAGGTCGACCCGATCGCCGACATCGCGACGATCAACACTGAGCTGTGCTTGAAGGATCTCGATACGGTGAGCAAGCGTGCCGACAAGGCGCGCAAGGCCGCCAAGGGCAACGACCCGATCGAGAAGCTGGCGCTGCCGTTGTGCGAACGCCTCGTCGCGCATCTGGACCAGGGCCAGCCGGTGCGCACGTTCGTGATCGGCGGCGACAACGAGAAGGAGCGAGCGATCGTTGACGACATGCAGCTTCTGACCAGCAAACGCATGTTTTATGTCGGCAACGTGGCCGAAGGTGCGCTCGCCAACTTGAGCGCCGATAAGCACTTCACGAAACTGGTCGAGTTCGCCAAGTCGGAAGGCGCGCCGGTCGTGCCGATCTGCGCGGCGATCGAGGAGCAGATCGCCCAGCTGGAACCGGCGGATCGCCCCGATTTCTTGGAGAGCGTCGGCTTGAAAGAGCCGGGCCTGAATTCGGTGATCCGCACCGGCTACGAGCTGCTTGGGCTGATCACGTACCTGACGGCCGGCAAGCAAGAGGTGCGTGCCTGGACGGTGCGCAAAGGCTCGACCGCGCCGCAAGCCGCCGGCGTCATTCACACCGACTTCGAACGCGGCTTCATCAAAGCCGAGGTGATCTGGTGGGAAGACCTGATCAAGTACGGCAGCGAAGCCAAGTGCCGCGAAGCCGGCAAGCAAGCCATCGAAGGTCGCGACTACGTCGTCCGCGACGGCGACGTGATGCACTTCCGCTTCAACGTCTAACGCCTCGAGCACGAGAGAAATCAACAGGAAGGCGGGGAGGCGGGAAGCTGAGAAAGAAGATTTTCTTGCGCGCTGCGCGCAAGAAAATGCGCTTTGCTCTGACCTTCCCGCCTTCTCGCCTTCCTGTTATCTCGATCTCGCGAGCCACGCGCGCATTGACGTCACCGGCACGGGGCCGCCCAAGTAGCCACCGAAGCGCGCTAGCCAGACGCTGAGGGTGAGCACGAGTAGCGCGACTGCGGCGACGTTCATCTTGCGGCTTGTCCAATCGACGCGCGGCTTGCGTGGGCTCGGAGCTGGGCCGCGTACCAAGTCGAACGTGGCGACGCCGACGAAGCCGACGAACAACGGCGCGAGTAGCCAAACCAACGGATGCAGGCGCAGCGCCCCGCGCACGTCGCCGTGAAAGATCGCCAGCGTGGCGCGGGTGAGGCCACAGCCGGGGCAGGGGATGCCGAAGCTGCTCGCCATCGGGCACAGCGGAAGATCGCTGTGCACGGCGACCGCGAACGCGCTCAACAGCAGCGTGAGCAGGGCAAAGCGCAGCGGCCGATTCACGCGCTCAGCGTAGCCACAAAACAGCAACGGCGCCGTGAAGCGCCGTTGCTGCTGAGCGGTTAAGCTCTTTTCAGCGCGGCTGACCGCCGCCTGCCGCCTGCCAGATCTCATTCAGATCTCCGGACAGGAAGTAGCTGTTGAGCAGCAGGTACAGGATCGGATGAGCGACCTGCGGGTTCGGCACGCCGGCCATCTGCTTGGCCTCGAGCACCTTGGCGGGCAGGTTCCAGAACATGATCAAGTTCAGGATCGGCACGAACATCATGATCGGGTTGATGTCGTCTTTGCCGCGGAACGCCTTCAACTCGTTCACCATCCCCCAAAGTTGGATGATGGCGTAGACGAAGCAGACCATGCCGATGACAAGCACCATCACGGGATTGCGGGTTTGGCCGATCGGACCGCGGCCGCCACCACCGCCCATCGCAACCATCGGTGAGCCGCCGCCAGGCATGCCGCCGCCGTAGCCACCCGGCGCGGGCTGCTGAGCGCCGTAGCCGCCTTGACCCTGCGGGGGACCGCCGTAGCCCTGCTGAGCACCTTGCGGAGGACCGCCGTAACCACCCTGCGGAGGACCACCTTGCGGAGGGCCGCCGTAACCACCCTGCGGAGGGCCGCCGTAACCACCCTGCGGAGGACCGCCGTAGCCACCGGCGCCCGGATCGGGAGCGCTGTAGCCACCCTGCGGAGGACCGCCGTAGCCACCTTGCGGAGGGCCGCCTTGCGGAGGGCCGCCTTGCGGAGGACCACCGAAGCCACCTTGCGGAGGCTGGCCGTACGGATTGAACGACCCGGCGTCAGCCACCATCGTTCCGCCGAGCGGGTTGACCGGCTGATCAACGATGCCTGGCGGCGGTGCCAGCGGTCCACCGGGCGGAGGGCCGTACGGATTGGCCGGCGCCGGTGCGGGAGCACCAGGTGGCGGACCTCCATAAGGAGAGGGAGCAGGACCGCCAGCGTGTGGAGCGCCAGCGTGTGGACCGCCAGGCGGAGGTCCACCGTAAGGAGCGGGACCGCCAGCTGGTGGAGGTCCACCGTAAGGAGCGGGACCGCCAGGCGGAGGACCGAACCCGCCAGCGTGTGGAGCGCCAGCGTGTGGAGCGCCAGCGTGTGGACCGCCAGGCGGAGGACCGAAGCCACCTGCACCAGGTGGAGCGCCTTGCGGTTGCGGAGCGCCCATCGAAGGCGGCGCGACGCCGAGCATCGTTCCCTTCAGCTGAGCGCGCGGCGCGGCGGCCGGCGGAGCTGCGGGAGCCATAGCCGGCGGCGGAGCTGCTGCAGGAGGCATGGCTGGGCCTGGAGCCGGTGCTCCCGGACCTGGTGCCGCTGGTGCTGCTGCCTTCAAGCCGGCAGGCGCATTCATCATCAGCATCGTGCCCTTGAACTTCGGGGCAGCGGCACCTTTCAGGCTGAACCCGCACTTCTTGCAGGTCGTCGCCGCTTCCTCATTCTCAGTCCCACAGTTCGGACAAAACACTCGAAGCCTCCCTCAGAGGTTTACAGGGGCCCCGAGCCTACCCTTGCTTCGTGCAAATTCTCAAGGGTCACGTAGGTCTATCTTCTCGTGGCCCATTGGGGCTGGGCCCCAATGGGGCGCGGTCCGCCGGCGCCGAGCGCACCCGTGCGCGTAAACGTGCCCGTGTCGGTGCCCGATCACTCGTGAACGATGCCTTCGCAGCGTCGGGTGGTAGGCCGGGGTTTGTGGCGCGAGCGTGGCTCGCGCGCGCCGCGGGCAGCTGCCCGCGCAGGCCAGGCCTCGCCAAAATCCAAAGAACCGGCGGGGCTTTTTCGGGCACGGGCACGGGCACGGGCACAGGCACGGGGATGAGCCTTGACACCCCGCTTTGCGGATCACTACGGTTCGCCTCGCCGGCCCGGCCCCCGGGCAAATTCTTCAGAAAATTCATGCAACCAGAGCCCGGATCACTCGCTCACTTTGTAGTGTGCGGGCCCCGAGCCAAGCCCCGGAAACGTTAATGGCATTCGCTCTCAACGCAGAGCATGAGCGGCAGCTCGAAGACATCCTCTCGCGTTACCCGAACAAGATGGCCGCGTGTATCCCCACGCTGCACCTCTGTCAGGAAGCCAACGAGAATTGGGTCTCGGAAGACGTGATCACGTTCGTGGCAAAGCGACTCGATTTGTCGACCGCTCACGTTCAGGGCGTCGTCACCTTCTACACGCTCTTCAACCAGAAGAAGCCCGGCCGTCACCAGGTGTGGGTCTGCCACACACTGTCGTGCGCTTTGCGCGGCGCTGAAGACTTGGTCAAGCACTGCGAGAAGCGCCTCGGCGTGCACGTCGGTGAAACCACCAAAGACGGACGCATCACGCTGCGCACCGCCGAGTGTCTGGCCGCCTGCGGCACCGCGCCGGTGATGCAGGTCGACAAGCGCTACCACGAGAACCTGACGACCCAAGAGGTCGATCGCATCCTCGACCGCCTAATCGCGGGAGGTTGAGACGCTGCCATGATCAAGCTCACCAACTATCTGACTCATTCGTACGCCAAGCCTGACAGCTGGAAGCTCGCGGCTTACGAAGCTGCCGGCGGTTACCGCGGCGTCCGCAAGGCGCTCGGCATGTCGCGCGATCAAGTGATCGACGAGATGAAGAAGGCGCACATCCGCGGACGCGGTGGCGCTGGCTTCGACTGCGGCACCAAGTGGAGCTTCATGCCCAAGGAGGTGAAGAAGCCTCACTACTTGGTGATCAACGCCGACGAGGGCGAGCCGGGCACGTTCAAAGATCGTTCGATCATGGAGCTGAATCCTCACTCCTTGGTTGAGGGTTGCATCATCGGCGCCTACGCGATTGGCGCGCACGTCGCGTACATCTACGTGCGTGACGAGCTGCACTTGTCGAAAGAGCGACTGTGGAACGCGATTCACGAGGCGCGCGCCAAGGGCTACCTGGGCAAGGCGCCGTTCGGCAAAGACTACGAGATGCAGGTTTACGTGCACACCGGCGCCGGTGCGTACATTTGCGGTGAAGAGACCGCCCTGCTCAACTCGCTTGAGGGTCGGCGCGGCGAACCGCGGCTCAAACCGCCGTTTCCAGCGCAGTACGGCGCGTTCGGTAACCCGAGCACCGTCAACAACGTTGAGACGATCGCGATCGCCCCGAGTGTGTTCGAGGTCGGTGGCGACCAGTTCAGCAAGCTCTCCGCGCTGCACGGCTTGAACGACGGCGGCACGCGCCTGTTCGGCGTCAGCGGCCACGTAAAAAATCCCGGCCTGTTCGAAGCCGCGGTCGGCCTCACGCTGCGCGACCTGATCTACGACTTGGGCGGCGGCATCTTGGGTGACCGCCAGCTGATGGCCGTTATCCCCGGCGGCTCGTCGTGCCCGGTGCACTTGGCCGACGAGATCGTCAACTCGACCGACCCTCGCCTGGAGCCGTACAACGGCAAGGCGTTCCTGGATCTGCCGCTCGGCGTCGACACCTTCCGCAACGCCGGCAGCATGCTCGGCACCTGTTGCGCCACCGTAATGAGTGACGCGACCGACCCGGTGTTGGCGCTGCACAACGTGATGCGCTTCTACCGCCACGAGTCGTGCGGCCAGTGCACGCCGTGCCGCGAAGGCTGCGGCTGGATCGAGCGCATCTTGGAGAAGGTCGTCAACGGCAAGGGCTCGATCGCCGAGCTCGATCAAATCTCCGAGATTGCCTCGGACATCACTGGCAACACGATCTGCGCCTTCGGCGACGGCGCGGCTCAGCCGGCGCTGGCCTTCGTGCGCAAGTTTCGCAAGCAGCTTGAGGACTACGTCCACACGGGCGGCAAATCGCAGACCGGAAGGCTCACGCTATGACAGCGGGTAACGTCTTTTTCGCGCTGTGCTCGATCGCGGCCCTGGTGGGCGCGATGTGCACGGTGCTCGCCAAGAACCCGATCCGCGGTGCGATGGGGCTGCTGCTCACGATCGTCGGCATCGCCGGTTTGTTCCTGAAGCTGAACGCGCAGTTCCTCGCGGCGATCCAGCTGATCGTCTACGCCGGCGCAGTCGTCGTGCTGTTCGTGTTCGTGATCATGCTGCTCGGCCCCGACGCTGGCCACGCCAAGGAAACCCGGGAGCCGACGGGCAAGCTGGCGCGCGCGCTCTCCGGCGGTTTGATGGCGATCATCTCGATCGTCACCTTGTTCTTGGTTTTGCGTTCGGCAGAAAAGCCGGAGCGCTTCGGCCACGTCAGCGCCCAACACGGCAGCGTCGAGGCCGTCGGCACGCAGCTGTTCACCAAAGCCGTCGTACCCTTCGAGTTGGCAACCGCGCTGTTGATCGTCGCCGTCGTCGGCGCGATCGCGGTCGCGCGCAGCCGGCATCAGGTTCGGAAAGAGAAGCAGAGCCCGAGTCCGACTCGGCGCTTCTTTCACGGCCCGCTGCATCCGCGTGATGCCGGTCGCCCGCTGACCGGGGAGGAGCTCTGATGAACATCCTTGGCAACGTCGTCGAGCACTACGTCTTGCTGTCGGCCGTGCTGTTCACGATCGGCGCGATTGGGTTCTTGGTGCGGCGCAACGTGCTGACGCAACTGATGTGCATCGAGCTGATGCTCAACGCTGTGAACCTGACGCTGGTCGCCTTCAATCGCCGTCACATCGGCGACATGAACGGCCAGGTCTTCTCCTTCTTCGTCATCGCCGTGGCCGCAGCCGAGGCCGCGGTCGGGCTCGCGATTGTGCTGTCGTTCTACCGCTTGAAGCAGACGGTATTTAGCGACGAGGCGGACCAGCTCCGTCACTGAGGAATTCTTTCATGCACGCTTTAGAAGAGCTTTTTCCGGCTTCTGACTTCACCCTGCTCGCCTTCATCGTTCTGCTGCCGCTGCTCGGCGCGATCGTAAACGGTGTGTTCGGCAAGCGCCTCGGGCGCGAAGCCGTCACCTTGATGGGCCTCGGCTCGGTATTCGTTTCGTTCGTGTTCGCGGTCGTGACCTTCTTGATGCTCCGGCATCAGGGCGGGGAAGGCGGCGAAGAGTCGACCAAGCTCGTCTGGCGCGGCTGGGAGTGGATGAAGCTATCGCTGCACGGCGCCGGCTCGGTCTCGCTGTGGGTGTCGCTGTCGGTCGACGCGCTGAGCGGCACGATGGCGCTGATCGTGACGGGCATCGGTTTTCTCATCCACCTGTACTCGTCGAAGTACATGGCGGAGGACCCGGGCTACCACCGCTTCTTCACGTACCTGAATCTGTTCATCTTCTCGATGCTGGTGCTCATCTTGGGCGACAGCTTGCCGGTGCTGTTCGTGGGCTGGGAAGGCGTGGGCCTGTGCAGCTACCTTTTGATCGGCTTCTGGTTCGGTGAGGAAAAGAACGCAGCCGCCGGCAAAAAGGCCTTCATCACCAACCGCATCGGCGACTTCGGTCTGCTGGTCGCGATGGGCCTACTTCTCTACTACTGCGGAGCGCTCGACTGGTCGGGCATCGAAAGCGCGCGCAACAACCTGCTGACGCCGGTCACGATCTGGCCGCTCGGCGACCACGTGCCGCTCGCCAACATTCTGCCCAACGCTTGGGCAGTGGCGCTGAACACGCCGCGCACGGCCACGGCCGCTACCTTGGTCGGCTTGTTCCTGTTCCTCGGCGCTGCCGGCAAGAGCGCGCAGCTGCCGCTGTACGTCTGGCTGCCGGACGCGATGGCTGGCCCAACCCCGGTCTCCGCCCTAATCCACGCTGCCACGATGGTGACGGCGGGTATTTACTTGGTCTGCCGCACGTCGGCGATCTTCGTGCTCAGCCCGGCTGCCATGTTCGTGGTGGCCTTGATCGGCGGGCTTACCGCGGTCTGGGCGGCGATCATCGCATTCGCGCAGCACGACATCAAAAAGGTGCTGGCGTACTCGACCGTCAGTCAGCTCGGCTACATGTTCCTCGGCGTGGGCGTCGGCGCGTTTTCCGCCGGCTTCTTCCACGTGCTGACGCACGCCTTCTTCAAGGCCTGCATGTTCCTTGGTGCTGGCTCGGTCATTCACGCCATGCACGCGCGCATCCACGACACCGATGCGTCGCAGGACATGCGCAATATGGGCGGCCTGCGCAAGTTCCTGCCGTACACGTTCCTGACGTTCGCCGCCTCGTGGGCGGCGATCATCGGCATCCCCGGCACCAGCGGCTTCTTCTCGAAGGATGAGATCCTGCTCAAGGCCTACACCTCGTACATCTCGACGCCGGTCGGCGTTCAAGACTCGTTCGAGTGGCCGAAGTGGGGTGGAAGCCTGCTGTACGGGCTCGGCTTGGCCGGCGCAGTGATGACGGCGTTCTACATGACGCGCCTGTTCATCGGCACCTTCTACGGCGAGTTCAAGGGCTGGGACATCGTGAAGAAGTGGAAGGAGCCGGCTCACGGCCACGACGCTCACGCTCACGACCCTGACGAGAAGCTCGCAGGTCCCGAGCCGCACGAGTCACCGTGGCAGATGTGGGTTCCGCTGGCGATCTTGGGCACGCTCGCCCTGTTCGGCGGTTTCCTGAACGCCGGCGCGCTCGAGGTCATCGGCGTGAAGTGGATGCCGCTCGAGCACTTCCTCGAGCCGGTGTTCAAGAATGCTTCGGCCAGCGTGCGGCTCGTCGACGGCGCCGAGCACATGCTCGGCAGCTTCTTGGGCCTGGCCCTGGCGGCCGTGCTCGTCGGTGCCGGCGGCGCCTACTACGTGTACGTGATGACGAAGGGTGAGGTCGCGCGCGCCTTCACCGAGAAGCTGCCGGGCTTCCATCAGTTCGTGTTCGACAAGCTGCGCGTCGACGAGTTCTACGAAGAAACCGTGATCGGCGCGGTCGACTCGCTCGCCGAGTTCGGCGCCTGGGCGGACAAGTGGATCGTCGATGGCATCATCGCCAAGCTGTCGTCGTTCATCGTGCGTGGCCTTGGCAGCTTGCTGCGCCAGCTCCAAACCGGTCGTATTCAGGCCTACGCTGCCGTGATGGTGGTCGGCCTGGGCTCGGTCGGCTGGTTCCTGATCGCCCCGCACGCCTACGCTCAAGTCATCGCCAATCACGCTGACGGCGCGTACAGCGTCACCGCGACGCCTGGCCTCGGCTACTCGTACCGCTGGGACGAGAACGGCGACGGCAAGCCGGACGATGACGAGTTCGGCGACAAGGCTAGCGTCTCGTTCAACCTCGACATCGACAAGACCCGCACGGTCTCGCTCGAGGTGAAGAACGCGTTCGGACAAATTGCGAAGCGCAAGTTCGAGCTGGCACGTCCCAAGCCGGACAAGAGCGGCCTCACCACGATAGACGTTACACAAGGCGCGAACGGACAGCTCCAGGGCAACCCGCGTCCCTCCCAACCCGGGCGCCCGAGCGCGCCTCCCATCCCGCCGGGGGCGCAACTGCCCGCCGGTCATCCCGTGATCCCCCAAGGTGAGTGAGTTATGCGCCCCCTGGAACGTGCTGTAGTCGAGTTTCTGCCCTACCTGCTGGCGTTTGCCGCAGGCGCCATGGTGCCGCGGCGCCAGGGCAAGGCCGAGCGTTTCGCGATCGGCGTCACCGCCGCGTTGTCGATCCTCTTCATCCGGAGCCTGTGGCCCGCGCCCATGCCCGAGTCCGACGCCGCCACCGAGTGGCCGAGCCTGCCCAGCTTGATCGTGTTTTTGCCGATCTTCGGTGCGATCGCGCTGTTGTTCTTGCCGCGCCAGACGCCGGTGCTGCTGAAGCGCTTCACGTTCTTCGTGTTGGGCGCCGACGCGCTGGCCTCGCTCAGCCTGCTGTCCCAGCCGATGTCGAAGGGCTGGCACTACCAGCAGATCATCGACTGGGTGCCGTCGCTGGGCATCCGCTACCACGTGGCCGTCGACGGCGTAAGCATGTGGCTGATCCTGCTGTGCACGTTCAGCACGCCGATTGCTCTCTACGTGTCGTTCAACGCGATCAAGACCCGGGTCAAAGACCTGTGCTTCGCGTTCTTGATGCTGCACGGCGCCATGCTCGGCGCCTTCGTGTCGCTCGATCTGTTCCTGTTCTTCACGTTCTGGGAGCTGATGCTGGTGCCGATGATCGTGATGATCGGCGTGTGGGGCGGCGTCGAGCGCATCAAGGCCGCTTACAAGTTTTTCATTTTCACCATGGTCGGCAGCATGCTGATGCTGGCCGCGATCCTCTACATGGTGTGGACCCACTACAAGCTGGCCGGCTATTACAGCTTCGACTACCTGGCGCTGTCGCGCTTGGTGTTGCCACACCAGGCGGCGTGGCTGTGCTTCCTGGGGTTTTTGGCGGCGTTTGCCATCAAGGTTCCGATGTTCCCGCTGCACACGTGGTTGCCTGACGCGCACGTTCAGGCGCCGACCGGCGGCTCGATCATCCTGGCCGCGGTGCTGCTCAAGCTCGGCACCTACGGCTACATCCGCTTCTGCATGGGCATGCTTGGCGGCCCGGCGTTCGCAGCTGGCGCCAACCTGGCCGGCATCGCGATCGGTGGCGGCATTATTTACGGTGCGCTCGTCGCTTGGAAGCAAGACGACGTGAAGCGCCTGGTCGCGTACTCGTCGGTCGCCCACATGGGCTTCGTGATGCTGGGCTGCTTCGCGGCCACGCAAGCCGGCATGGAAGGCGCGATTTTGCAGATGCTGAATCACGGCATCTCGACCGGCGCGTTGTTCCTTTTGGTCGGCGTGATCTATGACCGCCGCCACACGCGGCTGGTGCGTGAGTTCGGTGGCCTGGCCAAGGTGATGCCGATCTACGCCGTCTTGTTCGTGATCGTCACGATGTCGAGCATCGGCGTCCCTGGCACCAACGGCTTCGTCGGCGAGTTCATGATCGTGATGGGCACGTTCGTCTCGTCCGCGCTCGGCGGCAACGCCAAGCTGCAAGCCGGCTTGGCTGCAGCCGGCGTCATCCTGGCGGCTGTTTACATGCTGAGCGTCGTGCAAAAGATGTTCTTCGGCCCGCTCAGCAACCCCAAGAACAAGCGCCTGAAAGACGTGACCCCGCGCGAGTTGATCGCGGTTGTTCCGCTGATCGCGATGATTTTCGTGATCGGCTGGTTCCCGAACCTGTTCACGAGCCGGATGAGCGAGGGCGTCGAAACGGTGCTCGATCGCTACGTCGCGCACCGCAACGCCTTCATCGATTCGCGCGACGCCACGTTGGCGACGCTGGCGCCGCGCCGTGGTGGCCCGGTCGAGCGCGGCTACCCTGAAGATCCCAAGAAGAAGTCCGACTCCGCTGCGCAGGCGTTGAACGGGGGTGCGCCGTGAGCGCCCTCCTCGCCATCTCGCCGCTGCTGGTGGTCGCGGTCGGAGCGCTGCTCTTGATGTTGACCGAGGCGTTCGGCAAGCCGACCAGTCCCGAGGGCTTCGGCCCCGGCGGCCTGATCGTCGACGCCGGTGCTGGTCGCGCCAGTGAGCTCGGCCTCGGCAGCTCGGTCGTGCTGTTCGCCGGCGCGATCGCCGCGCTGGCGGTTTGGATGGTCGGACCGGACAAGTTCGAGAAGCTCGACGTCCTGATGCCGTACCTGGTGGTGGACCGCTTCACACTGTTCTTCGCCTTCGTGCTCTGCCTCGGCGGCGGGCTCTCCTGTTTGCTGGCTGGCGGTTACCTGCCAGAGCACAAGTTGGAGCGCGGCGAGTTCTTCCCGCTGGTCATGTTCTCGACCGTCGGCGCGATGGCGCTGGCTGCCGCGGGTGATCTGCTCAGTCTGTTCATCGCGCTCGAGACGATGTCGCTCGGCGTTTACTGCTTGATCGGCTTGCGCCGCACCAGCACGCGCGCCGCTGAAGCCGCGCTGAAGTACTTCCTGCTCGGCAGCTTCGCCGCAGCCTTGATGCTGTTCGGCGGCGCGTTACTTTACGGCGCCACCGGTCACACCGATCTCAAGGGGATCGGCGAAGCCGTCGCTACCATCGGCAAGGCTGGCAGCGGCGTGAGCCCGGGCCTGGTGATCGTCGCGCTGGCGCTCAGCATCGCCGGTCTGGCGTTCAAGGTCAGCGCGGTGCCGTTCCACATGTGGACGCCCGATGCCTACGAAGGCGCCCCGACGCCGGCCACCAGCTTCATGGCTGTGGCCGTCAAGAGCGCGGCCTTCGCCGTCCTGTTGCGCGTGTTGGTCGTCGCCTTCGGTGACGAACGGCTGATGAGCTGGGGCGCTGGCTGGCCGCCGGTGCTGGCGTTGATGGCGATCGTCACCATGACGACCGCCAACGTGATCGCCGGTCGCCAAGACTCGGTGAAGCGCATGCTCGCGTATTCGTCGATCGCGCACGCCGGCTACGCCCTGGTCGGTGTGGTCGCGGCGATGCGCTCGGACACCGGGGTCGCGAGCGTGCTCTTCTACATGATGAGCTACACCGTCTCGACGATCGGCGCATTCGGCGCACTGATCTTGTGCGGTCGCCAAGGCGCCGAAGCGGTGTCGTACGAGGATTTGGCGGGCGTCGGTCGCCGGCACCCTGCGGCTGCGCTGGCGTTCTCGTTCTTCCTGCTCTCGCTGGCGGGCGTCCCGCCGACGGCTGGCTTCTTCGGCAAGTTCTACGTGTTCCAGGCTGCGATGGACTCGCAACTGTACTGGCTCACGGTACTCGGTCTGCTCAACAGCATCCTGGGCGCCTACTACTACCTGCGGGTGATGGTGTTCATGTACATGCGCGAGCCGGAGCCTGGCGCAGCGGTCGCGACCCCGATGAAATCGGGCATGGTGGCCTCGGCGCTGGTGATTGCGGCGGCGTTCGTGATCGCGATCGGCCTGTTCCCCGACACCTTGCTGACGATGGCGCGGGCCGCGGGGCTGCGCTAAGCCGAGCGCCACACCGATGCGTCCCGCTTTGCCGTCGCCCAGGGTCAGCTTGTTCGGGCTGGCCCTGTTGAGCGTGATTGTCTGCGCTTGCGGGAAGAAGCACGAGCAAGTTCCCCACGCTGCAGCCTCGGCCAAGCCCACGCCGAGCGTGTTCCAGGCGGCCGCGCCGGTCGCCTCCGGCCTGCCCGCGATGCAGGAGCTGGTCAGCAAAACCGTCAACCCCGAGAACAAGCCGGCCTACGCTGGTCCGACCGGCACCGTGCGCGGGCTCATTACCGGCACTGGAGACTTTCCGCCGGTCGCGACCGCCCACCTAGCGAAGATCAAGCCGCCATGCCCCGAAGGGCGCGAGACGTACGGTCACGTGTTTCGCGAGGGCATGATGCGCAGTCTGGCCGACGTGCTGGTCGCGGTGACCGGCTACGATGGCTACCTGCCCGCCAAGGAGGCGAAGCAAACCGTCGGCGCGCGCGGTTGCGCGTTCAGCACGCGCACGATCGCCGTCACCTTCGGCCAGACGATCGATGTCGTGAGCAAAGACGGCGAAGGCTATGTGCCCAACCTGCTCGGCAGTCACATGCAGGCGCAGCTCTTGGCGCTGCCGGGCGGCGTGCCTTCGACACTCTATCCTCCCGAGCCGGGGCACTACCTGCTGACCGACGACCTCAAGGTCTTCATGATGGCGGACGTGTTCGTACTCAAGTACTCGACGCACGACGTGACTAGCCTCGACGGTCGCTTCGAGATCGCGGGTATTCCGGTCGGCAAGGCACGGCTCAGCGCGCTTTTGCCCAGCACTGGCGTCGTCGTGGAGAAAGACATCGAGATCAAGGCCGGCGCGACGCTGGACTTGCCGCTGCAGCTTGCGTTCGACGCCAAGGCCTACGCGGCGGCTGCCGCGGCGGGAGCTGCGTCGGCTGCTGCTGCTGCGCCGCCACCTGGGCCCACGCGCTAAAAAAGCGCGCTACGGCTGAGGGCGCACGAGCTGAGCGGCTTGGGCGCTGACGCGCCGACCGAGCAAAGCGCCGAGCGTGCTCAGCAGCTCGGGGCTGGCTGGCGTACCGGAGTCAGCCGACTCTGCCAACAGCGCGTTGAAGGCGGCGTGATCTTGCTCCAGATCTGCGACCGCGAGTGCGATCACCAGCGCGTCACCGTTGGTTGGATCGGCACCGAGCAGCTGCGTCGCCTCGCGCTTAGCCGTCGTGACGTCACCTTGCCCGAGCGCGTCCAGCGCGCGCGCGATGCCCACCGACTTCAGTGCTGCGCCGCTGCGAGCATCGAGTCGGGCCAGGGCCGCCTGTGCTCGTGCGGTGCGCGGCAGATCGTGATTGCGCATGGCCGCCGCCAAAATCCCTCGCTGCGCTGCGGGCGAATCCGGCGCGTGGGTGGCCAGGCCATCGCGCAGCTGCCAGGCGAGCGCTTGGTGACCGCGAAGCGCGGCCAAGTCCGCGGCGAGCAGGCTGGCTTCGGCGCGCTCGGGATCGAGCCGCACCGCTTCGAGCGCGGCCGCTTCGGCGCCGCCCGCGTCGCCGCGCGATTTCTTGCACAGGGCGAGCTCGAACCACAGCGGTCCGTAATCGGGCGCGGAGCGGGTTGCACTCGCAAATGCTCGATCTGAAACGGTATTTTGGCGCAGCTTGCACGCCACGGCGCCGATGCGCGTCTTGAGCTCGGGCCCACGTCCGTCGATGTCGAGCGCGCGCTGGTAGAGCTTGAGCGCTTCGGTCCACTGTCCGCGCGCCTCGCGTAGCGCTGCCACTGCGTACAGCGCGTACGCATCGGGATCGATGAAGCGGCCGTCGCTGGTGACGCCATCGACACGCCGCGCGACGGGCGGCTCGAGCACGCCACAGCCGAGCGCGCTGAGCAGCACGGTCGCGAACGCCACGTGTACGCAGCCGACGAGCGCTTTGGAGTGCTTCAAGTGAGCTCTGTCAAGGCGGAGCACAGCTCGTCATTCTCAGCAGCGGTGCCGATCGTGACGCGCAGTTGATTCGAGAGTCGACCACCGCGCCCGTGGAAGCTCCGGACCAGGATGCTTCGCTGCTTGAGCTCCTCGTACAGCTCGCCGGCCGGGCGCTCCGTCTTGAGCCAGAGAAAATTCGCCTGGCTGGGCGTGACGACAACATGTGGCAGCGCGGCGAGCCTGGTCGCGAGCCGTTCGCGCTCGGCCACGACAACCCCAGCGATTCGCGCGATTTCCGGGGCAAGCTCGCTGAATGCCAGCTCGGCCACGCGCTGCGTCGGCGTTGGCACGTTGTACGGCAAGCGCACTTTGTCGAGCTCCGCGACCACCGCCGGCCGCGCCACCAAGAAGCCGAGCCGAAACGCCGCGAACCCAACCTTGGAAAGCGTGCGCATCATCGCCACGTTCTCGAAGCGGCGGTACAGATCCATTTGGTCTCTGTCCGAGTACGCGATGTACGCCTCGTCGATCACGAATAGTGCCTCGGGCACAGCCGCGATTACCTCGACCAGGCGATCGTGCGACATCAGATTGCCGGTTGGATTGTTGGGGCTGGCAATAAAGACAATGCTGGGCGGCGACATCGCGATCGCGCTCTTCAGCGCAACGACCGACAAGTCCCAGTTCGCGTCCAGCGGCACTTCGAGCACACGCAGTCCGCGGCAGCGCGCGCTCATCCGGTACATGACGAATGACGGCGTGGTCGTCAGGATTGTCGCCGTGTCGGCCGGTGGAAGGGGGCGCACGAACGCGGTCAAAAGCAGGCTGATGACCTCATCGCTGCCGACTCCGGGCAGAATTTCCAGCGGCGTGACTTGCAAACTTTGGGCGATGGCTTGGCGCAAACCGAGCAGCGTCGGGTCCGGGTAGCGCTCCCAGGCGCCCTCAGCCAAGACCTGACCGATGCGTTGCAGCGCCGCTGCGCTCATGATCGGCGGCGCTTCGTTAGCGTCCAGCCGCACGCGATACGTGGAGAGATCAGGCAAGTAGGCCGAGAGCTCGGCGAGTTCAGGCCGGGAAAGCGTGGCGATCGAGAAACCTGACATGGTGAGAACGGCGGGAAACCTACCACGGCCCCGCCGCCTCTGGCATGCTCGGCGCCGCTCCGTACCGCTCCGCACCGGCCCCCCACGAGCCATGTCATTCGACGCAATTTTAGGCCAAGAGCCAGCGGTTCAGACGCTGGTGCAGGCTCTCCGCGTGGGGAAGGTCCACCACGCCTACCGCTTCGAGGGGCCGCCCGGCGTGGGCAAGGGCCTCACGGCGCTGGCGCTGGCCCGTGCGCTGTTGTGCGACCAGCCGACACCGCTGGCGTGTGAAGCGTGCGCCGCGTGCAAGCGGGCGTCGACGTTCGCGGAAGACGAGCCGCACCTGCCGGCTCATTCGGATCTGCTGATCGTCGAGCGCGGCATCTACAAGGGCGTGCTTCAAGCCAGCGAGACGAGCGGCATCAGCATCGAGCAGATCCGGCGCATCGTGCTGTCGCGGATTGGTTTTCCGCCGCACGAAGGGCGGGCGGTGGTTTGCATCGTGCGCGGGGCGGACGAACTCACGGTGTCGGCCGCCAACGCGCTGCTCAAGACGCTCGAAGAGCCGCCGTCGCGGACATTTTTCCTGCTGCTCACCAGCCGACCAAGCCGGCTTTTGGACACGATTCGTTCGCGTACGTTGCCGGTGCGCTTTGGTCCGCTGCCCGAACCCGTGGTGGCGAGGCTGCTCGAAGCGCGCGGCTTGGAGGCCAAGCTGGCGCCGCTCGCGCAAGGCAGCATGGAGCAGGCGTTGGCCATGTCAGACGGCGAGGCACTATCTGCGCGCGACTCTTTCGCGAGCCAAGTGCTGGCCGGGCTCGACGCGCCGGATCTGGCAAGCTCGCTGCAGTTTGCTGAGAAGCAGAAGCTCGAGCGCGGCGAGCTGTCCGATCTACTCGATCACTTGGCGCAGGTGCTGTCGTTGCGCGTGCGTGAAGTGGTGGCGTCGGCACCGGAAGAAGCGCGGCGGCTGGCTCGTCGCTATCAGGTGGTACGGGCAGCGCTCGGTGATCTTGAGCGCAACGTCGGTCCGCAGTTGGCGCTCGAGGCGATGATGGCCAAGTTGCGCCGAGCGTGAGTCGTTAGTCGTTAGTCGGGAGTGGTGAGTGGTGAGTCGTGAGTCGTGAGGGCGTTTTGCCAAGCGGTGGAGCGGGTGGCAATGGCTGACGCGTCGGTGCCGTCGGCGAGCAGGTCGGAGATCACTGCGGCGAGCAGCGAGTGGCGCGCGAGCTGCGGCGCGAGGTTCAACGTGAGGCCGCCGATGGCGACGAGCGGGATGTTGGCGGCGTGGGCTAGGTCGGCGGCGCGTGCCAGCCGATCGAGACCAAGGGCCGGATCTGCGCCGTCTTTCGACTGCGTTGCGAAGATCGGTCCGAATGCGACGTAGTCGGGCCGGAGCGCGAGCGCTGCCTGCAATTGCTGCTCGTCGTGTGTCGAGACACCGACGCGCAAGCTGCCCGGCAGGCGGCGCACAGCTTCGAGCGGCACGTCGTCTTGCCCGACGTGGACGCCGTCGACACCGGCGAGCAGCGCTAGATCCGGCCGATCATTGGCGAACAGCAGCGTACCGGCTCGCGCGCACAGTGGCTTGAGCGCCGTCAACAACTCGAGCACCACGCGCGGCGTTTGGTGCTTGGCCCGCAGCTGCAGGATCGGCGGCCGCGCGGTCAATACGGCCTCGGCCAGCTGCAATGGCGCCACGTTCCGCATCGCTAGCGTGTCGAGGTCGACGATCGGGTATAGGCCGCGCATCCGGGCCATGGTACCGGCGAAGCATGCGCGTTGGCACTCTCGTCGAGCTTTTCGCTCTGGCAGCGCTTTCAGGTTGCGCGGGTAGTCAGACGACGATCGGCTCGAGCGTCGGAGAGAACCCGGCCGGTTCCGCCAGCGCCTCGCCGGTCGATGATGCCGTGGCCGTCGCAGCGGAGCCCAATCCGGTGCCTGCCGCGCCCGCGGAGAGCAACGAACCGGAGCCGCCGCCGCCGCCCGATCCAGCGCTGGTCAAAGCACTCGTCGAAAAGACCGGTGAAGCGCCGAGCGTCGACAATCCCCTGCACTTGCGGCTCGAGATCACGCCGCGCCCGGCCGGCGAGCGGTGGCTGGTGGCGGTCGTCAACCGTGGGACTGAGCCGGCCAAGGTGCTGTTCGACCTAACTCGGCTCACGCTCTCGCTGCAAGCGGCTGAAGATCCGAAGAAGCCCCGCAACAAATTCCAAAAGCCGCCCAAGCCCGCCGTCTGCAGATTGCCCGACGGCTTCGGCGGCCCGCTCACGGACGACCAGAGACGCTTGCTCCAGCCTGGTGAGGGCTTGGTGCAGACGTTCGACCCGCGCCTGTACTGCATCTCGGGCGGCGGCGACTCGCTGCTAGCCACTGGGCAAACCGTCACCGCCAAGCTGGGCTTCACGCCCAAGCCACCGCGCACCGCTTACAAACAAGGCAAGCGCACCGAGGTGCCAGCGCTGCAAAGCGCGCCGTTCATCGCCGAGCCTGAAGCGGCATGGAGCGAAGCATCGGCGAAGGTAGATCCGGAGCACGACCCGCGCGTGAAGCAGCTGGTCAGTAGCGAGCTCACACTCACGCCCGACCTCACCGGCGCCGAGGCAGAGGAAGATCCGTCGTTGCCGCTGCAGCTGCGCTTGGTGCACGGCTCGGACGCCGCCACCGAGATGACCGCGACCGCGGTCGTCGACGTGCGCGCCAAGCAAAAGACGATGCTCTACTTCCGGCGCGAGCTCGTCAGCTTCACCGTCCACGGCCCCGATGGCATCCACGGCTGCGATCCCCAGCCAGACGGTCGCTCACCCGATCGCCAGGCGTACACGCCGCTCGCGCCTGGCCAGAGCATTTCCGCTACTAGCCTGTTGGCCGAACTTTGCCCCAAGTACACCTTTGGCCGGGCTGGCTTGTACCTGGTGAGCGCGCGGCTCGACGCTGAGCGAGACGGCTCGGAGTTCGGCCTTTCGGCCTTTACGGGCCGGCTTGAAAGCCGCCGCGAAGCGCTGGTGCGCATCCGCACCGGCGATTTTCCCGCTTTGCCGCCGCCGGAGCCGTTACTCGTCAAGGTAGGACAGTAGGCCCGCCGCTAAGGTAGCATCGCCAGCGTGTCTCTCGACATCGGCACGACCGTTGATCGTCGCTACCTTCTGAAGCGTGAGATCGCGAGGGGTGGGGCAGGCGCGGTCTTCGAGGCCGAGCACATCTACACCAAGCGTTCGGTGGCGCTGAAGCTGCTGCTGCCCGAGCAACGCTCGGCGCCCGAGCCGCGGGCGCGCTTGCTGCGCGAAGCGTTGGCGCTCAGCGCCGCACGTCACCCCGGAGTGGTCGCGGCGCTCGACGCGGGTGAGACCGACGACGGCACGCCCTACTTGGTGCTCGAGCTGCTCGAAGGGCGCAGCCTCGAAGGCATCTTGGCGGTGCGCCGTCGGATTGGCGCCGCCGAAGCGGCCTGGCTTGGCTCGGGGATTTGCGAAGCGCTGGCGGCGGCGCACCGTCGAGGGATCATCCACCGCGACATCAAGCCCAGTAACGTGTTCGTCGCACGTGACGAGCAGGGCAGCGAGGTGGTGAAGATATTCGATTTCGGAGTAGCGCGCGTTCCGGACGAAAAGAACAAGCTCACCCAAGACGGCGGCCTGCTCGGTACGCCCGAGTACATGGCGCCGGAGCAACTGTTGGCGCGCGAGGTGGACGGACGCACCGATCAGTACGCCGTCGGCGTAACCTTGTACGAATGCTTGGCGGGCGTCGTGCCGTTCGAGGGCAACTTCGGTGAAGTGCTGCTCAAGGCCGCGACGGAGCCGGTGCCGCCGTTGCGCCAGAAGGCGGTTGAAGTGACGCCTGAGTTTGCGGCGGTGATCGAGCGCGCCCTGTCACGCGAGCCCGACGGGCGCTTCGCCGATGCGCTGGCGTTTGCTCAAGCTTTGCGTAAGGCCGCGCCGGCGTCGGCGCCGTTTTCGCTGCTCGGCATTCGCCAGGGGCCGCCGCCGATTCCGGTCCGATCGGGAGCCTCGGCGTCGGCTGCAGCAGCTGTTCCTGCCCCAGATCCGACTCGCGTGTCGGTGCCGGGAGGGGCGCGCGCCTTGCCGGTTCCGCCGCCGCTACCCCCAACGCGACGGCGCTTTCCGCGTGCGCCTTACGTCACGCCGGTGCGCATCTTCCACGATCAAGTGGTGCTCGACGGACGCAGCGAGGACGTCTCGGTTGGTGGGCTCCTGGTGCTCGCGCCGCAAGCTTTCGAGCAGGCCCAGCTGGTGAAGGTGCGCTTCGCGCTGCCGATGACCGGTCGCGTGATCGAAATCGGCGCCACGGCGCGCTGGGTCAAGGCGGCTGGCGTCCGTGGCGCCGTAGGCTTGCAGTTCTCATCGTTGCCGGCCGATGCTCACGAAGTCATCGATCGCTACGTCACGATGATGGGCGGCGAGTAGCACGAGCGCGAGCGCGAGCGCGAGCGCGAACAAACATGGAGCCGGGGAGTCGGGGAGATCGCCAAGCCGAGATTTCTTGATGGGTGCTGCGGTTGACCTCGACGTCTCATGACGGTCCTACGCCTCAATCGCGAGGAACCACGGGCAAACCATTTCTTGTTTGGTCTCCCCAAACAAGAAATGCGCTTCCCGCTCGCCCTCCCCGTCTCCCCGCCTCCCTCTGATGATTCATCGCATCTTGCCCGAGCGAGCGGGGACAACAGGAAGGCGGTAAGACGGGAAGGCCGAGATTTGGGGTGGGTGGTACTGGCAACT
>JBBSAB010000104.1:0-29061 GCA_038252755.1 Polyangiales bacterium | reverse complement strand
TCGGGCATCTGTTTTTTGGGTTTGGATTGGCGTCCTTCCCGGAAACGGATACCCGACTATTTCTATTTCCATCGCCGCGTCGGCGCGAATTCGCTTTTGTTTTCGCGCGCTTCGGCGTTTATCGCCGCGATCTAGCTAAGCTAGTCGAACGAGGGGTCGAGGGGGCAACCAGGGGGCTTCGCCAAAGACGTGCGGATCTGCGCTCCTCAACCCCCAACCCCCGACCATTGACCCCTTATTTCGGCGCGATCTGCACGCTGGCGGCGTTACCGGCGTTGAGGCCGCCTTCGGGGACGGTGCTGCCGTGGGCGAGCAGCATGTAGTTGGTGATCGCCCAGTACTCGTCCGGCTTGAGCGTGCCGGCACGGCTCTTGGGCAACGGCATCTTGGTGCTGACGTAGTTGAAGACGTCGAGCGCCGTGCGGAACGGATCGCGCGAGGGCGCTCCTGGCGGGCGCGTCGTGTCGCCGGCTTGCTGCTGGGCGTTGTTGCTCATCGCCGGGTTGGACGAGAGCGACTTGTCGCGCGGGTACTCAGCCAGGGCGCCGCCGCCGATCACCGAAGGGGCGTTCGTCAGACCTTCGCCGCGCTTGCCGTGGCAGGCGGCGCACTCGCGGTCGAACAGCTCACCGCCGGGGCCGGCTTTCTTCTGCGCGCTGGCCAGGTTGGGTTCGCTGGCGCCGAGCGGCGTCGCGCTACACGCCGTGAGCGCAATTCCGAGGGCCGCAACCGAAGAGCCGAGGAGCACAGCGAGGCGCGCTTGCGTCATTTGGACGCCCTTTATGCCATGAATCGTCCAGGGTCGATCAGGGGGCTCGGAAGCGGCCATCACCGCGAGAAAATCGGTGGCATGGCGGCCGAGGGGCCGGATGTCGAGCGGTGGCGATCCGTGCGCTATGGTTGGCCTGTGCGAGGTCGTTTGCGCTCCTCCGGTTCGAACGCTGCCGTGGCGATGGCGCTGCTCGCGGCGACCGCGTCGCTCTTCGCTTGCAGCCCCGCGCAGCCGCCGCGCTGGGCCGAGGGTGGCGCGCCGCTCGCCTTTGGGTCGGCGCGCTGGGAGCGCGAGAGCGGCGGCCCCGTAGAGCTCCGTTCGGACGGCCACGTGCTGGTGGACGGCGACCTGGCGTTCGTGATCGACCGCGTAGGGCGCGTCGCCAACAGCGATTACGACGCCTACGCCGTACTCTTGCCCGATGGTCGGCTCGCCGGCACCGACAATCAATCGCTCGGGCGGGTGGGCGTAACCAACGCCTCCGCGCCTGGCGGCGACGTGGCGTGGCTAGCCGTGACGCCCGACGGTCGTGTGACGTATTTCGACACCGATGGCGAGCGCACCGCCGGCGGCGTTTGGCGTGGCTGTGCCGGCCCCGTGCAGCGAACTTGCACGTTGATCACCCAGCTGTTGGCGGTCGTCAACTACCGCGGTTCGCGCACCGGCGTGGGAATCGGAGTCGGCGTTGGGGTCGGCGTCGGCGTCGGCTTCTGAGCGTGCTAAATCCGTTAGCGCCATGCTGGATGCTCGCTACGTCGCCGACAATTTGGATGAAGTTCGCCGCATGCTCACGCGCCGTTCGCCGAGCGCGGCCGGGCTGCTAGAGGGCATCTCCAGCCTGTCGGCCAAGCGTCGCGAGCTGATCGGTAAGACCGAGGGGCTGCAAGCCGAGCGCAACGCCGCCAACGACGGCATGGCTCAGCTGGCCAAGGGCGGCGACAAGCCGGCGATGGCTGCGCGCCGCGAAGAGCTGAAGGCGCTCAGCGAGCGCATCAAAGATCTCGAGAGCGAGCTTTCGGCGATCGAGGCCGAGATGCAAGATCGGCTGCTCAGCATCCCAAACGTGCCGCATCCGTCGGCGCCAGATGGTGAGAGCGACGAGCAGAATCCGACCGTGCGTACCTGGGGCGAAGCGCCCAAGTTTGCGTTCGAGCCGAAGCCCCACTGGGAGCTCGGCACGGATCTGGGCATCTTGGATTTCGAGCGCGCTGCCAAACTTTCGGGTGCGCGGTTCTCGGTGCTGTGGGGCGCGGGCGCGCGGCTGGAGCGCGCGCTGATCACGTTCATGCTCGATTTGCACACGCGCGATCACGGTTATACCGAGGTTTATCCGCCGTTTTTGGTACGCGCGGAGGCCCTGGTCGGCACCGGCAATTTGCCGAAGTTCGAAGACGATTTGTTCAAGACCCGCCGCAGTGATCCGAACGATCCAAGCGCGCTGTACCTGGTGCCGACCGCCGAAGTGCCGGTCACCAACCTGCACGCCGACGAGGTGCTCGACGCCGCCGACATGCCGCGCGCGTACTGCGCTTATACACCTTGCTTTCGCAGCGAAGCCGGCTCGCACGGCCGCGACGTGCGCGGGCTGATCCGTCAACACCAGTTCGACAAAGTCGAGCTGGTGCGGTTCGCGACGCCCGAGAGCGCCCTGGAGCAGCTCGAGTTACTGACGAGCCACGCCGAAGAGGTGCTGCGTCGGCTCGGTTTGCACTACCGCGTGGTCGAGCATTGCGCGGGCGACCTGACGTTTTCGTCGACCAAGTCGTACGATCTCGAGGTGTGGTTGCCGTCGCAGCAGGCGTTCCGCGAGATCTCCAGCTGCTCGACTTTTGGCGACTTTCAGGCTCGCCGCGCGAAAATCCGCTACCGCCCGGATCCCAAATCCAAGCCGCGCCTGCTGCACACGCTCAACGGCTCGGGCCTCGCGGTCGGTCGCACTTGGCTGGCGATCCTGGAGCAATACCAGCAAGCTGACGGCACGATCGTCGTGCCCGAGCCACTGCGCGCCTTCATGGGTACGGACCGCATCACCGGCGTGGCGTTGCGCTGAGCGAGCTACCGCACGCCCGCCCACGCTCAATGCTAAAATCAAACCCAGTCCCACACCAACCGCGGCGCGCAGGTTTGTGTTCGTCCCCGCCCGTTTCTCGTTAATTCGTTGCATTTTCCCGGCCCCTAGTTCGTCCCGATCACCCCTCGAGCGCGCCGACTGCGCCCCACCACCAATAGCAGGAGCGCCGCGAGCCACGCCCCAGTGCTCGCATCGGCGTGCCCGAAGCTGCAGCGCGAACCCTAAAATTCACGCTCGCACGGCTCCGGATCTCCCCGTCTCCCTGTGAAGATTCAGGAGTCATGACGAACGCGGGTCGCGCGCGATGCTCTGTCGTATCAGCCCGGGGTGTTGCCCAAAGACGACAGGGAAGTTTCTGCGATTCAAGCTGCGGTTTGGCAGCCAAAGATGCGATGAATCATCGGGGCGGAGCAGGCCTGCGCCCGAGGTTTACTTGCGACGTCCGCCGCGTGATTTGCCGGGCTTGCCGCGACCGGTGGCGTCACTGCGCGGAGCCGACCCCATCGAGCGACCGCCGCTGTCGGGGCGCGCAGCGCCGGGGCGGCTGCCGGTGGGGCGAGCCGCGTTGTCAGGGCGACCACCGCTGGGTTTGCCGCCGCCGGGTTTGCCGCCGCCTTGCGGACGGCCCTTGGCGCTGCCTTGGCGATTGTCGGGGCGGTGCGGGTCGCGCTCGCCGGGGCGCGCGCTGCGATTGCCGCCAGGCGCACCGGGGCGGCCCGGTGGGCGCTTGGCGCCGGGACCGCTGTGTGAGCCTTCAAGTCGCTGAACGCGGCGCGGCATTTCGGGCGCGTCTTTGAGCTGCTCGATCAACGCGTCGGGCGGGATGCGGCGGCCGTAGGTTTGGCGGCGCAAGATCGCGACGTCTTCGATCGTGACCTCCAAGCGATCACCGAGCGAGATCGTGTCGCCCGAGCGCGAGCCGACGACCGAGAGCTCGTCGTCCGACAGGCTGTAGTGGTCGGGGCCCATCGCCTCGTAACGCACCAAAACGTCGACGAAAGGCGAATCGAGGCTGATAAACGCGCCGCTGCCGACCAGCGCGCTGACCGTGCCCTCGAAGGTTTCGCCGATGTGCTCGCGCATCAACAAGCAGCGATACAGGTCGACGACCTCGCGCTCGATGTCCATCACCGCGCGTTCGCGCGCCGACGACAGCGTGGCCGACAGCTGCAGCGCTTCGCGCGCCGGGCCGCTAGTGTCCGGCTTCTGACCGCGCAAGATGGCTTTGACGGCGCGGTGCACCTGCACGTCGGGGTAGCGCCGAATCGGTGACGTGAAGTGCACGTAGTTCTTCGACGCCAAGCCGAAGTGCCCGATGTTGGTCGTGTCGTACGCGGCTTGCTTCAGCGAGCGCAGCAGCAGCATCTCGAGCACTTGCTTCTTTTCGTGCTTCTGTGCGCGCGCCAGGAACTTCGCCACGCCGAGCGGCTCCTTCATCGCTTCCGGATCGAACTCGACCCCGAGCCTGCCTGCGACTTCGCCCAAGCGATCGAGCTTGGCTTCGTCCGGCTGGCCGTGGATGCGGTAGACCGCGGGCGCTTTGCCAAGCCATAGCGCGACCGCCTCGTTGGCGAGCAGCATCAGCTCTTCGATCATCGAATAGGCGCGTTTTACGCCCGGATCTTGCGCGCGACGCACGACGTCGGTCGGGGCGCCGGTGGTCGGGTCGACGATCACCCGCGCTTCGGGCAGGTCCATGTCGAGCGCGCCGCGGCCCATGCGCGCTTTGCGCAGCTTCCTGGTCAGCTCCTCCATCACCTTCAAGTCCTTCTTGAAGGCTTCGGCGGCGGGGCTCTTGGGCGGAGTTTCGCTGAAGCCGAGCGCGCGTGCGACGCCACCGTAGGTGAGCATCGCGGCCGAGCGCATCACACCTTCGACGATCTCGTATGTCTTGAGCACGCCGTCGCGATCCAAGTCGGCGATCACGCACAAGCAGAGCCGTTCGCGCTCTGGCAAGAGTGAGCACAGGTCGGCCGCGAGCGCCGTCGGCAGCATCGGAATCGCGCGTGTGGGCAGGTACACGGTGCAGCCACGCGACAGTGCCTCTTCGTCGAGCGCGCTGCCGGGTTGCACGAACTCGCTGACATCGGCGATGGCGATCCAAGCGCGGAAACCTTCGCCGTGACGCTCGACCCAGACGGCGTCATCGTGGTCGCGCGCGTCTTCCGGATCGATGGTCGGCAGCGGAATATGCCGCAAATCCGTGCGGCCGTGCATGCTGCTGGGTTGCAGTTGCGCGGCCAGGGTTTCAGCTTCGCGCAGCGCGCCCTCGGAGTGCGACTCGCGCACGTCTTCGCGCACCAAGATTTTCGCGATCTCGACTGTCGGCTCGCCCGGTGCGCCGAGCACCATGACCAGCTCGCCCTCCGGGTTCTCGTCTTGGAAGTCCGGGAAGCGCGTGATCGTGACGACTGCTGCGTCGCCTTCTTTGCCTTGCTTACCCGGATCGGTCAGCACGATTGGACCGCGTAAGCGCGAGTCGTCCGGTTCGAGCCAGCAGCTCTTGCCTCGCCGTCGCAAAACGCCGGCGACCCGTGGACTGCGCCGCTTCACCACTTGGTCGATGCGACCTTCGAGGCCGCGGTCGCTCTGCGCAACGACGCTGACCAGCACGCGGTCGCCGTGCAAGGCGCCCTGAATCGAGTCGGGCGGCACGTAAACGTCGTCTTGTCCCGCGCCGCCAGCCACGAAGCCGAACCCGCGCGGGTTCATGTTGAGCAAGCCCTCGAAGCTGCGAGTCGGAGTGCGGCCAGGGGGGCGGCTCGGCCGCGAAGGGCTGGATTTTTCGGGCTTTCTGCGTGCCATGGAAGGGCGGGTTCATAGCTCGCCCCAACTCGGCCGTCCTTGGGAAACGGCGCGAAATCGAGGGCCCGCGGGAATTGCCGGGCTTTTCGTCGGTCTTTTCTGGCGTGCTCCACCCGGCGCTCCAGTTTGGGTATAGAGCCGGCGTGCCCAAGCTGCCCTGGCTCGTCGTGCTGCGCGTGGCCGCACTCGTGGCGCTGGCTGCGTCGACCGCGCTTTTGAGTGATTACGTCGCGGACGCGCCGAGCTTCTGCAGCGCGGCCTCGAGCTGCGGAGCCGTGCGCGCCAGCGAGCTCTCCCACGTGAGCTTTGGCGACGGCAAGTTCGTGCCGCTGCCGTTGTTCGGCTTGCTCGGGTTCGCGGCGCTGTTCGCGGCGTCGCTCGCTTCGCGCACTGCGACGCGCGTGGTGGCCTTCATTGGCGGCGCGGTTGGCGTTTGGCTGCTCGGCGTGCAGGCGTTCGTGCTGCACCAATTTTGCTGGCTGTGCGTCACGACCGACGTCTCGGCGATCGTGGCGGGTGGCGCCGCGCTCGGGCTTGGCAAGTCGATGTGGGACGACGAGGCTCGGGCACGACTGCGGCCTTGGGCGTGGTGGGCGCTCGGCGCGTTGGCGATCACGGCGCCGCTGGTGTGGCCGCGAGTGAAGACTGCGCCGCCGGTGCCGAGCTCGGTGTTGCCGTTCTACGAATCGGGCAAGCTCAACGTGGTCGAGTTCGCCGACTTCCAGTGTCCGGCTTGTCGGCGCTTCTCGGGCATTTTGAAGCCTGCTTTGGCGAGTTACGGCGAGCGGGTGCACTTCGTGCGCCTGAACAAACCGCTCGCCATGCACCAGTACGCTCACGACGCGGCGCGCGCTGCGGTGTGCGGCGAGGCGCAGCACAAGGCCGAACCGATGGCCGACGCGCTGTTCGCGACTGATGACCTGACGCCGGCCGGTATCGACAAGCTGGCGCAAGCTTTGGGGCTGGATGCGAAGCTGTTCGAAAGCTGCATGCTCGATCCGGCGACCAACGCCCGGGTCGAACACGAATCAAGCTTACTGGTTCCGCCGGAGCTCGAAGGGTTGCCTACGACCTACATTGGCGGCAAGCGTTTGCTCGGCGCGCAGAGCCCGGAAACCGTAGCCGACGCGTTGGAGCGCGCGGCGCGCGGGGAAGGCGTCTCGGGAATATCCGGCTATGTGTATCTGCCGATGATCGCGTTAGCAGGCTTGTTGATTTTGAGATTTGGGATGCGGCGTTCGGTTACGTAAACGCGCGTTGGCAAGAGGCGGGGTTGGGGACCCGCCGACGCGCGAGACAGCGCTCGGGCACGGGCAGGTGTTGGAGAGCGTGTTACACTCCTGCATGGCGACATTCGACGAAGCCCTCGTTCCTGGCCCGGGACAGGTGCCCTTCGAAGTGTTTCGGGCCTTGCCGAAGACGGACCTGCACGTCCACCTGGACGGCTCGCTGCGACTCGAGACGATCCTCGAGTTGGGCCGCCAATACGGCGTCGAATTGCCGGCGATCGATCTACCGGGGCTCGATGCGGCGATCGGCTGCGGTCGAAACTTCGGCTCGCTCGTCGAGTACCTGCGCGGCTTCGACATCACGCTGCGCGTGATGCAAACCGAGGAAGCGCTCGAGCGCATCGCGTTCGAGTTGGCCGAAGACGCGCATCGCGAAAACGTGCGCTACATGGAAGTGCGCTACGCACCGATGCTACACACGCGGCTCGGTTTGAAGCTGACGAAGGTCGTCGAAGCGGTGTTGGCCGGCTTGCGCCGTGCGCGCGAGACGTACGGCATCAAGTCGAACATCATCGTCTGCGGCATCCGCAACATCTCGGCTGAGTCGTCGTACCAGATGGCGGAGCTGGCGGTGGCGTACAAAGGCCGCGGCGTCGTCGGCTTCGACTTGGCTGGCGCCGAGGCAGATTTTCCGGCCAAGCATCACCGCGCGGCGTTCCAGCTCGTGCGCGACAACAACGTCAACTGCACGATCCACGCCGGCGAAGCGTACGGCCCGGAGTCAATCGCTCAAGCGATTCACGTGTGCGGCGCGCATCGCATCGGCCACGGTTGCCGGCTGCGTGAAGACGGTGATCTGCTGCACTACATCACCGATCATCGCATTCCGCTCGAGTGCTGCCCTTCCAGCAACGTGCAAACCGGTGCCGTGAAGGACTTAGCGACGCATCCGCTCAAGCTCTATTTCGATCTCGGCGTGCGTGTGACGATCAACACCGACAATCGCTTGATCACCGATACGTCGGTGTCGAAGGAGCTGTTCTTGGTCCACACCAAGCTCGGCGTGCCGTTCGTCGACATCAAGAGCATGATCTTGGCCGGCGTAAAATCCAGCTTCCAGCCATTTCACGAGAAGCAGGCTTCGGTGCGGCGCGTGGCGGCCGAGCTCGACCGCTACGACGACATCGATGGCAGCCTGCGGGCGCCGCCCTCGACGCCGGAAAGACCACGGCGTGGCTCGGCCAGCGTGATTCCGAGCGCCGAGTAGGGCGAGAGCGCGGAGCTACGGCGCGCCGCCAATGCCGGAAGCGCCGCCGAAGGTGTCACCGCCCGCGCCACCGTCGCTCGACGTGACTGGCCCCAGCGCGTCCAGCCGTTGGAGCATACGCAGCGCATCCATGTAGCGGAGGATGGTCTGGTTATCGGACGAATCTTGAAAGGCGTCGCGAAACTGCGCCGCTTCTTGGTAGGCGTGCTCGACGGGATCCAAACTGGTGTCGAACGCTGCGAATTGGTGGGGAGTGCCGGCGCGTCGCTGAATCGCGCTGCCGCTGACGAGCAACTCCGCGGCGCTGGTCATGCTGAAGTCGCCCGCGCCAGCGTTTTGCAGCAGGCAGTCGAGCCATTGATGGTCCGGATCGTTGTTGTACGGCGCCGGGTTGAGTGGCGCACCCGCATTGCCGGGAGGCAGGACCACCTTGGCTGTGATCGTCTCGGCGATCGGGCGGTCGAGCAAGGCTTCGAGGTAGCGCTGCGCAGCGCAAGCGCGTGCTGAGGAGCTGTTGGCGATCAGGGTGCCGAGCTCGCGCGGGGACATCACGGCCGCCGCGTCGCCGAAAAGGTCGATCGGCAATGTGGTGGTGGTGTTGAAGCCGGTCGCACGACCTTCGTCGTCGAACCCGTCGAGCGCGAAACCCGTCGCGTCGATCATCGCGTGACAGCCCAAGCAAGCCGGGTTCCCCAGCGTGCGCTGTTCGATGCGCTGACGCGGCGTAGCTTCATCGCCCAAACTGGCATCGACCTGCGCCGGGTGGTCAGGGACGCGCCGGCACATCAGCCGCTCGATGATCGCTCGGCCACGCAGCGTCGGGCGTGGATAGCTCGACAAAAATGGGCCTTCGGACAGCACACCGGCTGAATTGGTCGGGTCGAGGTTGACGAACTGTAGCTCGTCGCCGGATAGCGCGGCCGCGCCGTAGTGCAGCGCCAAGCGCGCGTTGAGCGGCTGACGTGGGCTGGTCAGTAGGCTGGTCAAGCTGCCGCTGTTGCTTTCAAACACGTCGTCCACGAACGCGCTGCTTTGGGCGAGCATGGCAGTGCGCAGGTCGGGGTCGAGCGTTTCGGGCAGGGTCTTCTCCGAGACTCCCAGCCACTCCAGGACGCGCAACGTGCGCGCGCGGTGACCTTGGGGCGTCTCCCACAAGCGATGCAGCTGCGCGACCAAGTCGGCCGGAGCTTTCAGCGCGCCAGCGGCGGCCGCGGAGAGTAGCTCCGCGTCCGGTGCTTGGCGGGTCGCGAAATGGCTGAGCCGCGCCGCGATCTCGTAGGCGGTGAGCTGCTGGCCGTCGAGGCGTTCGCCGAGCTCGATCCGGAACACGAAATACGCTGAGAGGGTCATCGAAACCAGCACATTTCGCGCGGCCTCGGCTGGGGTGCGCTGGTCATTCGCGCTACGAAATTGCGCCACGTAGGCCGCGACCTGCTCGGCGGTCAGCGGACGCCGATACAGGCGCTGGCCCTGGTCACGCAGCCACGGCTCGAGACACGTTGGTTCACCCTGCGCGCCCTCGCAGATCTCGAATGAGTCAGTGTCGGCGACGACGGCTTTCACGCGCTCAGTGGCGACCGTGCGTAGCGCGCCTACGAACGCCGACGACAGGTCACGCTGAAAGCCTTGATCATCGATCGCAACGACACTGGCCAGAGTAGTGCCTGGGCCGAAGCTCGCGTCGAGCGTGCCGTCGATATCCGCGATCGACAAGCGCGTGAGCGGCGCGGGTGGGACCACGCCTGCGCAAGGGGAGTTGGCCACGAAACCCCCGCTGGCCGTGCCGCCGAACGAAAAAGCGCCAGCCGTGCCTGCGCCGCCGGCGCCAGAGCTCGTCTGGCCACCGGGCGTGAGCTGCGATTCCTCGCCACAGGCCGCGCCCAGCGCCGCCAGCGTCAGTAATGTCGGAACGCCGCCGTACTTCAGCACCCGCCACATGCGGCGAGCTTAGCGCGCGGCTCAGCCGCTGGCAGTTACTAAAGTATCTTGGCCATGAACGCGACCAGCGCGAGCTTATCGACTAGCCCAGCAGTTTTACTCACTTCGACGTGCTCAAGCAGCGGCGAAACCAGTGCGCGATGCGGTGCACCGTCGAGCTCCAAATTGGCGGCGTCGGTCTCCGATGGCGGAATCACCGTGTCGTGTGAACCGTGCAGCAGGTACACGGGCACTCTCAGCTGTTTTAGATGCCCGACCGACGAAAGCGCAGCCAGCTCCGCGCTTTGACTCTGCAGCAACGCATCGAGCTCGGGCGCCAGCGTCTGCAGTTGGCCTTTCTCGAGCAGCTGCCAGAGTCGTTCGGCTTCTGGCGACGTGCGGGCTCTGGCGGCCTCGCGCGCGCTCTTCTGATCGGAGTGCAGCCAGGCTTTGAAGCCGGCGCGCATCGCCGGCAAATCCTGCGATGGCACGAAGTGTTCGAGGTTGCCGTAGACCAACACCACCAAGCCGTAGTCGTGAGCTTGCAGGTGGACGACACCGGTCGGCGTCTCGATCTCGTTGTGAATCAGGAAGCGGAGCACGCGGCGTAAATCGTGGTGACCGCCGACGCTGGTCACCGACGAAACGAGCCGTGCCGTCTCGGGATCTTCTGCGGCGACCAGCGACAAGCCGCCGGCAAAGCTGAAGCCCAACACGCCCACGCGCTCGGTTGCGACGTGGTCACGCCGGGTCACGAGGTAGCGCACCGAGTCGCGGATCACGTCGACACCACTGGCCGTGATGCGGTAGTCCGCAAGCTCGCTCAGCTCGGGCGTGAGCACGGTCAAGCCGCTCTCAGCCAGAGCGCGGGCGAACGGCACCAGGCGGCCTTCGTCGATGCCGCGGTAGTGAACGCCGTGCGCGACGACGATCGCGTCGCCAGGCTTTGCCCCCTCTCGGAAGTACAGTCGTGCGCGAATGGGTCCGTTTTTGCCGCTGATTGTCAGGTCTTCGGTTACAAGATGCGGGGCGCCCGGCGCGTTGGGCGCGGACTTCTCGGACAACCGAGTGAGGAATTCCGCGGCGCGCACGTGGCGGGAGATCGGCGCCCAGGCGAACAACAGCGCAGTAACGACCAGCCCGAGCACCACCACCCATCGCGACGAAACCTGGCGCATGACTCAGCCTGACACGCCTTGGTGCCGTCGTTCACGCGCGCGAAGATTCCCTACAAGGAATTACGAGCTGGGGCGCCCGCGTTACAGGGGCTTAGAAGTGGATGCCGCCGCGTACGTCGCCGGTCATCGCGTTTTCCAGCGTTGCTACCGCCTGGTCGATGGCTTCGGAGTCCTGCGCGGGCAGCTTGATCAGGAAGCGCACGTACAGATCACCTTGTTTTCCAGCGCGTTTGACGCCCTTGGCCTTGAGCCGCATTTCTTGCCCGCTCTGCGCGTGCTTCGGCACGCTGAGCGTGACCGGGCCGTCGGGCGTGGGCACGCGGACTTTCCCGCCGCGGTGCGCCTCGGCGATGGTGATCGGCAAGTTCAAGTATAGGTCGAGCCCGTCGCGCTCGAAGAAGGGATGCGGATTGACGCGCACGGTGATGACGAGGTCGCCCGGTGCGCCGCCCATGCCAGAGGGGGCACCGTGGCCTGCGACGCGCACTTTGTCGCCGTCACCGGCGCCGGCCGGAACGCGGACGGTCACTTCTTCGCCGCCGTCTTGCAGGCGCAGGCGCAGCTCGGCGCCGCGAATCGCCGATACGAAATCGATCGCGACCTCACTCGTGACGTCCGAGCCTTTGGCGCCGACGTTGCCGCGTCGCGAGCCGCGCCCGCCGCCGCCGCCGAACAGTTCACCCAAAAGATCACCGAAGCCACCTGGGCCGCCGCCCTGGGCCCCGCCCGCCAGGTCTTCGAAGTTGATGCCTCCGCCGCGCGCGCGCCGCGCTCCGGCAGCTTGCGCCGCGTTCCGGTAAGCTCGCGTTGCAGCAGAGTTGAAGCCCTCGCGCAGTGACTCTTCGCCGAACTCGTCGTACAGGCGACGCTTCTCCGGGTCGTGCAGCACCTGGTAGGCGCGGTTCACGGCTTTGAAATGCGCCTCGACCTTTTGGTCGCCCGGGTTGCGGTCCGGGTGAAGCTTGCCGGCGAGCTTCTTGTAGACCTTTTTGATCTCGTCGGCAGTGGCGGTCTTGGAGACGCCGAGCTCCTTGTATAGATCCGTGCCCATTGCCGCCCCTGAAGCTAAGCGCCGCCGACCGGCCTCGCAAGGGCTCACAGCTGCAATTCTTTCGGGTGGGCGGCCCGGCTAGCTTTTGGCCGTGCAATTGACGATCAATGAATCGACGTGCTGATCGGCGGCTTGGTCGGTGAAATCCGCGGTGAAGAAGATCTCGGTGAAGCCGTTGTAGTGCAGCAAGGCTTCCATCTCGCGCGGGAAGTATTGGCGATGGGTGAGCGGCACGGTCCAAGGTTCGCTCTTACCTTCCGGTGAGAACTCCATCTTGATCAGCAGCAACTGGCGCAAGCGGTCGTATTCGAAGCGCTCGGCGTAGCGGGTGAGTTCGCCGGTCGTAGGGTGACGAATGCGCGGCGCGCCGAACGCCTTCTCCGGATCGCGGCTCAAATCTTCGCCGTGCGGCACCGAGAAATCGAAGACGAAGCGTCCGCCCGGCGCGAGGTGCTCGCGCACGCGCGCCAAGAACGCCTCCATGTCGCGGCGGTCGTACAGGTGCAACACGCAGTTGAACGGCGCGACGATCAGCGGAAAGCGTTCGCTGAGCTTCAGTTCGCGCATGTCGCCTTGGTGCCAGGTGATGCGCGCGCCCAGCTGCTTTGGCAGGGTTTTCAGCGTCGCCGCCAGACTGTCGAGCATCGGCTGCGACAGGTCGACGCCGGTGACGTGGACGCCGGCTTTGGCAATTGCCAGCGCGACACGGCCGTTGCCGATGCCGTACTCCAGCACCGGCCCCTTCAGTTTGCGCGCGAGCTTCGCGTAGTACTCGACGTCGTGCGTCCGCTCTTTGTACGTCTTCGTGTAGTACAGAGCGTCCGCGTAGTGCTCGGTGGCACCCGCATCGCCTACGCGACCTAGCGATTTGATCTTCACGCGCTCAGCCGTCGCGCGTCAGCGATCAGTAATTCGCGCGGCCGAGCTCAGTGATGTACTCGAGCACGGCGTCGTTAACCGGACGGTTGAAACGCACCTTGCCGGCTGCGATTTCGCGCAGGCTGATCACGAGCGGCTTGTTCTTGGCGTTCACCAAGGAGGGGTTCCCCTTCATCAACGAGCGAGCGCGAGCGGCAGCGAGCACCACCAGGGCGAAGCGGTTCTCTTCCTTCTCAAGACAGTCTTCGACGGTGACGCGGGCCATTGATTCTCCAGGCGAAACGAAAGGGAACGGGAAGCTAGTCGCAATAAGCGGCCCACGCAACTTGGCGCCGAACCATTTGAGATTATTCGGCTAATTCGCAGGCGTTCTCACGGCATTGTTGGAACCACCAGAAGCAGGCGCCGCAATTTTGGGGTTCGCCGCAGCCGTTGTCCGCCAGGCCGCACTCGATGCCGAGGTCCGCGCATGGCTGGGGCTCGCAGGCGCTTCCCGCGCCGTCACCGCAGCCGCCGTCGCTGGCGCCGTTCGTTCCGCCCGCGCTCATTCCACCTGGCCCACCGCTGCTCGCCCCGCCGACAGGGCCGAGGTCCGGGTCGCCGCCTACTCCGAACGTCGTGGTGATGGGTTCGACCTTGCCGACGGCCACCGCTGGCTCGCCGCCTGCTGGTGCACCGCCCGCCTGGACCGCGACCGCTTGGTAGTCGCTGAAGTCGTATCCGGTCAGCGCGCAGGCGCCGGTTGCAAGCGCGCAAGTCATCAAGGCGCCGGCTTTGAACGCGCTGATGTGGTGTCGGCGGGCGGCCATCAGTAGCGCTCCGCGTACACGAAGGCGGCGCCACCCGGCAGGACACGCAACGCGGCGCTCTGCCGGTTGTCGGGCGCCGTGAACAGCAGCGCGGCACCGCTGGCCAACGCCACCGCGCCGACGCCCCACGCAACGGTGTTCACCAGCAGCCAACGTTCACCGGATTGCGCCGCGCGGAGACCGGACGCGTCACAGTGATTCGCCGGGCAATGCTGCTCGGCGGAGTCCTTGCGCTGCGCCACGACGAGTCCGCTTGCGACTGCCAGCCCGACTCCGAGCGAGCCGGTGGCCAGCAGCGACAAGCCGAGATCGCGTTGCGCGGTGCCGCGCGGTGCTGCGCGCGGCGCGGGTACGGTCGAGGCGGGCGCAGCCTGCAGCTCCGGCCCCGGCTCGAGTGTGACTTCGACTTGTTCGCGCTCGTGTACGGTGACGCGTGACTTCCGCGCCGGGCGGCCCGCGCAGACGACGACCAGCTCGATGTCGCCCGGATCCACCGGCATCGGGATGCCGAAACTGTTGGGGCCCAATTCGACGCCGCCGCGCAGAACGCGCGCGCCGGTCGGCATCGTCGCCGAGAGTCGCAAGGTCAGCCGCGGTAAGCGCGGCGCTAGCTTGCGGATCTGTGTGCGCACGAAGCCGAGCCGATCGTCGCCTGGGTTCAAGAGCGCGTCTGCTTCACTGAAATGCTGCCACGCCGACGCGAGCTTGTTCTGGCGTGCCTCGCACATCGCCCAGTTCATCAATGTGCCCGCGGCTGGATCGAGGCGCTGGCTGGCTTCGAACGCGTCGCAGGCTTGTTGCAGGTCGCCGTGCGCGGCGGCATTGCGACCGCGCGCGAACAGCGCTTCAGCCGCTGCAGCGTCGGCGGGAAGCTCCGCTCGGGCTGGAGCCGCAACCGCAAACAAGCCCATCAGGGCGACCGCAACGAAGAGCGCGCGCATCGACTACTTGCGACGACTCAGTGGATCAGTGGCAGCTTTGAGCGGCGCTCGCGCGGGAGCGCGTCGGGTCGAGCTGGAGGCGGACGGGGACGCTAGGCTGGGCGTAACGGCTGCGCTGGGCGGCGGGGGGACTGCCTGTGGCGCAGCGGGCGCCACGTGCTCGGTCCGCTCCGGTTGCGCGGCGAGCGTTGGCTCGGCCAGTGGCTGCAACGTCATGCGCGCGGCGACGACGATGCCCATCCCCACTGCAAAGCCGAACGTGATGTAGACCGGCAAGGCGCTGCGCTGAACCTTGGCGCCGCGCGACGGCAACGGCGTTATCGTCGCTGCAACGGGTCGCACCGTGTGGACGCTGGGGCGCTTGTGACGGCCGTCGGGGCGCGGCGTGCGCAGCGACAGCGCCATTGGTTCCACCGATGCTGGCGGCAAGGTGGCGCAGGAATCAGGCGCGCTCAGCTCGCTTTGGGCGGCGCTGACCGCCAGCTGCATCGAGCGGGCGTCAGGGAAGCGATCCGCGCGGTCGAAGGCCAACGCGCGGTCGACCACCGCGACGACCGAGCGCGGCAATGACGTTACTTCGCCCAGCGAGGGCACGGGGCGCGTCATCGCGCCGAGCAATTGCTCGGTCACGCTGCCGTGCTCGCGCACGGGTAGACCGGACAGCAACAGGTACATCGTCGCGCCGAGCGACCACAGATCACTCCGCCCGTCCAAATCTGCCCAGTGGCCGAGCGCTTGTTCGGGCGGCATGAAGGCAGGCGTGCCGAGCGTGGTGCCGGTCTGGGTCGCGTGCGTGCGCTTCGCGTTCTCGACGCGAGCGATACCGAAGTCGAGCAGCCGCACCCGACTGTCCGTCGTGAGGAACACGTTCTCTGGCTTGATGTCGCGGTGAATGATGCCGCGGTCGTGGGCTTGAACCAGCACGTCCAAAAGTTGCAACGCGACCTCGAGCACTTCGCCGACGCTGAACAACTCGCTGCCGTGTTCGACGCGCTCGGCCAAGGTTTGGCCGCGCAGCAAATCCATCACCAGGAACACAGCCCCGTCTTCAGTCGTGCCTTCGTCGCGGACCGTGACGGCGCCTGGGTGCGAGACGCGGTTGGCGGCGTAGCCTTCAGCCAAGAAGCGCTCGCGCAGCTCCTCGAACCCGGCCAAGTCGGGGTGCAGGATCTTGATCGCGACGCGGTTGCCGTTGCGGTGCGCGGCTTCAAAGACCGCGGCCATGCCGCCGACGCCGATCAAGCGCTCGAGCCGCCACTTGCCGAGCACCAATTGGCCGAGACGCGTCCGCGCCAAGCGCGTGCGCTCGTCTATCGATACGGTCAGATGCGAAGCCGCCATCCGAAGCTGAACCCTGAACACCTCATGGCGCGCTTTGGTTCGAAAAGCAACTCGCTGCCGGCGTCGCTCCAGCCCGACTGTTACTGACAAGCATCAGAGCCGAGCGCGACGCCCTGGGCGCACAAGTCTTCTGGCCCTTGCGCCAGATGATCATCGTAAAATTGCCGGAAAATATCCGGATCGAAGCAGTCTGCCGTCAGCGAATAGCCCCACGCTGACGCTGCCCACCGGGCGCCGAGCCCCGGTCTCGGAACGAGAACGACCTGTACTCTGACTGCTTGTGTACAGCGTGGATCATCGGGCAAAGCATCGATGAAGGCTTGTACGGTTTGCACCTCGTCGCTGCAGCCGTCGGGACAGTCGTAGTAAATCACGACCGCGCCGTGCTCGAGATCGTGCACCAAGTAGCCGAGCGGCACCGGGAAATCGTACGTCTTGTAGGCTGCCCAGACTGGGTAGTGGTCGCCGAAGACCGGCGGGCTCGTCGAGTAAATGATGTTGCTGCACTCGACGAGATGTGTAGCCGTTGCGCCCTTGTAGCTGCGCAAGACTGCGGCGCAGTCACCGATCGGCTCGCCTTCGACTGGCGTCAGCGCGGCTTGGCGGTGCGGCTTGCCGTCATCGGTCGGGCCGCAGCCGAGCGCGAACAGCAGGCTGGCGAGGAGGGCAGAGGCGGAGGTTTGACCCGCATTTTGCGGCCACATCCGCTCGTTCTATCACGTCAGTCCATGTTGCGTGGCGGCGCTGTGCCTAAAACGCCACGCGCGCCGACAACGCTGGGGTGAGCAGATAGTGGGCGCCGCGCGCGCCGCCGAAGGCCAGATAGTTTCTGGCTTCGACGTCCAGGCCAAACCAGCGATTCTTGTACAGCTCGAGGCCAAGCGTCGCGCCGACCAAAGCCTGATTGTCGGGGCCCAAGTGAGCGTAGCCTGCGCGCCAGCCCAAGTACGGGTTGAGGCAGCGTCGCTCGCCCCCGCCGAGCAGATCGGAGTAGATCTCGCCGCCGATGCTGGCCAAGACCGCATCGGGGCCGCGTTGCTCGGAATCCAGGCGCTTGAACAAGTCGAGATCGAGGCTGATCGCGCGGCTGAAACGCAGCGCGAGACCGCCACCAGCGTAGTCTTCAGTCGCCGTCTTGCCGAAGTCGACCAGTGCCGGCAAGCGCAAGCCGGGGAAGAATTTCGGCTCGGCTTCGTCGGTGTGGGCGATCTCCGGCACGCGCTCGCGCAGCGCAATGTGCAGCGTGGCGCGGGCGGCGCGGTCGGACAGCCAGCGCAAGTTGCCTTTGACTTGCTCGATTTCGCCGCGAATCCGCCCTAGCTCGGCTTCGATGCGCAAGATTTCTTCGACCTTCGTCGCGTGGGTGAGGATCTCTTCGTAGCGGTGCAACGTCGCTTCCAGGCTCGACAGCCGTAGATTAGCGTCGAAATACTCTTTGCCGATGTCGCGCGCCGTAACGTTTTGATCGAGCACGTTGCCGAGCTGCTCGAGTTGCTCGAAGACGCTTTGAGTGGCGGCGCTGGGCACGCGCAAAGTGAGCTGCGCGGAGCCGTACTGCGAGGCTGAGTCGACGCGCTCTTCGGTGATGACACCGCCGAGGCGCGCGGTCAGGCTGTGCAGCGCGCTGACGGCGTGCTTCACCTTCGGCACCAGCATCGTGACGTTGGCTTCGATGTCGAGCATCTCGCGGCTCGCGGCCACTGCGGCGCCGCCGGCTCGCGGAGCGCGCGGCGCCGCTTGGCCGTCGGACGGCGCGGCGGCGGGTGCGTCGGTCGGAGTCGACATCGGGCTCGGGGTGGGCATGGGCGCGGCGTCGGCCATGGCGCCGCCGGGGATGCCCGGGATGTTGGCCTCGGACGGCGGCGGTGCGGGCGCAGCGGCTGCTTCGGGCGCGGCTAGCTTGAACCCGCCGCTTGCAGCACCAGCGCAACCGGTAGCCAAGATCGCGATCGAGGCGGAAAGGGCGACACCGAAACCTGGAAACCTTTGACCCATGACGTGCTGAAAACGCCGCGGGCAGGCCGGGCTTACAGCGGGGCGCTGACTTTTCGTCCTCGTTCGGCTTTACGGCGCTTCGTAGAGCGCCCGCCACTGGTCGCGCAGCTCGCGCGTCGGCGAGAACAGCTGCAGCTCGACGCGGTAGCGCTGCCCGTTCGGCACGCACAAGACGACGTTGAACCAGGGCTCGAAGCGCGCGCCTTCGTCGCCGAGCGTGAGCCGTACGACGGAGCTTTCCTGAAATGGTCGCGAGCTCTCGACCTCGATACCGACTGGACTCAGCGCCAAGCAGGTCAAGGTCGCCGCGCCCTTGGTGCGCCGGTCGGTGACGGGCAGGACCTTCTTCTTCAGCGCACCGTCGAGCGCGTGATCGGGTTTGGCGAGCACGGTGCTCGGCGGGGCGGGGCGCGTAGTCAATGCGGGCGCCGGTGGCGCGAAGGCTTCCAGCGCCGCAGGCAGCCCGGCGATCAGCTCGTCGATCAGCCGCTCGTCGCCGGGGTTCTGGGGCTCGGGCATGCGACCCGCATCCAAGTCGCCCGCGAGCTTGTCGGCTTGGAGCACGAGCGCGTTTAGCGGTGAGTCGGCTTTTTGGGCGCTGCTGTCGACCGCCTCGGCGATCACGGCTGGCAGCTCCCAGTTTTTGGCGACGGCGTGCGCCAAGGCCGCGCGGTGTTGCTCGGCGATGTTGAGCCATTCGGCCGCCGACAGCGGTCGCGGCGGCTGATGGGTTCTGAGCAGCTGTTCGAGCGAAGCAATCGCGATCGAACGACCGAAGCCATGCAACAGGCCCGCCAGGAAGGCTTCCTCTGGCACCAGGCCGCGCGCGCCGCCGAGCTTTTGGCAGGCCAGAGCGCAAGTCATGCCGCGCCGCCAAACACGAAATTTCACGTCCTGCAGCACGCCCGTGCTGAGCGTGATCGCGCCGACGCCGCTGGCGATGGCGATCGAGCCCACGGTACGCGCGCCCAACCGATTGACGGCACGGCTCAAGCTGGTGATCTCGCTGTTGCCGCCTAGCAGCGCCGAGTTGGCGGCTGCCAGAACGGTCGCCGCCAGCGCCGCGTCGGCCGCCAGTACCTCCGCTACGTCGCCGACGCCGTAACCCTCGCGGGCCAGCAGCCGCTGCAGCCGCAGCGCAACTGCCGGGTAAGGTGGAACCACGAAATCCCCGCGCGACACCACGTCCGTGAGCGCGCGTTGCATCGCCTCCGTGTTGCTCATCGCCCGACACAGAACGGCCGCCTGTCACCTGCGAGTAAGGGGTGAGCCGCAAAAGACCTGCAGCTGGCGGCAAAATTGCCGCTTTCATGCACTCGAACTAATCCGCCAGATCGAATTCGGCGCGGCGTTTGGCGCTTGACGTGGCTGCCCGGCCCCCCAAGAAGGACGACCATGGTTTGGCTTAGGGCGTGCAGGCTGTCGGCACTGCTGGTGGTTCTGCCCCGTTTGGCCGTGGCCGACGACACCGAAGGGGCCCGCTCGTTGCTCAGCGACGTGGCGCGCATCGTCGCGGCCGAGGAGGTCGATGACTGGTTTTCGGATCGCGAGGCGCTGCAGTCGATCGAGGAGCACCTGCTGCCGTCGGTTTGTCACGCTACGCCTAAAGCGCGTGAGGCTGCGCTAGCCGGGCTGCGCAAACGTCACGCGGAGCTCGGTGACGCGAAGGCCTTGTTCGCCAAGCAAGGCGAGCTGTCGAGCGAAGTGAACGCAGCCTTGACGGCCGAGCGCCAGCTGACCGCCTTGGAGCGTGCGCTCGCGCGGCAAGGCGAATGCCCGTTTTGGATCCGCCCAGAGCCGGGTTTTCAGGGGCTGCAATCCGATCGGCACCGTTTCACCCTGAGCATCGAGTCGGGCGGCAACGTGCAGTTTCGGCGCACGCAAAGCCACTGGACCTTCGGCGCTGGCGGCGCGGGGCGACTGTTGGCCGGTTGGGGTTTCGACGGTCGCTATTCGCTTGCGGGCGGGGCGGAGTTTGGCGGCAGCGCGTTGTTGCGACCGAACAGCAACGCGTCGGAGTTTGTGATCAACTACTTCCCCGCGCTGCCGCTGGTGTTTCGCTCGCGCCAGCTCACCTGGCACTACGACGTCGAGGTCGCGCCGGTCGCGCTGTTCGAGGCCGACAACACCCGGCTCAGCTTCGGCGGGCGGATTGGCGGGGCGTTCGCGTTCACGGCGCTGCGGCGGCGCAACGTGCTGCCGTGGGCCGGCCTGGCGCTTTCGTACGAGTACTACTTCGAAGGCGCTGGCCGCGCGCCGATTCACTTTCTGCGCGGCGGCCTGCGCATCGGCCTGCCTTGGGATCCGTGACTTTCGCGGCGCTTCAGATCGCCGCGCCGAGCTTGTCGAGCTCCGCGTAGGCGCGGCCGAGCCACAGCTTCACGCGCTCGCGCTCAAGCGGTTTGAGCGCGGTGTCCGTGTCTGTCACGTAGGCGCCTGCCCAGTAACTCAGGCCCGCGCTGTCGATCTTGTACATCGCGCTCGCGTCGAGCTCGGGCAGGTTCACGACCGCGCTCGAAAACCCGCGCAGCTTGTCCATCGCCGGCGACGCTTCCAACTGGCTGAAGTCTTTCGAGCGGGCGTGGTTCTTCACGACCACGTGGGCGACTTGATTCGTATAGCGGTCGAGCGCCTTTTCGAGCTGCATCACTGACGCGAAGCCGCCATCGGTCACGTGCCAGAAGGTGATTGGTGCGCCGAGCTCGCGCGCCAGCTCGAGCACGTTGGCACCGGTCAGCCAGCTATCCAGCGCGCGGGCGCTTTGGGCCGGTAGATCGACGAGCACGCGCCGGTCGGCGCCGAGCGCACGATCCAAGATTTGATCCGCGCTGTCGTTCGCGGTCAGGTCGACGAAGTGGCTGAAATCGCCGTAGTGGCGAACCAACGCGCCGTGCGAGGCATCGCCGTCCACGCCGGCGAACGGCAGTCGCCGATCGATCCAATATTGGGCGAGCAGCCGCGCCACGACGCTCTTGCCAACGCCACCCTTCTCGCCACCAATGAAATGAATTTGGCTCACCCAGGCGGTAGAAACCAATCGCTCGGGGCGGTCAAGCGACAAGCTGCGGGTGTGCGCTGGCACGAGCGTTTTCGCGTCAGGTGTCGCGGGCGTTTCGGATTCGGCCCTGAATCTCCTCGAGCCGTCGTGCCAAGTAGCGTCGCTCGGGCTCGTTCTTGGCGAGCGCCAGAGCACGCTGGTAGTCAGGTTCAGCTGACTCGAAATGACCGAGGCGCCTTTGCAGCTCGGCGCGCGTGGCGAAGAAGGGCTGGTAATGCAGCAGCTCTTCGAGCGCCGACAGGTCTGCGAGTAGATGCAGGCCGGCTTCGGCGCCTTCCGCCATCGCGACCGCGGCGGCGTGGTTCAGCGCCACGACCCCGCCCGGCAGCTGTTTCATCAGCTCGCGATACAAGAGCACGATTTGCCGCCAATCCGTGGCGGCCGCGGTGGTGGCTTGGGCGTGCAGCGCAGCGATCGCGGCTTGCAGCGCGTACGGCGTGGGACCGTCGCGGCGCAGTGCACGTTCGACGCGTTCGCAACCTTCGGCGATTTGGGCGCCGTCCCAGCGCGTCCGGTCTTGGTCCTCGAGCAACACCAAGTCGCCGTGCGCGTCGACCCGCGCGTCGCGTCGGGCGTCGTGCAGCAGCATCAGCGCGACCAGCGCCGCCGGTTCGCTGCGCTCCGGTAGTAGGCGCTCCAGCAAGCGTCCGAGTCGAATCGCTTCGCTCGAAAGATCACGCCGCACCCACGCATCGCCCGACGTCGCCGCGTAGCCTTCGCTGAAAACCAGGTAGACGACCGTCAGTACCGCGTCGAGCCGTTCGTCGAGCTCAGCGCGCTCCGGGACAGCGTACGGGATCTTGGCGATCTTGATCTTGTTCTTCGCGCGCACCAGTCGCTGCGCCATCGTCACGGACTCGACCAGAAACGCGCGCGCGATTTCGTCGGTGGAAAGGCCGCACAGGGTTCGCAGCGTGAGCGCTACCTGCGCCTCCAGCGAAAGCGCTGGGTGGCAACACGTGAAAATCAGGCGCAAGTAGTCGCCCTGTTCGCTGGCGTCCGCGCCGAGCGGATCTTGCTCCAGCGCCAAGAGCTCGACGTCCTCGAGCGGTGCTTCGAACCGGCGGCTGCGGCGCAGGCGATCGATCGCCTTGTGCTGCGCAGTCTGGATCAGCCAAGCACGCGGGTGCTGGGGCGTGCCCTGCGCCGGCCATTGCTCGAGCGCGGCCGCGAATGCCTCTTGCACGACCTCCTCGGCGAGCGCGAAGTCGCCGCCCAAGTTTCGAATCAACCGCGCGGTCACGGCGGCTGATTCGTTCCGGTAGATTCTTTCGAACTCGGAAATGGCGACCTGCTCCTCGGCGGCAGACTCAGACTAGCCTGCCGCCGCGCGCGAAGAAGTCACATCAGCTTCATCAGCGGCCGTACCTCGATGCAGCCGGTCTTGGCGGTCGGGATGCGCGCCGCGATACCGACGGCTTCGTCCAAGTCTTTGGCCTCGACGACGTAGAAGCCGCCGAGCTGCTCGCGGGTCTCGGCGAACGGGCCGTCGGTTCGGACTGTCTTGCCGCTCCTGACGCGAATCGTGGTGGCGGTGCTGGACGACTCGAGCGGCTCACCGGCCCGCAAGTGGCCGCTCTCCTTCACGCTGGCCGTGAAAGCCATGTATTCGCCGTAAACCCTCTGGCCGTCCTCTTTGCTCATGCCCTTGGCTTCGGCTTCGTTGGCGTAGATCAGCAGGATGTATTGCATCGGTTCGTTTCCTCCAACGGCGCGCCATCTGGCGGCTCGTTCCCTGTAATCGAACGAGGGTCGCCCGGATCGACGGGTGCCGGTCGATTTTTGGGGCGTGCGAGATACCGCCCAAAAGCTGGGGCGATTCTGCCGAAACGTGTGCGGACGAAAAATCTAGCTACGCTCCGCCCGTTTTCATGACGATGCCCCCGCCGCCCTTCTATCGCTTCCGACCCCACCCCTGGCACGGCCTCGAGCCTGGCCTCGGCGCTCCGGCGGTCGTCACGGCCTATATCGAGATCACCCCGTTCGACACGATGAAGTACGAGATCGACAAGTCGACCGGTTACTTGAAGGTCGATCGCCCGCAGCGTGGCTCGGCGCAGCCGCCGACTTTGTATGGCTTCATTCCGCGGACGTATTGCGCGCAGCGCGTCGCAGCGCTGTCGGCGCCCGGCGTCGAGACCGCGGACGGTGACCCGCTCGACATCTGCGTGATCAGCGAGCGCCCGATCACCCGCTCGGAGATCTTGCTCGACTCGCGCGTCGTCGGCGGCATTCGCATGATCGATCGCGGTGAGGCCGACGACAAGATCGTCGCCGTGCTCGACAACGACCCGTACTACACCGACACGACCGACATCGAGCAGATCCCGCGCGCGATCGTCGATCGGCTCCTGCACTATTTTTCGACTTACAAGCTGATGCCAGGTACCGAGAATCAGATCAAGGTCGCCGGCATCTACGGCCGCGAGCACGCTCTGCAAGTCGTCAAGGCATCGCTCGCCGACTACCAGGAGTCATACGATATGGCTCCGCCCAGCATGCGCTTCTGAGCGCCGCCTTTCGACGTTAACTAGCCGCGCGCGCGCTTGAACAGGGCGCGCGCCAGCTTTTGCACGTTCAGGTCCGTATCCTCGATGCATTTGCTGACGATCCGCACGTAAGCCGAGGAGTCTTCGTGGAAGTGTTTGGCGACCGCTGCTAGCGCGGCTGCGCGCACGGCGGTGCTCTCGTCCGCGGCGAGCTGCTCGAGCACCAGATCGGCCACAAACACTGGCGTGCTCCAAGTCAAGGCGCGGGCCAGCGCTAGCCGCTCGTCTTTGTCCGACGACAGGGCCCAGGTGCACACCAGATCGATGCGTTCCGGCGCGTTGGCGCGTTCGATGGCGCGCGCCAAACCGACTGCGGCATTCAGGCGCACGTTGTCCGATGTGTCACGGGCGAGACGGCGCAGCTCTTCGGCGGCGTCGGCACCGGCATCGGGCCACAGGCTACCCATGGCAGCCGCTACTTGCGCGCGCACCGTGGCGCGTTGGTCGTCGGTCAAGAGAGAGAGCAGGCGCGCTCGCTCCGGTTGACTGGATTCCGCCGCTTCTGCGTCGTCGATCAGATCGCACAGCACCTCCGTGGGCAAATCACGTAGCGAAGCGGCTCCCCCCGCGCCGGCCGTTAGAACGAGTGATAGCGCCGTCATGCGCGCTACCGAGCGAGGTCTTACGCTGGCCATTGTGGCCTCCTCTGGAGCCGAGTGGGTGTGCGAAGAACCTACTCGATGATTTTCTCATTCCCATGTCGGGACGATTATCTTTCGTGTCGACGACATTGCAGCTTTTTGGCACGCCTGCCGCAAAGTCTCCGTAGCGGTGCGCTTTCGATCGTTCACGAATGTCACACCGCATGCGGCCGAGCTGCTCGAACCACCAGCTCGGAATGATGCAGCGACGAGGGCCGATTATTGGTCGACTCGGATCGAAATGACCCAGTGTCAGATGAGGAGTCGCGCGCGACCCACGTTGGGCGCAGTACCGAAACAAATGGTGCGTGTGGCGCCAAACCCGTGGCACATGCACAGGTAAACGGGGGCAGAGCCCCGCGCCGCGCGGCGCAATTACGCTTACGAGAAATGCTCGGCGTCGGAATTGTTCTGCGACGCCGCAGGTAGAACTCTGTAAGATGCTTGGTGTTGGGGAGGGCTCGCAACGTTCGGATGCACAGTCACGTCACGTTCTCAGGGGAGCCGATTCGGCTCCCGAAAGGAAAGAGGGACCGTATGGCGACGAAGGCAGAAGAGTACATGGCAGAGCTTTTTCGGCAGAGCCGACCGCCGCGCCCTAAGAAGCTGCGCAAGCCAAGTCGTGACGAGGGCATCGACAAGACGTTGCTGGATGGCGTCGGAACGTCGCCCCACAACTTCGCAAAACGCTCGGACAACCGTGGCGGGCCCGTGCTCGAAAGCTCGGCTAGCGGCAAAGCGTCGCGTAAATCGACGCGCAAGAGCTCGGGGCACATCAAGGCGGCTTCGGTGCTCACGCAGCGACAGGTAGGGCGCATCACCTCGCCGTCAGCGCGCGCCGCGCGCGCCGCCGTTCGCTGAGGCAGGGTCCGAGTGGAGCGTGCTCGCCGGAGCCGGGTGGCGACGCCACCCGCTGCTCCCGCGGCAGTGTGCCAGCTTCGTCACCGTCTTAGCGCGCGGCAGCGGTTCGTCGTTCGCTAGGACTTTGGATTCTGTATGAGTTCCTGGCTATTCTCCACGCGATGCAGGACGGAGGGCAGCAGCCTGGGGCGGACGACGAGGCGCTGGCGTGGCGGAATGACCTCGCCCTGCGGCTGATCCGCGCGCTGTTGGTGATCTTCGCCCTTTCTGCTGTCGTGCTTTGGCTAATCATGGCGAGCGGGCCTGGCCGTCAACGGCTGCTGGTTTGCGCACTGCTCGCGGCGGTAGTCGTCTCGGTTCCGGCGGTGACGGGGCGACCACGCGGCGCCGCGCGCGGCTGGATCATCATCGTGCCGTCGCTGGTGACTGCGCTGATGGGCTACCTGGAGGTCGGCGTCTTCTCGGGGCCGGGCGTTTGCCTAACCGTGACGCTGATGCTCGCCGGGTTGCTGCTGGGCAGGCGCGCGATGATTGCGCTGACCATAGCTTCGGCGGCGGTGCTCACCGGCGTTGCGTGGGCGATGGTCACCGGTCGGACCGCGCTGCCCGATCCGGTCGACATCGACATGTCGCTGACTCGGACTTGGGTACGCTCGCTGGGCGTGACGTTCTTGGGGATCAGCCTATTTGGCGGGCTGATGGTGGCGGTGGTGACGCGGATGGAGCGCTCACTGCGCTTGGCGCGACAAGAGACGCTGCGTCGCGAGCAAGCGGAGCGCGCGCGCGCCGAGGCTGAGCTGCAAGCCGTGGAGAGCAAGCAGCTGGAGATGGTCGGGCGGCTCGCGGCGGGTGTCGCACACGATTTCAACAACAATCTGACGGCGATTATGGGCTCCGCCGAGCTGCTCAACATGGAGTTACCGGAGCAGCACAGCGGCCGCGAGCTTTCGGAAAGCATCCTGCAAGCGTCGCAACGCTTGGCAGAGCTGACCCGGCAGCTGCTCGCCTACTCGCGCAAAGCGCGGATGCTGCAAACGCCGACTGACCTGCACGTCGTGATTGGTCAAGCCGTGATGCTGGCGCGGCGCTCGATGGATCCGAACATCACGATCGTCACCGAGCTCAACGCGCGGTACATGACAGTGGCGGGCGACGCTTCGCTGCTGCAGAGCGCCGTCCTAAACCTCCTGATCAACGCCCGCGACGCGATGCCGAACGGTGGCAGGTTGACCGTCGCCACGGCGTCGATCGAGTTGACCCGCAGCAGCGCCAAGGGGTTGCCGGTCGGGACATGCGTGGTGCTCGAAGTGATCGATACCGGGCGCGGCATTCCCAAAGATCAAGTGCCGCACATCTTCGATCCGTTTTTCACGACCAAGCCCGTTGGCAAGGGCACGGGGCTCGGGTTGGCGGCCGTGGCCGGCACCGTGAAAGCGCACGGCGGGAGCATCGAAGTGAATAGTGATCTCGAAACCGGGACGGCGTTCCGCGTGTATCTGCCGTGCACCGAGCCGGAGGGCCCGGTCGCGGCTCCGAGCGGCAACGTAGTCGTTCACGGTGAGGGCGAAATCTTGCTGATTGAAGACGACGCGATGGTGAGCATGACGGCGATCGCAACGTTGCAGTCGTTCGGTTACAGCGTCACGCACGCGCACGACGGCAAGACCGCGCTCGAGCACGTGAGCGCGCACCCGGGTCGTTTCCAACTCGCGTTGCTCGACCTGCGCATGCCAGGCCTGAGCGGCGAAGCTACGTTCGAAAAGCTGCGCAACCTCGAGCCGAGCTTGCCGGTGTTGATCTGGTCGGGCTACGGCGCGGAGCAAGACGTGAGCGCGATGCTCAAGCGCGGTGCGGTCGGTTTCGTTCAAAAGCCGTATCGCGTGGCGGACTTGAGCCGGACTGTCGCCCAAAAAATTCGAAAACCGAAGCGCACCTGACGTGATATCGGTCGTGGCATGAAATGGATCGCACTGACGGCGCTGACAATTTCGTGTTTGCTCGTGGCCGCTTGTAGCGACAGCAAGTGCAAGTGCGGGCCTTCGCCGTCGGACGGCGGCGCCTCGAATCCAGATCTGAGCGGCTCCGCCGGCGAAACCACTGCGGCGCCACCCGACGCCTGTCACGACGGTTGCGTCGACACTTTGGCCGCCAATTGCGACAACGGCCCCGCCGATCAAGGCACTTGCGAGAGCAACTGTCACGACCTCGAAGCCAGCAAGTGCGGCGCTGAATACGCGACGCTTCAGACGTGCGCGAAAGGCAAACCTCTCACTTGCAGCGCCGAGGGCTTGCCGAGCATAGCGGCGTGCTCCGATGAGCAGACGGCGTTCGTCGCTTGCCTCACCGGCTGAGCAGGCGACTCGGAGTTCGCGTCCTCGCCCCAAGTCGCGCTGCCGACATGGCTCGGGTGCCGTCTTACTTACTGAAACAGCCGGCGTGGCGTGAGCCGCAACCGCCGCCGCGCCCTTACTGAAGGCGAGCCACGCAACGAGCGCGAACACGATGACCGCAAACGCCGGCACAAAAATCTTCCGCATCGCGCGCCGACGCTCGCCACGAGCACGCGAGTTGTTGCGTGTTTGTTGGCCCGCACCTACATCGTCGCGCCACAATTGGCGAAGCTACAGGCCAATACCCATGCAGCTTCAAGAAATCCCCAAGAGTGTTTTCAGGCTCGAACCCCCGCCGCTCTGGTACGTGACGAACGGTGATCTCACCGTCGGTCCCGTCGTGACCGGCTTACTGATGCGTGGCGTCGAGTTCGGGCGCGTTCCCGACTATTGCCACGTGCGGACGTACCGCGGTGATTGGCGAACGCTGAACTCGGTGCGCGAGATTTCGGCGCTAAATAGCAAGTCTTTCGCCAAAGCGCCCTCGCCGGAGCAGTTGGCCGAGTGGGGTCGTCCGGTCGAGCGGATCAAGGACGAGATGGAGCTGGCGCACACGGTGACGTGGTTGGCGCTAGTCACGACCGGCGCCGAAAGCGCGATGTTCCACTACCGCGGTCGTTACGGGCGTTCGCTCGTCACGCGCTCGGTGCTGGGACCGATGTCGACCGAGCGGCTCGGCTACGCGTTGCCCGAGAGCGATCTCATCTTGAAGTCGGCGCGTGCTGGCAAGCCGGTCTTTGGACCGCCCTACGGTCTCACCGAAGACGCGTTGGCGATGCGCTTTGCGAGCAGCAAGGGCGGCTCTGGCGCAGTGGCGATGATCCCGGTGTTCATCGGTACCGAGTTGACCGCGATGCTCGAGCTGTCGCGCCCCGGTCATGCGTTCCGCCGCACCGACCTACAGCGCGCCGAGCGCATTGTTCAGCGCGCGCTGAAGCAACGCACGAACTAGGGCTCGCCGGAAGCTGCCGCGGCCTTCGAAGCGCCGTCGCGGCAGTTGAAGAGCCAGGTGCCGGCCGCGCTTGGCGGTGCGGCGCTTGGTGGCAAAGTCGCGGGCGTCGAAACGACTGGCGCCGCCGCAGGCAATCTGATGCAAGCCGTCTCCGCCGAGCGAGCCGCGCAACCACTCGCCCCAACCAGCAACAGCGCGACAATCGCAGAGCTTTGCAGCCTTGATTGGTGATCGGGCCGGGTTCGGGTTGGGGATCGGCTGATCGGCAGCGGGATGGGGATCGGCCGGGGCAGCGGTTTCGGATCTGCAGAAATTCGCAGCCGGCAGCGGGGTCAGTGACGGCATCGGCTTCGGT
>JBBSAB010000103.1:0-29250 GCA_038252755.1 Polyangiales bacterium | reverse complement strand
TCGTCAGCAGCCGCTGACCTTGTCGCAAGTGCGACAGCGTCATGCCATCCAAGACCGCCCGCAGAATCATTGAGGAATGTGTGTCGCACTTGCGACACGCCAAGCGCGTGCCGAGAGCCTTCGCCTTAAAAGGGGCGCGGTTCGCAACCGGCGTTCATCAAAGCGACAAGCACCACGCGGTGCGGTCGCGGCGGCGCCGATGGAATGAGCCCGCAATACCCTGACGAGCGCCGTCTCCGCATCGCAGACGCGCCACGCGGCCCCCGCGAGCCGCCCGCGCCAACGCTGGGGGTTGCACGCACGCGCCCCCAAATCTACCGACCACCGTTACAAGAGCTTCTGCAAGCGGGCCGCATTTCGGCAGCCAACCGAGATGAGAGCCCTGCCCAGCCGACTCCCCGGCTCGCTGTGAATCTCGAGTGACGAGGTTGTGGTCGAAACGGATGGTTGGGCCTGGGGACGATGGGGACGATACGGCAGTTTCTGCGATTCGAGCTGGAGCTTGGCGTGCGCCGGTCTATGGACCCGAGCGCGGACGCATGCCGTGGCGGGCGGGACGCGAGGCGTGGCGGGCGGGACACGCCGGGGGCCGCGGGAATTGCGGAACTTGCGGGGGAATTGCGCGTCGGATGCTGCGCACGGCGGGTGCAATGGGGGGGGCATGTCGCAGCTCAGTCGTTTGGTTGGTTTGGCGCGGGGTTGGATTTCGGGTGTCGCGTTGGCGGGTGTTTGCTTAGTGCCGCGCGCTGCGCAGGCGTCGGCGGAGGCGTCGGATACCGATAAGACTTTGTCGCCGTACTTCGTGGTCGAGGGCGCGGATCCGAACGTCGAGGCGTTGCCGCTGGAGTCGACGAAGGTCGACGTACAGGTGACGGGCGTGATCGCCGAGGTCACGGTAACGCAGGCGTACAAGAACGCTGGCAAAAAGCCGATCAACGCGCAGTATGTTTTCCCGGCGTCGACGCGCGCGGCGGTGCACGGCATGCGCATGCAGGTGCGCGACCAAATCATCGAAGCGCAGATCAAGGAGAAGCGGCAAGCCGCGCAGGTGTTCGAGGCAGCGAAGCAGGAGGGCAAGAGCGCCAGCCTGCTCGAGCAATCACGCCCGAACGTGTTCACGATGAAGGTCGCCAACGTGATGCCGGGCGACCACCTGGAAGTGAGCCTGCGTTACAGCGAGCTGTTGGTGCCGACCGGCGGCGTCTACGAGCTCGACTACCCGACCGTTGTCGGCCCGCGCTATTCGAATCAGCCGGAAGCCTCGGCCAAACCGCAGGACAAGTTCATCGCCAGCCCGTACACGCCGGCCGGTGGCGCGCCGAGCTACACGTTCGAGCTGAGCGGCAGCGTCTCTACGCCGATTCCGTTGCAGTCGCTGGAGAGCCCTTCGCACAGCATCACCAGCAGTGTCGATAACCCTGGACTACGTCATTTCGCCGTCGCGCCGAGCGAGCGCGCCGGCGGTAACCGCGACTTCATTTTGCGCTATCGGTTGGCGGGCGACGCGATTCAATCCGGGCTTTCGCTGTTCGATTCCGGCGGCGAGAAGTTCTTCTTGCTGCAGGTCGAGCCGCCGAAGCGCGTCCCGAACGAGCTGATCCCACCGCGTGAGTACGTGTTCATCGTCGACGTGTCGGGCAGCATGATGGGCTTTCCGCTCGAGACGACCAAAAAGCTGCTGCGCGAGCTGATAGGCGGGCTGCGCGCGACCGACAAGTTCAACGTGCTGTTGTTCTCGGGTGCAACGGCACTGCTGGCCGAGCATTCGCTGCCGGCGACGGCTGCGAATGTTGCGTTGGCAACGCGCTTCATCGACGATCAGAATGGCGGCGGCGGTACCGAGCTTTTGCCGGCGCTCGAGCAAGCGTTCTCGTTGTCGAAGAGCGACGGCTTGTCGCGTAGCTTCTTGATCGTGACCGATGGCTACATTGGACAAGATCGCGGTGCGATCGATCTGGTGCGCAACAAACTGTCCGACGCTAACGTGTTCGCGTTTGGCATCGGTAGCAGCGTGAACCGCTTCTTGATTGAAGGCGTCGCCAAAGCCGGCGCCGGCGAGCCGTTCGTCGTGACGGATCCGGGGCAGGCCAACGCCACCGCCGAACGCCTGCGTGACTATGTGAAGACGCCCGTCTTGACCGACGTGAAGGTCGGCTACGAAGGCTTCGATGCCTACGACGTCGAACCGAAGGCGTTCCCCGACGTGTTGGCGGAGCGCCCGATCGTGATTCAAGGCAAATACCGTGGCGACGCGAAGGGCTTCGTCAACTTGAGCGGCCTCACCGGCAAGGGCGGCTTCGCGCAGCGCTTCGACGTGAGCCAGGTGAAATCACGGCCCGAGCAGCGCGCGTTGTCGTTCTTGTGGGCGCGGAGTCGAGTGGCGACGCTCGGCGACTTCGGCTTTGCGGAGCCGACGGCGCTGGCCAAGAACGAAATCACCGCGCTCGGCTTGAAGTACAACTTGCTCACCGACTACACGTCGTTCGTCGCCGTGGCGCGCAAGGTCGTCAACCCGGGCGGTTCGGCTACCAACGTTAACCAGCCGCTGCCTTTGCCGGCTGGTGTCTCGAACAGCGCAGTCGGGCCGAGCGGCGATGGCGCGGACGAACCGGAGCTTTGGCTGCTGCTCGCGCTCGTGGGGCTGGTGCTCGCCTCGCGCGCCGCCCAGCCGCGCCGCTCGGAGCTCTTGCAATGAAACCGAGCCTGCGCGACCGGGCCGCGCGCCACGCCTTCGGGGTCGTGGCGCTCGCGCTCGCCTGGCTCGTGAAACATCACTACAGCCAGGCTTCGGCAGAGGAGCTGCGCTGGATCTTGGCGCCGACGACTTGGCTTACTTCGCTGTTCGTGGCCGGTGAGTTCGCGTTCCAAGCCGGGCAGGGGTACCTGAGCCGCGAACAAGCGGTGTTGATTTCACCGGCCTGCGCCGGCGTTAACTTTCTGATCGTGGCGCTGTTGTCGCTGGTGCTCGGCTTCTCGGGTGACTTCGATACCTGGCGGAAGCGCGCGCGGTGGTTCGCGGCGTCGGTCGGGCTCGCGTACCTGACGACGCTGGTGGTCAACGCATTGCGGATCGGGCTTTCAGTCGCCGTTGCGCACTTGGCGGCGCGGGTGACGGGCCTTACGTTCCAAAGTGTTCACCGCCTGATCGGCATCTTCATCTACCTAGCGGGTTTGCTGGCGCTATGTCTGACGGTTCAACTTTGGCTCTCGAGCCGGGCGGGGATCCCCGGAAAATCCCGCCGCGCCTGGGGAAACCGCCCGCCGCTGCTCGCGCTCGGCTGCTACGCTAGCGTTACCTTGGTGGTGCCGTTGCTGCGTGGCGCCGCCCACAACCCCGAATTCTGGTCTCACGCAGCGCCAGTGTCGGTGTTGGTGGTCGTTTCGGCTGCGTTACTTTTTGCCGCCAGAGGTCGTACCTGGGATGATGGACGGCATGAATTCCGCTCCCCCGAGCACGCCGAGCGAGTCGCGACGGAGCCTGGTTCCGGTGGCTGAGAAGTACGAGTTCTTCCGGGTCATTCAGGGCTACCTCGACCAGGCAGCCAAGCTGGTGGACCTGCCCGAGCACGTGCGCGCAATCCTGGCGCAACCCAAGAACGAGATCATCGTCAACTTTCCGGTGTTGATGGATAGCGGCGAGTACCGAGTCTTCAAGGGCTACCGCATCCAGCACTCGAACCTGCTCGGCCCGTACAAGGGTGGCATGCGTTACCACGAGTCCGCGGGGCTCGACGACTTCAAGGCGCTGGCCGCGATGATGACGTGGAAGTGCTCGCTGATGAACCTGCCGTACGGCGGCGCCAAGGGCGGCATCAAGTTCAACCCGCGTGACGTGTCACGCAAAGAGCTGAGCCGCATCACGCGCCGCTTCTTCCACGCGCTCGGCAACAACATCGGCCCCGACTACGACATCCCGGCGCCCGACGTGGGCACGAACGCGCAGGTCATGGCCTGGGCGGTCGACACGTACATGAACACGGTCGGCATCGTCAGCAAGCAAGACGTACAGGGGGTCGTCACCGGTAAGCCAATCGCCAGCGGCGGCACCGTCGGCCGCGAAAAGGCCACCGGCCAAGGTCTCGTGCACTGCGTGATCCAATGGGCCAAGCACAACCGCTTCGATTTGAAGGGGAAAAAGCTGATGGTTCAGGGCTTCGGCAACGTCGGCTCGAACGCCGCCGTCTTGCTCAGCCACCTGGGCGTTTCCTTGGTCGCCGTCGGTGATCACACCGGTTACCTGACGAACCCGGAAGGCTTCAATGCGCACCGGCTGCAGCAGTACGTGGCCAAGAACGGTTCGATCGCCGGCTACGCCAACGGCACCGCGATCACGCGCGAGCAGTTCTTCGGCAGCGCCGCCGACATCTTCATCCCGGCCGCGCTCGAAAACCAAGTCGGGCCCGGTGAGGCCGAAGCGTTGCAAGTCACGCTCGTCGCCGAGGGCGCCAACGGCCCGTGCTCACCCGAAGGCGAAGTCATCCTGCGTCGCCGTAACATCGAGGTGTTGCCCGACGTGCTGGCCAACGCCGGCGGCGTGACCGTGAGTTACTACGAGTGGGTGCAAAACAAGCGCAGCGAGACCTGGACGATCGAAGAAGTCGACGAACGGCTGGAGCGCGCGATGATTGAAGCCTACGACCGCATGCAGCAATTTGCGGAGCTACATAAGTGTGACTATCGGATTGCCTGCTACGGTGTCGCACTCGAGCGCCTAAAGAAGGTGTACGAGGAACGCGAGATTTTCCCGTAGTTTTCACGAGCTGGAAGCGTGCCTCGGGCAGTACAGCCGGAACGCCAATAAAATCGACACCAACTCGATGGTTGGTACTTAGCGGGGGGCGGCAGGTGCCGTACCTTCTATGTATTGTGTCCGTCGCACGCTTCTAGGTTTTCGCGGGGCTCGCAAGTCGCGCTCGCCGCGCTGCTGCTGGGGGCGGTAGCTTGCGGTCAGGCCGACGAGCATCCGGCTCCCGCGGACGCTGCCGCCACCGCCGCGCCTGACGACACGCTGAATCTCGGTGACGCTTCGCAGATGGACGCTTGCGTCGGGGTCAGCGTCGAGGCCGCTACGTTGCCGGTCGATCTGTTGGCAGTCGTCGACGGTTCTGGCTCGATGGGTGATGCGACGCTCACCGGCGTTTCCAAGTGGTACGCCACGAAAGCCGGGTTTCGCGACTTCCTCGAGCATGCGCCGAGCGGTATGGGTTTCGGCCTGTCGCTGTTCCCGGTGTCGACCGACTCGACGGCAGCGTGCTCGGCCGAGCGCTATCGCAGCGCGGCCATGCCGATCAGCGATGTGACGCAAATGGCCAGCGGCGCGTTGGCTCGACTCGAAGCCGTCACCCCGCATGGGCAAACCCCCACGGCGCCAGCGCTGAGCGCCGCGCTGGACCTGGCAGTGAGCTACGCGCTCGACCACGTTGCACGCTCGGTCGTCGTCGTGCTCGCGACCGATGGCTTGCCGACGCTTTGCGCGCCGACCGCCACCGCCGCCATCGCCGCCATGGCGAAGGCCGCGCTCGAGGGCCCGGGGCACGTTCGCACGCTGGTGGTGGCTTCACGCTCGCTCGACAACGACGACCTGTCCGGCTTCGATGCGATCGCGGTCGCGGGCGGCACGGCGCGTTCGCTGGTCATCGACCCACACGCTGATTTTGCTCATCAGTTGAGCGACGCGCTCGGCGCGGCCGCCACCCGTCTGGTCGCGTGCGATCTGGCGGTACCTGCGCCGCCAACCGGTGAACACCTCGACTACGACGCCGTCAACGTGGTGGTCGACACCAGCAAGGGTCGTGTCGCTTTGCCTCACGTCTCCGGCCCAGCCCACTGCACGAGCGCTGGTGGCTGGTACTACGACATCGATCCCGCGAAGGGCGCTCCGACGCGCCTCGACATGTGCAAGTCGTCGTGCGAGCGCGCCGATTCGAGCGGCTCGGGTGCCAGCAGGCTGCGCGTCGAGCTCGGCTGTAAGAGCCTCGTAAAGTAAGACCAGCCGGGCTAGCCGTGCCGCGCCGTGGTCGCGTGACACTGCGAACGAGCGACGTCGTGCTCGATCCGGCTGACGCTCGCCGCCACCCCGACCTCGGCGCGGGGCCGTACGTCGTGATCACGGTCGCCGGCGACGGCGAAGGCATTCCGGCTGGCCAGGGTGCGGAAGCTGCTCGACGCACCCAGCGAGTAGTCGGCTAAGATGGGCTATCGCACGAGCCTGGTCTTCCAGGTGTTTCCCGATGACCCGTGGGCGGGTGACGGCAAGGACGGAGCCGCGCTCGAGGAGCTGGTGCCGGCTCTGGACGCGCTGGTCTTGACCGACGACTTTACGGCCGGCGCGCACTACTCGAGCAATGCCGTCGAACGCCTGTCCAAGGTGCTCTTGCCGCTCAAGTTCCGCATCCCGAGCGCCGTCTTCGGCGGCCCCGCGCTCGCCGAAGAATGGAGCTCCCTCTCCGGCGCACTCGTCCTCGCACTCGTCGACCCCAAATCCGACGACACGCAATCCGTCATCAAGGCCCTGACGAAGGCGTTGCTCAGATCGAACATCCGCTCGACGCCGCCACCCCCCGTCGCTGGCTGACAAAAGTGAAACGCCCGGCGGTGGGGACACCGGGCGCTTCGGGGGATGCGGGATTGGAGGAGTAACGTAACGAACTAAGGCGTTGAACCGTATGGCTTGCTCGCGTCTCGAGCGCCACGGTTGCTGAACAATGTGAGCTCGCGCAAAGCGCGAGCCAGAACCACCTCAACCGACTTTGGCGAGAGCAGATCACGATCTGCCACAGAGGACCGGAGTGAACGAAACTCGGCGAGGCCGAGCGCCGATTGCGTATCAGGAAAAAAGCATCGCGAGGCGCTCAACAGCAACGTGCGGAGGAGAACAAGAACCAAGCCCAAACTAAGCCGCGTCGGCCATCAGCTCTTTGAGACGCGCAATCGCACGCGAGTGTAGTTGCGAGATGCGCGGCTCGGAGACGCCGAGCTCGGCGCCGAGGTCCTTGAACTTCACACCGCGGAAGTAGTGAGAAGAGACGATGTGGCGCTCGCGCTCGGGCAAGAGGTCGACAGCCTTGGCCAGCGTCTCCTGCGTGAACTTGGCGGCGACGGCCGACTCGCTGCTCGAGGCGTCGGCCAAGCAGCGGTTCTGCTCCCACTCGCTGACGTCGTCGATGCGCACTACCGAGGGCGGCGGCACATAGGCGTCGGTACCGGCGTTGGCTTCGGCAGCGGCGCGGGCACGGCGCGGCAGCCAATCTTGCGCGCGCAGCTCGTCCAAGATGGCGCCGCGGATGCGGACCCGGACGTACCACTCGAAGCTATCGTCGCCGCCGTCGGGGTGACGACGGATGGCATCCCACAGGCCGCTCATGCCGGCGGCAATTAGGTCCTCGCGCAGTACGTTGCGCGGCAGTTTGCGCTGGAAGCCACCGGCGATTTTGCGCACCAGGGGCGTGAACTCTTCGAGCAAGCGCTGGGCGCGGCGGGCGTCCATCCGAGCGCGCTTCTCCTTAGACATACGCGGGCCCTTGCTGGGCGCGACGAGCGCGGCTGGCATGATCGACGCCGGGCGGCGCGCTTGGTGGACCGCGCGAGCCTCGTGGCGGCGCGCCGGGCGCGGGCCCATGCTGGGGCGAGCTGCGGCGGCTGCGGTCTTCTTGCCCTTGCGGGTCACGGGCTCAGCCGCAGTGTTGAGCTCGAGCTCGAGATCCGTGAAGTCGGCGATTTGAGCGACGGTGTCCATGGGGGCAATCTCCGTTGGGGTGCGTTCGGAGCCATTGCAGCGGTCGTGCCACCAGCAAAACCGGCGCAATTTGCGAGGTTTCCCGACTTAAGGCCCCTTGTTTCCGGGTCATCGCAGACCCGGCCCCTTAATTTCGGCAAGGCCTTGCCACCCCTGACGCCAACGATTTGACGGACATACGTGCCGGAGTGAGACGGACCCCCAGGGGGTCAGGTCGGACCCACAAGATCGCTGAAATTAAATATTATCGAATAAAATCATATTGTTATCTTTGCAAATGGGGAGGGTGCGGCCTGACCCGACGGGTGTCTCGTTCAGATACCGACATGAGATGCATGTCCCGACACGAGCCGACTGCAACAGGGCGGGGCCTCGGACGCGCCGCCGCGTAAGCGGGTTTTTTGGCTGTCCATCAGACGGGATGCGAGACTTTGTGAGCGCGACACCACGCGCCACGACGAAAGTCTCGCGAGAGCCACATCATGGGCGAAGGAAAGAACCTGGTTGGAGTCGACATCGGCTCGGCTTCGATCAAGGTCTGCCAAGTCAAAGACACGAAGAAAGGCATCGGCCTTTTGCGCTTCGGGTACGTCCCCCTAGCGCCTTCGGTGATCGTCGACGGGCAGGTCATGGATGCTGGCGCGGTGACCGAGGCGCTGGCCAAGGTCTTCCACGACGCCAAGATCAAACAGAAAGAGTGCGCGCTCTCCGTCTCCGGCCAGAGCGTCATCATCCGCAAGATTTCCGTGCCGATGATGACCGACGCCGAGCTTGCCGAGCAGATTCAGTGGGAAGCCGAGCAGCACATCCCGTTCGACATCAAGGACGTGCGCGTCGACTACCAGGTTCTCCGGAAGCGGCCCGAGGCCAGCCAGATGGATCTGTTGCTGGTGGCGGCCAAGCGCGACCAGATCGAGGAGTACGCGAACCTTGCCCGCAACGCCAAGCTGAAGCCGATCATCTGCGACATCGACGCGTTTACGGTGCAAAATCTGTTCGAATACTCGCGCGGGCTGCCGGCCGACAAGACGATCGCGGTGATCAACGTCGGCGCGAGCCTGTCGTCGCTCAACATCATCGCCAACGGCGTCAGCGCCTTCACGCGCGAAATCGCCAACGGCGGCAACGTCATTACCGAAGAGATCCAGAAGCAGCTCGGCGTGCCACACGACCAGGCCGAAGCCTACAAGTGCGGCGGCGCCGCCAACCCCGACGACCCGAGTCGGCCCGGCATGGTGCCGCACCAGGTGGTGCAGGTGATCGAGGCCGTCACCGATTCGATCGCGGCGGAGATCCAGCGCAGCCTCGACTTTTTCATGGCGACCAGCGGTGAGGGCGAGATCGCCAAGATCTACATCACCGGTGGCTCGGCGAACTTGGTGTCGCTGGCTCAATCGATCGAGCGCCGTGCGCGCGTCTCGGTGGAGACTTGGCCGGCGACCGAGCGCGTGTCGATCGAGGCCAAGGAGGTCAGCCCACAGCTCGTGCAGCAGCGCGCCGCGCAGCTGCCGGTCGCGCTTGGCCTGTCGCTGCGCAAGGAACGCGAGGTGCGCGCATGATTCGCATCAACCTACTGGCCCAGAAAAAACGGGCCGAACGCTCCGAAGGCAGCCAGGTTTGGTTGGCCGTCGTGATGGTGGTGATCTTGGCCGAGGTCGCGGCGCTGTTCGTGCTGCACAGCTTCAAGGCCGAGGAGCTGACCCAGCAGCGACGCAAGAACGCCGAGCTAACGTCGCAGATTGAACAAGCGAAGAAGAACGTCGTCAACCACAACCAGGTGAAGGCGGATCTGGCCTTGCTGCGTGCGCGCGAAACGGCGATTCAGAAGCTGCAGAGCGCTCGCTCCGGGCCGACCGCGATCTTGATGGAGCTGGCGCGGATCCTGACGCCGGGTCGTGGGCCCAGCGTCGATCCGGATCGCTTGGCGCAGCTGCGTCGCGACAACCCGTTGTCGGTGTTCAACCCGAATTGGGACTCGCGGCGGCTGTGGATCACCGGCTATGTCGAGTTGCAGCGCAAGCTCAAGATCGACGGTAGTGCGCGCGATGCCGAGGACGTCAGCGAGCTGGCACGGCGGCTCAATCTCTCGAGCTACTTTTACGACGTGAGGCTGCTGCCGGCGACGCGTGACGCCGAGTCCGTCAAGTTCTCGATTGAAGCGAAGGTGAGGTACTAGTGGCCCGCGGTGACTCAGTCCTTGCCAAATTGCCTGCGCTCGCCAAGGCGGGTGTCGGCGCGCTGCTCGTCGTGTTGACCGGCGTCGCCTATTTCGTGGTTTTCTACGGTGATTTGGCCAGCTCGATCACGGCCGAGCAGAACACCGAAGGGCGGCTGCGCGGCGAGCTCTCGACCGCCCGTCAGAACGAGTTTTCCTACCAGAAGGACTTGGCTGAGCTGAGCGACCGCCAGCAACGCCAACGTGAGCTGGTGAAAATTCTGCCGATTGACACCGAATACCCGGCATTCCTGAGCGCGCTACAGAACGTGGCCAACGTCGCTGGTGTCGCGTTGACCGCATGGTCTCCGCTGCCGGAAGAGCCCGACCAGTTCTACTCGCGCGTGCCGATGAAGCTTTCGCTCAAGGGTCGCTACCATCAGGTCGCGAAGTTCTTCAACGGCGTCGGTCAGCTCGACCGCGTGATCAACATGGAGAATATCTCGCTCACCGATCCCAAGGCCGATGGCGAGGACACCATGGTCAAGGTCGACGCGCTGGCGACGGCGTTTCGCGCCAAGCCCGAGGGACAGGCCGCCGTCACTGCTGACAAGCGCGGCGCCAAGGCGGGCACGCCATGAAGTACCAAGTCTTGCTGGGGCTCGGGCTCGCGCTGCCACTATTTTTGGCTGGCTGCGGGGACGACAAGTCAGCGGCGACGCCCGCAGCTAGCGCTAAGGGCGTGGCTCCGGCGGCGCCCAAGGCGGGAGCCAAGGCGGGAGCCAAAGTTGCGCCATCGGCGTCGAGCGCGGCCGTTGAAGTCGCGCCTGCGCCCAAGTTCGACATCGTGGAGGCCGAGTTCACCGAGAGCGAACGCAGCCGCGATCCGTTCCGCTCGTTTGCAGCCGCTTTCAAAGACGAAAACAAGGGCGCCGCGAAGTCGCAGCGCGAGGTCGTGCTGTCACAGTTCGCGATCGACGAGCTGAAGCTGATCGGCATCGTGACGCGCGCCGAGCCCGCCCGCGCCATGCTTGTCGATCCGGGCGGCATGGGTCACGTCGTCCAGCGCGGCCAATTCGTAGGCAAGGCCGACATCGTTCAGGCCGCAGGTCGCACGGGCGCCAGCTATGAAATCAACTGGCGTGTCGATCGCATCCGCGATGGCGACATCGTCCTGATCCGTGAAGATCCGTCGAACCCTGACGTCCCCTCCGCGACGCGCGTCATCCCGCTGCGTCCCGAAGGCTCCGACGTCGCCGGTAAGTAGCTGGGAGCTGCGAGCTGCGAGCTGGGCAGGCGAAGCCCTGCGCGCTCTCGTCTCGGAGCTCGGAGCTCGGAGCCAATCCCAGCAAATTTGTTCGTCTTTATAAAAGGCCGCTACGCTGTTTGAACGCACGCTGAATGAGGCCGAATTTGCCTGATTTACTGATTCTTTCGACTTCTGGAGCCCCAGTATGAGCTCGCTTTCGACTCGTTTCGGCAGGACATGCTCGCTGGCCTTGTCGCTGACGGCCCTTTCCAGCATCGCGCTCGCGGCCGCGCCCGAGCGGGTAGCTACCCACTTGGAGCTGAAAGCTGCGGATCAGGCCGGGGCTGCCCGGTTGCGCATGACCTTCAGTGAACCGCCGACGTTCACCGCGCGCCTCGAACGCGGCGCCACGCGGCTGGTGGTCGACGTGCCCTCATCTTCCTTGAAGGGCGTTCCTAGCGCCCTGCTCGACAAGGTCGGTGTGGTGGGCGGCGTCATGGTGCAGTCGTTCGCCGGGGCTAACGGCCGGACCACGCGCCTGCTGCTCACGCTGCTCGAAGCCTCGCATTTCGCGGTTGCGGTCGATGGCAACGACTTGGTCGTCGCCGTGGCTCCGGGCAAGGATGGCAACATCGAGGCGGTGCCGAGGGCCGTCGTCGAGAAGCGCGCGCCGTCGGCCAACGAGCCGTGCAAGGTCCTCGACGTGCGCTTTCAGCACGCAGCCGACCGCGACGAGGTCGTGATCGACCTGAGCCAGCCCGGCGACGCCAAAGAGGCCTCACGCGGCAACGGCCGACGCACCCTGACCCTGGCCTGCAGCAAGCTCAGCGAAGAACTCTCGCGCACGCTCGATGTGTCGGCGTTCGGCGGCAAGCTAGGCACCGTCTCGAGCTATTCGCGCGGTGATGACAAATCCGGCGTCGTCGTCGACGTCGACACGCGCTCCGAGGTGGATACGCGTGTCTCGCGCCGCGGCTCGAGCATGGTGTGGACCTTCGTGAAGAAAGGCGCTCGTGAGCCTTCGACGGTCACGGGTGTCGCCGCGGATGGTGGCAGCGCGCGCCGCACACGCACGGTTCACGTCGAGAGCGCGATGACCGGCGTCGAGGACGTCGTCGCTGGCTTCGAGCCGGAGGCAGTTGAGGCGCGCACGGACGGCGCGCAAGCGGGCGCCTTTGGTCCGAACGTACTCGGTCAAGCTCAGGATCAGAAACGCGCATTCTCGGGTCGCCGCATCGATCTCGATCTCAAAGACGCCGACGTGCACAACGTGTTGCGGCTGTTGGCGGACGTCGGTCAGGTCAATATCGTGACCGCCGACAACGTGACCGGGTCGGTCACGATTCGCATGCGAAACGTGCCCTGGGATCAGGCGCTCGATATCGTGCTGCAGTCCAAGAGCCTGGGCATGGTGCGACAAGCGAACATGATTCGCGTCGCGCCGCTCGCCGACCTCGAGAAAGAACGCGAGATGCAAATCGCGCGGCGTAAGCAGGAAGTGTCACTGGCGCCGATCGAGACGCGGTTGATCCCGGTCAGCTACGCGCAGGCCGCCGACCTTCAAGAACGCGCCCGTCCGTTGCTCTCAGAGCGCGGCTCGATCGCCGTCGACGACCGCACGAACGTGATGATCGTGCGTGATATCGCCGGAAATTTGAATCAAATCGAGGAGCTGACGCGCTCGCTCGATACTCAGACGCCGCAGGTGCTGGTCGAGGCGCGGATCGTCGAAGCCACCAGCACTTACGTGCGTGACGTTGGTATCCAGTGGGGTGGTGACGCCACGTTCTCGGCGGCCACCGGCAACCCGACTGGTTTGGCGTTTCCGAACGCTGTCGGCGTCGCGGGCGGTGCCAGCGACGGCAATACTCCGACCGCTGGTCTGAGTCCTTTCAGCAACACCGTCGCGAACCCGAACTTCGCCGTCAACTTGCCGGCCGCCGTCGGTACCGGTCGCGGTGGTGCGCTCGGTCTGACGTTCGGCTCGATCGACAACACGATCAACCTTGCCGTGCGCCTATCGGCGGCTGAGTCAAACGGTATGCTGCGCATCCTCTCGAGCCCGCGTATTTTGACGCTCGACAATCGTGAGGCGCGCATCTCACAGGGCACGTTGATTCCGTTCTCACAGGTCAGCGCGCAGGGCGTACAGACGACCTTCCAAGAAGCCAAGCTGCAGCTCTTGGTCAAGCCTCACGTGACGGCTGACGGCAGCGTCGCCATGCACGTCAAGATCAACCGCGACGAGCCGGACTTCAACCAAACGTCTGCCCGCGGTGATCCAACCATCCTGAAGCGTGAGGCCGAGACCGATCTGTTGGTGCTCGACGGTCACACCGCGGTCATCGGCGGTATCTTCACCCGCAACACGGGCCGAAACTTGGACCAAGTGCCGTTCTTTGGCGACATCCCGCTGATCGGCCTGCTGTTCCAGCGTCGCCGTGCCAGCGACAGCCGCGGCGAGCTGGTGATCTTCCTGACCCCGCGTATCGTCAATCGCGCCGAAGCGCTCGGCCGCTAACCATCCGGCCGCGCTCTCAGCGGAGCAAAACAACAGGAAGGCGGGAAGGCGAGAAGGCCTGAACGAGATTTCTGTTGTCGGTGGTGCGGGTAGCTCGACGCAACTGGGTCAGCGACTCGGCCGCGGTTGCCCGCTCGAGCAACAAGATCTTCCCGCCTTCCCGCCTTGCTGTTGCCTCGTCTCTCGTTCAGGATGGCGACGCCAGACGGTGTGTGCCGTGGTAGCGTCAGGGGCGCGACCGGCATGAGAGCGCGCGCTGTAAACCTTTGGTTGCTCGGGGCTGTGGCGGGCCTCGCTTGCTGGACGCGGCCCGCGCGCGCCTACGAGACCGAAGTCGACGCGTCGATCGCGGCGCAGTACTACGTGCTGTCGAGCCCGTGGGGCGATCCGGAAGTGCGGCGTCGCCGCTACACCGAGACGCTCGGCCTCTCGGTCTGGAACATCCAGGGCGAGCAGGATCCGCGCGGCCCGCGGCTGAGCTTCCAATCGCGGATGCGACTCGACGCCGACTTCGGGCAGAGCTCGGCGGAGCGCTCGCTCGGCAGTCCGAACTACATTCCAGGTCTACAGGAAGCGCCGCTCGACCTGATGTACGCGTACCTGGAAGGGCAACGTTACCTTGACGGCTACCTCGGCTTTCGCGTCGGTCGCCAGTACGTGTTCGACACGCTTGGCTTCTGGTCGTTCGACGGTGGCCTGGTCACGCTCAGCACGCCGGCCAACCTGCTGTTCGAAGCCTACGCGGGGCTCGAACAGCGCGGCGGCGGGCTGCCGTACTTGGGCACGCGCCGCTTCGAATCACAGGGCGTCTACCGGGGTGATCGCAACGGCTACGACGCCAGCTATTACCCGTTGTTTCTCGATGAGTCGAAGGTGGCGCCCGCGGCAGGGCTGGCGGTCGAGGCGTCTGGTTTCGGCCTCCTGCATTCACGCCTCAGCTACCGGAAGGTGATCAACCGCGACACCGTGAACGTGTCTCCGTTCCTCGATCGCGGCGCCGGGCAGTTTTTTCTTTCGGGGAGTCGCACGTCGAGCGAGCGCATCGGTTACTCGCTGCGCGCCGATTCGACCTCGGTCGGCGCGCTGGACGGCTCGGTCGTCTACGACTTTTACAACCAGATCTTCAGCCAGTACGCGGTCAACGCCGACGCCTACTTGACGTCGAAGGTTACCGCTGGCGCACGTTTCGAGCGCTACACGCCAACGTTCGACGGCGACTCGATCTTCAATTGGTTCTCGCACTCGCCGATGACCAGCGCGCTCGCTCGCGGCGACGTACGTTTTTCGCGTCGCCTGTCGGCGACGCTTTCCGGCGGCGTGCGTTGGTTCGAAACCGAAGGCCTGACCTCGAGCTACCTGAGCAACCCGGACGTCACGAAGACCGGGCGGCTGTACGACGTCTCGGTCGATGCGGGCGCTCGCTATGACTACGGTCGCGGCAGCCTCGCCGTGCGCGGCGGTGGCGAAACCGGTCAACGCGGCCACCGGCTGGGCGCGGATGTCAGCGGTCGGCGTCGCTTCAGCGCCCGCTACGACGGCATGTGCGTGCTCTCGCTATGGGATTGGTCTGACGCGCTGCGGCCCGATCGCGACGCGACCAGCTTCGGCTACGTGGTCGGCGCGGGGCTCACGCCCGGACCTAATTTCTTCGCCCGCTCGCGCGTCGGACTCGAGCTGGAGCACGAGATGAACCGCGTCGTCGGCCAACGGTTTCGCGCCCTGCTCACGCTCGATCTGACGGTGTTGAAATGAAAAGCCGCGCGGACCTGCTGCTGCTCTTGACGCTGCTGGCGGCTTTCGTGGCCTGGTGCGGAAGCGCTCCGGCGCTGGCCGGCCCCAGGGCGGCGCCGGTCGCCAGCGCCGCGCTCTCCGCTGGTTTCGACGCGCCGGATGCGTGGCGTCCGCCCGGCGCTTCCCCCGACGACGAGGGGCCGAGCCCGGTGGTGTTCCCGGAGCAGACCTTACCGTTGCGCTTCAATCATCAGAAGCATGTCAAGCAGCTCGGCATCGGCTGCGGCACCTGCCACAGCACCGCCAAGAGCAGCCAAAAGTCAGCCGACTCGTTACTGCCGCCAGCTACGCGCTGTGACGGTTGCCACGGCACCAATCACCGCAAGCTCACAGCGGTCACGACCGACGAGCCGCGCCCGCTCGGCCAATGTAACTTCTGCCACGTAGGCTACGATCCGAAACGGCCTAACATAGTCGCGCGCGTGCTCATGCCGCAGCCTAATTTGCGCTTCAATCATCAAAAGCACGTCACTGGCCAGCGCATGCCGTGCGTGCGCTGCCACGGCAAAGTCGAGGAGCTCACGCTCGCCACGCGCGACCAGCTGCCGCGGATGAAGGAGTGCGTGACGTGCCACGTGCTCGGCACCAGCGATGCCGGGGCGAGCAAAGCGGCGCTCGCCGCTAAGAGCGTCGCCGGTGCGACCGGTCACGTAAAGGCTTCTGGCGCCTGCACCACCTGCCACCTGAGCGAGCCGAACGGCATGCTGACGACCACGTTCAAGAGCGGCAAGATGCTGCCGCCGCCGTGGATGCACGACGCTGGCCACGGCTCTGATTTCATCGAGCGCCACAAGCTCGTCGCCGGCGACGACAGCAAGTTCTGCGCGAATTGCCACCAAGAGCGGTTCTGCGTCGGTTGCCACGACGGCAACGTCAGACCGCGCCGTATCCACCCGAATGACTTCATCAGCCAGCATCCCGTCGCCGCGCGCCAAGACAACCCGCGCTGCACCAGCTGTCACCAGCAGCAGTCCTTCTGCCTGACGTGCCACCAGCGCGCTGGCGTAGCGATGTCGGGACCGGTCGGTAACTTCGCCGGTCGCGGTCGCTTCCATCCGCCCAAGTCGCTGTGGACCGACGGCCCCCGCTCACCCTCGCACCACGCCTGGGAGGCCCAACGCAACCTCAGCGCCTGCGTGAGCTGCCACCAAGAGCGCGACTGCGCCCTGTGCCACGCCACCCGAAACGTGGGTGGCCGGGGGCCCCACCTCGGGGGCGCCGGGCAGGGCGTCAATCCGCACCCCGTGGGTTTTCGTAGCCGCTGCCAGCAGGCGCTCCGCCAGAACCCCCGGCCGTGTCTCGCCTGCCACGCGCCAAACGACCAGGATTTGCTTAAATGTCGCTGATTTGCGGCCGAACTTGCAAACAGATGCCAAAGCGCTTGCCGAGTGCTTCTGCTGGCGGGTATAGCGGCTGGGGCTACGTTTGCTCATGCTTCGAGGAGGCCCTCCGTGAAGGAGCTTGTCCGCTACCTGTTCGAGAATCTGTTGTTGGACTTTCAAGGGGATGTCTCCGTCGACAAGGTGCGGGAATTCCTCCGCGAAGACGACAGCCGCGAGGCCCGACAGTTGCTCTCCAAAATCATCGAGGAGAAGGGGGTCGACGACCTCCTGATCACTCTGGCGGATATCCTGAAGGATCACATCCGCACCGGCGTCAGCGAGCAAAACATCCGCGATCAGCTGTCGACCTATTCGGAAAGCTGAGTCTAAGCCTAGCGTTACCCCTCGCGCTCTTGCTCGGGGGGTGCGACGTGGCAAAGCCCGATCCACCCAGCGCGACCGGGCCGGCGGTGCACCTCGTTGGGGTTTTCCCGAGCGATGGTTGCGGCGTCGGCCCCGATCCTGACTGCACGGTGCCGACGAACGCGACGCTGACGTTTCGCTTCGACCGGTTCCTGGAACCCACCACCACTAGTCGCCAGGCGATTCGCGTCTTCACGGGCGATCCCAAGACTGGCGTCGGTTTGCCGGCGTTGGAGGTCACCTACGATCCGGTCGAGCGCGTGGTCGAGTACCGCTTGCCGAGCGGCTACGCGTTTCAGCCGCACACGCTCTACACCTTGGAGCTGGTGGTGCCCGAGGCTGCAGACGACTTCGGGATCCGTGCGTTCGACGGTGCGCCGCTGGCCGAAGGCGAGCTACCGCTGCACATGAGCTTCCTGACCGGCGATGCTCCGATCGAGCTGCCGGTCGAAGCGGTGCCCACGTGCACTGAGATCGTGGGGAACGTCTTCAAGGACAACTGCACCGGCAGTCAGTGCCATCAACGCGTCGGGCACAGCTTCAAGGACGGCGCCAAGAACGTCGACCTGGGCGAGGCGCCGTACGGCCTCTGGCTCGACAGCCCCGCCGATATCCTGGCCACTGCGATCAACAAGGTCGCCCATGAGACCGAGCTCGGCGATCGGTCTGGTGGCGCACCTGACGTCAAAGGCGCGCGCTTCGGCGTGCGGCTGTCGCTGGTGGACCCGCGTAGTCCGGGGGGCAGCTACTTGATGTTCAAGCTGCTGCTGGGCGGCGACAACTACTGTCCGGCGTGGTCTGACGGACGGGAGCCACATTGCGTCGGGGAAGCTGCCTCGACGCACGCCTTCTTGCCGCTGGCCAAAGGCGACTCGGTCAGGCCCGCCCCCGAAGAGCTCGAGCGACTGCGCGAGTGGTTCGTGCGTGGCGAACCGATGCCGCGCACGCCCGTCGGCGGTACACGGCCGTTGCTCACGATCGATGATCTCCGCGCCGTCTCGACCTTCATCGCCGGCGGCGCGAACTGCAAGCCGTAGGCGCTCGACCTCACCAGCCAACGCACAGCAGGTGGTATGCGGCGAGGCCACACGTGGCGTCGCTTTGCGCGATCCAAGTCGTGCTCGTCGAGGCCGGGATGCCGTAGTGGCCGTCGAAGGTGGTCGCGCCATCGGTCCAGCCCGTGCAGTTGTGGGCATCGAGCGCGCCGTCGCTGCCGGAGCCGGTGTAGTAGAAGCTCGCGACCGTGACCTGAGCTGAAGACAGTGAGGCATCGAGCGAGCCATCGAGCAGATCGGCCCAGTCGTCGGCGACTTTGGTGCCGGTCGGGCCTTTGATCGGCACGCCGGTCGGGAAGCCGTAGTTGACGGGCATGTCGCGCACCTCGTCGGTCGCGCTGACCGACAGGAAACCGCGGACGCTCGTCATACCGAGTCCGCCGAAACCGGCCGCAGCCGTTTGGCACACCGCGTCGGCACCGCTGCGCCCACCCAGCGCACCGGCTTTGCCACCGCCATCGAACAGGTACAGCTGCTGCGCGGTGGGCGCGGGGCACGAGTCGTACTCGAACGTAGCGTCGATGCGGCGGTTCAGGTACGTCGAGCCGAAGCTGTACGCCTTGCCGACGCCTTCCTTGATCGTCAGGCGCCCGTCGGTGACGATCGGCGTGCCGGCGGCGCTGCCGATGACGGCGCGCAGGTTGCCGGCTGCTTCGGTCGTGACGTAAAGGCCGTGGGTGCTGCCGGCTTTGAAGATCATGTCGGTCGCGATCGGCAGCCGCAACGGCGTGTCGGCGACCATCGGCACCTTGGCGTAGAAGTCGATCAACTGCCAATCAGCCTGCGTGTTCTCGTGGCCGGCGTAGCTGCCGTTGCGATACCACAGCTGCACGTCGAAGCTGCCGGTGGTGGCCGGCACGACGTGCACGCCGCGCACGCGCGCGTCGGTGGTCGAGTCGACGTCGAACATCACGCCGTTGATCGCGCCGCCGCCGGCCAGCGCCGTGGTGATACTGCGGTTGTAGTGGACGCTGCCGCTGAAAACGCGGGGCGCAACCGCGCCGCCCGCGAAGCCGCCGGTGCTCTTGGAGATGCCTTCCTTGATTTGCAGTACACCGTCTGACACGCGCACCACGCCTGCACTCACGCCCGCCGTGGCGCGTAGGCCCGCGCCGGTCGACAACACGATGAAAAAGCCGCGGCTCTGGCCCTTGGCCAGCGTGTACCCCAGATCTTCGGGCAGGGCGGTGGGGCCAGCGGCTGCAGTGCCGGTGACGTTGGCGTAGGTCTTGAGTAACGTCCAATTCGCGGCGTTGGCGTCGGAGCCGACGTAGGTCGTCGCGCTGGTCGTGACGTAGACGCTGACCGTGAACGGCCCGGTGCCCAGGTTCACGTCGAAACCGCGGATCGTCAAATCCTCGGCGGCGCTCATGTCGAACATGATGCCGGAGGTGCCGACGCTCGCGGTGTAACTGGTCGTCAGCGGGTAGCTGGTATTCGGGCACAGCGGCGAGTTCGCGCAGGCGCCCGAGCTGCAGCCGTTGCATTGGCCGACGCCGGCCGCGCAGTCTTCGCAGCTCGTGGCGTCGGCGGTGTTGTTGGCCAGACACGCGCCAGCGGCCGAACAGGTGTCGGCGGCCGTGCAGGTGTTGGCGTTGGCGGAGCCGCATGCCTTGCCCAAAGCTTCGTGGTTCGCCTGACAAGCGCCCGCGTCATCGCAGGTGTCGGGGTTGTCGCAGTCGGTGTCGGCGTTGCTGCCGCAGGTCTTGCTGGCGGCTTCGTGGTTGACCGCGCAGGCACCGCTGCCATCGCAGGTGTCGGGGTTGTCGCAGTCGGTGTCGGCGTTGCTGCCGCAGGCGGTCCCCTTGGCGACTAGGCCGCTGTCGCACGCGCCGTCGCCGTCGCAGAAATCGGCCTTGTTGCAGGTGTTGTTCAGGATGCTGCCGCAGGGGGCGCCAAAGTCGGCCAGGTTCGGTTCGCAGCTACCGGCGCCGTCACACGAGTCGACCGCGTCACATTTACTGGCCTGTTGCGAGCCGCAAGCCGTGCCGGACGGCAGGAACTTGATCGCGCATTTGCCGGCGCCGTTGCACTCGGATGGGGCGTCGCATTCGGTCGCGGGCTTGCCGCACACCGTGCCCGGGTCCGTGAGGTTTGCAACGCAGACGCCGCGATTGCAGGTGTCTGCGCCGTCGCACTGGGTTGCGGCGGGGTCGCCGCACGGTGTGCCGTTGGCTTTGCCGTCGCACTCGCCCAAGTCCGGTGCTCCGGCGCTGCCGTTTGGTGCGCCCGCGGCCGGCTCGCCTCCGCTTGCGTCGGTGCCGCCTTGGGGTCGCGTACCGCCTTGGGGCTGACTGCCGCCGTTGGGGTTCGTCCCGCCTTGGTTGCTGGTGCCGCCCAGCTCGCTCGGGGTACCGCCTTCGTTGCTGGTCATGCCGCCCGTCGCTTCGCCGGCTGCGCCGACCGGCGGCGCGCCGGCCTCGCCCGTTACTGTGCCGGCTGAAGCCGCAGTGCCGCTGCTGCCCGCTTTGCCCGAGCCCTTGCTGCCACCCGCATCCGGCCCAGCGCCGGCGTCGGTTGTCGCACCTGTGTCACCGTTGCCCCCACCTCCAGCAGTCCCGGTTTGCGTGCCATCACCGCAACCGGCCAAAACCAACAGCCCCGACACCGCAGTCCATCCGACGATTGAGCGCATGCAAAGGGATTGGTCGCCGTCGCACAATCCGTCACGCGCGACACGATTTTCTCAGTTCAGCCCGTAGATGGCCGAAGGGAAGGCGACGCTGCTGTTGCCCCAACCCTGTCCGGAATCCGAGCTGCCCCAACAACGCAGCTCACCCTTCACGAGCGCACAGGCATGGTCGGCCCCAGCCTGAAGCTCGAGCACTTCGTCCAAGCCGTAGGCCGCTGCTGCGGGGCTCTTCAGGCACGGAAATGCGGCGCCGATCGACGGCTTGCAGGCCTCGTTCGGGAATGAGCTATTGCCGAGCTGCCCGGATGAGTCGTCGCCCCAGCAGCGCACGTGTCCGTCTTTCAACTTGGCACAGCTGAAGCGCGCGCCGAGCGCGAGGCTGCTTGCATCGGGGAGATCAGCGAGCGGAGTGGGTACGGTGAGGCAAGCGTCGCCACACTTCTCCAATGGCGCACTGCCGACGCCGAGCTGACCGGCGGCGTTGTCGCCCCAGCAGCGCACGCGCCCGGCCGTGACCGCGCACGTGTGACGGCTGCCGGTCGCCAAATCGCTCGCGCCTTCTCCGAGCGCCTCGACGGCCGCGAATGCCGACGCGCTCGGTTGACCGGCCCCCAGTTGCCCCGAGCTGCCGCGGCCGACGCAGACGACGCGTCCGTCGTCGAAGCGCGCGCAGGTGTGCGCGTCGCCCAGCGCCAACTGCACGGCACCTTCGAAGCTCGGCACCACGACCGGCTCGAGTGCGCACGCGGCGTCGGCAGCGTTGGGCACACCCGCCGCGCCCGCGAGCTCGTCCGGCACTGCGCAGCGCCCAAGTCCGCTCGGATCCAAGCCAAGCTGTCCGTCGTCGCCGAGGCCCCAGCAGAGCGTGACACCGGCGTTGGTGATGGCGCAGCCATGATGCGAACCGAGCCAAATTCCCACGGCGCGATTGAGTGGCACGCGTTGCGGCTCGAGGTGGGCGTCCGCATCGCTGGTGCCGCGCCCCAGCTCGCCGAAGCTATTCTCGCCCCAGCAACGGCTCGAAGCGTCGGCCATCAGCGCGCAGCCGAAGCGCCCGCCGAGCACGACCCGTGCAGCATCGCGCAGCGCCTCTGAAGTGAAAGGCTGGCTGGTACAGTCGAGCAACCCGCACTTCTGCGTAGTTGCGACGCTTACCTGACCGCGATCGTTCTGGCCCCAGCACTTCACGGCGCCGTCGGCGCGACGAAAGCAGGTCGTATTGCCTCCGCTGGCCAGCTGCCTCCCGTCGCCCGGTTCGAGCGCGTTCGGATTTCCCGACGCGTGGCCGCCGCTGCCGCCCAGATCTTGAACGGTCGTACCGCAAGCCACGAGCCACAGCGCGGCGCAGGCTAGAAACGCGGAGTGCGTCACGGCGGGCTCTTCTCCGTGCGCTCGGTGTAGGCCTCGAGCAGCTTGCGCTCGGTGACGAGCTGCCCGGTCGGAAAGCGCGTGGCGTGCTCAAGCAGGGCGGCTTTGGCTTGCGCGATCTTGCCGCGAGCGAGCGCTGCCTGCGCCCGCGCGATCAAGGCGTTTTCCTCAGCCAAAGCTCGATCGCGGGCGCCAGGATCGGCGACTACGCTGCTGGCCCCGCGTGGACGCACCGGCGCAGTTTGCGCGGCAGGGCTCTCGACGCTGACGGCCGGGAGCGCGCTTGCGCTGGGCGGCGCCGTGGGCGCGATGCCCGGCGGCTCGCTCACGCGCACTACCGAAACGATCGTCCGCACTTCGACTGAAGCTGCGGGACGCGGCCCGAGGCTCGCGTAACCCAGCGCACCGACGGCGATACCGGCACCGAGCGCGACCGCCACCGCGACCGTCGCTGCGACCTTGCTGACGCCAGCCCCAGCCGCCGCCAAAGCATCGCCGGTCGCTGCTGCGCTCCCGCCGCCGTGTCCGCCACCACCACCACCGCCGAGCGGGGGTAAGCCCAGCGTCTGCTCCAAGCGCTCGAGCACTCGCGCCTCGGCACCCGCTTCCGGAGTTGGTACGCTGCGCTCGCCTTTCAGCAGCTCGGCGAGCTCGTCGGGCAGCGCGTCGTCCTCGGGCAGATTTGGATCGCCGGTCATACGCCGCTCCCTTTCAGCCGCTCGACGGCACGCGCCAAGTCACGCCGCGCCAAGCGCAGCCGCGAATACGCGGTATTGAGCGGGATTCCCAGCGCTTCGGCGATCTGCGGCACCGGCACCTCATCGACATCGTGCAGCAACAGGACGCTAAGCCGCTCCGGTTCCACCGCTTCGAACGCCGCCAGCAGCAGCTGGCGAGCTCGCGTCCGATCGGAGTTCTCCTCGGGGTTAGGCTTCGAGTCGGCCTTGTCCTCCGGTTCCTGCAACAGCTCGTTTCGATGCGAAGCGCGCCGCCGGTGGTCTGACGCGATGCGAAACGCGATGCCCATGAGCCAGGGGCGCAGAGGTCGGGTCGGGTCGTACTCGCCGCGCCGAGCGTGAAAGACCACGAACACATCGTGGGTGAGATCCTCGAGGTCAGCATGACGCACGCCAAAGCGCTGCAAGGTTCGCCAAACCCAGGCGAACTCGCTGGCGAAGACCTGGCGCGTGTCAGGGGCATCGGAGAGTGATTGGGCCGAGCGGCCCGTTTCCGTCACGCCGCTCACAATTGACCGCCTAGCCCGACGCCGGGCACGAGCGAAACCGGGCTCGCCCTCCAAACCGCGTACCCGCGCAGCTGCAGCTCGGTCGGCGTCAAAAGGTACAAGGCATCCAAGTGGATACGCGCGAACACCGCAGCGAACAGCGGCAGCTCCGCCGAGACACGCGCGCCGACACCCGCCAGCAGCGACGACGCTTTCTTCGCCGGTTGCACGTCGTAGCCGTGCCCTGCGAGACGCCCGACAAGCCCCAACGGGCACAGGCCAAAGTTGCGGTTGCCGTGGCAAATTGCCAGCGTTCCGCCCAGAAAACGCGCCTCGATCCGGCCACCTGCGTCGGCAGCTTTCGCAGCTGGGAAGTCGTAGCGCAGCTCCGCGTCGGTCCACAGTGCTCGTCGCCGCAGGCCTAGCCCCAAGCTCGCGCCCCCGCTCAAGCCCGGCAATGCCAGCATCGCGAGGTGCCCGGTCGCCAGCCAGCGCACGCGAAAATTCGAATCCAGATCGGCACCGCGCTGCGGCTCAGGGGGACGCACCGGCGCCGCGGCGGGCGGAGCTGCCGGCTTTGGTTCGTCCGGCGGCGGCGCCTGGGCCTCCGCTGGGGCAGGTGCGGGCGGCGCTACCGGTGCGGCGGCTGGCGCTCGCACCAGGCTCATTGGATCGATCGCGACGCTGATCGCGAGCGCCATGGCTCGCGACAGCTCACCGCAATCGCGCGTGGCGGAGCCGAGCTGACGGCTGCGGGTGCCTTGTTCGTCGCGCACCTTCAGCTCGGCGCTCAGCGTTTTCCCAACACGCCGCACGTGAGCGCTAATGTCGAGCGCCGCGGCGTCTCCAAACGGGACGTAGCCGAGCCGAGCCGCGACAGCGTCTTCAAGCTCCGGGGTCTCGAAGCAGCCGTCGATCCCGGTATCGACCTGATAGTGGAGCACCGCGCGTCGCGGTTCCTCGGCGCGAACGTCGCGGCTCCAAGCCATCGGCACGCAGACCGCTGCGCTCACGAGCAGCAGGAGGCCCTTGAGTCCCGACAAGCGACGCCAGAATTCCCGACCCGGTCGTCCAAAGCAAACCCCGATCATGCCGAGGTCCGCGGCGACCGCGACGGTCCACCTTGCGCCAACTGCAGCTGCCATCTTGGTTGACAGAGTGTTAAAATACAGCCATATTCCTTGGCATGGGTGGGTCTGAAATGTTGACAACTATGTTGCCAGTGCCGGGTGAGCGGCTGCGGGCGGTGCGGTTTCTGGGCGGGGGCGCTACGAGTCGGGTCTTGCTGGCCGAGCGCGGCTCCGGTTCCGCGGCGGGCGGCCCTCGGCTCGTGGTCGTGAAGTTGGGGCGTGATGTGAGCCAGCGGCTGCGCTTCGCGGACGAGGCCGAGCGGCTCTGTCTCGTCGATTCACCGTGGGTAGCGCCGCTGCTCGACGTCGGAGCGCTCACCCAAGACGCTAGCGTGCTCGGCGAGCGCTTCGAGCGCGGCGCGCCGTTTCTGGTCTTTGCCTGGGAAGAAGGCGAAACGCTGGCCAACACCGCCGCGGCGTTGCCGTCAGCTGAACGGCGCGGGCTGGGGCTCACGGTCGCACGCGACATTGGCGCCGCGCTTGCCGACTTGCACGGCGTGGGCTCGGCGCATGGTGATATTAAGCCGCAGAACATCGTGCTCACGTCGACCGGTGCGCGGCTGATCGACTTTGGTTTGTCCGGTGAAGCCTCGGCTGAAAGTGCCAGCGGTGGCACGCGCCGCTATTTGGCGCCGGAGGTGTTGTCGGGTGGCGCGGTAGGCGATGCTCGGCGCCGTGATCTGTTCGCGCTCGGTGTCGTGCTCGCCGAGCTGCTCGTGCCCGAGCTAGTGCAGGTCGAGCAGGCGGCTGAGCGACTGCCAGTCGGCGACGCGCTCGCCGACGTGGCGCGTGCGCTGTTGCAGCAGGCGCCGAGCGCGCGCCCGTCGGCGGCCTGGGTTTCGAAGCGAGCCGAATCGGCGGGCGCAGCTTTTTCGGCGTTTGGTGAGCATGGCGAGCGAGCCGTGCGGCGCGCCTACCGCTTCGCACGCCGGCGGGAGCTGGTCGACGCGGCGCGCGCTAGCAAAGCCGAGCTACGGGTCGGACCGCTGTCGGCCGCAGTGCTGGCCCCCGTGCTCGACGTCTTGGTCAAGCTCCGCGCGCTGCGCGGTCAGCCGGTGTCGGGCACGGCCGAGCTGCAAGAGCTCGACGCGCTCGGTCAGTCGCGCTTCTTGGTCGCGTTGGTCGGCGTAGCGGCGTCGTCGTGGCCGCGGCTACCGCCGACTAGCGACGACGAGCTGCTCGAACGAGCCACGCGCGCTACTTTGCGGCGATCGCCTCAAGCGCTCGGCTTCTTGGATTTTGAACCGCAAGCCCGCGCCGAAGCTCGGGCGCAAGTCAAAGAGCCGCTGGCACTGGCGCTTGCGCTGCGTGAGCCCGCCGTCGGCGACATGACGGTCGACTCTGCGGAGGATCTAGTGCGCGAGGGCGCAGCGCCGCAAGCCTTGTTGGTCGAGTTGTTGCGCGTGCTGCGCTTGCGTGGCGAGCTGGGTCGCGCGCTGTCGCTGCTCGAGCTGGAGCCGGAAAAATCTCCGGAAATGCGCATGGAACTGGCCGAGCTACTGCGGCGGGCCGGCGAGCTTCCGCGCGCGTTGTCACTGCTCGACGCTTTGCATGACGCGCCGGCCGAGGTCGTAGCGCGCGCAGCCGCGCTGCGTGCGCGCGCCGAGCTCGACGCCGGGCGGCTCGACGAAGCCGAGCGCTGGCTCGCCGATCGCGCCGAGACGGCACAGCTCGCGGAGTGTCAGGCGCTGCTGGCTTTGCGTCGCGGGCAGCACGCCGAGGCGCGGCGCCAGGCCGAGCGGGCCCGACTGCTATCGCGCAGTGACGAACAGCGCGCGCGCGCCGAGTCATTGTTCGGGATGCTAGCGCTGGCGTTGGGTCAACCCGAGGCAGCACTGACGGCGTTTCGGCTGTCGCGCGAATTCGCAGCGCGCGCGGGAGCGATCTTGGAAGAAGCGACCTACGCCACGGGCGTCGCGGCGGCCGCAGCCAGCGTGGGTGATCTAGGCGAGGCCCTGGAAGCCGCCCGGCGCTCGCTGTTGTTGTTCGAGCACCTCGGGCGCTCCGCCGAGGCGGCGCGGGCGGTGCTGTCGATCGCCGCGGCCCAGGCAGCGGCCGGCGCTGTGCTGGAAGCGCGTGAAGCTGCTGAAGAGGCGATTTTTAGGGCTAAGTCCTCGGCAGATCAGCGCTGTCGAGCCTACGCGCACTTCGTACTGTGTGACGTCGCGCCGAGCGACAGTGAAGCGATCGAGCACGTCAAGCGCGCCCGTTCGCTGCTCGAGCCTGACGCGGACGATGATCTGCGCTGCGCCGCGCGGTTGCTGCAGCACGGTGAAGACGTGGATCGAGTCGCGCACGACCATCTGGCACGGCGCAATGAAGCGGCGATCGACGCGCGCCTCGAATGGTGGGGGGCGCGTGCGCTCGCACTGCTCGACCGGCCGCGCGGCGAACGCGGTGACGCGGTCTTGGGCGAGCTCAAGAGCCTGTCGCGCACGGTGAGCCCAGTCGGCGTGCGCGGCCCGGCGCTGTTCGCGGGTGCGCGCCTGGCAGCTCAGCTCGGCGACGGCGCCACCGCGCGTCATTTCACCGAAGCGGTGGCCGACGCCGCGCGCGAGCTCTTGCGTCGCGCGCCCGAAGAGCTGCGGCCGGCGGTGATGGCGCTGCCGTGGCTAGCGCGAGCTCAGGAAGCGCAGGGTGCCGTCCAGGGCTTCACGCCCGAGCAGCTGGCGGACGTGGAGTCGCTGGTTCGGGCGCTCGGCCACCGCGAGCGTTTGCGCCCGCTGCTCGATCAGGTGCTCGACGCGCTGGTGTTGTGGACCGGCGTGGAACGCGGGCTTTTGCTGCTGCGCGCACCGAACGGGCACTTGCGGCCGCGCGCGGCGCGCAACATCAGCAAGCACGATTTGAGCGGCGTGCAGCTCGAGCTCAGCACGTCGTTGGCCGAGCGCGCGCTGCGCGAAGGCCGCCCGGTGGTGGCCGTCGACGCTGCTGGCGACTTGCCGGAGGTCCACGAAAGCGTGCACGCCCTGAAGCTGCGTAGCGTGCTGGCGGTGCCGCTCGTCGCGCGCGGCGAGCCGCTCGGCGTCGTTTACTTGGATGACCGTGTGCGGCGCGGCGCATTCGGTGCGCGCGAGTTGTCGTGGGTCAGTTTGGTGGCGACGCTGGCGGCTTTGGCGATCGCCGACGCACGCGACCAGTTGCTGCTCAGGCGCGCGGCGCGGCGGGCCGAGCGTGCCTCACGCCGGCTGGACGCCGAGCTGTCGCGCCGCGAAGCCGAGCTGGACGTGGCCGAGCGCGAGCTGTCGCGGGTCAAGAGCGCGCGTGAGACGCGCTTCTCGTACGACGCGATCGTCGGCAAGAGCGAAGCCGTGCGCGGCATGTTGCAGATCGTCGACCGGGTGACGGCGACGGAAGTGCCGGTGCTGCTGTTGGGCGAATCCGGCAGCGGCAAGGAGCTGGTGGCGCGCGCGATTCATCAGAACGGCGCGCGTGCCAAGGCGCCGTTCGTGTCCGAAAACTGTGCTGCAATTCCCGAGTCGCTGCTCGAATCGACGCTGTTCGGTCACGTGCGCGGCGCGTTCACCGGTGCCCAGCGCTCGCGCTCGGGACTGTTCGAGGTCGCTGATCGCGGCACGCTATTCCTGGATGAGATCGGCGAAATGAGCTTGGGCATGCAGACCAAGCTGCTGCGCGCGTTGCAGAACGGTGAGGTGCGCCCGGTCGGTTCCGAAACCGTGCGCCACGTCGACGTGCGTGTGATCGGCGCCACGCATCGCGATCTCAACGCCTTGGTCGCGACCGGCAAGTTTCGTGAAGACTTGCTGTATCGGTTGAACGTGATCAGCGTCCGCGTGCCGCCGCTGCGCGAGCGTTTCGGCGACGTGAGCATCTTGGTGCAGCACTTCTTGCGCATGCACGTGGCTGGTCGCAAGGTGAGCATCGATCGTGCCGCGATCGACGCGCTGTCGGTCTTCGCGTGGCCCGGCAACGTGCGGCAGCTGGAAAACGAGGTCCGCCGCGCCCTTGTGCTGGCGGACGACGCGATTCGGCTCGAGCACCTGAGCCGCGAGATCGTTCAATCTGCTCGCCCGAACCGCGCCCAAGAAGAGTTCGATCTGCGCGGCCGGGTCGACGCGCTCGAGGCCGATCTGGTACGCGCCGCGCTGCGCCGCACCGACGGCAACCAAACCCGCGCCGCCGAGCTGCTCGGCCTGTCACGCTTCGGCCTGCAAAAGATGATGAAGCGCCTCGAGATTCGTCAAGCGGGCCGTAGCGACGCCTAATAGGGGGTAGGCCTTGCCCGCGCCTGACCTTTCATCGCATCTTTGGCCAAACGAGCGCGAAACAACAGGAAGACGGGAAGGCGGGAAGGGGCCAGCACTGCAGATTGGGGATCGGTGGTACTGGCGAGCTCGACGCTTGGCGCAGCGACAAGGCCTCAAGCGCCTGCTCGAACAAGCAAAACTTCCCGCCTTCCCGCCTTCCTGTTTTCGCGCTGCTCGAATCGCGAAATGCGATGAATGGTGAGTGCCCGCGCTCAGGAACCCGGGCCTACCTGATGCAGCCTTGATTGGTGATCGGGCCGGGTTCGGGTTGGGGATCGGCTGATCGGCAGCGGGATGGGGATCGGCCGGGTCAGCGGTTTCGGATCTGCACAAATTCGCAGCCGGCAGCGGGGTCAGTGACGGCATCGGCTTCGGT
>JBBSAB010000102.1:0-29719 GCA_038252755.1 Polyangiales bacterium | reverse complement strand
GCGCTCTTGGCGCTCTTGCGAGCTTGCTGCCGGAGCTGCGCGTCGTTGATGCGAATGCGCGCTACCAGTTGCAGCAACTCTGCCGCGACCTGGTAGGCAATGAGCTTGTGATGTGGAAGTTGCAGGGCCTGCTTGTCTTGGCGACTCATGCCCCCCAACGCGCAGCCGGTGTGCCAGCGCCCCACCATTTGGCTCCGCACAACCCAGCGCTGGCGCTCCGGGTGCGCGCTCTCGGCATGAGTCCCCCAGACAAGCAGGCCCGATCCGACCGAAGCCGATGCCGTCACTGACCCACCTCCACTCCGTCCTGGTAGCCGCGCAGCGTCGCGCCATCGTAGCTGGTGGCCACATGCACCCACGCGTTAACGGCGCGCGCTGCGCACGGACGAGCGGCGCTGTCGTCTTGCACCGCGAAAGGGAGGCAGTGACGCCATGTTTACCGTGCCTGACTTTCTCTCGAGGCGGTTCACGGAGGCGACGGTGCCGGGAAGCCCGCCAGGTTTCTAAACTCGGTCGCCGACTTGGCGTTGAACTCGCCCTCAGGAGCCGAGGCGCTGCTGAGGCCAACGTACAGCGAGCTTCCCCAATCTGCCGTGTATTCGGCGTGGCCTTGGGGAGGTAGCCAGCTCTGACCGTCTTGGCTGGCGTAGGCCTTGAAGAGATTGCCAATGCGCTGGAGCCTCACCCAAATGTTGGGCAGCTGTCGCAGAAAGATGGGCTGGCTGCTGTTCAAGTACCCGTAGCTGAACGTGCCTTCGAGCCCAAGCCAGCCTCCGACCTCGCGCCGCATGTCGAAGTGGAACGCGTCGGGGTAGTTGGGATCCGGTGATGCGGCGTGAATCGCGATGTACGGGTCGGCGGGTGCAAGCCCCTGGCGCACCATGAGCCCAGACTTGACCGGCGTCGTGTGCCCCTTGAAGTGCAACGCCCCAAAGTTATTCATGGCCGCGACCTGGACCCAAACGTCGAAATCACCAGTCAGTTCGACATACAAGAAGCGGCCCTGATCTTGACCGCAGTGGTGGCCCATCTCGCTGCCGTAGGCCACGACGTCGTAGCCCGCGCCCTCCACCACCACGTGCGTCTCTCCGTCGAGCTCGGGCACGCCGTGCCGGCACTCGCCCTTGAAGTCGACACTCGTGAACAGCCGAGAGTCGGGCGTCACGGTGCCGGCCCCGGCAGTGCCTCCCGTGGAGTCAGCGCTCCCGGCCGTGCCTGCTGCTGCAACTGCTGCGCCGGCCATCGCCATGCCGCCGGTCGTGGTCGACGTGCCGGCCCCGCCGCCCAGCCCGCCATTGGCGCCTCCGGTATCCGAGACAACGACGGGCCCAGCGCTCTGGCCAGCGGCTCCGCCGGCGATGCTCGGAGAGCTGGGAGCTGCAGCGTCTGCCCCGCAGGCCGTCGCCAGAGCGAGCAGGCCCATGAGCCCTGCCCTGCCAGACCCAGCATGGATGCGAGGCGAGCGCGCCGCGACGTCTATCATGGACCGGTTCGTGCGGCTCCTTCGCCAGTCGGGTAACAAAACGGCGCGCGGAGGTCGAATTGCTACCCGCTTGGCGGGCTGCGCTGACTCACCCGTGATCAGCGAAGGCGAGCTGCAAGCCGTGGCGGATGCTTGCGATCACATGATTCATGAGATCGCGACGCGAGAGCGCAAGCTCATCGAAGGCGAACGCATGGCCGTGGTGGGCCAGTTTGCGGCGGGTATCGCCCACGAGCTGAACAATCCAATTGGCGTTATTTGCTCGGTTGGCTCGTGGGCAACGTTTCGCGAGATGTGAGTTGCTCGACTGTGCACTCGACCTCAATGGTGTGCGGGACCGACAAATCTGCGATTGGCAGCGCGAGCCGCTCCCTCGCTCGGCTTGCCGCCAGCACCATCGACTGCGGACATACGTGATATGCCGTCATGACTTCCACCACGTCACGAGCTAGCTTGTACCGATGCCGGTGGCCGTAATCGTCGCTCACCCAGACGACGAGACGTTATGGTGCGGAGGCTGTCTGCTCTCGATGCAGAAGGAACAAATCGTGATCATGACCCTATGCCGCGCCAGTGATACGAAGCGCGCCAAGAAGTTCCAGCAGGCTTGCGCTGAATTCGGTGCCACCGGCTTCATGGCGGATTTGGACGACGAACCCGCGCAAGCGCCGCTGACGGCGATCCAGGTGCAAACAGCCGTACTCGCGACCCTGCCACGTCGCGACTTCAAAGCGATTTTTACGCACGGCCCGCTCGGCGAGTACACCCGCCACCGGCGCCACGAGGAGTGCTCCGCCGCCGTTGCAGCCCTGTATGCCGATGGGCGGCTAGAAACTGGAGAGTTGAACCAATTTGCGTACACGGACGACGGTCCGCGCAGCTTGCCGCGACCGGCGGTCGACGCCGAGCGGCTCGACACGCTCTCCCCGGCGCTCGTCGACCGCAAACGGCGCATCATGAGAGACCTCTATGGTTTCTCCGACAGCAGCTGGGAAGCCCGCGCTATCCCGGCGGTCGAAGCATTCTACGTGCACTCGAACGTGTCGCGACTTACGGCCTTCATGGCAGCACGCAGGCCAGCACCTTGAAAGTGCTGCTGCTCTACGACTATCCGGCGTCACCCGGCGGGTTGGCGACGCAAGGCGCGCTACTCCTCCGCGGCCTGCTCGAGCTAGGTGTGGACGCCCACGCGGTGCATCTCGAATCCTCGCTCGAAAAGGAGTGGTACTACCGCTGGTTCGAGCCCGATGTGGTCGTGGGTATCGGATATTGGGGTAACACACCGGAGCTGGTGCTTCACCCGCAAGCTCACGGCAGATTGGCGGTGCCCTGGTTGGTCGCCGATGGCTACATCGCCAACTACCAGGACGCGCTCAACGCGTTGCCCCTGATCCTCGTCACCTCCACTTGGGTAAAAGAGACATACGCGCGCGACGGCGTGGCTAGTACCAACATCGAGGTGCTGCCGGTAGGTTGCGATACCGACGCCTTCATTCCACGTCCACGCAGTGATCCCAAAGTGCAGGCCATCCGCGAGGGGCTCGGCGTCACCGACGAAGAGTTGCTGATTTTGACGGTCGGTGGCGACGCAGCCTCCAAAGGCGGGCAAGAGGTAGTGCAAGCGCTGGCGCTGATTCAGGCCGAGGCGCCGCCGTACAAATATGTCTGCAAGGTCTGGCCACAACCGCGCACCACCGACCAGACGGCGCTCGACATGACGCTCGCTCGGCGCCTCGGCGTCGACCGCAACCTCATCTACACGGCGTGCCGCACCTCACGTGACTTCATGCCGTTCATGCTCGCTGCATGCGACATCTACGCGGGCCCGTCCCGCCTAGAAGGCTTTGGCATGGTGCAGGTGGAAGCCAACGCCTGCGGTAAGCCGGTAATTGCAGTAAACGCCATGGCTTTCCAAGACACGATGGTCCACGGCGAGAACGCACTTTTGGCGAGCGTGGCCCAGGAAATAAAAATCGGCGAAACGGTTCTCGGCGAAGCTCAAGGCTTTCCCGAGGGCCACCGGGTAGTGTTTCCTTACCTTCGCACCGCCGACTTTCGAGCTAGTGTGCCAGATATCGCGAAGTATTTGCTGCAGCTGATGACCGACGGCGAAGGCCGCGACCGCATGGGCGAGTGGGGACGCAAGCGTGCGGTCGAGCTCTATGACTACCGCCGCGTGGCAGCGCGCTTCGTCCAGCTCATGCGCGAAAAATTGGAGATCAAGTGACGGTCGCGACGAACGTCGATGTCGACGCAGCCCGGCGCGCAGCCGTCGTCGTGCTCGAGCACAACGCCTCGGGTCCGTTTGGAGGCTTGCCGCGTACCGCCGGTTGGGGCTACCCCGAGCCTTACACGCGCGACCTGATGCTCGCCATGCCGGGGTTTCTGCTCACCGGTAAGCCGTTCCTGCGGGAGCAGATGCGCAAGACGCTCGAGGCCTTGGCTACGAATCAGACTCCGCACGGCCACATTCCTTCTTTAGCGCACGACCCGGAAAATCTCGGGGCCAGCGACACCACGCCACTGTTCCTGTTCGGCCTGGCAGTGTTCCGACGCTTCGTGCACGAACCACTGTTCTTGGATGAAGCGGCGCAGAAGGCGATCACGTGGATGCGCTATCAGTCTCCCGACGACCGAGTCATGGTCGCGCAGCTTCCCACCACCGATTGGCGAGACGAACACTGGGTCTATGGTTATGGCTTGTACGTCAACTCGCTCGTGCACGCCTATTTGCGTTTGTATGGGCTCGATGCCGAGGCGGAACGCTTGAACCAACTGATGAATTGCCTCGAGATCGTCACCCCGCACAAGGAACCGCACGACCACGAGGGCCTGAGGGTGCGCGACAGTCCCCATTTGGCGGCAGGCTCTTTCAAGGTCTATCACGACGATCGTTGCGACGTGCTGGGCAATTCGCTCGCGATCTTGACCGGCGTCGTACCGCGCCCCCGCGCCGAGGAGTTGATCGATTACGTGGAGCGCAGCTGCGACGGGCTGCGAGCGAGCGGGGAATTGGTCGGAAACCTGCCCCCATGTTTTTTTCCTTACATGCGCCCGGGTGACGATGACTGGCGCCCTCGCTACGCCATCTTCAATCAACCCGGCGAGTACCACAACGGCGGGGTGTGGCCCTTCGTCTGCGGGTTCTATGTTGCCGCTTGCGTCGCTGCCGAACGGCATCAGCTTGCGGAGCAAAAGCTGGAAGCGCTAGCGCGGCTGGTAAAGCCCTGGCACGAAAACTTGTGCGACTGGGGTTTCAACGAACAGATCCGCGCGCAAACGGGCGAGCCAATCGGTCGAGATTGGCAAACCTGGTCAGCCGCCATGTTCGTCTATGCGTGCGAATGCGTGGCCACACGCTCGACTCCCTATTTCGGCGAATCCTTGGTCACGCATGCCCTTGGCGCAGCGAGAGTCGAAAAATAGTGGTCGCTGCATCCACGTCGCCGCTGCACGCGAAGGGCTTGGCGCCGAAGCCGACGCTGCGTGCGCCGATTGCTCGACAGGACCTCGGCGTTCAGGCTCGAAAGCCCGAGCGTGCGACGGCGTCTTAGACCTCGGCGGCGACGGTTGAGCAGACGACGAGCAGACCTCGCAGTGTCCCTCGGGAAGCGTCTGGAGTAGATGGGAGCGGCAATGTCCTCGCTGGTGCGTCGAGCGGTCGTTCTGCTGGCGCTAGCCGTGCTCGTGCTGCGAACGCAGTCGGCGTCCGCCCAGGCAATCGAGCGGCGTGGCAGTGCTGTGAGCACGAGCGCGATTGAGCGGCGCGCGTTGTTTGATCGCGATCGCGTTGCGCGATCGACACAATCGCGCGCACGTTGTCTTTTCCAACGTGTTTGACGATGACAGTCTCTCTTCCTGAGTCGTGCGCGCAAGAAGTGCGTTGAATACAACGTCGTCGCGCACGATTTGCGCCTGGCGACGACGCTCAGCCTCATCGCGCCATCGCTGGAGACTGAACGAGCTGCGCTCCGCGGGTGGACTCATTCTTGCTTGGGCGTTTTGCCTTCCACGCTCACTACGGAGACGCTCGTGAACAAAACCATCTGCTCGACTTGGATACTGCTGACTGCCCTCGGCCTCACGTTCGGGGCATGCGCGGGCTCCGACGGTAAAGACGGTCAGGTGGGCCCGGTCGGCACGAAGGGCGCGGACGGCGCGCAGGGACCGAAAGGGGCTCTAGGCGAGCCCGGCCAGCAAGGCGAGCCCGGACCCGCAGGTCCCGCGGGGGCTGGGCTGGGCAGCGGCGGAGACGGCGTTGGCGGCGCAACCTCCGAGACGGGGCTCAAGACCGGCTGCCTCGGGCCCTGCCACGGCTTCAAAGGCATCGTCGAGCAATGGAAGACGAGCACGCACTACGCGACCTTCATTTCCAACTTGGGAGGCAGCGAAGTACCGACTTGGACCGGCGCCACGACTTGCGGCAGCTGCCACGCGATTGACGGCATCGAGCAGCGACTCGCGAGTAACGTCAACTACACCGGCAGCGCGGGCCCCATGTCGTTGGCTCAAGGGCAGATCAACTACGTGAGCACTGCCACGGCCAAGGTCAGCGAGGTCACGTACGCCGGCCACGCCAACGTCGCGGTCGTCCATTGCACCACTTGCCACGACTCGTCCGCCGCGAATGATCCGCACGTGACCGGCGCGGACTACAAGCCCGGCTCGTTCCCGCTCCGCGTGCCGAGCGGACCCGACGATCAGGCCATGCTTGAGCTGAGCTCCGCGCCCGCGACGTCCGACGGCACTCCTGCAGGGAAGTACGGCGTCGGCAACGCCTGCATTTGGTGTCACAAGTCGCGCAAAGACGCGGCCGACTACGTCGCGGCAACCAACAACATCTCGAGCACCCACTGGGGCCCGCACGAGGGTCCGCAGGCCGACGTTTACACCGGCAAGGGCGGCTATCGCTACGCCGGCAAGGTGTACGGTACCTCGCAACACGCCAGCTTCGACAAGGGCTGCGTGAGCTGCCACATGCCGTCGACCGCCGAAAATCAAGGCATCGGCGATCACTCCTTCGCGCCGAAGCTCGAGACTTGCAAGACCTGCCACTCGCAGGCAAAGAGCTTCGACGTGCTGTCCGGTCAAACGACGGTCAAGGCCGGCCTGCAGCGCCTGCGCGAGACCTTGAACGACCTCCTGCTACTCACGCGCGACGCCGCTCCACCGTATGCAGCGCTCGACGCTACCGCACTGGCTGACCAAAGCTTCCAGCTGGACTTGGCTCGCCCCAAAAATCCGGTCGATGCCAACACGGCGGGCGCGCTCTACAACTACTTCGTGCTCGCTCGCGGCAGTGCCTTCGGCGTCCACAACCCCGCCTACACGCGCCAGCTGCTCTTCGATTCAATCGAAAAGGCCGGCGGCGCCACGACCGACATCGTTCGACCCTGAAGCGTGCACAGGGGCAGCGCAGATCATGACCGAGTCCAAAGTGCCGCCCCTGCGCGACGGAAAGCCGGCGCTCACGCATGACATCTGGCGGCAGCAACAGCCGCTAACGCATTTCTTCAGGCCCCAAAACGTCGCGTTGATTGGCGCCACCGAGGCCACGGGCAGCGTCGGCCGAACGCTCCTGCGCAATCTGATCAACTCGCCGTTCGGGGGCACGGTCTTTCCGGTCAACCCGAAGCGCCAAAACGTGCTCGGTATCAAAGCCTACCCCACGATCCAGGACGTTCCAGCGCGCGTCGACTTAGCGGTGGTCGTTACACCATCGAGTACCGTGCCGGGCGTCATCGGCAGCTGCGCCGCTGCGGGAGTGCCGGCAGCCCTGATCATCTCTGCTGGCTTCAAAGAGACAGGGTCGGCTGGGGTCGAGCTCGAACGGCAGGTACTGGCGGAGGCGCGCAAGAGCGGCATGCGCATCATCGGTCCGAATTGTCTCGGAGTCATGAGCCCCACGACGGGCTTGAACGCGACCTTCGCGCGCGACATGGCCCGCCAGGGCAGCATCGCGTTCTTGAGTCAGAGCGGCGCGCTATTGACCGCGATTCTGGATTGGAGCTTGCGTGAGCAAGTCGGGTTCAGCGGCTTCGTTTCGACTGGCAGCATGCTCGACGTCGGTTGGGGCGATCTGATCGACTACTTCGGGAGCGACCCACGAACCAAAGCCATCCTGCTCTACATGGAGTCGATCGGAGACGCGCGCTCGTTCCTGTCGGCAGCGCGTGAGGTGGCGCTGAACAAGCCGATCATCGTGATCAAAGCCGGCCGTTCCGAGGCTGCAGCCAAAGCCGCAGCGTCGCACACGGGGGCGCTGGCGGCCTCCGACGAGGTGCTTGATGCAGCCTTTCGCCGTTCGGGGGTGCTGCGGGTCAATACCATCGCCGAGCTGTTCAACATGGCCGAGATCTTGGCCAAGCAGCCGCGTCCGCGCGGCCCGGGTTTAACCATCGTCACCAACGCCGGTGGGCCCGCGGTGCTCGCCACCGACGCGCTGGTCGCGGGGGACGGCAAACTCGTCAGCTTGTCCCGCGACACCGTCGCGGAGCTCGATGCCGTTCTGCCCGCAGCGTGGAGCCACGCCAATCCAATCGATGTGCTCGGGGACGCGGGCCCCGAGCGCTACGTCAAAGCGCTCGAGATCGCGGCTCGCGATCCCAACTCCGATGGCCTACTGGTCATCTTGACCCCGCAAGACATGACCGACCCGACGCTGACGGCCGAAGCGCTGCGCAAGTATGGGCAGGTCGCCGGTAAGCCGCTGCTCGCCAGTTGGATGGGCGGAGCCAGCGTCGCCGCCGGCTCCGACATCTTGAATCGGCACGACATTCCGACCTTCGATTACCCCGACAGCGCCGCGAGCGCTTTTTGCTACATGTGGCGCTACACCCACAACTTGCAAGGCCTGTACGAGACGCCCACGTCGGGCGACGACGCCAACATTCAGCCGCAAATTGCCGAACAAATCGTGCGCGAGGCGCGCGAGACCGCCCGGACTTTGCTGGACGAGCACGAGTCGAAGCGGCTGCTTGCCGCGTACGGAATTCCCACGGTCGAGACCCGGGTCGCCAGCGAGTCGGCCGAAGCCGTCCGGGTGGCGCGCGAGCTCGGCTACCCGGTGGTGCTCAAGCTCTACTCTCGCAGCATCACTCACAAAACCGATGTCGGCGGCGTAAAGCTCGACCTACATAGCGACGCGGAGGTCGAAGCAGCGTTCACGGCCATTCGCGACAAAGTCAGCGACACCGCTGGCCTGGAGCACTTTCAGGGCGTCACCGTGCAGCCGATGGTCAAGATGGCGGACGCCTACGAGCTGATCGTCGGCAGCACGAGCGACCCGCAATTCGGACCCGTGCTGCTGTTCGGCCTCGGCGGTCAGTTGGTCGAGGTCTTTCGAGATCGCGCGCTCGCTCTGCCACCGCTCAACGCGACCCTGGCTCGGCGCCTGATGGAGCGCACCAAGATCTACACGGCGCTCAAAGGCGTGCGCGGCCGTGCCCCGGTCAATCTTCAGCTCTTGGAGCAGATCCTGGTGCTTTTTGGCCGTTTGGTACTGGAGCAGCCGTTGATTTGCGAGATCGAGATCAACCCGCTCTTGGCGTCAGCAGACGGCATTCTCGCGCTCGACGCCCGCGTCGTGCTCCACCCAGCCGACGTGCGCGAGGCTGACTTGCCGCGCTCCGCGATTCGTCCGTATCCGACGCAGTACGTGAGCCCTTGGCTGCTGCCTGACGGTACAAGCCTGTTGATCCGGCCGATCCGTCCCGAAGACGAGCCGCAAGTCGCCGAGCTGCACCGGAAGCTGAGCGAGCGCAGCGTCCGTTTTCGCTATTTTCAAGCGCTCCAGCTTGACCAGCGCACGGCTCACGAACGACTGATTCGGGTTTGCTTCAACGACTACGATCGTGAACTCGCGCTGATTGTCGAGCAGGGCAGCGGCCAGGCGGATTCGCAGATCTTGGCGGTCGGGCGGCTAAGCAAAGTGCCCGGACAACGCAGCGCTGAATTTTCGCTCGTGGTCGACGACGAATGGCAACGTCGCGGGCTCGGCAGTGAGCTGTTACGGCGCCTGGTGCAAATCGGCAAAGATGAGAAAGTCTCGGCCATTGGCGGCGACATTTTGCCTGAAAATCTGGGCATGCAGCGGATCTGCCAAAAGCTCGGGTTCGCGCTCGAGCACCGACCAGAAGACTCGGTCGTGAGCGCCGTGCTCATGCTGGCCTGACGCCGAACTCGCTGCGATTCGTGGTAGTGTCGGCGACATGAGGACGGGCTCGCTAATGGTCGCGGCAGTAGTGGTCGCGGCAGTAGTGGGCCTAGTTGGTGAACGTCGAGCCGATAGCTCTGCGCCGATCCCGGCGGCCACGCCCCACAGCGGCTCCGTGGGCGACCTTTTCGACGCTGACGAGCCAGCGCCGACGGGCGAGACATCCACCGTCCATGGTCGAGTGCGCGAAGTCATCGACGTCGCCGAGTACACCTACCTCCGACTCGCCACGCCAAACGGGGAAGTCTGGGCCGCCGTGTCCAAGGCGCCGATCACGGTCGACAGCGAAGTGACCGTCGAGAACCCGACGCGCATGGACCAATTCACGAGCAGCACGCTCAAGCGCACGTTCGACGTGATCTATTTCGGCAATCTGCGTGCTGCCGGCAGCACGCCGCCCTCGGCGTTGCCCGCAGGGCACCCGAGCATCGACGGGCAGGGGAGCTCGCCCCTCGCGCATGGCGCTCCATCGCCCGCGAGCGAAAACGCCGTCGACGAGGTCAACGTGCCTCGTGCGTCGGGCCGCAACGCTCATACCATCGGCGAGGTCTTCGCACAGCGGGCCGAGCTCGCGGGCAAGCTGCTGCGCGTTCGCGGTCAGGTCGTCAAGTTGACGCCAGGGATCTTGGGAAAAAGCTACCTCCGGCTTCGCGACGGTAGCAGCTCGCGGCCCGACGAGCATGAGCTCGTCGTCACGACGCAGGCCGAGCCTCGAGTTGGCGACGTGTCGACGTTCGAGGGTACCTTGCAGACCGACGTCGACGTTGGCATCGGCTACAAGTACCTGGTTCTGCTGGGCGACGCGCGACTCGTTGCGGATCCGTTGGCGAAGGCTCTGTAGTTCCGAGCGCAGAGCGGCGCTAGGCGCACAGCGCCAAGCGCGCTTGCCCAACTCAGCTGGTTTGCGACGTGGCTTCGACGATGCGCGTCATGTACCGCGAATCAAAATCTTGAGCGCTTTCTGGTTGGCGGCGTCCGCGAAGGTGTCGTACGCGGTCATCATCTGGTCGAGCGTAAATTCGTGAGTGATCAGCTTCTTCGGCTTCAACCGTCCGGAAATCACGCTCTTCAGCAACATGGGTGTGGTGGCGGTATCGACCAGGCGCGTCGTGATCGTGACGTTCCGATCCCAAAGCTTTTCCAGCTTGAGCTCGACGCTTTTGCCATGGACGCCGATGTTGGCCAGGTGCCCGCCGGCCGCAACGATGTCCTGACACAATCCGAACGTTACCGGCGTGCCCACGGCCTCGATCGCCACGTCAACGCCTTTGCTCGCGGTGAGTGCCATCACCCGCTCGGCGGCCTTGCCGTCTCTGCTATTGATGGCCTGGGTGGCGCCCAAGCCTTTCGCGACCTCGAGCCGATTGTCGTCGAGGTCGATGATGATGATCTCGGCCGGTGAAAACAGCTGCGCGGTCAAGAGTGCGGCAAGCCCCACCGGGCCGGCGCCCACGATCGCCACCGAATCCCCGGGTTTGACCGCGCCGTTGAGGACACCGCATTCGAAGCCGGTCGGCAAGATGTCGCTCAGCATGACGAGCGCGTCTTCGTCCGCCCCCTCAGGCACGGCGTAAAGGCTGGTATCCGCGAACGGAATTCGCACGTATTCGGCCTGCGTTCCATCGATGGTATTGCCCAAGATCCAACCGCCGTTGGCGCAGTGCGAATACATCGCTTTCTTGCAGGCGTCACACCTGCCGCAAGCGGTGATGCACGAGACAATCACCCGATCGCCCTTCTGAAAGCTCGACACGCCCGGGCCGACGTCATCGACGACACCAACGGCTTCGTGCCCGAGAATGCGCCCGTCGGTGACGGCCGGCACATCACCCTTCAGGATATGCAGATCGGTACCGCAGATCGTCGTACGGACGATCTTCACCACCGCGTCGGACGCCGCTTGGATCGCCGGCTTGGGTTTCTCTTCCCACGCCCGTTTGCCTGCTCCGTGGTAGACGAGTGCTTTCATGCGCTCCCCAAGAGCACGGTTCGTGCCAAGGTTTTGCAATCGCCGCTCGAGCGGCGCCGAAGCAATCGCCAGCGCGCCGAACACCGAGCAGCCGTTCCCACCAGCCGCGTGACAACCGATAGATGTCGGCGCTACAGCGCGTGCATTTCATCAACTAAGATGGCTTTCTGACCTCGCTGCGCATCGAAACACCTCCGATTGTCAGCGCTCCACTGCAGGCCTCAATATGGAATGGCCTTTGCTCTCGGATGCCCACCAAGATGGCTCAGCGAGTTTGTGACGATGTCGATGAACGGCTGAACAAACTCAACGATGCTGACCCGCTCTGGGGACCGCTGGCAGGCTGCAGGCCGGCGAAGGATCGGCGTTTCAGTGGCTGGCGCGCCTTCTTGCTGGCAGCGGTGTTCGGCGGCTTCTTTGGGATGTCGCTCAATCTGATCGTGGCGCTCAGCGCCGGACGGCAGGTTCTGCCGTGCGTTTACGCGATGCCGCTCGCTCTCACCTCGATCTCTTTCGTGGCGTTTCGGCTCACATTGGGGCCGGCTTGGAATCGCCGCGCGTATTGGCTGGCGCGCCGTCAGGACTACCTCGCGAATTCGGCTGAACGAGCGCGCCGCTGAGCAACCCACCGCGGTTGCTGGAAGAGAGTGCACTTCTTGAGCGGCGTTATGATCCGATTGGGGCGCTTTGGCGTTAGCGTGTCGTGGGGAAGCGCCCCGGTGTCCGCGAGCGGTGGTCGTGATGCTCGAAATCAAGCAATAAGTCTCCGAGTCTCTTGAGCACGGTTTCCGGCGAAAGCTCGAAGCGACCGGCCAGATACGAAATCAGGTCACCACGGAGGGCTTCGAAGTCGCGCCGATCCGCGTCAGCGTCGTGCATTCGCAGGTTCCGGAGCGACTTTCATGCCAAGCGTGGCCGTGGCAAGCGTCCCCTTCCGCTCGGGATTTTTTCGGCGCTTCGAGGCGCCGACGCGAGCGATAGCCGCCGCGAGAGCCGGCGGAGGTGCAGGAATTGCACGGCCGGGTCCGATGTGCGCAAGACGTGCGCCGCCGAGCGATCGGGCGTCAGCCGGTGGCGCGGTCCTTGCTGTTGCTGCGACTCGACATGAGCTCGGCACGCATTCTGATCGTTGATGACGAGCCCGATGTGCTCGCATTCTTGGAGCATTTGCTCCAGCAAAAAGGCTACGAGGTAGACGCTGTGGCGGGCGGACCGGAGGCGCTAGCACTGTTGGCCGACAAGGCGCCCGCGCTGCTGATCACCGACCTCTGGATGCCGAACATGGACGGCATCGAGCTTTTGGGTCGGCTCCGCGAGCAGCATCATGACATTCCCAGCATCGTGCTCACCGCAGCCGGTGATCCCGCCAGCGCCGTGCGAGCAATGCGGGCCGGCGCCGCGGACTACCTGACGAAGCCGATCGATGTCGCCACGTTGCTCGTTTCGATCGAGCGCGCGCTTTCGCGCCGCGATTTGCAGGCCGACGCCGAGAACCTGCGAAGCCAGCTGAGCGCCCGAAATCAGGAAGGGCTAGATGGGCTCCTGGGCACGAGTCTGCCGATGCAGCGTATCTATCGAATGGCACGCCAGGTTGCGCCGGCGCGGGCCACCGTGCTCATCACCGGCGAGTCAGGCACCGGTAAGGGCCGCGTTGCGCGTGTCATTCATGGGCTGAGCCAGCGTCGGAACCAGCCGTTCGTTTCGCTTCACTGCGCCGCCTTGGCACAGACGCTGCTCGAGAGCGAGCTGTTCGGTCACGAGAGGGGCGCATTTACGGGCGCCGACCGTCGCCGGTTGGGTCGCTTCGAGCAGGCCAACGGCGGCACGCTCTTTCTGGACGAAATCGGGGAAATTTCGCTACCGACCCAGCTCAAGCTCCTGCGTCTACTTCAGGAACGCACGCTCGAGCGCGTCGGCAGCAATGATTCTATTCCGATCGACGTCCGCGTTATCGCGGCCACGAGCAAAGAGTTGCCCCGCGAGGTCCACGAGGGGCGATTCAGGGAGGATCTCTACTATCGACTCAACGTCGTGCATATCGAGATGCCAGCGTTGAGACTTCGGGGCCATGACGTGATGGTGCTGGCCGAACATTTTCTTCAGAAGTTTGCACGCGAGAACCAACGCCGAATCGACGGGCTCAGTGAAGCGGCCCGCGCCAAGGTGCTCTCGCATAGCTGGCCCGGAAACGTTCGCGAGCTCGAAAACGCCATGGAGCGTGCGGTCGTTTTTAGCGAAGGCGCGCTGGTCGAGGCTGAAGCATTGCCGTTCGATCGCGTGCCGGTCGGCTTCGACGATATCTTGATTCCGGGCGCTTCCTTGGCCGAAATCGAGCGCTACGCGATCACCAAGACATTGCAGGTCGTAGGCGGCTCGACCAGCCGCGCCGCTGAGATTCTGGATATCAGCGTGCGAACGATTCAGTATCGTATTCAGCAGTACGGCAGCTCGGCAGCTCTCGAGCCGAGCGAGCTAGGCTAGCGTGCGGCTTGACCCGCTGCACGCAGCGATAGACGGGGCGAACGTCGCTTTGCAGCGCGAGCTCGCTCGCGTCCGCCTGTCTGAGCAATCACTGCGCGAAGAGAACGAAGAATTGCTCGAGAGCTAGCGACTGCTCGAAGACGCTCGCGATGATTTCGTTGAGCTCTACGACTGCGCGGTGCTGCCACTGCTGACGCTTGGGCCACAAGGAGCCATTCACAGTGCCAACCTGGCAACGGTTGAGCTGTTCGAGCGCTCGTGGCTCGTGGGGCGTTCCTTCCGCATGCTGTTCCAACCGCTGGAGCGGTCGCGGGTGGCGGATTGTTTGAGCGCTGGCGCGACGTTCACACGCTGGTGCGCGAGCACGAGTCTGCGCTCGGGGAGCTCCAATCGACCACCGAAGAAGCGCTGTCCAGCAACGAGGAGCTGCAGAGCTTGAATGAAGAGCTACAGACCGCCAAAGAAGAGATTCAGTCTGCGAACGAGGAGCTTGCGACGCTGAACCAGGAGTTGCAAGATCGCAACCTTCAGCTGGCGCGCTCCAACGAGCACATTCAGCGCGGCCTCGACAGCGCCAACGAGTTGGTGGACACGGTGCCCGTACCGTTGGTGATCCTGGACCGCGATTTGCGAGTCGAGAAAGCCAACCTGGCTTTCTACGAAGGGTTCGCAGTCAACCCCGGGCAGGCGCGCGGACGATCCTGCTGTCTCCGTCTGAAACCGAGCCAGTCCACCCGCCGCCGCCCCACCTGCTACCGGCCTCCATTCCGCCCGAGGCGGGCTCGCCGCCGCTGCATGGCCTGCTTCAAGGCACGCGCGTGCTGGTCGTCGATGATGAAGTCGACGCGCGTGAAGCGCTGGTCGAGCTCTTGGTGCGTTACGGAGCCGAGGTGCGCTCCGCAGCGTCGGTCACCGAGGCGATGGCCGCCCTGGCGACCAGCGTGCCCGACGTGCTGGTGAGCGACCTCGGCATGGCAGGCATGGACGGCTACGAGCTGATCCGCAGGGTGCGGCTGCTGCCCGCCGATGCAGGCGGTCTGCTGCCGTCACTCGCGGTCAGCGGCTACGCAACTCCCGAGCACCGCAAGAAAGTGCTTCGGATCGGCTTTCAAAAGCACCTCGAGAAGCCGGTTGCCGCCGCAGTGCTCGTCAACGAGGTGGCGCGCCTGGCCGGGCGCTCAAGCGACGCGCAAGTCGGCGACTAATCAGCGTCGACCCAAGAAACGAGCCCGGCTCGCTTGTAGCCGAACCTCAGCGCGATGGCGGACGCACGGGCTTAGTTGGTAGCGTAAACGCCATGGTCCAAAAACGGCAGCACTCAGAGGCACACCAAAGCGCACGCGCGAGCTGGCTGCGCGCCGCGGTGCTCGGCTCCAGCGACGCCATCGTCTCGACCTCGAGCTTGATGATTGGCGTCGCAGCCTCGGCCGCGAACCGGGATGCCGTCCTGATCGCGGGCATCGCCGGGCTCGCGGCCGGCGCCATGTCAATGGCTGTTGGCGAGTACGTGTCGGTCAGCGCGCAGCGGGACGCCGAGCAGGCCGACATTGCCCGCGAAAAGCACGAGCTTGCGACCGAGCCGCAGGCGGAGCTGCGGGAGCTTTCGCTGATCTACGAAAAGCGTGGTCTCGATCCGCAGCTGGCGAAGCAGGTCGCCGAGCAGCTCAGCGCCAAAGATCGGCTCAGCGCGCACCTCCACGACGAGCTGGGCATCGACGACGCCACGTTGGCTCGGCCCATCCAAGCAGCTGCCATCTCTGCGCTGAGCTTCGCGCTGTTCGCGCTCATTCCGATTGGCGCCTTGTTCGTCGCCCCTGCGCGTCTTCGCTCGCCTGTCATCGGGGCACTGTCGCTCTTGAGCTTGGGGCTCATGGGTGCGCTGGGCGGCCACTTGGGCGGCGCTGCGCGCCTTCCGGCGGCGCTGCGCGTCACCGTCGGCGGTGCTCTGGCCATGCTAGTCACGGCGGGCATCGGGCGGATCTTCGGTGTCGTGGCCAGCTGAAGCACGGCAAACTGGCGCCTTGTTTCCCCGTTCATCCTCCGTAGCGCCGATTGCAGTAACGTTCGGGCCCGACTACGACGCCAGGCGCGGCCTGCAGTGGCGCGAGCTCTTGCGCCTCGAGGAGCGCGCCGTTGTCAGCGAGCGTTCACCCGATTGGGCTCGCCGCAACCTGGGCCGAATCGTCTCGTGCCTACCCGCTTCCGAAGCCGACCTCGACGACTTGCTCGACCAGCTGCGCGTCACGCCGGTTTCCGCCCATCCGGAGCAGGTCACCGGCAACTGAGCGCGCTACTCGGACGGGTTAGGGCCTAGGTTGGGCGCAAAATGAACAAGAGCCGGGTTGCGGTCTTGAAGGTCGCGCCGAAAACCATCATCCAGGACATCCAGCACCTGTGCGAATTGGCAGGCTTGCGCTCAGCGCTCGACCAGAGCGCGGCCACGATTCTCAAAGACAACATCTCTTGGCACTTCCCGTTTCCGGGCGCGAACACGACGCCTTGGCAGTTGGAAGGCGCGATCATGGCGTTGCACGAGGCTGGCTACAGCAACGTGAGTTGCGTGCAGAACAAGACTGTCGTGACGGACGCGTTCAAAGGCGAAGACCTCAACCATTACCGGCCGATCTTTCAGAAGCACGGCGTGCCCGTGCTCTACAATTTCAAGCCCGAGGACATGCAATGGGTCGAGTACCGCCCGCGTGCCCGGCTGCACGTGCTGCAGCACGTCTATCCGGAAGGCCTAAAAATCCCGGACTACTTCATCGGCAAAAACGTAGTTCACCTGCCCACCGTGAAGTGCCACATCTACACCACCACGACCGGAGCGATGAAGAACGCGTTCGGTGGACTGCTCTCGACCAAGCGCCACTACACGCACAGCGTGATTCATCGAACTTTGGTCGACCTGTTGGCGATTCAGAAAGAGATTCACCCGGGCCTGTTTGCGATCATGGACGGCACGACTGCGGGCAATGGCCCCGGCCCGCGCACGATGATTCCGGTCGTAAAGAACTACATGTTGGCCAGCAGCGACCAAGTCGCTATCGACGCTGTCGCCGCCAAAATGATGGGCTTCGACCCGCTCTCGATCGAATACATTCGCGTCGCGCACGACGACGGGCTCGGTGTGGGGGATCCGCGTGATATTCAAATAGTCGGCGCCGACATCTCGCGTGAAAATTGGGGCTTCACGGTCGGAGACAACGCCGCCAGCCGCGTCGGAGACGTGCTTTGGTTCGGCCCGCTCAAGCGCTTTCAGAAGTTGTTCTTTCACACCCCGCTCGTCCATCTCTTCGTGGCCGGTAGCGAGGCGTATCACGACTACTACCGCTGGCGACGCATCGACTCGAAGGTCTTCGAGGCGTGGCAGGGCACGACCGAGTGGGGCAAGCTGTTCGAAAGTTACGCCGGAGCCTAGCGGGTCAGTCCTCGCGATCCCGGGGTACGAGGACGACGGGGATCCGCGAGTGCTGCACGAGCTCTTGAGCTTGTGAGCCCAAGAGAAGCCCGGCGGCGCCGTCGCACGAATGCGTCGCGAGGCAGATCAGGTCGGCGCTAGCGCGGTTGGCATATTGCCAGATGGCGAGCGCGCCTTGTTCAGCTCGACGGCGCGTTCTTGAGCACTGGGTAGCTCTCACCCGTCGGCACAGCCTCGCTGACGTAGATTCTAGGAGCACGAATGTTGCTTATACCCCGCGGTGCATCGTCGTCCGCTGCTGTCGTTCTTTCTTCTCGCCGCGCTACTCTCGTGGCTGCCCTGGGCGCCGCTCAGTGTTGCTGGGCTGGGCTGGACGACACTCAGCTTTTGGCCTTACTTGCACCTCGTCGGCGGGCTCGGACCAATGGCTGCGGCAATCGTCGTTACGGCGGCTTGCGACGGACGCGCGGGACTCCGCCTCCTGGTCGAGCGATGCCTCACGGTGCGTGGCAAGGTCGGATCGCTCGCGATTGCCGTAGCGGCGCCGATTCTTTTGTTCGTGGGCTCTGCGGTCGCGCTGCGCTTGCTCGGACAAAGCGAAGTGGCATGGGCGGACGCCGGTACGAGCGTCGAGTATCCGGCGCTGGGTCGAGGCGCCTACTGGGCCGTGAACATCGTCTGCTATGGCTTCGGCGAAGAGGTCGGTTGGCGGGGCTTTGCGCTGCCTCGTTTGCAGGCTAGGCACGCGGCGTTGACCTCGGCGGTTCTACTTAGTGTGGCCTGGGCGGCGTGGCACATGCCGTTGTTCGCTTTTTCCAGCGGGCTGTCGTCGATGGGTGTCGGTGGCCTGCTGGGCTGGTTCTCTTCGCTCGTAACCGGCTCCATCTTGTTGACTTGGCTGTTCAATCGCAGCCGCGGAAGTGTGCTCGCCGTGGCGCTATTTCACGGCGTTCTGGATGTCGTTATGACGTCGCCGGCGAAGGGTGCGCTGCCGTTCGTCATGGGCGCCATCATCACGATGTGGGGACTGTCGCTGCCCGTCGTCCTGGGTCGGACGAATCTGTCTCGTCGCCCGCGTGTTCAGACGACGAGCTGAGGCGGGTCTTGCGCGAAGTGCCTGTGAGGTTCGGGAGCGCGACCGTTTGTGCGCGGTGAGGCGGAATGCCCGACAGTATGCTCAATGGCGCGGCGGCCGACGCGGCCGGCAACGCACGTGCTGTGCCAGTTACGAGGGCGACCCTCCCGCGCGGGGGTAGGCCGCTGCCTCACGGCCGTCGGCATGCAACGTGCTTTGGGCTGCCTAGTCACCAACAGAGAGGTCACGAATGTCAAAGCACGTCGCCGTTTGGATTGATCACAAGGAAGCGCATGTCTTCCACATTCAAGCGGAAAAGGTCGATGAAGAGACTCTGCGAGCGCCTCAGCATCTGCACCACCGGCACCCCAAGGGCGCCGAGGGCGGCAAAGAGCACCCCGACGACGCCAAGCGCTTCTTTCACGAGGTCGCTCGCTCCCTCGAAGGCTGCGAAGCGGTTCTTTTGGTGGGCCCGTCGACCGCAAAGCTCGAGCTTCTTCGCTACATCGAGAAGCACGACCATGCCCTTGGGCCGAAGATCGTCGGTATCGAAACCGTGGATCATCCGACCGACGGGCAGCTCGTGGCCTACGCCAAGAAGTATTTCAAGCGAACTGACCGAATGCAGTGAGGCCGCGCTCGCGTCGTTCTAGTGGCGGCCGGACGCAGAATCTGCGCCGCCTCCTGAATCGAACGACCGACTAGACGCCAGAGGAGGCAAACATGGAACGGGATAAACTACGTAGCTCTCTCGATCGACTCGGCATTCAGCCTAGCGATTATCGCGTGCTGAAGCTTCTGCCACTCATCTACGTGGCTTGGGCCGACGGCAAGATGGAAAGCGTGAAAAAGGAGCGCATCCATTCGTTTGCAGCACGAAACTACGAGCTGAGCGCAGCCGCCATGGCGGTCCTGAGCCGCTGGCTCGAGACGCCCCCAACGCACGCCTACATTGTCGAGGGCTTGCGTGACATTTACTTCCTGGCCGAGGCGCCCGATGACATCGAGGTCGACTTCAGCGAGCTACCCGCGCTCCTTTCCTATGCCGAAGGCGTCGCGCGCAGCACGGCCAAGGCCTTGGACCAGCCGGAGGCCGTCAGTCCCGCCGAGGACAGCGCGCTCGAGGAGATCGCAAGACAGCTCGGCATCGATCACGGTGAAAGCTGGGCCAAGTTGCTCCAGGAGCTGCGCTAGGTTCAGGTCGTGTTGCCGCAGAAATTTCGCCTTCTGGCGCAGAACCCCCGGTTGAGCGGATGCAGCTTAACGGCAGGGCTTTGATGAGCGGAGCCGCAGCTCGCAAGTCTTTCGGCGCGTTGGCGCTGAGGCCCGATGAGTCGCTGCAGCACGCGCTCGTACGCAGCATCCAGTCGGAGATCGAGAAGGCGCTCGCACGATTGGGTGACGATAGCCGTCCACGGGGCCGCCGCACAGCTCAAGCCGTTCACGAGTTTCGAAAGCACTTCAAGAACGCGAGGGGCACGCTGCAGCTATTGCGCAACGCGCTCGGCGCAGACGTGTATCGCGAGGAGAGTTCTTGCTTCCGCGACGCCACCCGCTTGCCATAGTTCGCGATGCGTCCGTGCTCTCCCAGACGCTGAACAAGCTCGCGCCGAAGTCGGTGGGAATTCGCGATGCTCTACTGGCGAACGAGCACGAGGTCATGCGGCGTGTGCTGCACGACGAGCGCGCGCTCGCTACCGCGCGAGAGCGTGCCGCGGCAGCGTTGATCCGGCTCCAAACGTGGGCTGTCGAGGGCGACGGGGTTGCTCGGCGACGACCACGACCTGGCGGTTCTTCGCCAGATACTCACCGCCGATCCGCCGCGCCACGGCTGGCAGGAGGCGATCGAGCACGTGCTAGAGGCCATCGAGTGTCGGCGGGCAAATCTACAGGAGCAGGCGTTCGTCGTCGGCCGCCGGCTCTTTCGTGATTCGCCCAAGCGTTTCGCGCGCCGCCTCGGCGTGAGCCGACGCGCAGCCAAAGCTCGAAGGCCTGCTGCATCGTCGTAAGAAAACTCGACGGCACTGCCGCGACTAAAGCCAAGCTTGCTTCAGCACCTATCGCGCACTCCTTCGTGCACCGACCGCGTAGCCGATGAGGGATACGGTTGGGTGCAGCACGAGCGCGATCACGACGCTCGCCCCCAACAGCGGAACCGTCGGCCTCGACCCCGCTGGAGGCATGTCGGGCATACGCTTCGCCTCTGCCGACAGGTCCGTAGCAGTTGGTTCGCCAATCGTTGTCGGCTCCGCAGGTGCCGGGGCCGTCGGCGCGGTTTTCGGAGCCGTGGCGGAGGGGCCCTCTGAAGCTGCGGGTGGGGTCGAGCCGCCACAAGCAGTCAGCCAAAGCACGGCCCCTGACCCGATCGCTAGGTACGTTCTCGTTCGTCGCATCGTTCTCTCCCTTCGCGCAGCCGCGTTGGCTCCTTTGCTGCGTAAGCAAGAAGCTGGCCCATAGAGCGGCGAGTCAGCGTCGCATTGCCTCGAACGGCTTGCTCGTCGTCGGCTCGCTCCTTGCTTGTAGACCAGCGTCGCGTGTTCGCTTCGATCGCGCCGCCGGAGAATGACCAAGATGAAAGCCAATCAATTGATGACCCGAGACGTTCTGAAATGCGCGCGAGGAGACTCGCTCGAACAGGCGGCCGGCACCATGTGGGAAGCAGACACCGGTTGTCTCGTCGTGACCGATTCCGAGAACCGTCCTGTCGGCATGATCACCGACCGCGACATCGCCATGGCTGCCTACACGCAGGGAATTCGCCTGAGCGAGGCTGCCGTCGAGAGCGCCATGGCTCACGACGTGAAGACCTGCCGGGCTGATTCGTCCATCGGTGACGCAGAAGAGCTCATGCGCTCCGCCCAGATTCGCCGGCTTCCAGTGGTAGATTCGGCCGGCTCGGTTCTGGGGATTCTCACCCTCGGTGATATTGCCAGAAGCTCTCAATCGAGCCCGCTTCGCGCCGGCGAGATACCCGGCGTGGCGAAGACCCTGGCGATGGTGACCCAGCGCCGCGAGGTCGCCGCTGCCGCAGAATAGCTTGCAACAGTTGCACTGAGCAGATCGAGTACACGCCGCCCGGCCACCTGATGCGCGCCTAGCCTGCGTTGCGACCATCGGCCGGCACGACGCTTAGTCGCAGCGCGCCCGGTCAGGTCGCCGCAGGTCTGCGGCGAGCTGCCGCGGCGGCGGTTCGGCGCCATCTGTCGGGGCTGCGGAGCGCTAGGTCGGCGCGCTACTGCAGGATGCTCGCCGTAGCGGCGGTGACGGCGCTCGGCTCCCGCGGGGATTCTCCTCGCTCACGAGGCGAAAGCCCCCGGGGCTTGTGGCCGCGGCGCACCAAGACCGGTAATCGCCGCCGCCATGCCACCGCTCACCGCGACCGGCGACTGGATTGCGGCGCTGGCCGGGTTCCTCGCAGTTGGAGTGCCCGTCGTGGGGGTGCTCACGTTGGGGCGGCGGTGGTGGGCCTCCAAGCCGAAACTGGCACTGAAGAAGCAGCGGCGTCCCCTGACGCGTCGGCGGCTCCAGATCCACATCCAAGGCGGCACGAATGATGCACCTGGTCCTGCAGGCTCTGGAAACTCCATAGCGAGACGCAAAGCTTCCGACTTGGGTTGCGCGGCGCGCAGCTCTGGCGCGACACGGCTCGGTTTTTCCTTCGTAGGACTCGTGGGACTCGAGGATCCCGTGCGCGAAGGGGTTTCCTCGGCCGTCGCTGAGTGCCGCGGTGCTGGCATCCGTGTGGTGATGGTCACCGGTGACTACCCATCCACCGCCGAGGCTATCGCTCGTCAGGCTGGACTCGATACTAAGCACGTGGTCACCGGTCCCGAGCTCGCTGCCATGTCCGAAGGCGAGCTCCGCCGTCGCGTGGCGGACACCAGCGTTTTCGCGCGCATGCTCCCGGAGCAGAAGCTCAAGCTCGTCCAGGCACTCGCCGCGAACGGTGAGATGGTCGGCATGACCGGTGACGGCGTGAATGACGCGTCGGCACTGAAGGCCGCTCAGGTCGGCATCGCGATGGGCGCTCGCGGCACTGATGTCGCACGCGAAGCCGCGGCGGTCGTGCTGCTGGAGGACGACTTCTCAGCCCTCGTATACGGCATCCGGGCGGGCCGGCGAATCGTCGACAATTTGAGGAAGGCGCTGGCGTACATCTTGGCCGTCCACTTGCCCATCGTCGGCCTGACCCTCGTACCGATCGCGATGGGCTGGCCGCTCGTCTTGCTGCCCATTCACATTGCCTTCTTGCACCTAGTGATCGATCCCGCGTGTTCGGTCGTCTTCGAGGCGCAGCCGGAAGAGGCCGACGTGATGCAGCGGCCTCCTCGTGCGCCCCGAGAACCGATGTTCGGCAGAAGGGTGATCGGGATTAGCAGCGCGCAAGGAGCTGCCGTGCTCGTCGTTGTGCTGGCCGTGTACGCGATGTCGCTGCATCTAGGCAGAGTCGAGGACGAAGCTCGCTCGCTCACCTTCGCCACATTTCTCGTGGCGAACTTGGGATTGATCTTCATGAACCGCTCGTGGTCCAGGGATCGCGCAGCATCATTCTTCAAGGACAGAACCTTGTGGGCGGTCACAGTCGGCGCGCTGCTGTTCCTGGCGCTCGTGCTCTACGTCTCACCGCTGGCTCGTCTGTTTCGCTTCGGGGCGCTCGGGCCACTCGACCTTGCGCTGAGCTTTGGCGGAGGAGCGCTCAGCGTCGCGTGGTTCGAGATCGTCAAGCGGCGCTGGGGCGGACCCGGTGCCGATCGGTCGCGCGGAGCCCGCCTCGCTGCCGCACCGAACTGAATGGGCGATGGTTCTAAGCAGTGTGCGGCGATTCGCCGCGCCGATTATGGTCGCCGACGTTAACCGTCGCGCGTTACGGATCGTGGTATGAGGGCAGTCCGGTCCGTGTGCTTCTCGCACGGACGTGGCACCTCCATGTTAAGGAAATTCTTGTCGAGTCTTCGGCCGACTTTGCTTCCCCGTCTGTGCTTGGCCCTTGTGGTCGCGCTACTTACGCTGTCGTTCAGCAGCCACGCTCACGCCTACGCGTGGATGATCCGCCACGACTACAGCGCTTGCACGACGTGCCACACCGACCCTTCCGGAGCCGGTCTGTTGAACGAGTACGGGCGCGATCAAAGCGAGCAGACACTGCGCATGCGCTACGGCTCGCCTGCCTCGCCGTCCAGCACTGCCGGCGGCTTCTTGTGGGGGCTCGTCAAAGAGCCGGGCTGGCTGACACTCGGCGGACAATTCCGCCCCATGTTCATGGAGCTGAAGGTCGGCAGCGCCAAGTTCACCTCCAGCACGATCCTGATGCAGACCGATGTGCAGGGCCAAGTGGACGTCGGGCACTTTCGGGCCAACGTCAGCGTCGGCGTTGCCGCGACCGATGGCTCGGGGGCGTCGATCGCAGGCCGCTTCATCTCGCGTGAGCACTGGCTCGGCTATGGCATCAGTGATGATCGGTTCCTGCTGCGAGTCGGCCGCATCAATCTGCCGTTCGGCGTGCGCTCGATCGAGCACACGCTGTGGGTTCGCCGAGCAACCCGCACGGACTTGAACGACACCCAGCAGCACGGCGTGGCACTCGCCTTCGATGGCTCCGGTATTCGCGCGGAGGCGATGGTTATCGCCGGCAATTACCAGATCCGTCCCGATGCCTACCGTGAACGCGGCTACAGCTTGTCTGCCGAGTACGCGGCGGCAGACAGGCTGGCGCTCGGCGTGAGCAGCCTCGCGACGCACGCGGCGCGCGATCTACTGATCAAGGTCCCGAACACTCGCCAAGCGCACGGCGTCTTCGCGCGCTTCGCGCCCTGGGAACCGCTCGTGCTGCTGGGTGAAGGTGACGTGCTCGTGCAGCACACGCCCGGCTCCGCCTCGCTGGTGGGTCTGGCCACGATGTTGCAAGCGGATGTCGAGCCCGTTCAAGGCCTTCATTTCATGCTCACTGGCGAGACGTACACCCCGGGCAAGCAGGCGCAGTCGTACGGCGGCTGGCTGGGCAGCGCGTGGTTCTTTGCCCCGCACGCTGATCTCCGCGTCGATTTGATGCGTCGGAGCGAACTTTTCGGGCCGTCGCGCGTCCCGGTGACCGCCGCCATGGCACAGTTGCACGTCTTCTTGTGAGGGTCGTCATGCCAATCAGATCGCTCCAAGTTCGGCTGCTCCTGATCGTAGCGGGCACCTCGTGCGCGCTACCAGCGTCAGCGGTCCCGCGCTTTCCCGGCGTCATCGCCAGCCAGCTGCAGCTCGACTACGCGCCGCCGTGCAGCGTCTGCCACCTCACGAACAAAACCGACGGCGCAACCGTAACGACGCCGTTCGGGTACGCGCTGCGCGCCCGTGGCCTCGCTGACGGCGATTCACTCCCGCTCGCTCTCACGCAATTGGCCACCGACCGGGCTGACAGTGACGGCGATGGCGTGTCGGATATCGACGAGTTCAAGAGCGGGACCGATCCCAACTCCAGGGCCAACGCTTCGCTCGTCGGCGTGGCCGATCCGAGCTTCGGCTGTTCGACGAAGGGGCCCGCGCCGACTGCGCCCGCGCTGCTGCTGTTCCTGCTCGGGGCAGGCGCCGCGGTGATGCGCCTGTCACGGCCGTCGCGGCGTCCACGATCCTGACGAGTCGTTCGTCACGGCACCGTGACGCGGCCGGGCGAGATCATGCTGGCGTTGTGACCGTGACAAGAATCGCAATCGCCCGAGGTCTGTTTGGTCAGCATTAAGCGCTCTCGGCCATGGGACGTCACTTTTGGCTACTAAGGCAGCTTGATCGCGTTCTTCGACCTGAAGTTGCCGACCGTGTTGCAAAACCTAGGTGCCGGCGGTGCCGACAACGCAGGCACGCACAGGCGCATGGGTGTGCGCATAGGTCGCAGCATTTGGATGCCTCCGCCGCCGCGCCCGACTCCTTTTCGCCGTGCTGGCTCTAACTGGGACGGCGGCCAAATGGGCCAAATGGGCCTGAAAGTTGGAAAAGCCGAACCCTTTTCGGCTGTCGTCGGCTCCAATGGACGGATGACCATCATGACCACCCGGACTGGCTCGACCGAAAACGCGCATCGCGGCAGCTGGCGCCCGTTGAACATCGGGTTTGATGCAGCCGTGGCGAGGCTACCGGAGGCGCTACAGAGCGAAGGCTTCGGGATCATCACGCAGATCGACCTCCAGCAAACCTTCAAGGCAAAGCTGGGGAAGGACTTCGCGCGCTATACGATCTTCGGCGCCTGCAATCCGAGCTTTGCGCTCAAGGCCGTCGAGACTGACCCGCGCATCGGCTTGCTGCTCCCGTGCAATATCGTGCTCTTCGAACGACCCGATCAAACCGTCATGTTGGGGACGATCGATCCGATGGCGCAACTCGGCGCGGAGAGTGGCCCCCTCAATGAGATTGCGCGGTCGGTTGGCGACCGGCTCGAAAGGGTCGCGTTGGCGCTATGCGCTGAAGCGCGATGAGGCGGACCATATGACCCTACGTTTGATTCTGTTCGTGCTGGGCGGAGCCACCGTCGGCTTCGCGTACCAACGACTGATTGGCTGCCGTAGCGGCACGTGTCCGCTGACGTCCAATCCGTACATCGCGACCATCTACGGAGCGGTCGTAGGCTTGCTGGCTTCCGGCGGGCTTCGATAGGGCGCGTCTGTGCACGGAGACCCGGCCAGGCGTTGCAGCAAGAATGCGAGCCGTGGGATGCCGAAAGGATTCGCGAGGAAGCACTTTACCTCACGGGAGCCTGGCCCCACGCTGGTGGCGCTTGGAAACCGAATCCGATCTCGTAGAAAGGGCTCGTTCTGGAGACGAGGCAGCGCTGACCCGCCTCGTTGACGTCTACGCCCCTAGAGTCCTGCGCTTTGGCCGAAAGCTCTGCCGGGACGATCAGGACGCCGAAGACGTGCTTCAGCAGACCCTGCTCAGCGTTGTGAGTCATATCGGGGAGTTTCGCGGCGACAGTCACTTCGCCAGCTGGCTGTTCGCGATCGCGCGAAGCCATTGCATCAAACAGCGTACCCGCGGCGCGGCCGCAATTCCAACGGAGAACCTCGACGGTGCCGGGCGCGAAGTGGCCGCACCCCCGAGCCAATCCCCGGACGAAGCAGTTTCGCGGGAACAGCTGGAAAGGGCTTTGGCTGCGGCCATCCGAGCGCTCGAGCCTGGCCAGCGCGAGGTGTTGGTCTTGCGCGACGTCGAAGGACTGAGCGCACCGGAGGTCGCCGAGGCATTGCCGGCGGTGGCTTCCTGATTGTGCCGGCATTGGTGCTTCTCGGCGGCATGCCCATGAGACGAGCTGTCGCCACGTCTCTGCTCGTCATTTCGATGCAATTCTTCGCGGGGTTCGTCGGTCACCTGGGACACGTCACCATCCCTTGGCACGTCGTGCTGCCGGTAACCGCGCTCGCGACGGTCGGGAGCGTCGCCGGTGGCATGCTCGTGAAAAAAGTGCGGCCGGACTCGCTGCGGCGCGGCCTTGCGTGGCTGGTCATGCTGGTTGCGCAGCCGAGTCGGCGGGAGAACGCGAGAATGCTAGCGTTTTTTGTTCGTGTCGCTCTTCCGCGGCAGGGCCGCCTTCGGTGCTTGGGGTGCGATCCTCGGGCCGCTCATCGTTCGCCTCTGGATCGAGGCGCTCTCACTCCAAAGCGATCTCCTCATGGGTAGCGCGGACGTTCGACTCGCTAACCCGCGCGACGCTATTCCGCAGCCGACTGGAACTTCTGCGGAGAACGGGCCGAAATAGCACCGAGAGCGTCGACCAGGGCCGTGGCCACCTCGGCGTTTCCGATCGAACGCGCCCAGCGGGCGACGTCGGCGATGGTTAGCAGGCCAACGAGCTTGCCGCTGGTGTCCAACACCGGCAGGCGCCGAACGCGTTTCTCGCCCATCGTAGCGAGCGCGGTCGCGATCGAATCGTCAGCCGCGCAGCTGAATAGCTCTTTTGACATTGCGGTCTCGACTCGTATGTCTGCGGGCGGTTTGCCTTGGGTGTAGGCGGCCATACACAGGTCACGGTCGGTGACGATCCCGACGACCGTAGCGTCCGAGAGAACGGGAATGGCGCCGCAGTCGGTGTTCCACATCAACTGCGCCACGTGGTTCAATGAATCATCCGGGCGGCAACTGCGGATGCCGGTGGCCATCAGCGAGCGGACATTGGTCTGTGGTCCCACGGTAGAGCCTAGCTGACCGGCCATGAATTGCGTCAGCTTGTGTGCCGTCTGTTTGATTGCATCGGTGGCTTTTTCGCCCTCGCGATTCGCGCGCGTCTCAAGCTCATCGACTTCCGTTTCGAGCTGGTCCCATCGCTTGCGCGCGTCCAGCGACAGCAGATGAAGTTGTACTCGCGCTTCGTCGCGCAGCGCAGTGAGTTGCTCCAACGCCTGTTTGCTCGCGTGTCTGAGGTCGGTCTCGATTGACATGTTGTGATTTTCCTTCGCCTTCTGCCTGCAAGTGGTGCGCCAGCCTACATCTCTGCGTCGCATGGCATGGGCCTCCGGCACTTCGGTCAGCGTCGCCTCGGTGAGGAATGCCGTGCCGGCGACCGAGTATCTCCAACAGATCGGCCTCACCTACCTAATGATTCCCGTCATTGCGATGGGTTTGGCCTATGCTCACGCCGTACGCCATGCTCTTCAATGGGACGCCCTGGTTCCCGACACGCGCATCGAGTCGACCGTGTCACATGGCGCGGTGACGATCGCCGGAGAAGTGGACTTCGCGGCTCAGCGAGAAGACGCCGAGCAAGCCATCCGCAACCTGACCGGCGTACGCCAGCTCGTCAACAAGATCCGCGTCGAGCCTGTGGATCTCGCTTCAGCAGAGTACGTGAAGAAAGCCATTGAGGACGCGCTGACTCGTCGCTTAGCGCGAGAGCTGAGTCACATCAACGTTGAGGTGCGGGAAGGCTGCGTGATTCTTTCTGGTGCCGTCCCGTCATGGGCGGAGCGTCGGGCAGCCATCGGTGCCGCCACGTCGGCTCCCGGAGTGCACAGCGTGCAAGACCAGCTGCGCATCGAGCCATAGTGGCGCATCGCTGAGCAGACAACCGCACAACGAAGCCAGACCGGAGGTGCGGAGAGACTTCATTCCGTTTACCCTCAATCGGCGGGCAGCAGGCACGCCACCCCGGATTAGATCGCTTCAGCTACAGGTCGGCTCACGCGAGCGGTTGGATACCCTGGCTGAGTTGCGTCAATCGACCTCGCGACCTGGCGCAAAAGTCGCGCGATTAGCCAAGCCCGCGCAAGATCTGCGCGCGAGCACGCTGGCGCGCGTGAGGAGGCGAGCCTCGGCCAGCGGACGACGCGGCACGGACTCTGCAACCTGGCCGTTCATTTATGGGCGCGTCTTGCAAGGAAATGGACGGCAACGAAGCAGTCGCTTCGGTCGCGTTTCGGCTGAACGAAGTAGTCGGCATCTATCCCATCACGCCGGCGTCGGCGATGGGGGAGCTTTGCGATCAGTGCCAATATCTCTTCGTGCGCCGCAACGCGGCTTGCGCGGCTGCGACGCGAGCAATCGGGACGCGAAACGGCGAAGACGAAACGTAGTTGAGGCCCAGCTGCTCGAAGAACTCGATCGACCTCGGATCACCACCGTGCTCCCCGCAGACGCCGATTGAGAGTTCGCCGCGAGCGACTCGGCCCTTTTCCACCGCGATACGCATCAGCTCGCCGACGCCATCGGTGTCGAGTGTGACGAACGGATCTTCGGGCAGCAATTGGCGCTCCACGTAGATGGGCAAAAAGCTTCCGGCATCGTCCCGCGAGAGGCCCAGGGTGGTTTGGGTCAGGTCGTTGGTGCCGAAGGAAAAGAATTCGGCCTGTTGAGCCAGCTGATCGGCAAGCAGTGCCGCGCGCGGCAACTCGATCATGGTTCCAAACTTGAACTTCACTTCCAGGGCATGCCGTCCAAACGTTTCACGCGCCACCGCATCGACAACCTCGCGCATAGCGAGCAGCTCCGCCGCGCTGAATGCGAGCGGGATCATAATTTCGGGGTGAACATCACAACCCTCCTTCTTGACGATGCAAGCAGCATCCAGAATTGCCCGCACCTGCATCTCGGGTATCTCTGGGAACGTGATG
>JBBSAB010000101.1:0-29720 GCA_038252755.1 Polyangiales bacterium | reverse complement strand
GGTAGGGGCAAGTTCGGCCCTTGGGGCGGGAGGGGGCCTCAAGCGCCTGCTCGAACAACAAAAATCTTCCCGCCTTCCCGCCTTCCTGTTCGCTCGTGCTCGAATCGCGAAATGAGACCAATGCTCAGCCGCCTTCCTGTTGCATCCCTCTCGGGTTCGCAGGCGTCTACCCGACCGGTTTGAATTCGGCGGGTGCGGCGGAGCCTTCACCGTAGAAGAATTTTTCGCACTCGGTCATCCACAGTCGCTGGCCGGTTTCGCTCGTGAGATCGAGGCGGTACTCGTTGATCAGCATCTTCGAATGCTCAAGCCACGATTTCCAGGCTTGCGCCGAGACGGTGTCGAACAGGCGCTGCCCGAGCTCACCGCGAAACGGCGGCTTCTCCATCCCGTCGAGGTCTTTGTCGAGCTTCACGCAGTGCACGGTGCGGGCCATTTGCGCCGACTCTTACCGCGGCTCCCGAGCCCGTCAAGAGCGCTCTGGCAGGTAGGGCTGTTCGACGGTGATGGGGAAGGTTTGGCCTTGTCGCCACAAGGTGCCACTGAGGAAACGGGCCCGTTTGGCGCGGGCCTCAATCACGGCGCCGATGACCTGACCCGGGCCGTGGGGCGTGACACCGAGAGCCTCGATCAAGATATCGCCGTCTTGCACGCCGATGCCGAGCGCCGCGACGCCAGACAACCGTAGCCCGGCCGGATGCGCGCTGGTTTGCGCGACGAAGCTGCCGTGTGGGCGGGCCGCGCTCTGCGCCAGCCTGAGCACGGTTGCTTCAGTGACGAATAGCGCCGCCGGCTTGGCTTTAGCTAGCGGCTTGGCTACGCGACGCGCCGGCGCCTTGGTATCGGCAGTGACGACAAGCTCGATTCGCGGCTCGACTTCAACGCGAGTGTCAGCTTCCGGTTCCACCACCGCGACAGCGTTCAAGGGCGCGGTTGCCCTGACTAGCGCCGCAACGCTGGCTTTGGTGAGCGGAGCGATGAGTGCCGCTGCCGCGTGCGCTGCCAGCACGAACGGCGCGCCAAGCAGCACGCTTCCGAGCAAGGCGCGAGCAAAGCGGGGCGCTGTCACTGCCGCCATTGTACAGGTTAGACGCGGACCCGCCAGTTGCCTTGAAAGCTCTTGCCGATGTTGTCGCAGGTTGGGTCGGTCACGATCAGCTCCGGCCGCGAATCCTGGCAGTAGATGATGGTGTTCTGGCGAAACGTATGCCCGAAGTGGATCGACTCTTCGCGCGCGATGCCGTGAACGACCCAGGCTGGCTCGCGGAACACGCCTTCCGGCTCTTCGTCGTAGCCCACGCAGTGCTCCACGCGATAACAGCCGAGGATGAGCAGATCGCGCATGACCTGATGTCGGCTGTCGTTGACGCGCCGGGGCAGCAGCATCGAGCGCGGGTTGTAAGCGGTCAGGATCGCGAAGCGCTGCCGCAGAACCGGCGGCAAACTCGTGACATCTTTGACGATTTCTCCATCCAGCGAGACCCGGATCACGCCGCTGTCGCCAGGCAGCTCGTAGACGGTCGCAAAGTAGGAGCGGAGGAGGTTCTGGTCCACGGCGGCGTTAGTTACCGCAACTTCGCCCCGCCTCATAGACTGCTCGCCCGCCAAGTTCGGTTTTTGGCGAGGCTTTCGCGAGGAGCGCAGCGGAACGTACTTCGGTACGTGAGCATCGCACCGGAGCGAAAACGATGCCAAAAACCCAAATCGGCGGGCGAGCTACACTTTGAAGCGATACCCCACGCCGCGGACTGTCAGCAGGTGTTCAGGCTCGGCCGAGTCTTTTTCGAGCTTGCTGCGGAGTTGGAGCAAAAAATTGTCGATTGTCCGCAGCGTGCCGTGGTGCCCGGCGCCCCAGACCTGGGTCAGGATTTCCTCCCGCGACAGCACGCGGCCCTGCGCTTCGACCAGGCACCAGAGCACGTCGAACTCGGTCGCGGTCAGCTCGACCGGTGCGCCTGCGCGGCTGACCAGGCGGGTCCCGGAATCGATCGTTAAATCTCCCGCTTGCACCACGGCTTCGACGTGTTTGCGGCTCAGACCGTCACGCCGCAGCACGGCTTTGACGCGCGCCAAAAGCTCAGCGAGGCCGAACGGCTTGGTGATGTAGTCCTCGGCCCCGAGCTCGAGGCCCATGACCTTGTCCATCTCTGCGCCGCGCGCGCTGAGCATGATGACTGGGACCGTAGCGTGCTTGGCGCGTAGTTGGCGCACCACTTCGAACCCGTTCATCTTCGGTAGCATCACGTCGAGGATGACCAGATCTACCGCGCCGCCCCCGGCGCGGGTCAGGCCGTCGTCGCCGTCGATTGCGACCTGCACCTCGTAGCCTTCGGCCTCGAGATTCATGCGCAAGCCGAGCGAGATGCTCTCATCGTCTTCGACGATCAGAATGCGCTTTTTGCCGTTCGCCTGCACCAACACTTCCTATCTAGTGCCTGGTTAGGAAAGCAACAAGGCTTCGCCGACGGAGAAGTTCGAAAGCCGTCATTCTCCAGTAGAACTCCGGCGCGGGCCGGCGGAAGAATGCGCCCGTCATGAGCCCACCGCCCCAGCCTTTGCCTCGCCTGAGCCTCGCCGCAACGTGTTTGGGCCACGCCATCGTCTTGGGCTCGGTCGCGGCGGCGCTGCCCTGGCGTTCGGGGACGACCTTCGCCGTCACCCTCACGCTGTTGACCGTGCTGCACCTCGTGACCGGTGTGACCGCGCTGCTGCGCAGGCCACAGTGGCTGATTTGGGCATGGCGGGCGCTCAGCGTCGTGTCCGGGCTGGCGTTCGTGATCATCGGCTGGTCGATGGCGGCCGCGGCGCTGTACGTGGCCAAGCTGTACCTGCGGCTGGGACCGTCAGTCGCGGCCGGCATCGGCGCGGCGGCCGTCGTACTTGGGCTGCTCACGTTGCCGATGGCGATCTGGGGCGCGCGCCACACCTGGCCCAGTCGCGCGCGTTCCGCACGCCGCCTGGGCATCGGCGCCTCGGCGCTAGGCGTCTTCGCGGTGCTGACGTTGCCGCTAGCGAGCAGCGCGGCTGTGGCTGAGCCCGTGCACCAAGCCGACTCGCGCTTGGCATCCGAGCTGAGCCAGTTGCTGGAGGAGTTCGTCCAACAAGCGCCAGGGCGCGGTCACTTCACGGTGGCCGGCGCGCCACCCGCGGTCTGCAAGGGCCCGATCACGAGCGACGGCGTGACCCTGCTCGTGGCGTACGTGCCGAAAAAAAAGGGCGGCGTGCAGGCCGTATGTCTGCAAGCGTCGAACGGTCGCGAGCTGCGCGGCCGCCTGCAACGCGTGTTGACGCGCAAAGCGCGCCCCGGCTCGACGGTCGTGATCGACTTGGTCAAGGCCGTAAAACCTCTGGCGCAGCGCTTCCCACTCTTGGACACGCTCGAGGTGCGGCCCGGGCTGGACGGCGTGTGTGAGGCAAACACCTGTTTGCCGGCTTGGCAGCTCACGCTCGGCGACGCTTTCTCCGAAAATCACCCGCTACCGTCGATGCCCGAGGCAAGCTACGGGTTTTCGACCGACGCCGTTCGCAGAGCGCTCGGCACCCCGCTGGCGAGCGCGGGCCATGGCATCGACGGCTTGCTGCGGATTGAGACCGAGAGCTTCGCGGCCGACAGCAATGGCGTCCACCGGCTGATTCGCACCCGGACGCCGCCGACGGCACTCAGCGCTATCGGCATCAAGCAGGCAGTCGTGGCGGCGCAGCACTACATCATCGACGCTCAAGAGGTCGACGGCACGTTCCGCTACTCGATCGATCCCGTGACGGGCGTCGAGGACAAAGCGACGTTAAACCTGCCGCGCCAAGCCGGCACGACCTACGCCCTGTGCGAGCTCGGGGAAGGCGCGCGACTCCGGAACACGGTCAAGCGCGCGCTCGGCACCTTCGAGGTCAACGAGGACCAATTGGGGGATGTTTCGGCGCTGCGCGACGGCACTGAGCACGGCCTCGGCAAGAGCGCGCTGCCGCTGCTGGCGATGCTGCGCTGTCGCGACCTAGTCGGGCCTGACAACGATCGGCTAATCGGGCAGCTGAGCCGATTGATGTTCAAGCTGCAGCGCGACAACGGCAGCTTCTACCCGGCGTTCGACCTCCGCGCGGGCCGCGGCAGCGGCGAAGGCGAGATCTTTTATGCAGCTGGCCAAGCCGTTTTGTCGTTGGTGCTCTTGGAGCAGCAGCTGGAGACCTTGAAGGGCACTGCCGCCGAGCCGTTGCCGTCGGCGAGCGCGGTCAAGGCGGCGCTCGATCGCGCGATGGCCTACTACGGCGGGCCGTATTGGCCAAAGCCGCTGCGCGACTTCTTCTTCCTCGAGGAAGGCTGGCACTGCCTGGCCGCGCGCCACGCGCTCACCTCGCATCGTAACGACAGCTACGAGCAGCTATGCATCGACTACGTGGGCTCGCGCCTGCGCTTCGTGGCGCGAGCAGCCGACAGCAGCGAGCCCAATTTCGTCGGCGGTTACGGCTTGGGCGATCTGTTTCCCCCGCGAAATACCGCCACCTCAGGCCTAGGCGAAGCGCTCAACGCCTCAATCACGATCAAACAGAAGCGGGGCTTACCGGTCGACACCGACAAAGCATTGTTGCGCGATCTCGTCACGTTCCTGCTCCGCGCACAGTGGTCCGAAGCCGGCTGCTACGCCTGCGCCAAGCCCAACGACGTCGTCGGCGGCTTCTCCCAGCAACTCGCATCGCCGGGAATCCGCATCGACTACGTGCAGCACGCGATGTCAGCGATTGGGCACGGCGGCGCGCTGCTGTTCTAGTCGGGAGTTAGGAGTTAGGAGTTGGCAGTTGGCAGTTCTTGGCCAACTCGCTGACCCCACCCACCGCTCGAGGTCACTGGTCTCGAGTCGGCCTGAACCGCCGAGCCGACGCCCGAAACTCCTAACTCCTAACTCCTAACTCCCAACTACGGCCGCGGGTGATCCGGATGCTCGTTGTAAAAGGCGTCCAACGACTCTTTGGTGATTCGCAACGTGACCAAACCGTCGCGCAGCAACTTTGCCTGACAGCCCAAACGCGAGGTCATTTGGACGTCGAAGGCTTTGTCGAGGATGTCCTCTTCGTCTTCTTCGGCTTCGCTGAGCAAGGCGGCGCCTTCTTCGATGTAGACGTGGCAGGTGCTGCAGGCACAGACGCCGCCACAGGCGCTACCTTCGGGCGCGTCGATTTGGCGCGCGGCGTCGAGCAAGGAGGTACCGATCGGCACTTCTACCTCGAGGTTTTGGTCGATAAAGCGGACTTTCGGCATAATTTCTAAGCTGTCTCGCCGCGATGGCGTGCGACATGGGCGTCGACACCAGCGGCGTTTTCGACGCTCTTTTCGATATCGAGCACGCTCTTACCGGCGATCGCCAGCGCGACCGCGCGGTTCATGCGCCGCCCGGCCCAGTCGTGGGTGGCGTGATCGAGCCCGTCGATCGCTGCCTGCACCGGCGACGCCGACTTGGCCGACTCGATCGCGCTCTTCAATTGCGTCAAGGCTTGGTCGACGGCGGCGCGCTCGGTGGCGTTCAAAAGATCGGCGTCGGCAATCAGCCCCTTGTTCGTGGCCAGAACGAGCCGTTCGCCTTCGACGCGCGTTTCGACCAAGCGCCGCCGCTCCAAGTCTTCTTCGCCGAAGTCGAGCGCCTCGATCAGCATCCGTTCGACGTCGTCATCCGTCAGGCCGTAGCTCGGCTGCACGGCAATTTCCTGCGAGATACCGGTGGTTGTCTCGCGCGCGCTCACCTTGAGCAAGCTGTTTTCGTCGACGGCAAGCTCGATTTCGAGCCGTGCCATGCCGGCCGGCATCGGCGGAATACCGCGCAGTGAAAAGCGCGCTAGTGACCGGCAGTCCGCCGCCAGCTCGCGTTCGCCCTGCACCACGTGCAGCTCGAAGCCCGTCTGGTTGTCGGCGTAGGTCGTGAACGTCGCGCGCGCGCCGGTCGGAATCGTCGTATTTCTCGGCAAAATCTTATCGACACCGCCACCCATCGTCTCGATACCGAGCGACAGCGGCAAGACGTCGAGCAACAGTACTTCGGCATCGTCGCGCGTCAAAAGGTCCGCCTGCAGCGCGGCGCCGTAGGCGACGACCAGCTCCGGATCGAGCTCACAGCGCGGCGCTTTGCCGAACAGCTCCGCGACGTAGCTCTGCACGCGCAACACCTTGGTCGAGCCGCCAACCAGGATCACGCCATCGAGCGCCGCAGCGTCGACGCCCGCGTCGCGCAGCGCGCGCCGGCAAGCCTTGCCGGTGCGTTCGAGCAGCGGCAGGATCAGTGCATCGAGCTCGGAGCGCGTGAGCTTGGCCTGGATGCTGGTGCCGCCCTTGGCCGGTAGCTCGATGCTGGCCTGGGTCGTTTCGGTGAGCGCGTGCTTCAGCTCGCGAGCCGCCGAGAGCGCCAATGCCACGACTTGGGGCGAGCGCGGGCTGGGGGCACCCATTTGCTCGAGCAAACCCTCGGCGATCGCGCGATCCATGTCGTCGCCACCGAGCGCGCTGTCGCCGCCGCTGGCCTTGACCTGAAAAACGCCGTCTTCGAGTCGCAAGATCGTGATGTCGAAGGTGCCGCCGCCCAGATCGTAAACGGCGAACAAGCCGTTTTGTTTCTGCTCGAGACCGTACGCCAGCGCCGCCGCCGTCGGCTCGTTCAGCAACCGCAACACCTCGAGCCCGGCGAGCCGTCCGGCGTCTTTGGTGGCCTGGCGCTGAGCGTCGTCGAAGTAGGCCGGCACGGTGATGACGACGCCACCCACGCCGCGTAGCTGGTCGACCGCGCTCTGCTTCAAGCTCTTCAGAATTTCGGCGCTGACCTCGACCGGCGTCAGGCTCGCCGGGCGGCCAACGTCGAAGCGCACGCTGCGCGCCTGCTCATCGTTCTTCGGCACGGCGAATTTTTGCGCGCCGAGCCGCTTGGTTTCCGGATCCTTGGCGTCGCGCCCCATGAAGCGCTTCACGCTGGCGATCGTGCGTCCCGGATCGCGCGTGAGCTGAGCCTTGGCGGCGCGACCGACCAAAATCGCACCAGAGTCGGCGTAGTGCACGACGCTTGGGAGCAGCGGCGCGCCGTCACAGGTGACGAGCGCCGCGGGCGAACCATCGCGCACGTAAGCGACGATCGAATTGGTGGTGCCAAGATCGATGCCGATCGCCTTCGGAGCGGCTTTCGGATCGAAGATATCGAGCAGCATGCGGGGTCAGGCGCCGGGCGGAGCGAGCCTAAAGCTCGTCCAATGCGGCGCCCGCCTCCTCTTTCAAGCGCCTCAGGTAGCGAAGCTCGCCGAGCAACTGCAGCACCTGTTCAACCGGGATCGGATCCTCGGAGAAGGCGTCGGCCATCCGCTCGCTAGCTTCTTCAGCGCGACCGCTGGCGTGGGCGGCGATGCTCTCGACTTTGCCGCGATCACCGGCGCGGCGCGCCAGCGAAAGTGCCTCGCGCTGCTCCATGACTTGCATCAAGAGCGCCGGCGGCGGCTTGGGTTGATTCGTCTCGGTGACTTCGCGCCCGAGCTCGGACAACAACGCTTCGGCGCGCGAGATCGGATCGCGCAGCTTCCGAAACGCTTCGTTGACCGAGATTGCCCGACTGAGCGCTTCACGCCGCTCGCTCGACGGCCGGCCCGCGTAGCGATCGGGGTGCAACGCTTTGCTCAAATCACGGTGGCGTTTCTCGAGCTCACCTTCGTCGAGCGCGAACAGCACAGGTACACCTAGCACCTCAAACGGCGACATCATCGCTTCACAGTTCCCTTGATTCGACCTGAAGCCTCGCCTGCCGATTTCGGGTCTTGGCTTCGTTTTGGCTGCGGTCCGATGCTCACGTACTCAAGTACGCTCCGTGGGAGGTGCCCAGGTCGGGCACTTGGTCCTCGCCAAAGCCTCGCCAAGACACCGAACTTGGCAGGCGGGTTGGCCCGTAGCATCAAGCAGATCACCGCGCACTCTCCACTGCAGGCCTTGCGGCCGCTTCACTTCACCGTGAACGAGTGTCCGCACCCGCACGACGTGGCTTCATTTGGATTGCGGAACTTGAAGCCTTGAAACATCAAGGTTTTCTCGTAGTCGAGCATCGACCCAGCCAGATACACCAAGCTCTTCTTGTCGACGTAGAACTTGATGCCGTCGACTTCGTACACGGTGTCACGCTCGCGCGGCGGCTCGTCGTCGAACTGAATCACGTACGAGAAGCCTGAGCAGCCGCCGCCCTTGATGCCCAACCGCACGGCGGCGTCAGGCGTGCCGCGCTGCGCCAGCTTTTGGCGCGCGAACACGGCCGCCGCCGGCGCGATGCTCATGTGCCGCTTGCTGGACGGAACCGGCGCGGGCGCGGCGAGCTCGGCGTTCGGGTTGGGGAGGCTAACGGCTTCGGACATGGCTCTCTAAGGTTCTCGGAACTCTTTACTGAGCGGCCAACGCCTGCTTGGCAGCGCGCTTCTTGCGGAAGTCTTCGATCGCGCTCTTGATCGCGTCCTCGGCCAGCACCGAGCAGTGGATCTTCACCGGCGGCAGGCTCAATTCCTCTGCAATTTGGCTATTTTGGATGGTAGCCGCCTCGTCGATCGTCTTGCCCTTGATCCACTCGGTGGCCAGCGAGCTCGAGGCGATCGCCGAGCCGCAGCCGAACGTCTTGAACTTGGCGTCTTCGATCACGCCGGCGTCGTTAACGCGGATTTGCAGACGCATGACGTCACCGCAAGCCGGCGCACCGACTAGACCGGTGCCGACCGACTCGTCTTCTTGATCCATCGAACCGACGTTGCGCGGGTTCTCGTAGTGCTCGATGACTTTTTCGCTGTAGGCCATGATTCAATTCCTAATGAGCTGCCCACTGGATCGACTTGATGTCGATGCCAGCTTTATGCATTTCGTAGAGCGGTGACATGTCTCGCAAGCGCTTGACCTTCGCGATCACGAGCGCCGCCACGTAGTCGACTTCTTCCTCGGTATTGAAACGACCGAGGCCAAAACGGATCGAGGAGTGCGCCATGTCCTCTTCGAGGCCCATCGAGCGCAGCACGTAGCTGGGCTCCAGGCTGGCGCTGGTGCAAGCCGAGCCGCTCGAGACTGCCACGTCCTTGATCGCCATCATCAGGCCTTCGCCCTCTACGAACGAGAAAGAAATGTTCAGATTGCCCGGCAAACGGTGGTCGGGGGAGCCGTTCAGCACCACCGCGTCGAGCTCCTTCACGATCTTGCTGTGCAGCCGATCGCGGAGCGCGCGGATCTTGTCCGCCTCGGCCGCGCCTTCTTCGATCAAGATCTTGCAAGCCTTGGCAAAGCCGACGATGCCGGGGACGTTCAACGTGCCCGAGCGGTTACCGCGCTCGTGACCGCCGCCGTCCATCAATGCCGACAAGCGCACGCGCGGCTTGCTGCGGCGCACGTACAGCGCGCCGACGCCCTTGGGTCCGTAGATCTTGTGGGCGGTCAGCGACGCCAAGTCGACGTTCATCGCGCGCACGTCGAACGGCGTCTTGCCCAAGCCTTGCACGGCGTCGACGTGGAACAGCACGCCGCGAGCGCGCGTGATTTTCCCGATCTCGGCGATCGGCTGGATCGTGCCGACCTCGTTGTTGGCTAGCATGACCGAGACGAGGATCGTCTTGTCGGTCATCGCTGCTTCAATGGCTTTCGGATCGACCAAGCCGTCGGGGCCGACGTTGACGTACGTCGTCGTGAAGCCCTCTTTTTCGAGCCGCTTGCACGAGTCGAGCACGGCTTTGTGCTCGATGGTCGTGGTGATGATGTGGTTGCCCTTGGCCTTGTAGTACTCGGCCACGCCCTTGATCGCGAGGTTGTCGCTCTCGGTGGCGCCGGACGTGAACACGATTTCCTTGCCGGATTCGGCGCCGATCAGCTGGGCGATCGTGTCGCGCGCGTCGTCGACCGCGGCTTCTGCCGACCAGCCGTAGGCGTGGGTGCGGCTGGCAGCGTTGCCGAAGGTCTCGGTGAAGTACGGGAGCATCGTCGCCAACACGCGCGGGTCTACCGGCGTCGTGGCGTGATTGTCCATGTAGATGGGGAACTTGAGGGTCATGTCAGTGAACGTTCGCTCCGGCGACTAGCTCGGGTGGAGTTTCGGGGTGCCGCTCGCAGCTGGGGCAGCACTCGACTGTGACTTCGGGCTCGCAGGCGGTGTGACAGCCGGCGAGGTAATCCAGACTTGCGACGAGCTCGGTTTCGAGCGCGCGCAGCTCGTCGATTTTGGCGCGCGTCTCAAGCAGCTTGGCCTCGTACAACTCGCGCAGGCGCGCAGCTGCCGATTGCGCCGACGGCACGCCGGCGCGAGCGCGTTCGATATTCTGAATCTCGCTCAGTGAAAGGCCGAGGCTCTGCAGCTTGCCGATCCAACGGACGCGCACGATGGCGTCGGGAGTGAAGAGCCGGTAGCGGCCTTTGGAGCGCTCATGCGCTTTGAGCAGGCCAAGCTCCTCATACAGATGAATAGCGCGCACCGTCTTGCCGACGGCACGGGCCAAGTCACCCACCTGCAGAAGCTCTTCCTCAGCGACCTCACCTGGACGCGAACCAGCCTCGGGAGCCAAGGGCTCCGCGGGGATGAGCGTTAGGTGACGGTGAGAAGAAGACATCGTTCGAGGAGGTTGTGGGGCTCTATCACACTCACCCTAACGTATGCGTCAGGGTTGAGGAGGACTTAACCCCAGCTCTCGACTGTGTCAACCAGGCTCTGGAGCCGTCTTTTGTCTGTAACCATTCGATTTCAAAGAGATATGCCCGATTGTGCTAGCTTGGCGCCGGAGCTGTGCAGGTGAAAATCACCGGAACTGTCCTCTTCTTGAGTTGTTTGGCGGGGTGCACGACGCCCGCCAAGGACCATCCGGCGGGGTCGGCGCCGTCTAGCGGCGGAGCAGCGGCAGCCTCTGTCACCGGGCCGGAGCCCCTCCCCCCGGCTGCGCGTGGGCCAGCACCAGCAGCCATGCCGAGCGCGGCTGCGGCCCCACCGCTTACTTCGGGCGCGTCGCTCGGCAGCAGCGCGTACGCCGGTTGCGGCGAGCCGATCCCGCACGCTCGGCTGTGGGATGAAACGACCGAAGGCGAAGTGCTGGACGCGATCAGCGCTGCCAAAGCCTGTGCAGCCGAGCACGGCCGGCGGCTGTTGCTCGAGTTCGTCGCGCCCTGGTGCGAAGACTGCCAGGAGATGGCCAAGCTCGACGAAACCGCAGTCGTCGCCGCGACGTTGAAGAGTCGCTTCGAGCGCGTGCGCGTCAACGTCGGCAAATGGGACCGCCACGAGGCGTTACGCAAGAACTTCGACGTGCGCGCGTTGGCGACGTACATCGTGATCGATCCGAAGACTTCGAAGCAGCTGGCGAAGACGACGCTCGAGCCGATCACGAAGAAGGGGCAGAAGCTGAGCGCCGAGCAATGGGCGGGTTGGCTCGGAGCGCATTGAGAGAGCGCAATGTTGGGCGGAGAACCGCTGGCGGCTCACTCGCGCGCCACCAAATCCGGCGCTAGCTCGGAGTGACTGCGGTCGTCGAGCGCGCTGGTGAGAAACAGGCGCCCCGCCGCAGCGCCGCTCGATCATTTTGAGCCATTGGCCGCCTTCGGTGCGTCTCTAGCTGTCGCCGCTCATGCCGCCCAAACTCCCGGTTTTTCTGCTCCTCACCGTCACCGCCGCCTGCAACGTCGACGCAGGCTCGGTTCCACAACGGCCCTTGTCTGGTTCGGGAGGCGACCCGCAAGAGATGCCCGCTGGCAGTTCCGGCGCGAGCGGCGGCCACGCGGACACCGCTCCGGCAACGTCAGGAGCCGCGGGGTCGACGACTGTCCCCGAGCTGCCTTCGGCTGGCGGCAGTGACAATCACCAGGGCGGCGCCGGACCCGAGGCTTGTCCCGCGTCCGTGCCGGACGACCAAGCGCCTACCCTCGGCACCAACCTCGCGCTCCACAAAGTTTACCAAGCGGGATGCATGGGGTTCCCCAATCCGCAGAACGCTTTCGATGGCGACGCCGCGTCGAACACCGACGGCGCTGACTGGAGCGTCGTCGGATACTTGGCCGTGGACCTGGGCGTGCCCACGGCCCTGTTCAAGTCCGTCGTCAAGTTCGCAGGCGAAGCGACGAACTACAGCCATGGCGTCGCATCGACGGACTACCGAATTCAGGGCTCCGACGATGGTGTGCAGTGGACGGACATTTTGCGCGTGGAAGGCGCGGTCGGGACCGACCCACGAATGCTGCCGGTCGTCACCTATCGCTACGTCAGGTTCTCCATCGATACGCACGAGGCACCCGGGGATCACTATGTGATCGACAAGGTGAGCGAAGTCGAACTCTACGCCCGGGCGTCGACCGATCCTCCCGGAAGGGCGCCGATCGGGTATCCCGTGCCCCTCGACCGAACGGGCTGGATCGCCTCGGCTTCTTACCATTCGGAGGCAGCCGCGGCAGCTCTAGACGAAGCTGTTGGCCCACCTTGTCACGAGACCGACTGCTCCCTGCGCTCCAACTGGTCGAGCGGTCACAGCATCGAAAGTGGGAACTGGTTTCAAGTGGATCTGGGGGGGCAAGCCGGCTTCGACTACGTCGAGCTCAACGACACCTACGATCATCCGAACGACTGCCTGGCAACGTACGACCTCTTCGTGTCCGACGATGGCGTCAGCTGGGGAGCAAGCGTTGCGAGCGGCAACGGCGAGGGCAACACGAGAATCAGCTTTCCCAAACAGCGGAAGCGATACATCAAGGTCGTCGCCACCGCCGCCAAGGCCACATCGTTCTGGAGGATTGCCGATTTCGGCGTGTTCAACACCCAAGCGTCCGCGTGCAACTAGGACGCCGCTCCGCCGAAGCGGCGGACTATGCCGCGCAAATTTTGACCGCTGAACGGCTTGTCGATGCGCTCGTTCTCGACCTCCGCCAAGAACTGTTGAGGCTCCGCGTGGATGGTGCCGCCGGTCATGAAGACGAAGCGCCTGGCGATTTCAGGGCGCGATGCCAAAACTTCCCGGTACAGATCCATCCCCGTCAGGTAGGGCATCATCAGGTCGCAGAAGATGACGTCGAAGTCTTGCGAGCCCTGAACGAGAAGCCGGAGGGCCTCGCGAGGGTCGACACAGCTCTCGACGTCGTGCTCGTTCTTCAGGAGTCGCGTCACGACGCTCAATATGACCGGCTCGTCGTCGACGATGAGCACGCGTCGCCGGGCACCGACAGCTCCAACGCCGGCTGGTTCGACGGAACGCTCTTCGATCGAGCAGGGCAGGAGCACCGTAAACGTCGTGCCGCGTCCCAACTCTGTCGCACAAGTAATCTCACCACCCAGGGCAGTAACCAAGTTGTGACAGATCGAAAGCCCGAGGCCAGTACCCTGTCCGGTCGGCTTGGTGGTGAAGAATGGGTCGAAAATCCGAGGCAAGATCTCCGGCGAGATGCCGGGGCCGGTGTCGCTCACCTCGACCAGAACTCGCCCATCCGACGCCGTCTTCGAACGAATGACAATTCGATTTCGATCGGGCTCGCTCGTCGGAAAAGCTTGGGCCGCGTTGGCAATGAGATTGACCAGCACCTGCGACAGCCCGGCTTCGTCTGCGAGGACCAAGGGTACTGGATCGAGCTCGGTGGTGAGCGTTGCTCGTTGCCGCAACTCGTGAGCCGCCATGTTGACGGAAATCTCGACAGCGGCGTGCACGTCAGTCGGCACCAAAACAGTGTCCCCGCGCGCGAAGGCGCGCAGGCCACGGACGATCTTTCGGATGCGGTCCGCTCCTTCGCGAGCATCGGCCAGCATGTCCAAAATCTCGCGCATGCGCCCGGAAGGAGACGCGCCCGCCACAGCTCGCAGCTCCTCAAGCGCGGAGTCGACGCTACCGATGACGTAGGTGAGCGGATTGTTGATTTCGTGGCCGACCCCGGCGGCCAACGTCCCGGTCGTGACGAGCCGCTCTTGGGCCATCAGGCGTGCCTGCAAGGTTTCAAGATGCTGCCGCTCCGAGATATCTCGAAACAGCATGCTAGTTCGGGGCTGCCCACGTTCGTCGAAGAATAGAGCGGAGGTCACCGCGACCGGGAACTTGCTCCCGTCGCTGCGCATGAAGGTCACCTCGGCGGAGACACGGCCGGTCCGAGCCCTCTCTTCGAGAGCAAGCCGAAGCCGTACATCCGTGACATCGACGATTTGGTCGCGCCCGCCGGCGATGATTTCTGCCTCGGTCCTGCCGAGCATGCTGCAAGCCGCGCGATTCGCAGACAGGATTGTTCCGTCCGGACGGGTCAAGAGCACACCGTCCATTGAATGTTCGAACAGCGACCGATACTTCTGCTCGCCGTCGCGCAGAGCGCTCTCGATGTTCTTTGATTCGGTGATATCGAAGAATGAACAGACGACCCCGTGAGCCGCCGCCGCTTCTGATCGCTTGAGCGGGCGCGTGTTAATCGAGATCCAGGTCGGGCGCTCCTGGCGGCGGAGCACGCCCATCACCACGCCGGTGCGTGGTTCTCCCGTGCGGAGCGTTTCCATCGCGGGGTGTTCACTGCCGAGGAACGGCTCGCCATTTTCTTTGACCGCGCGCCACTCGGGATCTAGTGACGTGCGGCCGTGCAGCTCGTCCGACGTCATCTGCAAGATCCGCTCCGCGCTGCGGTTGCTGGCGAGGATCTTACCGGACTCGTCTTGGATCACTATGCCTTCCGCCAGTGCGTCGATAACCGCGCGGTAGAGCGTGTCATTGTCCACGACGAAACCAGCTCCACTGGCTTCAGGCACATCTGGCCGTTCCGTTTTCGACAACTAGGAAAGGCTAGCGGCAAAGCACTGGAGTTCCTAAGGGGCTTGCTTCCCCCAATGCCGAGTTGGGCCGGGGATCCGCGGCGCCTGATCCGGAGGTCGTGCCCGCGCTCGGAAACGGCTTCAAAACCGGGATTTGACCAACCCCCACCCGGGCGGCGAGGATAGCTCGGCAAAGCCGGGCGAGAATCCGTGCCGGCCAAGGCTCGAGCATGACCGAAACGCAACGCTATCAGGTGGTTGAGCGCATCGCGGCGGGTGGCATGGCAGAGGTGTACCGGGGCGAGAGCGCCGGTATCGAAGGCTTCCGCAAGAAGGTCGCGATCAAGCGCGTGTTGCCGAAGCTGTCGCAAAACCGCGAGTTCATCCGCATGTTCTTGGATGAGGCGCGGCTGTGCGCGTACCTGAGCCACTCGAAGTGCGTGCAGGTGTTCGACATCGGGCAAGCGGCGGGCGCGCACTTCATCGTGATGGAGTTCGTCGATGGCGCCGATTTACAAGGCGTGCTCGAGCACCTGCAGCGCCACGAGCAGTCGATGCCGGTCGAGGTAGCGTGCTTGATCGCGATGCACGTGTGCGAAGGCTTGGCCTACGCGCACGACGCTTGTGACCACCTCGGCGCGCCGCTCGGCATCGTGCACCGCGACATCTCACCGCACAACGTGTTGATGACTCGCCACGGCGAGGTCAAGTTGGTGGACTTTGGCTTGGCCAAGGCCAGCTCGCACTTGACGGCCGACGAAGAAGACATCGTGAAGGGCAAGTTCGGCTACTTGGCGCCGGAAGTGACGCTGAGCCAAGGCGCTGATCGGCGCGTCGACATCTTCGCCGCCGGCATCTTGCTGTGGGAAATGCTGTCGGGTCGGCGGCTATTCAAGGGCGAGACCGATCTGGAGACGTTCAAGCAGGTGCAGGCCGCGCAAATCCCGGACATGCGGCAAATCCGCACGGATGTTGGCGATGACCTGGCGTACGTGCTGAGCAAAGCGCTCGCGCGCGATCGCGACCAGCGCTACGCGCAAGCAGGCGACTTCGCGAAAGATCTGTCGATCGTGATCGATCGATTGAGCAAGCCGGTGACGTACCAGGACATCGCCAAGCTGGTGGTGGCCACGGCCGGCGAACGCTCCAAGAAGAAGAAGCCGGAGCAGCGCGACCAAGCTGGCATGGTCGGCGACTTGATCCTCGACGCGCTGCACGACTTTTCGGGCGGCGGCGTCGAAGAAGGGCCGACGTCGCTCGGCACGCGCGGCATCGCCAGTGCTGCCGCCGGCAGTGACTTCATCAATCCGAGCGAGTGGGGTCTCGACGCTTTGTTCGATGACGCGCCGCCGGCGCCCGCGGCTGCCGCTCCCCCGCCCCGCGCGGCGGCGCCGGTGCCGCCCGGCTCACACGCCGCAGCGGCGCCGAAGCCGCCGGCGCCCGCCGCTACCTCAGCCGTCCCGGCGGCACAGCGTGCCCGACCCGTCGCGCCACCCGCGCCCGGCGCCGCCGAGGGCGGACCGTTTTGGCGACGTTGGTTCGGAAGCTGAGCTCACGCGCTCGGCACGGCGCTGCTCACCCTGCTGGCTAAGAGCACGACCGCGATCAACAACGACACGCCGAGCAACGCAGCCGAGAGCACGTTCGCTCATGTTCAACCCCACAGCTCGGCGCGGGCGCGTTGCCAAGTCGGTTCGTCGGGCGAGAGCAGCGTCGCTTCGCGGGTATCGAAGATGTCGTAGTCTCGTCCGTCGGGATGGCGCGCGACACCGCCGGCTTCACGCACGATCAGCGCGCCGGGCGCGTGGTCCCACGGCAAGAGCCGGTAGTACTGGGTGTAGTCTTTCCGACCCAGGGCGATCTCGGTGTACTCGTGGGCCGCGCAGATCACCCCCGGCACTTGGTGGTGGGCGGCGGCACGGGCCAGGAGCGACGTGGCCATTTCTTCCGGCATGTAACGACTGTAAGCCGTGCCCGCGAGGACGTCGGTGGTCGGCTGACGCGGCGCGATGCGCTGACCGTCGTGGTACGCGCCCAAGCCACGCTCGGCCAGAAACATCCGGTCACCCTCGGTGAAGTAGATGCCGGACGCGAGCAGCACACCGCGCTCGACCAACACCACCATCGTGCCGAACGGGCCGTGACCGGCCGCGAAGTTGCGCGTGCCGTCGAGCGGATCCACCACCCACACCGGCGCTGAGCCGCGCAAGCGCTCGAGCACGCTCGGATCGGCCGCGACCGCTTCCTCGCCAACGACCGACGACCCGGGCACCAACTCGGGCAGCCGCAAAGTCAGCGCGGCTTCGGCCGCGCGATCGGCAACCGTCACCAAATCATGCGGGTCGTCGGCGCTGGGTTTGCCGATCACGTCGCTAGCCGCCAGTTGCTGAAACCGTGGAGCAATCTCGCGTTGCGCGACTTCGCGCAGCACGTCACCAAGTCGATTCAAGAGCGCGCTCTGCATAGCGCGCGCATCGTGGATGAAAGCCCGAGCTTGCGCCAGAACCGTTGCCTACATTGCCGCCATTCGGATGAAAGACCGCCAATGCGGACGGCCCCGCTTCGGCGGCATCGAGCTGCGGCTGCTCGATGAGTAGCGACTCGTGTATGTTGGGCGGCCGGAGGCCTCGAATGAATGCGCTCGAAGCGGCGATGTGCGCGCTGTTGCTCGGTTTTATGACGGCTTGTTCGGGTGGCGACGACGCCGGCGCGAAACCGAAGGATCCAAACACCGACGCCACGACCGGGCCGGGTGCGGGCAATCCCGACGCCAGCTGCGAGGTCCCGGCCGAGGCGGGGGCCGAAGATGTCTCGAAGCCGGATCACGTTGTCGGCAGCGGCACGCCCGAGAGCTGCACCGGCGCGGCGTTCGCGGCCGCAGTCGCTCAGGGCGGCGTCATCACCTTCGACTGTGGGACCGACGACGTCACAATCAAGCTCGAAGAGACCGCCAAAGTCGTCAACGACAAAGGCCCCAAGATCGTGATCGACGGCGGCAACAAGGTGACGCTGAGCGGCAGCGGCAAGGTGCGGATCCTGTATCAGAACACCTGCGACCAAAAGCAGGTCTGGACGACGTCGCACTGCAACGATCAACCGGAGCCCGCGCTCACGGTGCAGAACATCACGTTCATCGACGGCAACTCCAAGTCGGAAGCCGGCAGCGACGGCGGCGGCGCGATCTTCGTGCGCGGTGGGCGCTTCAAGGCCGTCAACGCACGCTTCTTTCACAACGTGTGCGACGACAGTGGGCCGGACGTGGGTGGCGCGGCGATCCGCGCGTTCGATCAATCCGGGGGCAAGCCGGTGTACATCGTGAACAGCACGTTTGGCGGCAGCGAAGAGCTCGGCAACATCTGCTCGAACGGCGGCGGGCTGAGCAGCATCGGCGTCTCGTACACGGTGGTGAACAGCCTGTTCAGCTACAATAAAGCGATCGGCAGCGGCGCCAACCCGGCGAAGCCCGGCACACTGGGCGGCGGCAGCGGCGGCGCCATCTACAACGACGGCAACGCCTACACGCTCACCGTGTGCGGCACGCGCATCGAGCACAACACCGCCAACGAAGGCGGCGGGGCGATCTTCTTCGTCAGCAACGACCGTTCCGGCTCGCTGGTCATCCAGGGCAGCACGCTCACCGACAACCCGAGCGGGCAGTTCGAGACGGACGGCTTCCCCGGCATCTTCGTGCTCGCGAAGGGGCCGCCACAGGTAATGGACTCGACGCTCGAATGACGACGAGGACGTGGCAATTCGTCGACGAAACACTTAGGAAACAAGTCGAGCCAACGTAGATACGCAAGATCACTCACGAATCTCGCCCGCAATTTCACCCACTTATGCGGCGTCCTTAAGGTCCGTAGTCTGGGGTGACGATGAAGTTGATCCGGCTCCCCAGCGGACCCCTGGCTTGTGTGTTCCCCGTCGAGGAGGAATCACAGCGAGGCTCAGACGAGCGCGGCAAGATCTCTGGCGTGTATCGCGCGTTCTCAGGATCAGTCGAAGCTGACGGGCCATCTGAAGATCAGGCGATTCAAGCGCTTGACGAGGAAGTGCGCCGGCTCAGCGTCCCGCCCCCGGCCGAGATCGAAGAGCTGGCGCTGTCGCGGACAGCGGCCAACGACGTGATCGGCGAAGGGCCGCGTGACGCCGACGGCTCGGGTCGATACCCGCGCTACAGCGAGCACCCGACGATCCCGGCGCCCGTTTCGTCGTCGCGGCGCTGAGCTAAGGCTGCGGTGCCAACCGGCCGATGCCGGCTAGCGGTGCGCCGTCACTGCGCCCGAGCGTGACGGCCGCCTCCAAGCCGAGGCTGTCGATCAGCGCGCGCTCGGTGCTGGGCGAGGTCGTGAGCTCCACGCCATCGACGACGCGCAGCCGAAGCTGAGCCGCAGCGGCGCCTTCCATCATTGTGCGCGCGAGTTGATTCATCAAGCGCCCCATCAATCCGGCGTCGTCGGGTTGGATGAAACACGTTAGCTCGGGCCGCGCAAATTTGCACAGTCCGCGAGTGTGCAAGAGGTGCAACCCGTTTTCGGCGGTGTCCGTCTCGAGCACTAGCTTCACGTCGCGCTGCACGTCGCTTTCGACGAAGCCGAGCGCATCGACGTCCGCGCGGGTGCGAAACCGAAACGCGTGCACGTCGAGCACGACGCTGGCGCCACGCGCACACAGCCAGCGCGAAAGGCCCCAGACGCTCTGCAGCGGCGCAAAATCAGCCTGATCGGCGACCTCTAGCCCGAGCGTGTAACAGACGTCGCTGGTGGTGAGCAAACTTAGGTCCTGCTCGAGATCACGCTCCGCTAGCACACCGAACGACGCGCTCCACCAGCCCTCGAACCAGGCGCGCTCGGCCGTGCGCCGGTGCTCACGAAGCTCGACCTTCTTCACCATCTCGGCGCTGGGCAAACCAAAGCGCACCGGGTCGATTTCGACCTCGGCAAAAGGCGCCTTGCCAAAGCAGACGAAGAAGAGCTTCGTCTGTTGCTCCGTCGCTTTAAAGTAGGGCCGCGGCCACGCCGCCACCGACTCGTCCGCCATACGGACAAGCTACCCGAGAATCGAGCAAACAGGGAGACGGGGAGACGGGGAGACGGGGAGGATTTTCTTGTTCGGGCACGCGAAGGAAGCGAAACACTCACCGGTGGCGGTGGGCCCGACGAGCCGCGCCCAAGACGGGAAGGCCGAGTTTAGGGTGGGTGGTACTGGCAACTGGACGCAGGGGGATCGCGATTAGGCCTCAGGCGCCTGTTCGAGCAACAGAAATCTTCCCGCCTTCCCGCCTTCCTGTTCGCTCGTGCTCGAGGCGCGAAATGTGATGAATGGTCAGCCGTCTCCTTGTTAATCTCGTGTTCGTTCTCGTCAGTAACCGGCTTCGATGCCGATGCTTGGCAAAGTGAGCGGGCTGCGCGTTTGGGTCCGGATGCCGCCCCGGGCGGCGTCCCAGTACTTGTCCATGGTTTCGCTGGCCAAGAGCGCGTTGAACCATTCGAACGTGGCCGCGATGAAACTGCCTGAGGCGAAACGCCAACGCTTTTCGAAGCGGACGTCGAGTCGGAAGAAGCCGTTCACGCGGCCCTCGAAGACGTAGCCGCCAGGCTGGGTGGGCATCGGGGGCATGGTCGGATCGGCGGCGGCGCAGTCCTGCGTGGGGCAGGTAATCGTGTAGTGGCGCCCGGAGGCGTAATAGGCGCGGCCACCGACGCGATACCCGCCCCCCAAATCGTAGCCCAGCACCGCGGAGACGACGTGCGGCCGATCGAAGCCCGACAAGAACGTGATCGGGCCCGCGCTGCGTTCGGTGCGCGAGAGCGTGTAGCTGAGGAAGCCGCCGAGGCGCTGGGCGAAATCACGCCGCAGAAACAGCTCGAGACCGTAGTTGCGCCCGGTGAGGGTCAGTTCCTTGGTCTCGAGCCAGCTGTGAAAGACGGTAACGCGCCCATACATCGCCTCGGGCAAAGCGACCTCCAAGCCCTGCGTCGCCTGGTAGGCGCGCTGCACGCCAAGCTCGATGCCTCCAACCCGGGCGCCCGGCACGTACACGCGGTACGTCGGCAGCTGGTGGGCGAGGCCGAAGCCACTGAGCCAGGCCAGCTTGGGGATGACGCGCACGCGCGTGGACAAGCGCGGCTCCGGAAAGACGTACGACGCGCCGCGCGAGCGACTCGCGTCGAGCCGGAAGCCGGGCACGATTTCGAAGCCGCGCCGCGGTTTGAGCGACAGTTCGGTCCACAATCCCAGATTTTCGTCGGTGCGCGCGGCGTACGTGACGGCTCCGCCCGGCAACTGTTCGAGCTCCGGCTGGTACCGCTCGAGGTTGCCATCGACACCGCCACGCAGTTCGGCTTGCGACGAAAGTCGCTGGGCGGCCTCGAAACGTAGGCCAATTTGCTTGGTTTTCGAGACACCGTTCGGTGCCGGATCGCCTTCGTCCGAGTTGAGGCGTTCGTCGGCGCCGAGCGTCAACGCCAGCCTGGCGCGCGCGGTTTCGGTAGTGTGATCCCAGCGCAGGTCGAGGCGGTGGAATTGCACGTCGAACAGCGTCTGGTGTAGCTCGTGGTTGCCGAGGTGATCGAAGGCACCGAAACCGAACAGCGTGAAGCGGTCGTGCTGGCTGGTGTTGTAAGCGAGCCGCGCTTGGTAGTCCCAGTAACCAAGATCGTACTGCGGTGCGACCGCTGCCAGCAGCGCCTGGGTGTAGCTGTAGCGGCCAGCCACGAGCGCGCTACCGCGACCGTTCGCGAACGGCTGCTCGACGATCGCGCCGGCGTCGAACACGCGCGCCTGGGCCTCGGCGCGCCCGACCGTGCTCGGCGCGGTGGTCTCGCCGGCCATGATGCCACCGGCAAAGCGGCCGAAGCGCGCCGGGTAAGTCGACGGCACCAGCTCGACGCTGTCGACCAGCGCAGGAGCGATCACCGACGGACCGGCGCCGACGTGGAACAACAGCGGCACGCGGATGCCGTCGATGAAATAGCCGACGTCGCCGGGCGGCGCGCCGCGCACGAAGAAATACGGCAGGCCGGAAAGAATCGGCGCGACGCCGGGGAGGATTTCGACGACGCGAAACGGATCGGCGAAGGCGCCGGGGATGAGCCGAGTGTCACCGCGCGGAATGTGAATCGCGGCTAGATCTTCGGCGCGTTCGCCTTCGACGGTGATTTGGACAGGCGGCGGAGTGGGCGGTGGCGGGACGAACTTGGGCGGTCGGTTTTCAGCTGACGGGTGTGATGGAGACGCATTGGAGAGGGAGCCGGGCTTGGGCTCCGGCTCGGGAGGAGCGACGAACGATACTTTGAGTAAGACGCGCGATTTGAGCGGCACGTTGTCGCGCATCGCGGGCGCGAACCTCCACGCGGCGACGGCGATCCGCGCGGCGTCGGCGAACGGCTGCGCGCCGGCGCGAACGGAGAGCTCGGTGACACGGCCGTCCTCGCCGATCAAAACGGTGAGCTCGACCTCTGCGTCACCCTGCGCGCCTACCGGGTAGCCCGGCTCGACTGACTCGAGCAGGCGCGGCTTGGTGATCGGCTCAGCCGCGAAGGCCGAGGCCACGCCGAACAGGCACGCAGCCCCCAGAAGCCAACCACCGACCCAGCGCCGCCTCACGACGCCGGAGCTTAGATTATTGCGGCGGGATCGACGGGACTTTTTCGCCGCCGTGCTTGATTTCGAGGCGCAGGCCTTTGGGCTGCCGGATCTCTTTTAGAAGCTCGCTGAACCAGGGCGTCTCGATATCGAAGGGCTTGCCGCCCTTGACGCGCGGGAACTCGATCGCGCGCAAGCGATTGCCCTTGCCTTCGTCGTGACCGACGACGCCGGATTCACCACGCAAGCCGCACTCGACCGCGTGATCGACCATGCTCTGGATCAGGCGCAAGTCGTCTACATTGGCTGCCGCCGAGCGCGCGAAGTAACCAGACTTTTGCACGAGCGCCTTTTCGGCGCCGAGCAGCTTGGAAAACTGCTTGGCGAACCACTGACCGACGTTGACGTTGTCGAGCTTGTAGTGACCGAACGCGTCACGCGGGACCGACTCGCCCTTGGCTTCCATCTCGAGCACGATTTGGTCGAGGCAGGCGCCCTCGGAGACGAACACGTTGACGCAGTCTTGCTCGTCCATCACTTGGCGCAGGCGCTTAGCTTCGGCCTCGATGTCGAACTGCATTTCGGGCACGTAAACCGCGTCCAAATCCTTGTGCGCGCGCGCCAGGTTGAAGCTCGGCAAGAAGTCCGGGCTGCGCAGGCGGTCGCGATAGACCTTGGCAGTGTAAGCGGTGAGCCAACCGCAGTTGCGGCCCATGACCTCGTGCACGATCAACATGCGCGGGTTGGCGGAGTGCTCGTTGACCACGTTCTCGAAGTAGATGGCGCCCTGCTCGGCAGCCGTCCACGCGCCGAGCGACTGGCGGATCGGGTACACGTCGTTGTCGACCGTCTTCGGCAAGCCGACGACGGTGAGCTTGTAGTTGTGTTTGGCCAAGTACGCGGCTAGGTCGGCCGCTGTGGTGTTCGTGTCGTCGCCCCCGACCGTGTGCAAGATCGTGATGCCGTCTTTGGTCAGGCGCTCGGCCGCGACCTGCAGCGGGTCTTGACCGTCTTTGACCAGGCCACGCTTGATGCAATCGGCGATGTTGGTCAGCTTGACGCGGCTGTTCTTGATCGGGCTGCCGCCGTGCTTGTGCAGCACCTTGGCGTTGGCGCGAACCTCAGGCGTCACGGGCACGCTCTGACCGAGCAGCAGACCCTTGTAGCCGCCCAGGTAACCGATGATCTCGAGCTCGGGCGCGAGCTCCGAGTAGCGCTCGATCAAACCTCCGACCGCTGATGAAAGGCACGGGGCAAGTCCGCCCGCAGTCAGGATTGCAACCTTCGGCTTCTGGCTCACGCTCATCTTCTCCGGGTGTATGTAGGGTGGTTCGCATCGCCTTCCGTTGAGGAGGCTAAGGCGATGCCGCGCAGAAGTACGTGAAGGCGGCCGGAACGCAAGCCCGCCGTGAGCGGCCAGCTGCCACCGGCGAAATTTGCCTCAAAACGCCGGCCACGTCCGGCGTAAGATGGAGGCTTCCTCTCGACTAAAAGCTCGCCCTTGATCGCCCGCACCTCCTCGCCCCCAATTGACCGCGCCCGGCAGCGCTACGCCCTGTTGGTCGACTCGCTCGACGACGAGCACGAGCAGTCGGTGGTGCACGGCACGCTTGCCGCATCGCGCGAGCTGGACGCACGGCTGGTGGTCGTGGCCGGCGGTCCCGTCGACACGCCGGACGAGCGGCTGCGCGCCAGCAACTTTGCGTTCGACCTGGTCGGGCGCGACAACGCGCTCGGCGTGCTCGTGCTGGCGAGCGCGCTCGGCAACGCCGCCGGGCCCGAGCGCTTGGCGGAATGGCTCAGTCGCTTTTCGAGCATACCCGTTTGCTGCATGGGCGTGCCGATCGCCGGCCACGTCAGCGTGTGCGTCGACAACGCGGCCGGAATTCGCGAAGCGGTGCGGCACCTGGTCGAGGTGCACGGCAAGCAGAACATCGGCTTCATCCGCGGCCCCACCCACAGCGAGGAAGCCGAGGTGCGCTACGCCGCCTACCGCGACGCGCTATTCGCGCACGGCATCAACCCCGACCCGCGCTGGGTCGCCGAAGGTGACTACAACCGCCCGAGCGGCACCCAAGCCGTGCGCAGCATCCTCGACCAAAAGCGCGTCAGCGTGCACGCGCTCGACGCGCTGGTATGCGCCAATGACTACATGGCGCTCGGCGCGCTCGACGAGCTCGCGCGCCGCGGCATCAACGTCCCCGAGCAGATCGCGCTAATCGGCTTCGACGACGTCGCGTCGGCTGCGGCGTCACGCCCTGCCCTCACCACGATCCGCCAACCGGGCGGTGAGCTGGGGCGCGAAGGGTTAAAACGGCTGGTGCTGTTGGCCGGCGGGGCCAGCGGCTTGGGCGAAGCGGTGCTGCCAGTGGAGCTCAAGATTCGTCGCTCCTGCGGCTGCACCAGCCTCGACGCCACGCTCACGCCTCGCGTCCAACCGACCGGCGCGAGTAGCAGCTTCGAAGCCGGGCTGATCCAGCGTCGTCAGCTGATCGTGGCTGAGCTGGCGCGCGCCGCACACGGCAGCTTCGGCGCCGCGGGCTCGGACTGGGAGAGCCCCCTGCTCAGCGCCCTGATCGAAGAGATGCGCGACGCCAAACAGGGCGCGCTGAGCCGCCGCGTGCAGCGTCTGCTGCTCAAGCTCGAGCATGGCGGCAGCGATTTGGCGGCAGCGCCGCTGGTGTTGGCGACGCTGCGTCGCCAGGCGCTGGCCTGCGTCGCCAGCGGCAGCGAAGCCCGCGATCGGCTCGAGGACGCGATCAGCGACGCGCAGATCCTGACCACCTCGATGCTCCGTCAGGTGGCTGTGACCTTGACCCGCACCACGATGGTGCGAGCCCGATCGCTGGCGCGCCAGGTACAGGAACAGATGTTCGGCAGCCCGGCGCAGGTGTCGCGGGCCCTGGCCGAGCACCTGCCAGGGCTCGGCGTCGATGCGTGCGTGATCGCTACGGTGGTCAGCCGCTCTGAGCCAGACTGTCCGGGTAAGGTCTGCTTTGGCTTCGCACCTGGCAAAGGCCATCCGGACCCGGAGGCCATCCCGCTGTCACGACTGGTCGACCATCCGTTGGTCCAGGGCAGCCGCACGCTGTTCTTGCTCCCAATCACGCTCGGCGCGGAGCAGCTGGGGGTGGCGGCGTTCTCGGTCACGACCCAACTCGGGCGCAGCGACTTGCTCGAAGACTTGCGCGAGCTACTTTCGACCGTGCTCAAGGTTACGCAAGTTCGCCATGGCTGACATCGACAAAAAGGCGGTGTTCGAGGCACTGAAGCTGCAGCTCGAAGCCGAACTCGGTCGCGCGCAGAAACGCGCCAAGGACGCCGCCGACGGCGCCACCCACGAAGAGAACCGCGCCGAGGGCGACAAGGACATGCGCGCAACCGAAGCTTCCTACGTCGCGCGCGGTCAAGCCGGTCGCGCTTCCGAGATGGACGAAGCGTTCGTGCGGGTGGGCGCGCTTGAGCTCTTGCAGTTCAAGCCCGGCGCTCGCATCGCGATCTCGGCGTTGATCGAGCTTTTGCACGATGACAAGCAGCTGCACTACTTTCTGGTGCCTGCCGCCGGCGGTGAACGCTTGGTGATAGCCGGCACCGAGATCCAAACCCTGACACCACAGAGTCCACTCGGACGCGCGCTGCTCGGCGCGAGCGAGGGTGACGAGGCCGAGCTGCCACCGCGCCAAGCCGGGGAACCGCCACGGGTTTACGCGATCGTGAAAGTCCGCTAGCGGACGCCGCTGCCATCCCGTGATGACTGGCGTCGGACCCAATGTGGTACAGCCGCACGCGCCTAGCCCGAGCGCGAACATAGCTACGCGAATCGCCGAATCGGCGGCATTTTGTGCTCCCAGCCAGGCCTACGAAGCATACGCCGTGCCGAGGCCAGCCAAGCAATCCGTTTCACACTGACGTGGTTCCACGTAGCTCTGGTACCGTGGGCGCATGCGGGCCGTTTGGACTTGGGTCGTGGCGATCGGCCTTTTGGGCTGCGATCCCGAGGTAAAGAAATGCCACGAGCTGATGACCAGCGCGCAGGCGATCGTCACGCAGGTCGATAGTAAATCGATACCGAGCCTTGAACAAAGCCTGGCTGCCGTATCGGACGCCCACGCTGCGTGCGACAAAGCGAAGCAGGGCACCGAGCGCGAGCAGCTGCTCAAAGCCAAGAACGAGATCTCGGCGCAGCTCAACTTGCTCGAGCAGCGAGCCAATCGCAAAAGGTTGCAGGTCCCCAACGCCGATGAGCTCGCGCGACTCGTGAAGAGCGGCGACCCCGCTTGCCCCAAAGGTCAGGCGTACAAGCCCAAGGGCAGCAAAGACGAAGTGCGCTGCACGGGCCCGCAGATCGCGGACATGCGTGCCGCAGAGGCGAAGGCTTACTACGGCGACCGGCGCTTCAAGGTCACGAGCCGCGAAACGCCGGCCGAAGTGCGCGCGGAGCTAGGCTCGGAGCTGTACGTCTTTGCGTACGACAAGCTGAGCGACCCCGCACCGCGCTGTCTGACCGCGTACGCCGCGCCCGGCCTGAGCTGGCAAGAGGTCGTCGCGCGCCTGACCGGCATGCCACCCGAGAAGCTGAAGCTCGACACGCCGATCAAATCCGGGCGTGGCGAGCTTGTACTCAAGGTGGAACACGAGACCGACAAGCCGACCATCCACCTGGGCGACTGCGGACAGATCGTCGCACCCCCGTGAGTTGGCACCACCCACGCCCGCCTCAAGCAGCTCGCGCGCGGCCGGCCAGCGAGTCGCGCAAGTGGTCGCAGCCACCCACGCCTAGCCGCCAACGCTCACGGCATACGCGTGGCTGCGGGCAGCGCGGGTCCGCTTTGAATGTAACGCACGACCTCTTGCATCAAGAGCTTGTCGTTGCTTTCGCAGTCGCCCGAAACACTGCCCATGCTGAAGCCGTGGCACGACTTGCTGCGCGCCGCGTACGCCGCCGCGATCGCCGGCTGTGCCTCAAGGTGCTGGCGCAGCGGCAGGCCAATCCGTCGCCATTCCACCTTCGACTGCACGATGTGGCTGGGGCGATCTTCCGCGAATTCGCCATCATGAATCGTCGCGCAGGCGCCGTTCCAGCGCAGCACGTCGTAGCCGGCATTATTCTCACCGACTTGGATCTCGCCTTCGTTCTCGCTGCGGCGCCGCAGCGCGATGATCTCTTCGCCGCGCTCCATCCGGTCGCCGATCAGGGATGAGCCGCCCGAAGCGTTGACCGGCTCGGCCCGCTGCAACATGTACATCCGCTTCCAGGGCGTACCGGGCGCGAACATGTGCAGCGCGACGTCCGGGTACACGTCGTCACACAAACGCTTCACCCAGCCGGGTGGCGGTACGCATTCGCCGTTGTGCTTCTTACCCTTGGCACAGCGCGTAGGAATGCGCGGCTTGGTATCCTTGGTATCCGCGCCGGATTCGTCTTTGGAGCTCGCTTCGTCCGCCGTCGAGCTGGGCTCCCCGTTCGAAACCGACGAGCCACAAGCGCTGAGCAACCCTAAAACCAGATAGCTGATAAGCGTGCGCATTCTTCGCAGGGTCGGGGAGTAGCGCGGCAGACGGGGCCCGACAAGCACGGCCCGCTCAGTTTGCTGGTCCAATTGAGACAACACTGCCGAGAGTGTCCGCGTTCAAACAGCTCTAGCGTGATTTTGGACGCTGTCTGAAAAAACACTGCTATGAGCGTAGGCATGCGTTCGTCAGCTGCAACTCTGACGCACTGGCTTCCGTCCCCGCTCATGCGCAGGCTGGCGCTTGTCCTCATACTCGCGGGGGCATCAGCCTGCGGTCGCACGCCCGAGGCGAAGCCCGACGCGCCCACACCGAAGGCTCCGCCGAGCGCCGTCCGCCCTTCACTCACTACTCAAGCCCCACCCCTCACTACTACTGGCTACCGGCTCCCCGGCAGCGCCCGCGTCGTCGCGATAGGCGACATCCATGGTGATCTCATGGCTCTGCGCGGCGCCTTGCGGCTGGCCGGCGCCATCGACACCGACGATCGCTGGATCGGCAAAACGCTCACCGTCGTGCAAACCGGCGATCAGATCGATCGCGGCGATCAAGATCGCGAGGTGCTCGACGTGCTGGAAAAGCTCGAGGTCGATGCGAAAGCTGCCGGCGGCGCGCTCTACGTGCTGCTCGGCAACCACGAGCTGATGAACGCCGGCTTCGACTTTCGCTACGTCACGCGCAAGAGCTTCACCAGCTTCGACGAGTTTTCGAGCCACGCCGGCGCCGCCGCCGAGCACGTGCTCGCGAACGAGCGCGGCCGCGCGGCAGCCTTCGCACCGGGTGGGCCGTACGCGCTCAAACTGGCGCAGCACCTGGTCGTCGCGCAGGTCGGCGACACGTTGTTCGCCCACGGCGGCGTGCTTCCGGAACACGTCGACTACGGCCTCGATCGTATCAACCGCGAGGCCAGCGCCTTCTTGGCCGGTAAGCTGCGCGAGCTGCCGCGCGTGCTCGGCGGCGACGACGCCCCCGACTGGGTTCGCGTTTACGCCAGTCCCGAGGTCGACGACGCCACCTGCCAGGTGCTCGGCCGCGTGCTCCAGCAAGTCGGCGCAAAACGCCTGGTCGTGGGCCACACCGTCCAGGAGCACGGCATTTCCAGCGCCTGCCAAGATCGGGTGTTCCGCATCGACATCGGGTTGTCGGCCTTCTACGGCGTCAAGCCGCCGCAGGTTTTGGAGCTCACGGCGACCGGCGCGCGCATCCTGAGCGAGGCCGCGGCGCCCGCGACCGCGACCGGAGCCGCGAGCCCCGCTGTCAAGAAGGGCAAACCGAGCGACTCCGCACTACACTCTGCCCCATGAGCGCGGTCCTCGAAACTCTCCCACTCGGCTTCCCCTGGCAGACGGTCGACCCGTTCCTGTTCTGCGTGCACCACGACGACGCCTACCCGGCCGGCAACGAAAAGTTCGGCCCCCAAGCGTCGCTGGCTGGCCGCAATCTGGGCAACGACTTCGTCGTCAAAGACGGCTTTCGGATGTACCACGGCCAAGTCGTGCCGGGCTTCCCGCAGCACCCGCATCGCGGCTTCGAAACGGTCACGATCGCGCGCCGTGGCTACATCGATCATTCCGACTCGCTCGGTGCGGCCGCGCGCTTCGGTCGCGGCGACGCGCAATGGCTCACGGCCGGCGGTGGCATCGTCCACTCGGAGATGTTCCCGTTGCTCGACCAAAACGCGCCCAACCCGGTCGAGCTTTTTCAAATTTGGCTCAATTTGCCAGGTGAAGACAAGCTGGTGAAGCCGCACTTCGCCATGCTGTGGGCAGGGGAAATCCCACGTCACACCTTCAAAGACGCCGCCGGTCGCGTCACCGAGGTCACGACCGTAGCGGGCGAGCTTGGTGGCAAGCAGCCGCCACCCCCGCCGCCCAAGTCGTGGGCAGCGCGCCCGGACACTGACGT
>JBBSAB010000100.1:0-29725 GCA_038252755.1 Polyangiales bacterium | reverse complement strand
GACGACCGATACCCAGGGCCGAAGCCCGCAACCGATACCGAGATATCCGGCTCCGCACCGAGTCCGAGAAAGGCTCCGCGCGAGCGCGGCCCAGCCTCTGGCTTGCCCGAAGCCCCTGCCGAGACCGATCCCGATCCCACGGCCGCTCCCCTTCCCGGGGCCGCGCTCGCGCGGGGTCCAGACAACGGATCAAGACTGAGGCGCGCGGCACGCTACTTGACGCTCTGACTGAAGCTCGTCACCTCGGCGCCGGTCGCGCCGTTCCAGACTTCGAAGCCGAACTCAATAGAGTGGAGGTTCCAGTCGTTTTGGGCTTTGCCCATCGCGACGACCTTGGCCAGGAACGGCTTCAGGTCTTGGTTCGTCCAACCGCCGACATAGTCTTTCGACCAGAACGTGACGACTTGCCAGGTCGAGTTGGTGCCAGTCCAGATTTGGAAATCGTGATTGGCGATTTTCACTGTCTCGCCGGGCGTGCCGATCGGTTGCGGGCCGCCGCCAGCCGCTAGCCAAATCATCACTTCCACGCCACCGGCGGGCGTCGCCGGGTTGGCGCCGGCGCTCGTCGGCATTGCCCAAATGTCGTAGGACGCGTTGTACTTGCCGCCGGAAGGCGGCGTGTACGTCACCGTGCTGGGCGCAGAAGCTACCGCGCTCAGCGCCTTGGGCAGGCCAGTCCCGGTCGTCACTTGGCCGAAATGCCAGCCGTACGCGACCGACGGATACGCGACCGGCGAATTGCCGCCCGTATTCAAGCTGGTCGAGTCGATCTTGAAACCCGCAACGCCGCCGCCAGCCTTGGCGCTAATGCACTGGTTGCCGTTGCCGGCGGTCGCGACGTTGTTTTGAATCCGGTACGGCCCAGCTGTGAGGTGCTCTTTGTCGTTCTCGCCGACGATGCCGCAGATCTGTCCGAGGGTGGTTTGGCTACCGCCGGTCTCGTGCGGAATCAGCTGCGTCAGGCACAGGTCAAACGCGCCGGCCGTGTTGCCGCCGACGACCTGAATCTGCAAATCGTAGGGACCGCCCAGCATGCAGTTTGGCGGCGGCTTCCACTCCGTCGGGCACGTCACGTCGTTGAAGCACACCGTGCCCGCGAAGCCTGCGGTGAGCGGCTTCAACTCCAAGAACGGCGCTACCTTGCCGTCCATCATGTCCGACTGCGTGTAAGCGATGCGCACGGGATTACCGCCGCTGCTGCCCGTCAGCTTGATGTCGAAGCACTTCGCAGTGCCGGCGTAAGCCTTCTTCATCGGCGCGTCGCCACCGGTCGAGTTGAGCTCGAAGCCGAGCCCGCAGCCCCACTTGGCGAACGTCGCGTCGACGGCAGTCGCCCCCTTGATGCAACAACCCGTGGCGGTGCACGGTTCGACCGGCGAGGTGCACGTGGCACCGTCGTGATACATGTAGATCGAGCCTTGCAGGCCCATCGGGTTGTCGTCGGTCAGGGTTGGGTCGCAGCCGATCCAGCCGCCGTCCAGGGCTAGGTTCGGATCGGTCAGGCACTCCATCGGCGAGCCGCCACCGGTACCGGCCGTCACCGCCCCGCCGTTGCCGCCCGAAACGCCGCCGGTCGCCACGCTGCCCCCGGTCGCCGGACTGCCGCCGCCGCCAGGCGTACCGCCAGCGCTAGGTGAGCCGCCGACACTGGGCGAACCGCCAGTTCCAACCGGGTTCGGCGCAGGCTGACAGACGCCCTGCGCGGCGTTGCAGATCAATGCGCCGCATTGCGCGTCCGCCGTACAAGCTGCGCGACACACGCCTTGAACGCACGATTGCCCAGTGCCGCACGCAACAGCCGGACACGACGTGAACGGCACGCACTTGCCACCGCTGCACTCCTGCCCGTTCAGACACTGCGCGTTGCTGCTGCAACCGCTAGCGCTCAGCGTAGGACTGTCGTTCTTGGTCGAGCAGCCCCACAAAGCCGTCCACACCAAGGTCGCCAGCGTGGCCGTCGAAAGCAGGTGAAAAGCGCTCTTCATGCGGCTTCAATCTGGAACCGTTCCCAGAAAGACTCAAGCACCGGAAGACTCAAAACCGAAGGCAGCCACCTTGCCAAAGCCGATTTTCCGGTACCGGTTCCAGTCCAACGCAAGCTTTAATGTCTGCCTGAAGCGGCGGCCGCTTTCGCCTGGACGCCAGGTGCCTTAGTGGTGCTGTCGCTGCGCTTGCGCTTGCATCTGCATGACGACACCGGCTGCGCCACCCGCGACCGCGCCACCGCCCGACAACTTGAGCTTGGTGCGCGAGCTCGTCTGGCCCGGCACGGAACAGATGCAGGCGTCGCTGTACTCCCCCATGTAGACCATGCCGGCGACTTCCATGCCTTGGCCCTTGCATTTGCGTTCGCAGCCGGCGCGTCCGTCGTCGACGTGAGCGCTGCCGGTGAACGAAGTGGCACAAGCCGAGGTGCCGAGGGCAATCAGTGCAAAGCGAATGATGGTCGTGAAACGCATTCGATAACTCCTAGTTGCAGACGAGATTCCACCTAAAACGATTTTCACGGCTGGAGCTGCCACACGCTGGTAGCGCCGTTTTGTTGAGTCGCTCGGCTGGCGTCGTAAGCCCACAGGCCGCCGAGCACGCCGCCCACCGCACCGCCGATGACGAGACCCGCGCCTGGCGCGCGCGAGTCGCCCCTAGCCAGCAACGCGCCACCTAGCGTAAGCGCAGCTAGCGAGACGACGAGGACGGCCGCAGGTCCCAAAGCGTCGATTCGCCTCGGCGTCTTGTACCGACCTGGCGCGCGCCGATACACCTGCACGCCCTCACCCACCACCAGATCGTCGGTGTCGCCGGCAGCAGCGTCGACTGCCTCGGTCGCGCTAAGGAACAAGCGGTACTTGCCAACCGGTAAGTCGACCACACACGGCGTAACGCAAAGCTCTCCGCTCCTGCCATGTTCGGTCGCCCCGCCGGGCGGGATGAACGACGGGTCGAACTTGGCCTCCACCTTCATGGGCCCGTCCGTTGCCTCGAGCACGACGCGCCCATGCAGAGCCGCCGGCGGCGTCGCAGGCAAGGCAACCGTTGGCAAGCTGTGAGCCGGCGGAAGTCGCGGCTCGAGCTGCAACGGCTCGCCCGCGCAGGCCAGGAGAACAAACGGAAACAAACCGGTTACTACGCGCGCGTAGTGGAACTTGTTTTCGTTCGTCTCCACCCGAGCCATTTCCCTTGCTCACCTGAGTAGCAAGCCGGCGGGACCGCCGTCAATGGAACCTACTCGCACCGCTGTTCGGGACGTGTTACCTCCCGGCCATGCCTGAGATTCTCCACGTTCAAGCACGCGAAATCCTCGACTCCCGCGGTAACCCGACGGTGGAGGCAGAGGTCCACACTTCTTCCGGCTTTGGCCGTGCGGCGGTTCCGAGCGGCGCCTCGACCGGCGAGCACGAAGCCAACGAGCTGCGCGACAACGACAAGAAGCGCTACATGGGCAAGGGCGTTCTTCAAGCGGTTGAAAACGTCAACGACAAGCTCGGCCCGGCGATCATCGGCATGTCCGCGCTCGATCAGCCTTCGGTCGACGGTCGTCTACTCGAGCTCGACGGAACGCCGAACAAGTCGAAGCTCGGTGCCAACGCAATCCTGGCCGTCTCGATGGCCTGTGCGCGCGCCGCCGCCGACACCGTCGATCTACCGCTCTGGCGCTACCTCGGTGGCATCCAGGCGCGCGTTCTGCCCACGCCGTTGATGAATATCATCAACGGCGGCGCGCACGCCGACAGCGGCCTCGAAGTGCAAGAGTTCATGATCGTGCCGCTCGGCTTCGAGAGCTTCGCCGAAGCGCTGCGCGCCGGTACCGAGGTGTTCCACAACCTCAAGGCCATCCTGAAGAAGGAAGGCATGGTCACGGCGGTCGGTGACGAAGGCGGCTTCGCCCCGCGCCTCGCCTCGAACGAGCAAGCTATCCAGCGCGTGATGAGCGCGATCGAAGCGGCCGGTTACAAGCCGGGCGAGCAGATCGGCATCGGCATGGATTGCGCTGCCAGCGAGTTCTACAAAGACGGCAAGTACACCTGGGACAAGGTAGCGCGCACCGGCGCCGAGCTCTGCGACATCTACGCCGACCTGATCAAAAAATACCCGATCGTCAGCATCGAAGACGGCTACGCCGAGGACGACTGGGATGGTTGGAAGCTGATGACCGACAAGCTCGGCAGCAAGATCCAGCTCGTTGGCGACGATCTGTTCGTCACCAACGTGAAGCGTTTGGCCACCGGCATCGAGCGCAAGATCGCCAACTCGATCTTGATCAAGGTGAATCAAATCGGTTCGCTTACCGAGACGCTCGACACCATGCGCATGGCCGCGACGGCGGGCTACACCTGCATCGCGTCGCACCGCTCGGGTGAGACCGAAGACTCGTTCATCGCCGATCTCGCGGTCGCCACCAACTGCGGCCAAATCAAGACCGGCAGCCTCTCGCGCTCGGATCGCATCGCCAAGTACAACCAACTGCTGCGCATCGCTGACGAGCTCGGCGACGAGCAGGTGTACAGCGGCAAGACCCCGTTCTCGCGCCGCTGAACCCAACGTTCACGTGACGAAAACGCCTCGCCATCCGCGGGGCGTTTTTTTGTGCGTGGCATACCGCCAAACGCTGGCGTTGATGATTTTCGATCTTTCAAGACCATGACGGCACGACAATTTCCCCGCTTCGACGAAACCACCGCTCCACTCGCCGCGCGCGAGGCACTGACCAACACCAAGCGCTCCTTCGGCATGCTGCCCGAGCCGCTCGCACGTTACGCCAGCTCACCGTTGATGTTGACCACCGCGCTCGCCGGACTCGAAGCCTTCGAGAAAGGCACCCTGGCGCCACTCGAGCGCGAAGTCCTGGCAATGACGATGGGGCGCCGCAACGGCTGCAAGTTCTGCCTGGCATTCCATCGGCGCTTGCTCGCCGCACAGCAAGCCCCCGCCGAGTTGGTGAGCGCGCTCGAAGCCGGCCAGCCCTTGAACGAGCCACGTCTCGAAGCTCTGCGCGGCTTCGTGCTCGCGCTACTCGAACACACCGGTGACGTGTCGCTCGAAGCCTGGACGAGCTTCCGCGAAGCCGGCTACACCCACGAGCAGGCGCTCGAAGTGGTGACTGGCGTTGCCGTCTACACTTTGACGACGCTTGCCAATCGTTTGGTCGAAATTTAGTTGGGAGTTAGGAGTTGGCGATTGTCGATCGACCGAACGGTTTTTGCTCGGCTCTCAACTCACTCAAATGACAACGCGTTGTCACACGTGGCAGGAGGCACCACGGTAGCGAAATCAAGCTGCGGCACGTTCCACTTGGAGCAAGCCATGCCCTTGATTTGCGAGATGCACTTGTCGAAGTCGTCGCCGGTGCCGGTGGCGGCTGAGCACGGTAGGTGGTCGACGATCAGCTGCGTGCATTGGTCGACGTTGGATTGACGTGAGCCTTCGTCGAGCCGACCGACTTGGACGTAGCAGCCGAACGCTTTGGTGCACCAAGTGCTGGCGTACGTCCGGCATTGGATGACCGGCGAAGGCTTGGGCGGCTTCTTCGCTGGCGGCGCATCCATGCCCGAGTCACCACCCGCGCCGTCGTCGTCTACGGTCTTGCCCGAGCAGGCGCCGAGGCTCACCAGGCCCAGCAGCAGCAGCGCCGCTCCTAACACACGCACCATCCGTAACCTCCACCCGTAGAGTAGCCGACGACCGCCCAACTCGCTTGGATTTCACGCCAAATCGAACAGTAAGATCTCGCTCGCTTCACGGCCGACGATGGCGATTTGTGCCATTTCGCCGGCCTGCTCGAATGCGGCGGCGTCACCGGCCGAAAGCTCTTGTCCGGCTACCTCGACCTTGCCGCGCGCCACGTGCAGCCAGGCGTAGCGATCCTTGGGCAAATCATGGGTGGCTTGCTCGCCAGGCGCGAGCAACCCAGCGAAAAGCGAGGCATCTTGGTGAATAGTCAGCGAGCCTTCGCGGCCGTCTTTCGAGGCCACCAGCCGCAAACGACCTTGGCGCTCTGCCTCGGTGAAGTGCTTTTGCTCGTAGCTGGGCGCTTGCCCGCGACTGTCGGGCAAAATCCAGATTTGCATGAAGTGCACCGGGTCCGTGGCGGAAGCGTTGGCTTCCGAGTGCGTGACGCCGGTCCCGGCCGACATGCGCTGCACGTCACCAGGGCGAATCACCGAGCCGGTGCCCATGCTGTCTTTGTGGGTTAGGCCGCCCGAGAGCACGTAGGAGATGATCTCCATATCGCGGTGCGGGTGCGTACCGAAGCCCTTGCCACCCTCGACGCGATCCTCGTTGATCACGCGTAGCGAGCGAAAGCCCATATGTGCTGGGGCGTAGTAGTCAGCGAACGAAAACGTGTGAAACGAACGGAGCCAGCCATGGTCGGCAAACCCACGCTCATTGGCGCGACGGATCAACATGCGGCTCTCCACTTCAGTGGCGAGAACATAGGGCGCGTCGCGTGAATGTAAATAGATCTGCGTCGCAGGGTCTTTGCGCCCCACATCAGCGGCGAACGCCGACACCGAACCACCCAAACTACCGACATTCGTGGTGCGGAACCGCTTGCATATGCGGTGTCGTCCGGTAATTTTGAGGGATGCGCGTGTGGTTTGCCCGAACAGCACCGGTTTGTCTTGGGGTTCTGACGCTACTGCTCGCTTGCCAGCCACCGCCGGTGAAGCGCGGCAAGAGCTCGACGCACACCGGCGGCACGGCTGGTAACGGAGGTTCCCTCAGCCTCGATCCAGACGCGATGCCGGACATCATGTGCGACCCGAAAGACCCCGGCTCGCCGTGCAGCCCCGACGCGCCGGCGCCACCCGGTTGCGGCGACGGCAAATTGACTCCAGATGAAGCCTGCGACGACGGCAACACGACCGGTGACGACGGCTGCCAAGGCAATTGCCTGGCTGTCGATCCGGGTTACTCCTGCAACCCGCCCGGTCAGGCATGTCACGAGCTCGTGGTGTGTGGCGACAGCATCGTCGGCTCCTCCGAGCAGTGTGACGACGGCAACAAAGACCCGGGCGACGGCTGCTCCGCGCACTGCAACTTCGAGATTGGCTACAAGTGCGACGGTGAGCCGAGCGTTTGCAGCCAAACAGTTTGCGGCGACGGCAAGCAAGAAGGCGCCGAGAGCTGCGACGATGGCAACGACAAGCCGTACGACGGCTGCTCGTCGTTCTGCCAAACCGAGCCGCATTGTACGGCCGCCGGCTGCACTTCAGACTGCGGCGACGGCCTGCTGATCGACGAAGAATGCGACGACGGCAACACCAAAGACGGCGACGGCTGTAGCCACGCGTGTAAGAAGGAAGCCGGCTTCGAGTGCTCGCAGGACGCAGATTGCGAGAAGATCAACGGCGAGTGTGTGCTGCGCGTGCCGGCGCTGTTCCGCGATTTCAACGCGGCCAACTCGACCAACGGCCACCCCGATTTCCAGGTTTCCTGCGGCGGCGAAGCAGTGACGACCGGCCTAGTCAAGCCTGACTTGGACGCCAGTGGCAAGCCCGAGCTCGTGGCCGATGGCGCCTCGTGCATCACGACCGCTGCCAGCTTCAAGCAGTGGTACACCGACTCGGACAAGAGCCACGCCGTCGTCGGCGACATCGTGTTGTTCAAGAAGACGATCGGCACTGGCTTCGTCAACCGCTGGGGCGCAATCGGCGAGCCGTGGACTGCGGTCACCAACGAGCAGTGGGCAGCCAACACCTACGACGAGTGCAAGGCCACCGGCTGCGCGCCGTGCAGCTACAATCCGAAGCAAGGCTGCAAGGGTACGGTCGTCAACTACGACGGCACGCCGTTCTTCTTCCCGCTCGACAAGGCGCCCGAAGCGCTAACCGACACGCGCTTCGAAGCCAAGGTCGGCCCCGACTATGGCTACGGCAGCTGGCCGTGGGAGAAGACCATCGTCCCCGGCGCCGGCACGCACAACTTCCACTTCACGACTGAAGTGAAATACTGGTTCCAATACCAAGCCGCTTCCTCACCGACGCTCGACTTTACGGGCGACGACGACGTCTGGGTGTTCATCAACGGCAAGCTGGCGGTCGACATCGGCGGCGTGCACCCACCGAAGAGCGGCAGCGTCACGCTCGACGCCGCGACGGGCAAGTCGTTCGGCCTCGCCGACGGCAAGGTCTACGCCATTTCGATCTTCCACGCCGAGCGCAAAACCGACGGTTCGAGCTTCCGGCTCACGCTCGACGGCTTCAACACCGCGCGCAGCGACTGCACGCCGATCTGCGGCGACGGCATCGTCAGCCTGGGCGAACAGTGCGACGACGGCACTAACGACGGCGGCTACGGCGAATGCGACAAAGGCTGCGTGATTGGCGCGTACTGCGGCGACGGCATCCAGCAAGCAGGCGAAGACTGTGACGACGGCAACCGGCTCGACGGCGACGGCTGCGGCTCGGCCTGCCGCCACGTGGTCGTGAAGTAGCCCTGGGTCGCTCGGATTCGAACCATTCGGGTACGACGTCAGCCAGAGACGGCCCGCAAAACGTCGGTGAAGCTCAAAATGCCGACCGGTGTGAGGCCGCGCAACACTGGTACACTGCGCACGCCGGACATGCGCATCAGCCGCAGACAATCGTCGATCACCCACTCTTCTTGCACGCACAACGCAGGCGCCGTCATCACGTCTTTCACGCGTAGCTGGTCGAGCATTTCGACCTCGCCCTCGCACAACACCTGAATCAAGTCTTTCGAGGTGATCACGCCGACCAGACGCCCGGGCTCGGCCGGCACCAGCAAACAATGCAGGTGCTTGTCGGTCATCAAGCGCGCGGCGCGGCGCAGCGTCTCGCCGGCGTCGATCACGATTGGACCTTCAGTCATCAGTTGAGCAGCGGTCAGGCGCTTCAAGCTCATTTTACGGCTCCTTCTACACGCAGCTGTCCGGTTTCCGGGTTCAAAGCGTAACGCAGGCCACGGGCAATCTCTTGCAGGTTGAGCCGCGCCACGCCGATTCGGAGCTCGACGCCCGGATGGGCGGTGCCAACTTCAACGATCGCCGTTCGTTCGAGCTCGGCGCGACGACGCGCGAGCTCGGCGCGCTCCGCGAGCTCCTCCGCCGACCAGGCGGCGTCGATCCGCCCAAGTTTACCGCCCTTGCCGCGGCTGCCGCTGCGCGCGCCGAATGCGTCACGCACGCCGCCGCGCTCGGCCATGCGCCGGAGCTTTTGCATCACGACCGCGCGCTGCACATCGGCGAGATCCGGAAGCTCGAGCGGCTCTCCGGCGTGAAGCAACGTGGCAGTTCCGGCGGGGGTGCCAGCCTCTTTAACGATCAAGCTGTGTTCGGCCACCGCTGCGCCGCCACGCAAACGACCGGTCACGACGATCTGCCGACCGCGCAACTGGCTGTTTACGGCTTCTTGAACGCGCAGCACCCCGCCGGCCGTGACTTCGGCGCTTTCGCAGCTCTTGAGCGTCGCGTCGTGCTCGGCGATCACGCGCGCGTCGTCACCGCCGCGCACGTTACCGCCGACTCGAATCGAACCACCGGCACGCAGCGAGCCGCCGCTGACCGAACCCAGCACCTCCAAATCGCCGCTGGCGCGCGCCTGCAGCAGCCGCTCGACGTCGCCCTTGATGATCAAGCTACCGGGCGTATCGAGGTGGCCGGTGTGCAAGTCGACCGCACCTTGATGGGTATGCTGCGCCACGACGTCGAGCAGCTCGCCGGGCTTGTGCAGCACCACGCCGCCTTGGAGCGCGCGCACGACACCCTCAGCGTCGATCGCCACGCCGGCGCCGAGCTTCAGCTTGGCGGCTACACCCGCGCGCGCCGGCAACGCTCGCCCGTCGACGGTGACGCCCGCCTGGCCGTCTTCGGCTGCAAACACGGTCGCGACGACCTGAGCCGAGTCGACCGCCTTGAGCAGCCCGCGGTCAAAGAAGTTCATGTGCCCGTCCTCGCTCAAGCGCCCTGGCGCCAGGCCTTCCTCGAACGCGAGCTCGACGTAGCCAGCGCGACCGGGGGTCGGCACCGTGCCGCTCGCGAGCTTCATTTCGTCGAGCTTTGACTCCGAATCCGCTGCGAGCCGTGCCAGCTCGAGCAGCGCAACTTCGTCGATGCCGGCCACGACGCCCGCCGCCAGTAAGGCAGCGCGCAGCTCCGGTACAGCGTCACTCGACTCCGTCTCCGCGCCGGTGGCGGCGCTCACGGAGACGAAGGCCGCCATGCCGTCTGGGGCTACGCGAACCGAGAAGCCTCGCTCCAACAAACCCATGACTCTAGCAGAATCCGTCAACGTCGCCGCTCCGCGCCCTTGCGCCGCCGCCAGCCTTGCGACAGGGTCCGGCCGCGTCCATGACCGAATCGGCCCCTCTTCCTAGTACTGGTTCGGGTTCTCCGACCCGAAACCTCGTCAGCACTGCCACCGCTTCTGCCAGCATCGTGAGCCCGCTCGACGAGCGTTACGCGTCCGTGATGCGCCCGCTCGCGGCGCACATGTCGGAGTACGGGCTCTTGAAGTACCGGGTGGCGGTCGAGATCGAATGGCTGATCTTCATGGCGGCGCGCCCCGAGATTACCCACGTCGCGGCACTGCCGGACAACCAGATCGCGATCTTGCGCAGCTGGGTCAAGAATTTCGACGAGACCGAGTCGGCCAAGATCAAGGCCCATGAGGTCAAAATCCAACACGACGTGAAAGCCGTCGAATACTACCTGCGCGAGAAGCTCAACGCGATTGGCCTGACCGAGCACGCGATTCAAGTTCACTTCTGTTGCACGTCCGAGGACATCAACAACCTGGCCTACGCGTTGATGCTCAAGACCGCGCTCGCCGAAGCATGGCTACCGGCCACGCGCACATTGGTGGCAGAGCTAACGAAGCTGGCCGACGCCTCGAAATCGATCGCGATTTTGGCGCGCACGCACGGCCAACCGGCGTCGCCCACCACGCTCGGCAAAGAGCTAGCCGTGTTCGTGTACCGCCTGAATCGCCAGCTGGCGCAAATTGCCAGCGCCGAATACTTGGGTAAGTTTAGCGGCGCGGTCGGTAACTTCAACGCGCACGTCGCTGCGTATCCGAACGCCGACTGGGAAAAATTGTCGCGTGATTTCGTCGAGTCGCTCGGGCTCACCTGGAATCCGCTCACCACGCAGATCGAGTCTCACGACTACTTGGCGGAGATTTTCCAGGCGTTGTCGCGCTTCAGCAACATCTTGCTGTCGCTCGACCGCGACGTGTGGATGTACATCTCGTTCGGCTACTTCAAGCAGGCAGCCGTCAAGGGTGAGGTCGGCTCGTCAACGATGCCGCACAAGGTCAACCCGATCAATTTCGAAAATTCCGAAGCGAACTGCGGCATCGCCATGGCGCTGCTCGGGCATTTGGCCGACAAATTGCCGGTTTCGCGGTTGCAGCGTGATCTCAGCGACTCGTCGGCGCTGCGCAACATCGGCGTCGCGATCGGGCATTCGCTGGTCGCGGTCGAAGCCGCCCGACGTGGCCTCAGCCGCTTGGCGCTCGACCCGGTCGCCGCCGAGCGCGATCTGGCCGAGGTTTGGGAAGTCTTGGGCGAAGCCGTCCAAGTCGTGATGCGCAAACACGGCCTGCCCGACGCCTACGAGCAACTCAAAGACCTCACCCGCGGCCGCCCGCTCACCAAAGACATCTTGCATCAGTTCATCGCCAGCCTGGCGATGCCGGCCGAAGCCCGCGATTACCTGCTCGCACTCACGCCGCAAACATACATCGGCATCGCGGCCTCGACCGTGAAGCACGTGTTGTAAGCCTAGCGAGACTGACGCGGGAAACGCTGCCGGGCAAACGCGAGCAGCTCGGCGCCACACGCCGAAGCATCGGCGCCGTGCTGTTCGCCAGGATCGCGGTGTAAGTCGAAGCAACGGAACGGGCCGTACGGCCCCGAGATCAGCTTGCGTTCGCCCTGGACGACACCGTAGTGGGGAGTCGCGAAGTCCCACACGCCGCTGACGTTCGCAAACACCGCGATCGGTTCGGCAGCAGACATCGGTCGCAGCAGACTGCGGCCGGAGCGCCAACCCGAGTAAGCGATTTTCGAGCGTTCTTCCCACACTCCGATGGCGTCCAGAATCGTCGCATTCAGATCGCGCGTGTACAGAAAGCGTGCGCTGTTGGCGCTCAGGGCCGCCCTCTGCTCCGCATTGAGAACGTTCTTTCCCGCGAGTATCCAACCAGGCACTCGCATCGAGCTCTCGAAGAAGCTGTCGCGATGAAAGATTTCTCCGTGATCGCCGAGCGGCTCGCCGTGATCGGAGAAGAACACCACGAGCGTGTCGTCCCAGCCTGGTAGCGCGCGCAACCGCGTCAGGAATGCACCCAAACTGCGTCGCTGCAGGGCGATCGCGTTCAGGTAACGGTTCTTGAACCCCACCAGGTCGCCGGTCTCCGGCCCGCTCTGCGGCTGGAACGGCTGCAGCGAAGGATCGGTGCGATACATGGCGTGCGTGTTGGCGAGGTGCAGCACGCCGTACCAGGGTGTGCGAGCCCGCGAGACGCGCTCCAACATCGCGGCCATAGCCTTCTCGTCGTCGGCGCCAACGGTAAGGCTAGGGCCCGGCTGCAGCTCACGGGCCGTGACCAACTCGTCGATCCCGGACGCGGCAATGTACTCGCCGAAGTGAAAGAACTCGCTGCTGTGCGCCGATACGTACAGCGTGCGGTAGCCAGCGGCGCGCGCCACCTCCCACAGAAACGGCGCGCGGTGGGTGTCCGGAAACTGTGAATCGGGCTCGAGCCCGGTCCAGAGCACCATGCAAGTCGTAAAAGTTCCAGGCGCTTGGGTGCGGAGGTGCGGCAGTGCAATGCGATCATGGGCCGCCGGATCGATGTACGGGTCGGCACAAGCATGCGGGTCCGAGCACATCGCGTCGGCACGCACGCTCTCGGTCAAAATGACGAGCACATTGTGCACTCCCGGCGTCCGCTCCAGAGGTGGCACCGGAAGCGGATCGCGTCGCGAGGCTCCACGCGGCAAAACGACGTTGTACGGCGGCAACGGTCGCACGGCCTCGCGCAGCAGGTACAGCGCGTCGGCATCGGGCGGACCGAAAGCCAAAGCCAAAGCCTCGCTCGGCGGAGTGAGCACTGCGATCAGGCCGGCCGAGCAAGCCAAGAAAAAGCCCAGTCCAACGACGCCCCACGTGCGCGGCAGCAGCTCACGTGAATGGCGCCAAGCTTGGCGCGCGAGCGCGAAGCCGAGCAACACGACGCACGCGATCGCAGCCACCGTCAGCCCCGGCAGGTCGCGCGTGTAGGAAGCGATCAGTCCGCGTAACGACCAGACGTGGCGCAGCATCTCCGGCTCGGCGAAGTACTGGTTGACGGCGAAGAACGCGAGATGCCCAACGGCCACCACGAACAACAGCAACGTGCCGAGCACCGCTGCGGGCGCCAGCGCCAACAACGCCAGAAAACGTCGCTGCCGGGCGTACTGCGCAGCCACGCGCAACAGCGCTCCCAGCCCACCCCACAGGACCACCATCAACAGCGCTCGCGCCGCGTACTGGGCGAGCTGGCTCACGCCAAAGCTACGGAAAGGTAGCCGGCGAGCGACGCCGTCGATCACCACCAGAGCCGCTGCGGGCCAGCCGTAGCGCAGCGGACGACCGTCACGCATCGCCCGCCGCACCGCCGCGGCGGTGCCCGCTGCCAGTCGCGTCAGGTTGGGGGCAATGCGCGCAAACTCACGCATGGTTTCGAGATCGGGCGGGCGCGCCTAGCGTCCGCGCAGGCCCAGCACCTGTAGCGGTGCGTCCGACAACGAAAATTCGATTTCATCACCCAATCGCACGGAGATTGTGCGCTGTGGGCCGTCGAGGAACAGGCTCGATTCGTCCATCTTGCTGGTGACGGTGACGCGCTGAGCCGGCTTGATGATGGCGCGGGCGAGCGCGTTCTTCTTGCCGCGCGGCGTGTACGGCTCGCGCACCACCAGCTGCAATTGGCGTGAGGCTATCGGCAGCACGCGACCACCGGCGGAGCGCTGCGCGGCGGTCGAGCCTGCGGGTGGGCCGATCCAGATGCCGCTCGAACGCTGCGTCTCGGTGACGCGACCGATGTGCAAGATGTAGCGCGACGTGGCAGCCGGCGAGTTGTGGCAATACAAAGCTTCGTTCAACACGCGTTTGCTGCGCAGCCGTCCGTTCAGCGCCACCGACATGCGCGAAAGCGACAGCGGGCGCAGCTTGCCCACCAGCGCCTGCTCGAGGTGCTTCCTAAACTCTTTGCGCGTCGTGCCGCAGAAAAAGCCGACCGAGTGCTTAGGCGCGCTGTTGACGCCCAAAATCGGGATGTCGTCGACGTTGTGCGACGCCGCCAACAGCGTGCCGTCTCCGCCCACGGCGATCACCAGCTCGGCGCCCGACGTGTCGAAGGCGGCGTGCGCGCGGCGCAACAACAGCGGCTGCGTGCCGGCGCGCGAGAGCTCGGACATGACCACGTCGAGCGTGCGCAGGTGCTCGTCGTGCGAGTCGAGCCAGCTGCGCACGGCTGGGTCCTTCTTTTTGACCAACAAGCTAGCGCGCGGGTCGCCTTCTTCTTCGACGAAGCGCTGGTAAGACGTGCGCTTCGCTACGACAATGACTCTTGGTCCGGACATCTCGGCTGGTGAGGCGCGAGACTAGTGCTAGGGCCCGGCGGTCGTCTACAGCACGCAGCCGATGCGCTCGTGGTCGATGGCAATCTCGTCGAACCACAGCTCGAACTTCTGGGTGGTCGGCTGATATTCGGCCCAACCGAACCAGATCGCGTTGAATTCGGGCAACAGGAACGGCTTGGTCGGCGCGCCGCCATGCTTGGTCGTGGGCGTCGTGGCGAGCGACGGATGCTCGGTGGCGTCGAGGAAAAACTTGGTCTCGTCCGTCATGTAGTCACCCATCCACTCGACGCATTGCCACGATTTTTCGGCGACCGGTTTGGCGGCGCCCTTCGGATCGTCATCAGCGTTCGTCCAATCGCCCGAGCCCTCCGGCTCGTTGCGGTTGTCGGTACCGACGCCCCAAAAGTTGAGCGCCGTCGCGTTCTGATAGCGCTTCTGCAGCTGACCACCGACCCGCACCTCGCCCGCCACCATCGCGCCCGTCGCCGCCAAAATCGTCCAATGTGAATACGTCAGCGAGTCCGCGTCGGCCGACTGATGCGGCATCGCGTTCATGTAAACGAACGCCCGCCCCCAATAGCGCCCGTTCATCGCCGGGAAGACCTTGCCGGTCCGGATGGTCGAGTTGCCATTGCCTTGCGAGATGTGCAGCGCCTTCTTGCCGCGCGCGTGCTGCACCTCGTCAATCACCGGCGCAGTTCCGCCCGTCTTCCAAATCGCCGCATCCAGCGTGCCACTCTCGAAGTCTTCGCAAAACTGCACCTTGGCCGCCGCACAACGGCTGTCGCCGAAAAACGCATCGCGTTTACTCGAAAAATCACGCGCGCCACCGCCGCCCGCGCTGGTGCCACCCGCTCCACCACTGCCCGCAGCGCTCCCACCAACTCCGCCCGCGCTCGCTCCGGCACCACCGCTCGTCCCCGCACCCGCCGCTGTGCCACCCGCGCTCACTCCCGCCTGCGCGACACTCCCAGCGCTGCTGCCAGCAACGTTGCCCGAACCACTTGTCGCCGCACCACCAGCGCCTGTTCCCGACGCGCTGCCGATCGGCATGGCGCCACTTTGGCCATCGCTCCCGCACGCGCCCAGCACCATCAAACCCGAAATCGACGCGAGCGCACTCACGCCCGCAAAGCCCAAAGCTCGCCGCGACATCCCCAGATTCTATTTGGCCGCGCCCCAACTCGCAATGTACGCCCAATACACACTCTTCGCGTTTGCCTCCCTCCACACCGACACAGAACCCCGCGCCTGCCGGCACTCACCCGTTTTCCCCCGCTGAGCGCCCCAAGCCAGCGTAAGTCAACGCAACACCACTCCCAGGGATTAGGGGAGGCCTTGCCTGCGCCCTGATTTTCGCTCCGCACCCGACGTGCCCCCTTGCCCCACCCCGCGCCCCGTGTGCCTTGCCCCACCCACGCTCGCGTGTGCTTTGCTCCACCCCGCGTCCACGTTGCCCGACCGCACGCCCGCGTACGCGTCCCCAAGCGGGGTGCCCGGCCGCGCGAAGCGAACCGCGCACTGCACACCCCGGCGTGGCGTGAGGCAAACCCCGCCCCCGCAACCCGTATCGCGCATGGTCAACCCCGCAGCCTTTCAAGGCGAAGGCTCTCGCTACGCGCTTGGCGTGTCGCACTTGCGACACACATTTCCCAATGATTCTGCGGGCCATATCGAATGGCATGACGCTGTCGCACTTGCGACAACGTCAGCGGCGCCGGACGAGGTGTCGCATATGCGATAGCGTCATGCCAACGAATCGGGGCCGCGAATTCATTGAGGAAAGTGTGTCGCACTTGCGACTCGCACTTGCGCACCGAAGGGGAGCTCCGGCAAGGCACACAGGCAAGGCGCACGCGTAGGCGAGGGGCCAACGCAATCGCAATCGCAATCGCAATCGCAATCGCAATCGCAATCGCGGCGAACGAAACCGAAGACGTCAGTCGGTGCGACTGCCGCGGGCGATGATGTCGGCGAAGCGCCGGAGACCGATTTCGGTTTTGACGTCTTCGATGCCGCCGTTGGCGCACCACGCGAGGGCGTCAGAGAGCGGGACGTCGATCACTTCACCGAAGCGTTCCAGGGGAGAGCCGTCGAGTTCGGGAGCGCGGCGTTGGTTGGGGTCGACGGCGACATGGAAGTAGAATTGGCGTTCGGAAACGATGCCGGGCGCGGGAAAGGTGCTGGGGCCGAGCGGTTGGAGTTGCGATCTCTCCACTTCGAAGCCGAGCTCTTCGAGCAGCTCGCGCTGAGCCGTGCCGACCACGCCTTCGGGGGTTTGTTCGCCGGGTTCGACGAGCCCGGCCGGCAATTCCCAGAGTCCGCCATGGTCGTGTTCGTCGCGCAGGGGCGAACGCGCCTTGTCGCGCATCGCAACTGGGGGGCGGAGGCAGCTGCGCAGGTAAACGTAGGGCACGCCGCGCGCGTCGTCGTAGTGGGCAAGCATGACGGCGGCGTCGATCGCGCGCCGGTCGACCTCGTCGTAGTCGAAGGGCTCGCTGGCGGAGCCGTCGGGGTAGTGCGCACGCAGCCGGCGGCGGCGCAGGCGCAAGAACCCGCTCGCGCCTTTCGGCGAGAGATCTTCAAGGACCTCCAATCGAACGTTGGGAAGCGGGGGCAGCCCCGGCGCCTTGAGTTTCATGCGCTGGACCAGTAAGAGGAGGCGTACTTTCGCACGGAGCCCGCATGCCCGTCAGCAATCCTCGCATCCTGATCATCGGCGCAGCGCTTCTGCTTGCCGCCCCCGCCTGGCCCGCCCCCAAAGCTGGCCCGTCCAAGGGCGAAAAGCCGACCGCCGCCGCCGCCCCCAAGTCCAAGCTAGACCTGCCGACGCTCCAAAAGGCGCTCGAGTCCGGCGACGAAGCCAAGACGCTCGCGGCGATCGAGACCATCGCCAAGAGCGGTGACCCTGCCGGTGCGCCGTTGGTCGAAGCCCTGTTGGCGCGCGGCGCCGACGTCACGGCGCTGAGCCGCGCGATCGAGGCACTGGGCATCTTGGCGCAGCCGTCGTCCGGCGCTGCGCTGGCGCCATACGCACAGCACCGCACGCCGGAGCTACGGCGCGCCGCCGTACGCGCGTTGATCGCGACCAAATCGCCGTTGGCGGGCGATGTCTTGCGGCGCGCGCTGCACGGCAGCGATGCGTCACAGCGCGCAATCGCGGCGCGCGGCTTGGGCGAGCTGAATGTGCGAGCAGCCGTACCAGAGCTGTTCAGCGTGCTGCCGAAAGACGTGGCCGAGGCCGCGCAGTCGTTGGGTCAACTGTGCGTCGGTGCCGAGTGCGAAAAGTTCATGGGGCTGCTCGGACGGCTGCGCTTCGAGGTGATGGAGTCGGGCATCGTGCCGATTCTGCTGCGACCGCAAGCTGACGTGCCGGACGAGCTGAAGCTCAAGTTGATCGAACGCCTGCGCCGGATGGCGACGCAGCCCGCCAATCAACTGATCCAAGCTGCGCTGGCGAAGTTTCCCGCCGACGGCAGTCCCAAAGTGAAGCTAGGCCTAGAGCGCGCGCTCAAAGGTTTTCCGGTCACGGAGGAGTCGGAATGATGCGCTCGTTCAAGTTTCTTTCCGGCTTCGCGCTGGTGCTGCTGACGGCGGCGTGCGGCGGCAACCTCGCGCACGGCGTCGGCGCGCCGTTTTCGGAGACGTGGCAATCCGATCAGGGCAAATCGATCGCCGCGCTCGAAGAGCGACTGCGCTCCACCAAGGCCCCGGCGGCAACGCCCGTCGCGGTCGGCGTGAACGCGACGGGCCTGTACGGCATGACGTTGCCGAGCGGCAAGCGCTGGGCGCACCAAGGCACGGCCGACACCGTACCGATCATCGCCGGTGACGTCGTGGTGGCGAGCAACGCCGGCACTTTGTTCGCGCTCGACGCGAAGAGCGGCAAGCAGCTGTGGAGCGTGCTGATCGACAACCGCAAACTGCGCGGCGCCAGCGACGACGGCAACGTGACGGTCGCGGTCGTGGCCGGCGAGAACCCGGGCAAGAGCCGGTTCGTCGCCGTGACGCGTTCGGGTGAGGTGATTCGCAGCATCGACTCGACGGTCGATCTGGGATTTCCCGCTGCCAAGGCCGGCATTGCCTTCATTCCGTGGAGCGATCAGTACGTCTCGGCCATCGACTTGAAGAGCGGTGAAGAAGTGGCGCGGCTGTTGCTGCGCGAGATCGTCACGCAGGCGCGCAACTTCAACGGTGACTTGTGGTTCGGCGAGAAGGGGCTGGTGCGCTTCGACGACAAGATCCGGCTGGCCACCACCAATCAAGGCACGCACGTCGGCTTGCCGGCGCGGCAGCTGCCGGGAAAGCCTTTGTGGCTCGGGAGCGGCAACCAACTGTGGCCTGTCAGCAGTTCGGCACGGCTGAAAATCCGCCTTGGTGCGTTGCCAGCCGTCGCCGCAGACGGCGCGCATTTCACCAATCACGCGTACTTGGCCAGCTACTTCCGCGTGGTGCTCGGGCTGTCGGATCAAGACGGCAGCGTGCGCTTCGTCAAGTCGCTGGGCGGTGACGCGTTGGGGATGAGCGCGGCGCAGCACGGCTTCGCGGTGTGCGACGCCAGCGGCAAGGTCTCGCTCGTCTCCGAAAAGGGCGGCGACGCCGGCAGCGCCGATCTGGGCGCGAGGTTGACGGCTTGCGCAGTCGACGTCAGCGCGTCGAACCTAGAGCAAACCCAGCCGCCCGCGGCGCTGGCCGAGCAAATTGGCCAGGCGCTCGGCGAGCTCACGCCGGACATGGCAGTCGCACAGAAGCTGCTGGTCGATGAGCTGACGAAGCAAGACGATCCGCTAGTCACCAAGATCCTGATCGATCTGACGAGCAGCGCCAAGATCCCGCCCGACCTGCGCTCCGCCGCACGCAAGCTGATCGCCTCGCGCCGCTCCGGCAAGGAGTACATGGTGGCCGCGCTCGAGCGTCACTACGACTACGTTACGGACGTGTTGCTGCCGCCGCCGCTCGGGCCGCTCGCCGACGCGCTGGCCGCCATGAACGAAGTCTCAGCTACTCCACTTCTGGCGCGTCACCTGAACGACCCGGCCAACGAAATGGCCGACGTGGAGCGCGCCGCCGTCGCGCTGGGCAAGCTGGCGACGCCGGCCGAATACCAAGATTTGCGCACCTTTTTCGCGCTGTACCGCGCGACCGCCGACGAACCGTCGCTGGTAAACGCGGTCGTCGCCGTCGGCAGCGCACTTTTGCGGATCGGCGGCGCACCCGGCAAAACCGTCGTCGAACGCGCGGCCCAAGATCCGCTAACGCAAGTCGACGTGAAGCGCGGCCTGTCGGCCTTGCTCGTGCCGGAAAGCGCGGCTCCCGGCGCACCCAAGGCCACGAACGTTGCGCAAACCGCGCAGCACCCCTAAAGTTCTTGCTTGCTGGATGAGCTTCGAGCTGATTCGTAAACGCCTGCTGGAAGGGCGCCCGCTGGTGTTGGACTCGGATACCGGCGCATCCTTCCGAGCGCGAGGTGTGTTGCTCAATTCGCCAGGCGCGCTGGGGCAGCTTTTGCGGGAACGCCCGAGCGAGGTCAGCGCGCACTACGTCGCGGAAATTGACAGCCGCGTCGACGTGCTCTCAGCGCTCACCGCCGACACGACGCCGCGCGCTTTGTCCGAGGTCGGGATGGAGCACCGCGCGGCACAGCTGACCGGGCGCGCTGTTGAGCTCGCGCTCGAAGCCACGCAAGACCTCGGCCGCCCTGTCGCCGTCGCTGGCGTGCTCGGCTCCGACATGGTCAGCCCGATGGCAGCGGATCGGTTGCACGAAGAGCTCACGGAGCACGCGGCTCGGCTCGGCGCCGCTGGTTGCGATTTGCTCGTCGCTCGCGGTCAGGGCTCGCGGCTCGGCTTGATGGCAGCCATCGTGGCGGCTTCGCGCACGGAGCTACCGACCTGGGCCGTCCTCGAATGCGGCCCTGCCGGCGAGGGCGCGCTGGAGGGTGATCCGCACCAGTTCGTCGAGGCCCTGGCCGAGGCCGGCGCCAGCACATTGCTGTTCGAGGTGCCGCTGATCGAGATCGGCCTGCGCCAGCTGGAGCGCTTCCGAAATGCCCTCGAGGCGAGCGGCGTGTTCCCCGGCGTTCTGCTCGCCGCCAGCGAGAGCGCGGTCCGTGGCTTCGATGATCCGCTGTCCGACCCCGAGCATTGGGCCGAACGCGCTCTCGATTTGAGCCTGGGCGGAGCGCGCGTTATCGGGGGCGGCGCCGGCACAACCGAGGCACATACCCGCGCATTAGCGCTGGCTCTTGGGTCACTTCACCCCTCCGTGCCCGCCCGCCGGTCGGATACCGAGCTCGATCGCGACCCCGGCAACTGGTAACCGAGCGCGTTCGGCTCTATTACCCCCCGACCTCATGGCAACGGCCCCCGAAACGAACGATCGCCCAATCCAAAGCTTGGACGAGCTCGACACGGTTTTTCGCGCGGTGGAAAAGCCCGCCGACAAATTCCGCATCGGCGCCGAAGCGGAAAAATTCGCGATCAAAGCCGATGGCGCTGCACTCAACTACGAAGGCCCGGACGGCGTCGTTGGGATCTTCGACGCGCTGTCCGAATACGGTTGGGAGCCGGAGCGCGAGACGTCCGACGGCCCGATCATCTCGCTGCGGCGTGGCGGCGCGAGCATCACGCTCGAGCCCGGCTCACAGCTCGAGCTGTCTGGCGCGGCCCTGCCCGATCTGCACCAGGTCGAAGCCGAATTTTACAACCACTTGCGTGAGCTTTCGCCGATCTCGAAGAAGCTTGGTCTGACGTGGCTCGGCGTCGGCTTCCATCCGCTCGCTCGGCAAGAAGATCTGAGCTGGGTACCGAAGCAGCGCTACAGCGTGATGCGCGAGTACCTGCCGACGAAGGGCCACGCGGCGCACGACATGATGCGCCGCACCGCCACCGTGCAGGCGAACTACGATTTTTCGAACGAAGCCGACGCGATGAAGAAGCTCGTGCTGTCGCTCAAGCTCTCGCCGATCATCCACGCCATGCTGGCCAACTCGCCCTTCAAGGAGGGCAAGCTCGCCGGCACGAAGAGCGTGCGCGGCGAAGTGTGGCTGAACATGGATCCGTCGCGTTCCGGCCTGATCCCCAGCCTGTGGTCGCCCGGTAAAAAGACCTACCGAGACTATGTCGAGTGGGCGCTCGACGCCGGCATGTTCCTGTTCAAGCGCGACGGCAAAGTCGTCGCCAACACCGGTCAAACCTTCCGCGCCTTCGTCAAAGACGGCTTCGAAGGTCACAAAGCCACGCTCGACGACTGGAAGATGCACCTTCAGACGCTGTTTCCCGAGGCACGCCTCAAGAACACGCTCGAAGTGCGCGGCTGTGACTCGTTGCCAGCGCACCTAGCCACGGCGGTGCCCGCACTCTTCACCGGCCTGCTCTACGACGCGCGCGCGCTCGACCAAGCCATCGATATTCTGTCCCCGCTCGACTACGCCACGGTCGAACGTGACCGCCCGGCATTAATTCGCCAAGGCCTCACCGCCCCGCTCGGCGAAAAAACCGGCGCGCAGTGGGCGCAGTCGCTCTACGACATCGCGTCGTCCGGTCTCTCTCGCCGCGGCCGCCGCAACGCCCAAAACGAAGACGAGCGTCGCTTCATCAAGCCGCTCGAGCGCTTGCTCTCCGCCGCCGAGTCCCCCGCCGACGACCTCACGCGCGGCCTCGCCCCCGGTGCCACGCTGACCGCGGCCGACATCCTCACGCGCTGCAAAATCTGACGGCCGGCCGCTCGCGGCCCTCCAACACCCCGGCGGAAGCCGCTTTCCGCGTCGCGGAATGGCTTGGTCTACCAAGTCATTTCCCGCGCTCGCGCTACGGGCTCCAGAACATCTCTGCTGCAATCGCAAAATTGAGCGACTGGTTGAGGTGCTCTTTGCCGACGAAGACCAGCGTCGTGATGCCGACCAAGTTGCCGCGTGCGTCGAACAACCCGCCGCCCGAAGAACCGGGTGAGATCGGCGCGGTGGTTTGGACGTAGCGCACACCTTGGTCTTCGCGCAGCGCCGAGAGGATGCCGTCGGCCAACGTGAGGTCGAGCCCGCTCGGCGCGCCCAAGGTGTAGAGCACCTCGCCGACTTTCAAATCGACGTACGGTCGAACGCCTCCGACCGGCTTCAACGGGGCGTCAGCGACCTCCAGCACGCAGCGGTCCTTCGCCGGGTCACTCGCTTGCACCTTGGCGACGGCTTCGATCTTGCCCTGCTTGATCACGACTTTCAACGCGCCTTCGACGACATGGCAGTTGGTGACCAGGCGATTCTTGGTCACGGCGACGGCCGAGCCCTGGGCGAGCCCGCCTTCGAGCTTGCTCTCGACACGCCACACCGACGGCGCCAGCTTCTCGAACAATTGCGTGCCAGTGAGCGCGGCGTCCGCCGCCACTGCTGCGGGAAAGGTGTCTAAAGCGCGCCAAGGCTGCCAGCCGCCGAGCGGTGCGTGACGACCACCGGAGCTTCCAGTGCGCGCCGTCCCCCGCCAGGCGAGGTCTTCCTCGTAGCGGGCAACGAGACGGCGAACTTCGACCAAATCACGTTCCCCCAGCCACCAGCGCCTGTCGCAGACCCGCAACACTACTTGCTGCGCCGTGCCCAGCTCTTGCATCACGTCTCGCGGCAGCATGCGACTCGCGTCCGTGGAGCCTGCCGTCAGCTCCAAGCGCTGCCCATCTAGCATCAGATCCAGCCCGCAACCTCGCTTCATGCGGCCGCCCAGCGACAGCTCGGCCATCTCGCTCGCTGTCGGCGCAGCGACCAGACCGAGCACCACCCCGTCTTCGAGTGAAATCGTGAGCCTCAACTCCTCCACAGCGTCCCGATCGGCAACGGGCCGCGCCTCCGCTGGCCGATCCATTTCGCAGCCGCGGTGCGTGCAATGGTAGCTGGCCGACATCCCGCAGCCGCTGGCCTGGTACGCCCCGACCTCTGTCCGCGCAACCTTGATCTGTTCGACGTCACACTCGAAAAACGAGCTGAAGCTGCTCCGAACGGCGAGGTCCCGCGACCCCGCGCAACCGACGAGCAGTGCCGCAACTCCCAGCGCCGCTCGCCCGACCCAGCCTCGAACCATGCGGCTACTTTACGTCGTACGCCTCGACGAGGTCATCCATGAAACGCGGGATGAGCACGCGGCCGCGCTTGCTGTCCCAACCGATGTCTGCGGGGCCCTTCACGTTTTGGATGATCGGCTCGTAGGCGGTGCCACCGAGCTTGCCGCGGTACACGGCGCTGGCGCCCCAGCTCGAGCAGATTAGCGTGTCGCCGACGACCAGCAAGCCGTCGAGGCCGCCGTTCGGCATTTTGATGACGTCGACCTTCTCGCCCTTCGGGCCGATGCCAAACACCTCGTTCGAAAGCAGGTTGTTGACGAGCAGGCCCTTGGGTCCGAAGGCCAAGCCGTTCGGCGCGCTCAAGTCCTTTGACTTCGCCAAGACCTTCACTTTGCCGGCTTTGTCGATCACCAGCAGCTGGTCGCCGCCGTTGGATTCGAAGCCCTTTTCGGTGGCTTTGACCGACGAATCAGAGACGTAAACCTTACCGTCGGGCGCGACCGCAAGATCGTTGGCGAACGTCGTCTCGGGCAGCTTGATGTCGCCCTTCGACGCCAGCGTCTTCAGGTCGAACTTGCGCACCTGCGTGATGTCCGACACCCACAGCTCGGTGCCGACGATCGCGAGACCCTTTGGCCCATCGAGCTTCACGCCCTTCACGCCGCCCTCGATCAGCTTCGGCGTCTTGATCGCGCCCTCCGGAGACAGCTCGGAGATGTAACCGTTGCCGTCGACGGCGTCGGGGCTACCGTTGATGTTCGACACCAAGTAGCGATCACCAGCGGCGTCGTACAGCACGCTCTCAGGGTGCGCGAACGCGCCTTTGAACGTCACGACCGGCGCCGGTACAGGCGTAGGCGGCGGCTTGGTCGCCTCTTGCAGCGTGGGCTTGGCCGACGCCGCGGCGCTCGGCGCGGGAATCGTGTCGACCGTCACCGGCGCGACCGACGGTGCAACACCAGGTTGCGCGACCGGCGTCGGCGTTGGTTTCGAACAACCCGCAGTGAACGCGAGCAGCAGGACGAATGTTGATCGAAGCATCATGTTTAGCTCCTCCGCGATGGGGGAGGACCTTTGCATGAAGCGCGAAGCACCGGAAGCCGGCCGCGATTAGACGCGCGGAGTGCGTGGTGGCCGCGGAAAAAGAGGCCGTTCGGCCTCGACGCCAGTCGGCGCTTCGCTGCTGCACCACACGTCGTCTTCTTGGCTCAAGGCGCGGGCGGCAATCTGCGCGGCCAGCGCGGCCCGTTCCAGGTCCGGCCGGGTCGGCAGCTCCGAGCCAAAGTCGAGCTCGAGCTCGTCCGTCGTTGAGTTCGTCACACTCCCTGGAACGGCCCCGGCGGTCAGCAGTTTAGCGGTTTCGCAAAGGGCTGAGACCACTCGCAATTTCGACGCGCGTCTCGACTCGGGACGCGCGCGGGAACAGCTTACGCTGCGACCAACCGGATCTTTTCGGCTTGGCCGGCGCGATAAAACCGCCGCAAAGTCGCGTGCGTCGTTGAGGGGCCGCACGCCATCAAACGCCGTACGAAGCGCGCCGCCAGGTCATTCGCGGTGCGGTAGCGGTCGCCAAGCTCCGTGCCGACGGCATGAAGAAACCGCACGTCCTCGTACAGCCGTGAATGCACTTCGAAGGCCTCGCCGCGGTGGTACGGCAGCTGCTCGAGCACCAAGAGCACGAATTTGTCGACCTCGGCTTGCAGCTCCAATTCGAGCTGCGTCGACGGCAGCTCTTGGCGCGCCCGATTCGCCACGTACACGAAGTGACTGACGCCTTCTGCGAGCTGCAGCCAATCGTCGTTCTCGTTCGCCGCCGTACCGGGAACGACGAGCGCCATCTCGAGCTCGCCTTCGCTTTCACGCAGCAAGAGCGCCTCGCGTTCAGCGGCACCCACGCCGTGCCTGACGAAGCCTCTCACATCTGGCGTTTCTTCCAGATGATAGAACCGCTCCAGCCGTCGCTGGAGCCGGCGCAACGTCTTCAAGCGCTCGGTCAGTGCAGGCCTCCCGCGCCGCGCACCGGCAAAACACCGTGCTCCAGCAGCTCACAGCCGAGCGACTCCGAGCCGGTCTTGAGCCAACGCTCGTACATCTTCAAAATGCCGACGCTAGACGGCGTCGCCGCCAGCGAAAGCTTCTCGGCGACCGCCGTCAGCAATTCCGCAAAGCGGTCGAAATTCTCAGCCAATTCGAAGAACAGATCCGGAGCGGCATCACCAGAAGCGCCACGCAGCATCCTGCCAGCGCTATCGTAGGCGCGTGCGCCGAGCGAAGTGACGTAACGCACTTCGACGCCGCGCGTCTCCAAGTGTGGCGCGAAGAAGCCGCTCACGTAGAGCACGCCGTCGCCAAGCACGCGCAGCCGCTCGAAGCGCTCTTGCCCCGTGGCGTGCAGCGCTTCGTCGAGCAAGAGCGTGAGCGGGCGCTCCAGCGCTTCGCACGAGCGCGCGTTGGGTCGCGCGAAGTCGGTGAGCAGCGACACCAAGTAATATTCGGCGGCTTCGGTCGCCGCGAGCTGCTTCTTCCGCATCGCGTCATCGACCACATCGTGAAAGAAGGTTTCCAGGTTCGCCGAGAGATCCAAAGTCGGGCGCATACCTTCTGTCATGCAACTATCCTTCCATCGGGGGACGTTTCTGTGCGGTAGCCGAACGGTGTCGGGGAGAGTGGGGGCGCGAGCGCCAGCGCTTGCGTGGGTGCGGGCGTGTGGCGCGGAGTGCGTGCGCGTGCGCGTGCCGCCGCGACGACGACTTGGTATGCCAAGTCATTCGGGGAGTGAGAGACCCGGTTGCGCTGCGCGGTGGGCGCGGGGGGCCGCTCGCGGGGGACACGTCGGCGCTCGATGAGGGGGAGTCGAGAGCGTCGTGACGGGTGCGATTGCGTACTTGAAGCGTACGACTTCAACGGCCGGGTGGCCTAGACACCTGTACAGCAGGGGGACGGATTCTCAGCAGTCGCGGGCGCCGGCTGCTAGTCCGAAACCCTGACGAAGCACTTCACGGCCGCGTCCGTTAAGACCCGAATCTGCACGGTTTCCTGGCAGGTTCCTGGCTCCGGTGCGTCGTGCCCTTGACACCCCGCTGGGGGTGCTTAGTCTGCGCGTCCCGGAGTTGTTAGCACTCTCCCTCGTTGAGTGCTAAAAGCCGGAACCCTAAAAGTTACCGCGGGTTAGGCCCGCGATCACCAAGTTCACCACGAACAAAACCCCCGAGGGATAAGACACATGGCAACGAAAATCCGACCCCTGCAGGACCGCCTGATCGTCAAGCGCGTCAAAGAAGAAGAGAAGACCAAGGGCGGGATCATTATCCCGGACTCCGCCAAAGAGAAGCCGGTCGAGGGCGAAGTCATCGCCGTTGGCAACGGCAAGGTCCAAGAGGACGGCACCGTGCGCAAGCTCGACGTCAAAGCGGGCGACCGCATCCTGTTCGGCAAGTACTCGGGCACCGAGGTCAAGCTGGACGGCGAAGAGCATCTCATCCTCCGCGAGGATGACGTGCTGGGCGTTATCGAGAAGTGAACTGAGGAGAAAACAGAACTATGTCCGCTAAAGAAATCGTTTACGAAGAGACCGCTCGCTCACTCATCCTCAACGGCGTGAACGCGCTCGCGAACGCTGTCAAAGTCACACTCGGTCCCAAGGGCCGCAACGTCGTCATCGAGAAGTCCTTCGGCGCTCCGACCGTCACCAAAGACGGCGTGACGGTTGCCAAGGAAATCGAGCTCGACAACAAGTTCGAGAACATGGGCGCACAGATGGTGCGTGAAGTTGCCTCGAAGACCAGCGACATCGCTGGCGACGGCACCACGACTGCCACCGTGCTCGCTCAGGCAATCTTCCGCGAGGGCAGCAAGCTCGTCTCCGCCGGGCACAACCCGATGGAGATCAAGCGCGGCATCGACAAGGCCGTCGTCGCGATCTGCGAAGAGCTGAAGAAGATGGCGAAGGTGACCAAGGATCCAAACGAGATCGCTCAGGTCGGCACGGTCAGCGCGAACGGCGATGCCACGATTGGCAAGCTGCTCAGCGAGGCCATGGAAAAGGTCGGCAAGGAAGGCGTCATCACCGTCGAAGAGGCGAAGAGCGCCGAGACGACGCTCGACGTCGTCGAAGGTATGCAGTTCGACCGCGGCTACCTGTCGCCGTACTTCGTCACGGACCCCGAGCGCATGGAAGCGTCGCTCGAGGACGCGTACGTCCTACTCAGCGAGAAGAAGATCGCCAACATGAAGGACCTGTTGCCGGTCCTCGAGGCGATTGCCCGCTCGCAGAAGCCGCTGCTGATCATCGCCGAGGACATCGAGGGCGAAGCTCTCGCGACGCTCGTCGTCAACAAGCTGCGTGGCACGCTGAACTGCGCCGCCGTCAAGGCGCCGGGTTTCGGCGACCGTCGCAAAGAGATGCTCAAAGACATCGCCATCCTCACGGGCGGCCAAGTCATCTCCGAGGAGCTCGGCCTCAAGCTCGAGAACGTGACGATCACGGATCTTGGCACGGTCAAGCGCGTCAAGATCGACAAGGACAACACCACGCTCGTCGACGGCGCCGGTGCCAAGGACAAGATCAAGGGCCGCCAGGCTGAGATCCGCACCCAGATCGAAAACACCACCAGCGACTACGACCGCGAGAAGCTCCAAGAGCGCCTCGCCAAGTTGGTCGGCGGCGTTGCCGTGATCAAGGTCGGCGCGGCCAGCGAGCTCGAGATGAAAGAGAAGAAGGCCCGCGTCGAAGACGCCCTTCACGCCACCCGCGCTGCCGTCGAAGAAGGCATCGTCCCCGGCGGCGGCGTCGCTCTGATTCGCGCGCAGAAGGCGCTCGACGGCCTCAAGGTCGACCCCGAGCAAGAGTTCGGCGTGAAGATCATCCGTCGCTCGATCGAGGAACCCCTCCGTCAAATCGTCGCCAACGCTGGCGAAGAGGGTTCGATCATCGTGCAGAAGGTCAAGGAAGGAACCGGCAACTTCGGTTTCAACGCCCAGACCTCCAAGTACGGCGATCTCGTCGCCGAAGGCGTCATCGATCCGGTCAAGGTCGTGCGCTCTGCGCTGCAGAACGCCGCGTCGGTTGCGAGCCTCATGCTCACCACCGAAGCCCTGATCGCCGAGAAGCCCAAGGACGAGAAACCGTCCGGCGGCGGCGGCGGCCACGGCCACGGCGGCGGCATGGGCGGCGGCGACTTCTGAGTCCCCCGCGCGTCGGCGTAAGCTGATGCCATGACGAGAGGCGCTTTCCGGAAACGGGAAGCGCCTTTCGGCTTTTTGTGGGATGGGACAGATCGAAGAAGCCGAGCACTACCGAGTGAAATGGGCAGACTATCGAAGCAAACGACGCCGAGCTGCGCGGGACCTGTTGAGTCTGACCGTCTTCGTCGGGCTCATGGCGCTCCTCGACTTACAAGGCCCGTCGCGATGGCTGGGCACGGTCCTCAGCGTCGTGTGGTTCGTCGGCGGAAGCTCGATCCTCTTTCGGTTCGTGACGCCGTGGCCTTGCCCGCGCTGCAGCAAGCCGTTCTTCCATCGCGGCTGGTCGCATAACAACTTCGCGCGAAAGTGCATGCATTGCCGGCTCCCGAAGTGGTCGACGAATCCGAGCGCCTGAAGTCCTCGGCACACAAGGATGAGGAAGCGTCCAATTGGTCTTGAACGACAGTGCATAGCCCGTTCAGTCGGTGAGCGCTTGCTGGACTACCTGAAGAGCTGCGTGGACGTTGCTCAGGACCAGACGCGCATCAACGCGCACCACACGATGGCCGAGCCGCCGCAGCCTCTCGTCCCGGCGGCGGTCAGCCGCGAGACTGTCGCGATGCACGCCGCCGTCGACTTCCACGACCAACCCTACCGACGGCGCGAAGAAGTCCACGATGTAGCGCCCGCCGAGTACAACCTGCCGCTTGAACGCCACACCGCCGACGCCGTGCCTCAGCACCTGCCAGAGCGCCTCCTCCGATGGGGTTGGCGCGTGCAACATGCGCCGCGCGCGACTGATGAGAAGTGACGAACGAGCTTGGCGTTGCTGAGTGTGACTGCGCATGGTGCCTCCGGCGCCCGGCGTGCGGCCGAGCGTAGCCCCCAAGGCGCAGGCTGCGTGACGGCG
>JBBSAB010000099.1:0-30118 GCA_038252755.1 Polyangiales bacterium | reverse complement strand
TCAGCCTGGCTTCTGGCGAGGCTTTCGTGAGGACCGGAGCGGAGCGTACGTGGGTACGTGAGCACCGGACCGGAGCGAAAACGAAGCCAGAAGCCAGGATCAGCGGGCGTGGCCGCCAGCTGAAATGAGACCAATGATGAGGCGCAGTCGTGCAGCGACAAGAGCCGCGCGGCGACTGCTTCAGGATCCGTGCGACCTCGTCTGTCTCGAACCCCAAAACTTCTCGCTCCCGATCTCCTGATCTCCCTGTGAAAAAATCTCAATCGCACCGCGTGGCCCCACGACGCTACGGTAGTTTCTGCGAAGAGGGCTGCGTTTCGGCAACCCTCGAGGCCAGTGCGCGCTTACTTGACGAGCACGGAGCGGACCACGAAATTGCTGGCTTTGTCGTAGACGCGCACGGTGATGAGCGCGGGTAGCGTCTTGACCAGGTTCTTCACGTCGACGTCGAGCTCTTCGCGCTGTTCGTCGAAAATGCCGTCGGCCGGGAAGAACGGCGACCAGTCGTCACTGCCGGCGACCGATACCTCGATCCGCGCGATCGGGCCGACGCCGTCTTGGGCGATGCCCTTGAGGTGCGTGCCGGTGGCGGCGAGCGCGTCGATCGTGGGCGGCGTGTTGTCGACCAACACAATGCCGCTCTCGCGCACGTCACGGGTGACGCGATCGGGCGGGTTCGAGATTTCGTCGCTGGCCGTGACCTTCACGCGGTAGCGGCCTTCGGGCAAATCCGATGTCTCCCAGTTGTAGCTCTCTTTGGTGAGCTTTTCGCCGGGCTTGAGCAGCTCGAACCAGTCGTTGGTACCGAGCAAACGATACTGCAGGCGGTAGCGCAGCTCGTCCTTGTCCGGGTTGTCGATCTTCCACGTCAGATTGACGGCCGACTCGGCGCGGCGCGTGATCGGACCGCCGGACGCCTTCGGCTGATCATCGCCGGTTTCGCCGTCACTACCCTTGGCGTCCACGTTGGTCAGCACCGCACGCAGATTGTCGGTCAAGAACGCGACTTCGACCTGGTTCAAGACCGCGTTCGGATCCTTGGCGAAGCGCGCGCGCACCTGCAAGTAACGGCCGACCGGGCTCGTCACCAATGCGGGCGCCGTCACAGCGTTGCTCCACGCGCTCCAGGTGTCGTCGGGCTCCTTGGTGTTGCCGGTGCGGGTCGACAGCTCGAGCGTGCCCGACGCGTCCCACGACAATTGGCCGAAGCGAGCGCGGATACCGGCGTCGAGCACCTTGCTCGTCCAAATTGCGTCGGGACCGCCGCTGCCTTTCACGGCGTGTACGACCGCCGGGTCGCTCGACACGACGTAGCGATCTTTACCGGCCATGACCAGCGCGCCGACCTGGCGCTCTTCGGCGTCGGCCACGAGCACGGAAGTGTGACCGGCATCCACGGTGTAGACGCGACCTTCGACGCCAGTGCCGACGTAGGGCCGGCCGTCGTCGCCGAGCGCAAGGCTTGTGTAGTGCTCCTCGGCGTCGTCGAGCAGCTGGTCGGGCTTGCCGTCCGTGCTGAAGCTGTAGAGCGTGCCTTTGCCCTTGGTCTTGCTACCGGTGGCGCTGGGCGCGGCCGGTGCGTCGCCGCCACGCGAGCGCGACGGCGCCGAGGACGACGATTTGATGTCGTTGGCGATCGCGAAAACTTCGCCCTTGGCGTTGATGGCGATCGCGCGGACTTCGGTGCGGTTGAAGTCGAAGAGCACGCTGGCGCGGCCCGGTGCCGTGACCTTGTAAAGCTTGGCCTTGTCGCTGGCGCCCGTGTAAACGGTGCCGTCCGGCGCGACCGCGACGCTCATCAAGTGCTGCTCGGGCGCGTCGAAATAGACCTGCGCGTCACCGGTTTGGGTGATGCGGAACAGCTTTCCTTCGGGGCCGGTCGCCGCGTACACGACCTTGGCTTTGGCGTCGTAGGCGACGCTCCACACGTGCTCGGCACCCTTCAGGGTCGCCAGATCCGTGAGCTTGCCCTTTTCCCATTTCATCACCTTGCCGTCGGGCAAGGTGCCGGCGACGACGGCTCCGCCAAAGGCTTGCGCCAGCGACGTGATGACGAGCGCCTTGGTCTCGACCAGCACGCTGACGTTGCCGCCAGCGACCTTGAGCAGCTTGCCCTCGTTACCGGTGCCGAGCAGCAACGAGCCGTCCGGCATCGGCAGCGCGGCCCAAACCGCGGTGACCTGCGTGGCCGGTACGGCGCCCAGGCTGAAGCCGGCGCGAACGTGACCGTCCGAGTCGAGCGCGACACCTTTCAAGTCACCACCCTTGAGCTCGGACGTGTCGTCGAGCACGAAGCGACGGGTACCAACGGCGGTCGCGTGGGCAGCTGCCAGGAGCAGGAACGAAGTGAGCGAGTAGCGGGCGATCTTGTGCATGCGAGTCTCGGGCAAAGGCGACGAATGTCCCCGGAATCCTGAATTTCAACGCAGAGCTGGACGAATGACTACGCTGACGCGGTCGCGGCCGACCACGAACGAACCGATCGGCGTGACGTAGCGGACTGAGCTTTCGACGCTGTCGGGGCCGATCGAGCTGGTGATCGGGCGAATCGCGTCGACTGCACCGGGCGGCAGGTTTTTGGCCACGCGACCGCGGAAAGCCAGGCCGCTGCCGCTGTCGTAGCTGACGATCAGCGATTTCGGCGGGTAGATCGGGCTGACGAAGTTCGCGATCATGTCCTTCAGCGAATCCGGTGCCGCGACCTCGCGCTCCTCGCTATAGCCCGGCACGATGTCGAGCGACACGGTTTGGCCGGCGAGGTGCGCGGGTAGATCGACGCTGATGACGCGCGTCTGCTCCGGGCCGGAGTACGGCACGAGCGTGACGCGGATGCGCGCGGGCTTGCCGGCGTCGATCTCCGGCTCGAGCAGCTCGGCACCGCGCAGCCGCAAGATGTCGCGGGCGTAGTGCAGCTCAACTTCAATCTCGGCGCCTTCGATGAAGGCCGGTTGCCAGGCGTTGTTCATCACCGCACCGGCCGCGCGCACGAGGTTCGAGCGCGCGAACTCGCCGGCTTCGGGCGTGCCGCCGATCGCCACGCCGTAGTCTTCGAGCCTGATCTCGCCGTAGCCCTTGATCTTGAGCTTGCTGACCGCAGTCCACGATACGTCTTGGCGTTCGTTGGCGACGGCTTGCAGCGCGCTGCCAATCGCCACCGCCATGAACGACGGCGTCATGAACCTTTCGTGGGCGATCTCGAAGTTCCAGTTCGAGCTGGGCAAGCCGGGCATGCCCTTGATCGACACCTTCAGCGGCACGGTCGGCGCCACCGCCGAGTGCGAGATCGTGATCGATGCTTGGCGGTCTTGGATCAGCGCGCCGACGTCGCGCACGCCCATGCCAATCTTGAAGCTGCGTTGATCACTGGCCAAAAACCACAGCACTTTGCCGATGCAGGTTGGCAGCGAGGTGACGCCGGCTTCCATCATCGGGTGGCCGAAGGCGACCAGCTTGTCGCCCTCGACGCGCGTCACCGTACCGAGGCCCATCGCGCTCATGTCGCCGCGGATCAGCTGTACGCCGATCGCGCCGCCGTCTTCGTAGCGCTTGGGGGCGGTCGGATCTTGTGCGCCACCGCCGCCAGCCTGCAGCGGCTCGAGGCCGAGCGGCGAGAGCAGATCGCGCGCCAATCCGAGCGCGCCGTTGCTCATGCCACCGACCAAGAGCGGGGTCGCGACGGGCGTCGCGGTAACGGTGCCGGCCGGAGCGCGACGCTGGGCCAACGCCGCGGCGTGCTCCTTCAAGTCGTAGTTCGAGCCGCGGAAACGGCCGACGTCGTTCATGGCGTGCGCGCCCGAAGCCGTCGCGCCGCTGGCGGCCGCAGGCTTCAGCGGCCAGCCGAAGATCTTGTCCGGCAGCGGCCGCTGCATCTCCTCGATCATGTTGTCGATCGGGGTCACGCCCGCCACCGGCTCCGAGCCGAAGCTCCAACCGTAGGCGTAGGCGCCGATCATCTTGTTGTTCAAGTAGATCGGGCTGCCGCTCATGCCGGCGACCACCTTGGCGATCTCCAGCCGTGGGTGCTTGGTCTTGACCAAGATCAGGTCCTGGCGCGGCCGGAAATTCTTCAGCACGTCGATCACCTCGACGTCGAAGCGCTCGGGGCGGGTGCCCTCGAACACGGTCAGGCCGTAGCCTTTCATGCCACGGTGGATCTGGCTCACCGGCATGGTGTCGGGGCGGGACGTAGCGCCACCGGCCTGGGCCGACTTGAGCCCCTGGGGTAGCGAGGCGAGCAGACCGAGCGCGGCGAACGCGAGGAGCGAGGAGATGTGACGCAAGGGGAGGGAGTCTACAATAAAGGCGCCTGGCTGCGAGGACGATGGGCAGGCCAGGTTTTGTCGGAGTTTTGACCACGCCCGGTTCTTGCAGCGGCGTGCGCAAGCCTGGAACGGGCCGCAGCATGAACGAACACCGAAGCCGCCTGAATGTTCCTGAAAAGCGGCTATGTTGGCGCCCGCTTGGACTTCGCCCTGCTCGTCCTGATCAGCGTCGCGGTCGGCCTAAACCTGGTCGCCCATGTCACGCTTGTCATAGGCCTGCTGCGCAGGGACCCGTGGTGGCACGGGCTGGTGGCGTTCCTGGTACCGCCGCTCGCCGCTTACTGGGGGTACGAGGCGCGGTTGCGCGGACGTGTCACGCTTTGGATCACGACGCTCGCCATCTACTTGGTGAGCGTGACCGCGGCGGCGTTGTGAAGGGTATGGCATGAGGACGTCGAGGCGATTCGCAGTCGGGCTGTTGTTCCTCACGTTCGCGTGGGTGCTGTCCGGCGGGTGCGCGTCGAGCGACAACGGCCGGGCCCCGTCGGGCAACAGCGGCACCACCGGCGGCACCACCGGCGGTACGCAAGGCAACCCGCCCTTGATTGTCAAGGCCGACGCATCGGGCATCGACGGCGGGCTGGTGAATGACCTGAACCCCTTGTGCGGCGGACCCGACGTCGGCACGTGCTTGCCGGACTTCGACAAAGCTTGCAGCGGTTACATCCCGCCAGTGATTGGTGCTGGCGGAGGCGCTAACGGCGGCGGCGAAAACGGCGGCGGTGGTGGTGATGGTGAGGCCGGCATGAGCGGCACCGCCACCCCACAAGGTGGCGCAAGCGGAGCCTCCGGCGGCGCTGAAACGGGCGGGGCTAGCGGCCTGAACGGGGGCGCCAGCGGCGAAGGCGGCAACGGCGCCAGCAACCCGCCGGAGTTATCGGCATACAGCTGCCAAGTCGTGCGCGAAAACAACAAACTCTCGCGCCAGTGCGTGGCGGCCGGCACGGGCAACGAGAACGCGCCGTGCTTCTCGGCTGGGGATTGCGCGCCGGGCTTTGCGTGCGTGACCGCTGGCGACGCGGGTCGATGCCTGCCCTATTGTTGCGACCAGAACAGCAATTGCACGTCCGGCACCTACTGCGCCGAACAGCCTTTGCGTCGCGGTGCAGCAGACGCCAGCAGCGCCGATCAGCCGCGCGTGCCGGTGTGTGTGCCGGCGGATGCGTGCAGCTTGGAAGAGCAGTTCCCCTGCCCCGCCGGCAGCGATTGCCGCTGCAAGGGCGACACCGCCTGCATGGTCGTCAGGAACGACGCCACCACCACCTGCTTGAAGCCCGGCGCTGGGCAACAGGGTGACGCATGCCCGTGCGCTTGGAATCACGTCTGCTCGAGCGGGACGAACCAGTGCGTCAAGATCTGCCACACCGACCCGACCAAGAACGACTGCGGAACGCAGAAGTGCCAAGCCTCCTCGGAGCTGCCGCCAAACTTCGGCGTCTGCGTCGGGCCGCTCAAATAGCTAGTTGGGTTTTGTTCTCCTCCACGCTTCGATGAGTAGGCCCCGCGATCCTTTTGACCTGGAGCCCAGCGGGCGCTCGGCCTCGCCGAGTTTTCGTTCACGCCGGTCTTCTGATTCGATCGTGATCTGCTCTCGCCAAGGTATGGGTGAGGCGATCCAGCTCGCGCTTCGCGCTCGCGATCGAGGTACAGGCAATGTGCGCTTGAAGAAGAAGGAGTTGGGAGTTGGGAGTTGGGAGTTGGGAGTTGGGAGTTGGGAGTTGGGAGTTAGGAGTTGGGAGTTGGGAGTTGGGAGTTCGCAGTTAGGAGCGGGCAACCTCGGGACGCCAACGCGCCGAGTTGCTTGAAGAAGAGCCGAGAGAACAGTAGGCGTTCGGCGCGGCGGCTTCGGGAGGCGTCTAGGAACCGTTCGGTTTTCGCAGCTGCTAACTGCTAACTGCTAACTGCCAACTCTCTCTCACTCGCCGTTTTCGAGGAGCTGGTTCAGCTCGGCGCCGACGAGGACTGAGAAGCAAACGAACCAGAGCCAGGCCAGCGTGACTGCGACGGCCGCGAGGCTGCCGTAGAAGAGTGCGAACCGCGCCAGGTGCCCGGCGTAAAACGCAAACGCACCCGAGACGCTGCTGCCCGCCACCACCGCGACTACGGCACCCGGGAACACGCGTCGCCGCACGCCCGGCCGTGGCGACGCCATGTAGAAGAACAGCGCGAGCAGCACGACCCCGAGTAGCGCCAAGAGCAGCAATAGCAAGTAGTGCGTGAAGCCCGGATTCAGCTCTACGTCACCGCCCGAAATCGCCACGAACAGCCGCGAGGGCCCGAGCGATATCCAAACCGCAGCCAGCGCGCTCGACCCAAACAGCACGATGCTGACGAGCACGCTGGCCAACGCGACGAGCCGCTTGCGCCACCACGGCCGCCGCACCGTGCCAGCCGATGCTTCGAGCAAAGCCATCGACGTATGGAACGCGCCCGAGGCCGTCCACAACGCGCCGATCAGCGCGAACGGCGCCACGCTGCCGAGCGCGAAGCGATCGAGCTGTTGCCAGGTCAAAGCTTGCACTTCGTTCGGCGTCAGGTTGAGCAGCAGCGCGGTCGTCTGCAACACCGAGTCGTGGTTGCCGAGTAGCAGCTTGCCGAACAGCCAGCCCGCCAGCGCCAGCATCGGGATAGCCGCCAGAAACAGGTCAAACGCCATCGCGCTGGTGGCGGCGGCGATGTCACGGCGCACCAGAATTTGGCCGAGCATGAAGGCGACGTGCGTGACGCGATAACGACGAGTCAGGTCGTCCAGCCGCTGTTCGAACCTGCCGAGCGGGACGGCTCGGAGCGACTGCCGACCTGGCGGGAAGCTGCTGGTTCTGGATTCGGGGCCTGGCACGCGGGCGCGGATGATCGCATAGTCCGCCGCAAGTTGAGCGCCTATCAGGAAGTCGTGGAGATTCGTACCACCGGGCGAGGGTTCACCAACGTTACTTCCGAGATCCAGGCCGTGGTCGCGAAGAGCGGGCTCAAGACGGCCTTGTGTACGGTGTTCATCCAGCACACGTCGGCCAGCCTGGTGATTCAAGAGAACGCCGATCCGAACGTGCTGCGCGATTTGGGCGAGTGGCTGGCCGAGTTGGCCCCCGAATCGCGGCCGTGGATCCACGATGACGAGGGCCCGGACGACATGCCGGCTCACGCCCGCTCAGCCGTGACCAAGACGTCCGAGACGATTCCGGTGAGCGAGGGACGCCTGGCGCTCGGCACGTGGCAGGACCTGTACGTGTGGGAGCATCGCGCCCGCCCACACGCCCGCACGTTGGTCGTGCATATCGCTGGCGAGTGAACAGCTCTGGTCCACGCTCAGGCGCGGCCGAATTTAGTTGCCGCCGCCGACCGCGACTGGGCCGCCGAGCGGCGCCATCTCGACCACGAAGCGGTTTGGCGCGAGCTTCTTGGTCAGCAGCATTTTGCCGTCCTGCGTCGCGAGCGCGCTCGGCGCATCGACCGCGGTCGTGATGATCACGCTGAGCGGCGCGGCGTAGCGGGCGCAGTCACAGCTCGGCGTCGCGAACGACAGCTGGTAGCCGTCGGCGTTGGGTACGCCGCAGTACTGACGGGAAAAGCGATAGCGCACGACCGCGCTCGGCGTATCGACCCACAGCTCGCCGCTGTCGACCTTCGATTTTACGTAGTCGAGGTGCGCGCGGTAGTCGTCCAGGTTGATCGCGAAGAAGGTGGTATCGGCGATGCCGTGAAACTCGCGCACCGACCAGCCGGCTTGGGAAATTGCCAAGTCGACGTAGATCTTCAGGATGTCGCCTTGGCCGTCGTAGATCGAGTTTTCCCCACCCCAGACGTCGAACATCACGCGCAAGCCGTCGGGGAAGTTGGCTGAATTGACGCCCTTTTTGCCAGCGCGCGCGCCCAAGTAGCCGAGCGCGCCCAAGTGTTCGACAGCGGCGTCGTTGAACGAGTCGTACGGGAAGATGAAGAAGCTGGTGTGCTGCCCCTTGAGATTGTCGTTCAGTACCTGATTGGCCTGATCGATTTCGAGCGATAGCGGCGCCAACGCCGCTTCCTCGACGATGTCCTTGTGGTCCCACGTGTGGTTGATGATCTCGTGCCCGTGCTGCCTCACGACCTCGAGCTGCGCCCATTTCACGCGCTCTTGGCAGCGCTGGACGATCGCGCCGAACGCCGACATCAAGCCGCGCTTGGTCAGCTCAGGCTCGGCGACGTCGAACAAGCTGTCGATCGTGTAGTCGCAGATGTCGTCGTGGATGATGGTGTACGCGCCGGTCGCCGCGTTCTTCCACGGCGCCACCGACTCAACGCTGAGCGCGCCCAGATCCGTACCGACTGGCGCCACGCCACCGCTGGGCGCACCGCCAAGCATGCAGCCGCCGGCCATACCACCGCTGCCGGCTGCACCCGCGCCACCGCTGCCGGCGCCGCCACTTCCAGCACCGCCCTGGCCCGCCTCACCCGCTCCGCCGCCGAGCGAGCTGCCGGAAGCGCCGCTGGTACCAGACTGCGGGTGCGAGCCACGCGGCCCGCAAGCACACGGCAGCCAAGCTACCGCAAGACAGGCAAACGCGAGGCGCGCTTCACGCATAGGAAGGTTGTAGCTTGGCCAATTTCGGCGCCGCATCCAGCCCTTCTCAGGACCGTGTACAAAACCCGCGGCAAACCAGATCGGAGCGGAATTCTCTGACACTGTCGGACGGCTAGCCACGTGGCCGGTTCTCCAGCCTGACGACCAAGCGCAGCCCCGACCACGTGGCGTCGATGGCGCAGACTTTGTTGTCGACCAGCCCGCGCGGCAGCCCGTGCTTCCTGACGGCGTGCTCGGTCATGTCGGTCGCGACCCCCGATGCGCGCTTGGGCCAGGCGATCCACAGCCCACCGTTCGGCTCGAGCACCGCGTGCAGCCGGGGTAGCTGCTTTTTGAACGCCGCCTCGCTATCGAAGAACGCCACGACGACGTCGAACGGTCCCTTGGCGCGGGCCAGCTCTACGGCCTTCACCCCGGCCGGCAGCGCGCCGAGCACCTCCGCAAAGTCGTCTGGGGCGCCGACTAGAGCCAGCTTCGAACCGGGCTTGATGCCCAGTTTTTGGGGTAACGGAGTGCCGGAATAGCCAGCCACGGCGGCGAAACTAGCAGAACCGCCGCGGACAGGTATAAACGGCGCCGTCCCCATGCTCGACCTGCGCGTGAAAACCCCACCAGAATGGCTCGATGCCGTGTTCGGCGACTTCGACTCTTTCTTGCTCGACCACGCCAACTGCGAGCGCAAGGCATCGGCGACCGGCATGTCGTTCGTGGCGCGCTATCCAGATCGGCGAGATTTACTCGATCCGATGATCGAGTTCGCCAAGGAAGAGCTCGAGCACTTCCACGTCATGTACCGGATCTGCGCCGAACGCGGCTTGACGCTGGCCGACGATTACAAAGACCCCTACGTCAACGCGCTGCGCTCGCAGATCCGCGCTGGCGGCGACATCCACTTTCTCGATCGGCTGCTGGTCTCGGGCGTGGTCGAAGCGCGCGGCTGCGAACGGCTGTACATGGTGGCCGAAGCGCTGAAAGAGCGCGACCCCGTGCTCTACCCGCCGTACATGGAGCTGGCGCGCGCCGAGTCGCGCCACCACGCGTTCTTCTTCCGCATGGCGCGGCTCTATTTCAGCGAAGCCGAAGTACGGACGCGCGGCGGCGAGATGCTCGACTTCGAAGCCGAGCTGGTAACGCGCCTGCCGCACCGCGCCGCCGTGCACTAGGCTCGGGGCAAAGCATGTCCGAGCTGGCGCTGCGTAAGTACCTGGAGCGCTACGCCGAGCCGGAAGCGGCCTGGGGTCGCGAACTGCACACGCAGTACGCGGCTGCGGTCGTGGTGCCGTTGCAGCGCGAGGACGAGAGCTTCCTCGATAACCTGGCCCCCGCGTTGAGCAACGCCGGGGGGCGCGTTCTGGTGATCGCGGTCGTGAACGCGACGGATGAGGCGCCCGCGACAACGCACGAGGGCAACGCGCGCTTGCTGCATGTTTTGGCCGAACGGCTGGTGGCGCGACAAGAATTGCCTGCGCTCGAGGGCTTGGCGGCGAGCGCGACCCTGGGCCGACCCGGTTCGTTCGACCTGTTGGTGATCGACCGCGCCTCACCGGGCAAGCGCATGCCGGTTGGTCAGGGCGTCGGCTTGGCACGCCGCATCGGCATGGATGTGGCGCTCCAGCTGCACCAACTCGACGGCATCAGCTCGCCCTGGCTGGCCACGACTGACGCCGACGCGCAGCCGCCGGCGAGCTACTTTCAAGCGATTGCTGCGGTTCCGCCGCTGACGCCCGAAGGCCTCCGACGCGTCGCCCTGACGTTGCCGTTCTGGCACACCCCGTCGGGTGACGCTGCGATCGACCGCGCCACCGTCGACTACGAGATTTCGCTCCGCTACTACACGCTCGGCTTGGCGGCCGCTGGTTCGCCCTACGCCTACGAGAGCATGGGCAGCTCGATTGCCGTACTGGCCGAGGCCTATGCCGAAGTGCGGGGTTTTCCGCGTCGAAACGCCGGTGAGGACTTCTACTTGCTCGACAAGCTGGCCAAGGTCGGCGCGCTGCATCGACCCAAGTGCGAGCCGATCCGATTGCGCAGCCGGACATCCGATCGTGTGCCGTTCGGGACCGGTCGCAAGGTGGGTGAGATCGTCGGCAACGGCGGCGCGTTGTCGACGTATCACCCGCGGGTGTTCGAGGTGCTGCGGGTGACGTTGGCGGCGCTGCGTCGTACCGTGGCGCTCCGCGACGCCGAAGCGCTACCGCTGCAGCTGAGCCAGCAACTCGATGCCGGGACAGCCGGCGCAGTGTCGAGCGCGCTCGACGAGCTGCAAGTCTTCGACGCACTGCAGGGCATGTTCGATGCGTCGCCCGACGGGCGCGTGCGCGAGCGCCGCCTGCAAACGTGGTTCGATGCACTGCGCACGCTGCGCTTCATTCACTTGCTCGAAGCGCGCGGCGGCGAGGGGGTCACGCGTTTGCCATTGTTCCAGGCGCTGGCGGCCGCACCGTTTTGCGGCTTTTACTCGCCCGATTTGGACGTAAACACCGTAAGATACCGAGCAGCTGACGCTGAACATGCGCTCCCCACTGATATTGGTGCGGAGAGCATTATTTTGGGCGCTGTCAACGGTGACTGAACATCTCACTACCGTCACCTTTGTTCACCTCACCCCTAGATATGGGTTGACTGAACAGGTGTAACCACAATATGTTGCCCCTCTGCTTTCGACCCCTGGCCAGCCGGTCAGCATTCGGAGGCATCCAGAGAGCCCTCGGCAGTAGTCCCGTAGGCTCCTATTCGGAAGTGTGACCATAGCGCGCTCGGTGGTCTGGCAAATCCTCGCCAGCACCGGGCTTTTCGTTTCCATTCGTTTTCGCGTGCGGCCTGGGGCGCTCCCCAGTGCTGAGGGAAGACTAAGTCGAGGTAGGTCAGGCTCCCACATGCCTGACTGAGTGGCCGACTTGCGGGCTGGAACCGCACGTCATTGAAGCTGAGGGAGAGACAACATGGTGCAGGCAATTGACGTCGGCGGACCGGTTTCGCAGACGGAAGCAGAAGTTAACTCCAGCCGCGATAGCGGCGTCCGCCAGAGCGGCATGGCCCCCGCCACCGCGATGCGCGTCAAGAAGCGCAACGGCGACGCCGAACCGGTCGACGTGAACAAGATCGTCAAGGCCGTGAGCCGTAGCGCTCAGGGCCTCGGCCGCGTCGACTCGATGCGCGTCGCGCTGAAGACGATCGGTGGCCTGTTCGATGGCGCCACCACCCAAGCGCTCGACCAGCTCTCGATCCAGACCGCTGCCAGCTTAATCGCTGAGGAGCCCGAGTACTCGCGGCTCGCCGCGCGGCTGCTCGCGACCTTGATCGAAAAGGAAGTGATGCACCAGGACGTGCACTCGTTCTCGCAGTCGATCGGCCTCGGTCATCGTCTCGGTCTGGTGAACGAGCGCGTTTTGGATTTCGTAACCCGCGCTCAGCGCAAGCTGAACGACGCGGTCGAGAACGACAAGACCGATCGCTTCGAGTACTTCGGCCTGCGCACCGTCTACGACCGCTACCTACTGCGCAACCCCAAGACGCGCCAGGTGATCGAGACGCCGCAGCAGTTCTTCCTGCGCGTCGCCTGCGCGCTGTCCGAGACAGTGCTGGAAGCGCTGCAAATGTACCGGCTGTTCTCGTCGCTCGAGTACATCCCGAGCTCGCCGACGCTGTTCAACTCGGGCACGCGCCACGAGCAGCTTTCCAGCTGCTTTTTGCTGGATTCTCCCGGCGATCACCTGGAAGACATCTACAAGAAATACACCGACGTCGCCCTGCTCTCGAAGTTCTCGGGCGGCATTGGTCTGTCGTACTCGCGCGTGCGTTCGCGCGGCTCGTTGATCGAGTCGACTAACGGCTATTCGAGCGGCATCGTGCCGTGGCTGAAGACGCTCGATGCGTCGGTGGCGGCGGTGAATCAGGGTGGCAAGCGCAAGGGCGCCTGCGCCGTGTACCTCGAGCCGTGGCACGCCGACGTCGAAGAGTTCCTCGAACTTCGCGACAACAGCGGCGACCCGCAGCGCCGCACGCACAACCTGAACCTCGCCAACTGGATTTGCGACTTGTTCATGCGCCGCGTCGAGAGCGACGGCGACTGGTCACTGTTCGATCCCAAGGCCGTCCCGACGCTCACCGATCTGTACGGTCCGGACTTCGACGTCGCCTACGAGCAGGCCGAAGCCGCTGGCTTGGCGGTCAAGAAGGTGCGTGCTCGCGACTTGTACGCACGCATGATGCGCACGCTGGCCGAGACCGGTAACGGCTGGATCACCTTCAAAGACAAGTCGAACATGGCTTGTAACCAGACCGCGCTCCCCGGCCGCACCGTGCACTTGTCCAACCTGTGCACCGAAATCCTCGAAGTTACTTCGGATTCCGAGACCGCAGTCTGCAACCTGGGCTCGATCAACCTATCTCGTCACGTGGCACCGGAGGGCTTCGATTTCGAGAAGCTCGCCCGCACCGTGCACGTCGCGATTCGCCAGCTCGATCGCGTGATCGACCTCAACTACTACCCGATCAGCCAGACCAAGGCCTCCAACTCCGCTTGGCGCCCGGTTGGCTTGGGGGTGATGGGCCTGCAGGACGTGTTCTTCGAGCTGAAGCTGCCGTTCGACTCGCAGGAGGCGCGCGACCTGTCGAAGTCAATCGCCGAGGAGATTTATTACCACGCGCTGACGGCTTCCTGCGACTTGGCGGCTGAGAAGGGCGCGCACCCGGCGTTCCTCGAGACGCGCGCCGCGCGCGGTGAGCTGCAGTTCGATGCGTGGGGCGTGTCGCCGGAAGGCAAAGCGCGCTTCAGTGATCTGCGTGACCGCATCATGCAGGTCGGCTTGCGCAACTCGCTGCTGATCGCGATCGCGCCGACCGCGACGATCGCGGCGATCGCCGGCTGCTACGAGTGCATCGAGCCGCAAGTCTCGAATCTGTTCAAGCGCGAGACACTGTCGGGCGAGTTCCTGCAAGTGAACCGCTACCTGGTCAACGACCTGGTGCGGCTCGGGCTGTGGACCGACGAGACGCGCAACCAGCTGAAGCACGCTGAGGGCTCGGTGCAGAACCTGACCGATTTGCCCGAGAATCTGCGGACTTTGTACCGCACGGCGTGGGAATTGCCGATGCGTTCCTTGATCGACATGGCGGCGGATCGCGGCGCCTTCATCGACCAGAGCCAGTCGCTGAATCTGTTTAGCGAAGCGCCGAACATCGGTCAGTTGTCGTCGATGTACTTCTACGCTTGGAAGAAGGGCATCAAGACCACGTACTACCTGCGCTCGCGCCCGGCGACGCGCATTCAGAAGACGAGCGCCGCGCCGCCTTCTGCTTCGACGCCGAAGAAGGAGTACACCGACACCGAGCAGGTGGTCTGCTCGCTCGAAAATCCCGAGAGCTGCGAGGCGTGCCAGTGAACGCCCACCGCCGTCCAGAGAAGCTGCTCGATCCGGGGCTGTGCTTGTCGCTTCGGCCGATGCAGTACCCGGGCTTCTTCGACATGTACAAGAGCGCGATCAAGAACTCTTGGACGGTGGACGAGGTCGACTTCGCCAGCGACGTTGACGACATTCGGAAAAAGCTCGGTCCGAAGGAGCGCCACCTGATCGAACGGCTGGTGGCGTTCTTCGCCACCGGCGACAGCATCGTCTCGAACAACCTGGTCTTGAACCTGTACAAGCACATCAACGCGCCCGAGGCGCGCATGTACTTGTCACGCCAGCTGTACGAGGAAGCGCTGCACGTACAGTTCTACCTGACGCTGCTCGACACCTACATTCCTGATCCGGACTCGCGCGCCAAGGCGTTCTCGGCGATCGAGAACATCCCGTCGATCCGCAAGAAGGGCGAGTTCTGCTTCAAGTGGATCGACTCGATTCAAGACATGAATCGGATCGAGACGCGCGCGCAGCGGCGCCAGTTCTTGATGAACCTGATCACGTTCGCGGCAGCCGTCGAAGGCTTGTTCTTCTTCGCGGCGTTCGCCTATGTCTACTACCTGCGTTCGCGCGGCCTCTTGCACGGTTTGGCCACGGGCACCAACTGGGTGTTCCGCGACGAGAGCGCGCACATGCAGTTCGCGTTCGAGGTCGTCAAGCAGGTGCGCGAGCAGGAGCCGGATCTGTTCGACGCCGACATGCAGCGCGAAGTCGTGCAGATGCTGGAAGAGGCCGTCGAGGCCGAGACGCTGTTCGCCGAGGACTTGCTGGGCGAAGGCCTGGCCGGCTTGTCACTGCGCGACGTGCGCGGCTACCTCGAGTACGTCGCCGACCAGCGCCTACAACAGCTCGACATGCCCAAGCGCTACGGCACCAAGAACCCGCTCTCGTTCATGGAGCTGCAAGACGTGCAGGAGCTAACCAACTTCTTCGAGCGCCGCGTGGCGTCGTACCAAGTTGGCGTGACTGGCGAAGTGACGCTCGACGGCGCCTTCTAAGAACGCCACTCTTTGCGACTGTGGAGAAGACTGACGGCGCCCGCACTCGCGTGGGCGCCGTTGCTCATTTCAGCGCTCGACGACCGCAGCAACGGGTTCCGACCTAACTCGGCAGAACAGATCGGCAGAACAGATCGGCAGAACGCTCGGGGGAATATAAATTATATGAGCGAATTCCTATAGTTACATACGATTGAGATCGGCTGACTAGTCTGACACAATCGGCAGGCTATGGCGGTTCTCGAAACTCCGGCGCGGCTCGAGCCTTGCCAACTTTCGAGTTACTCGGAGCGTCTCGCCGACGTGATGTCGAGCGTGACCGCCGCGTCGACGACGTTGGGGACACGGCTTCATCCGCGGAGCGCGAAGGGTCTCGCGGATTTGGTCCGCGTAATGAACTGCTACTACAGCAATCTCATCGAGGGCCACGACACGCGCCCGCGCGACATCGAGCGAGCGCTGTTCGACGAGCTGGAGACCGAGCCGGAGCGCCGCCACCTGCAGCTCGAAGCGCGCGCGCACATTCAAGTCCAACGAGCGATCGACGACCGCTATGCACGAGGCGAGCTCGGTGAGCCGGCCGATCAGGGCTTCGTGCGCTGGGTCCACGAACGGTTTTATGCCGAAGCGCCAGCAGAGTTCGTGACCATCAAGACGAGCCAAGGCCCTTATCGCATGCAACCAGGCGCGTTTCGAAGTGAGCCGAAGCATGACAACGCGGTCGGGCGCCACATTCCGCCTTCGAGCCATGTAGTGCCGGCGTTCATGGACTATTTCCAACAACGATTTCGAATCGAACCGCTCGGCCCCGCCGCACGCTTGTCGGCAATGGCAATCGCTCACCATCGGCTGAACTACATTCACCCTTTTCCCGACGGAAACGGCCGCGTCAGCCGCCTGGTTGCCCACGCTATGGCATTGCGCGCGGGGATCGGAGCGCACGGCTTGTGGTCTATCTCGCGCGGCCTAGCCCGAGGACTGGAAGATCGCGGCGAATACAAACGCATGATGGATTTAGCCGACTCGCCGCGAGAAAATGACCGCGATGGTCGCGGCAACCTGTCGCTGAAAGCTCTCGAAGAATTCGTGACCTGGTTCTGCGAGATTGCGCTCGACCAGTTAACATTCATGTCGAAACTGTTCGACCTCGAGGCACTTGGCGCGCGCCTCGAGACCTACGTCACGCGCGACCTTGCTCTGCCTGCGGCAGCCGTAAAGATCTGCCAAGCCTTGCTCCAACGCGGCGAGATGCAACGCGGAGACGCCGGCATCGTCACCGCCCTCCCCGAACGCACTGCGCGACAAGTCCTGAGCCGCCTCGTCGACGCCAAGCTCGTCGGCTCCGAGACACCGAAAGGTGCTATCTCACTCCGCTTCAGCGCGAGTAGCGCAGACGTGCTGTTTCCGAGACTGTTCGCGGGACAGGAGCGAACGCGCGCGCTAACTCCGCCCCACCCCCCGACCTAGAAACTCGAAAACACCCAACCAACCTTCGCGATGGCTCTTTGACCCGAGATGGTCGCGTCGAACCGCGGACGGATTGCGGGTTTGGTGCGGTTGTTGGGCGCCTTGACCATGAAGGTGATGCCGATACCGATGCCGGCGGCGGCCATGCCGGTGAGTACGCCGGTGGTGAGCAGGAGCGCGCGCTGGCGGACGTCGTGGTCGGAGCAGCTCGAGTCGCAGGTGCGCGGATCATTGCCGCGACTGGCGGCGAAGCCTGTCGCCACGGCACCACCAGCGCTGAGACCGCTGAGGCCGAACGCGATGATCGTGGGAATGCGCAGGCCATGCCACAGGATCTCGTTGCGCGTGCTCAGCGGCTCCGGCAGCGGCTTGGGCTCAGGCGGCAGCTCGAGGCGCGGCCAGGCCAGCGGCGCGAGGCGCGCGATACTGTGAGGCGAGATTTGTTCGAGTGAAGACTTGACGGGTACGGGCTCTGCTTTAGGTGATGCTGGTAGTCGGGCAGCAGCGGTCAGCTCGGAGTGGGCAGCGAACGCGCTGTGCGAGCACACAAACGCTGCCAATAAACTGCTGGCGCAGAGCCAGCTCTTGAGCTGAGTCCGTGTCGTCATAGGGTTGTCTCCAGCGGCGCGCGCAGGACGCGCGCTCCACCATCGTGAACGGCTCGATCTCAATTCACCGTAACAGCGTGCGGGCGAGAACGCGCGATCGAATTTTTTTCAAGCGCAGAAGTATCTCGCCCACATCGTGCGCGCATGAAGGCAATCGCAGCGCGCGCGCTATTCAACGACGACGCGGTGCATGTCGCGGGATGGGACGAGCGTCGTGCCAGGCGCGCAGCGCAGCGTGGCGACAAGCAGCGCGGCCGCGACATCGCTCGCGCTAACTGGCCGAATACCCGCTGGAATCAGGCCTGCGACCGGGCCGAGCAGGCGCCGCGCCCAGACTTCACCCGCGCGGGTTGGCTGGCCCAAGGCTTCGCGATCGCCCACCAGCAGCGACGGTTGCGCGATGACTACACTTTCGTACCCCAGCTTCACGACGGCGTCCTGCATCTCGCCCTTGACGCGGTTGTAAAAGACCCGTGACTTTGGATCTGCGCCTAGCGCGGAGACGATGCCGAGCCGAGAGGCGCCGGCAGCGCGGCCCGCGCTAGCCACAGCGACGACGTAGTCGTAGTCGACGCGTCGAAATGCTTGTTCGGACCCGGCAACTTTGATCGTGGTGCCGAGCGCGATGTAGACGTCGTTGCACGCTGGTAGCGCGGGCAAGCCATCGAAGCTCACCAGCAGCTCGTGCAGCTTGCTGTTCGACGGCGCGGCAGCCGAAGGGCGCCGAACCAAACTGTGAACGCTCACGTAGTGAGAACTGGCGAGCAGCAGCTGCAGCAACTCACGCCCGACGAGCCCACCGGCTCCGGCTAAGATTGCGACGCGCGACGAGGAGGTTTCTAGCGGCATGAAATCAGGTAAATCAGTAGGCGAGCAGGCCGAGCAGGCGCGACGCTGGGGGTTCATCGGCCGAGCGCGCTAGGCCGGTCAGCACTTTGCCGACGACATAGCCCAGCTCCTCCGCTTCGAACGGGTAGCGGACGAAGTCAGCGGCGCCGGAGCGAGCGGCCTGCAGACCGAGCCGAGCCTGTGCAGCCGGCGCGACCGCCAACACCGCGCACTCGGGATGCGCCCCGGCAAAGGTCGCCACTAGCGCCATACCGAACTCGGTCGACACATCGATGAACACCAGCTCGGCGCCGCCCGGCTCGACGTCGGACGACTTGGTGCCGACCACGTCCAGCGCCATTTGCCGCCCCATCAGCAGCCTTGCCAGCTCGCCCGCCAGGGCTTTGTCGGCAGTAACGAAGAGCGCGGCGGCAGCGACGGGCATACCGCATCACAGAACCCCGCTCCTGACCCCGGCGTCAAGCGCTATGCTTTGGACCATGTGCCGGAACATTCGCCCGCTGTTCAACTTCGAACCGCCCGCCAGCGACGACGAGGTGTTCGCCGCCGCACTCCAGTACGTGCGCAAGGTGAGCAACCAGCGGAAGCCGAGCGGTCGCAACCTGATCACGTTCGATCAAGCCGTGGCCGAGATCGCAGCCGTCACCCGACGCTTGGTGGACTCGCTGGAAACCACGGCAACGCCAAAGAATCGCGACGAAGAGGCGACCAAAGCCAAAGCCCGCTCGGCGATCCGCTTCGGCCGCGCCTGAACCATCCCCGGTGTCGAACCTTCTGATTTTTTCCATCCCCGGCTTCTTGACGTTGCTCGTCTTGGAGGTGCTGTGGACGCATCGACGGCTGCGCGCGGGGGCGACGGGCCTGCGCGGCTACGAGAAGAAAGACACCTTCGCCAGCCTGGCGATGGGCATCGGCAACGTGATCATCAGCGCGTTCACCACGCTCGGCGCGATTGCGTTGTGGTCGTGGGGCTATCAGCACCGCCTGCTCGAGCTCGGGCAGCCAGCGTCGTGGTGGTCGTGGCTGGTGCTCTTCTTCGCCGAAGACTTTTGCTACTACTGGTTTCACCGCACGCACCACGGCGTGAGGCTGTTGTGGGCGGCGCACGTGAATCACCACACCAGCCAGTACTTCAATCTTTCGACCGCGCTCCGCCAGCCTTGGTTCACGCCGATCACCGGCCCGATTTTTTGGCTGCCACTGGCGCTGCTGGGCTATCCGCCGGCGATGATCCTGACGGCCGAAGCCATCAGTCTGATCTACCAGTTTTGGATTCACACCGAAGCCGTGGGCAGGCTGCCCGCGCCGCTGGAGTGGCTGTTCAACACGCCGTCACACCACCGCGTGCACCACGGCAAGAACGTCGCCTACCTGGATCGCAATCACGCCGGCGTGCTGATCATTTGGGACCGCTTGTTCCGGACCTTCGCGGCCGAGGATGCGCGCGAACCCGTGCGTTACGGCGTCACTCACGATTTAGCGACGTTCAACCCGCTTCGGATCGCGGTGCACGAATTCGTGGCGGTCGCGCTCGACGTGCGCCGAGCGACGAGCTTTTGGAGTGCCTTGGGCTACCTCTTTGCCCCGCCAGGCTGGAGCCCCGACGGGTCCAGTCTGACCGCCGCCCAGCTGCGGCGCGGGCTCGAGCCGCATTCCAACGGTTGAATCGCGGTTTTTGGCGATTTGGCTTGGCGGCCGAGGTTCGGCGAAAAATCGCAACCTGCGCGACATCCGCCGCGTCTCCTGTCTCGTATTAGGATGACGACCTCGATGCTGGGATCTTCTCGTTCCTTGTCTGGGGAAGCAGCGGAGCTCGCGCTGTCTCCGGAGTCCAAGCGCGCGTACAACTACGCGCGTTCGCACCGAATCTTGGAGGTCTGCGCGCTCGGGTTCGGCATGGCATTGACGGCCCTGACCGCAACGCTCGCCATTCGCGGGTTACCGCAAGGTGGCATCTGGCTAGCCGTGCTGTCCGGTGTTGGCGGCATGTGTATCGCTGATGTCTTGTCCGGGCTCGTGCATTGGAGCGCCGACACCTACGGCAGCCCGACGATGCCGATCTTCGGTGGCTTCGTGCGCACGTTCCGCGAGCACCACACCGATCAAGTCGACATCACGCGCCACGATTTCGTCGAGACCAACGGCGACGCGAGCATCTTCACCTCGCCCGTGCATGTCGCGCTGCTATTCCTCGTCGAGGATCCGTTCGCGTTGTGCTGCGTGTTCGGCGTATTCGGCACCAGCTACTTTAACTCGCAAATCCACAAGTGGGCACACTCACCCGAGCGCCCGTGGCTCGTCCGCTTGCTGCAGCGCACGCGGTTCTTGCTCTCGGCAAAGCATCACGCCAACCACCACTCTGGCCCCCACCTCACCCACTACTGCATCACCACTGGCTGGATGAACACGCTACTCGACGGCATCGGTTTTTTCCGCAAGATCGAATGGCTACTGCTCAAATTCGGTATACGCCGCACGACTTAGTGCGGGGCGAGCGCGAGCAAACAGGGAGACGGGGAGGAGGGGAGATTTTCTATTGGCTGGGTATTGGTGGCCTCATCGCATCAGTGCAGCGCTGCGACCTCCCTCGCCAAGGCCCCCGGGCAGTCGATGTTTTGTTTGGTCATCCAAACAAAACATCGGCTTACCCTCGACCTTCCCGCCTTCCCGCCTTCCTCTGAGAATTGGTCTCATTTGCCAGCTGCCCGCTCGCCAAGCCTGGGTTCTGGCGAGGCGTTCGCGAGGACCGAGCAACCTTTCCGGTCGCCGCTCGTTGAACGTACGTTGGTACGTGAGCACCGGACCGGAGCGAAAACGAAGCCAGAACCCAGGATCGGCTGGCGTGTTCAACAGCTGAAATGAGACCAATGACAAGCCGCCTTCCTGTTTGCTCGCTCGCCTAGCGCTTCGCGCGGGCCGGCGCCGGCTCGTCGAACAGGCTCTGCTGCTCGGGGCTGATCCGGGCGACGACCTCCGGCCCTTCGAAGCGCACGTTGTTGCCACGGCGATCGGTCGGGTACACGTCGAGCGCCAGCTGGACGCTGCGCGCGCGCGCCTCGACCAGCAACCGTTCAGCGTCGGCCTGCGGCTCGAGCCAATCGTCGTGGAGATCCGGCGCGAGCACGAGCGGCATCCGATCATGGTAAGCGAGCGCCTGCGCGTTCGGCTCGGTCGTGATCACGGCGAACGAGTCGATCAGCTCGCCGTCGGGCGACGTCCAGCGCGACCACAGGCCTGCGAACGCAAACAGCCGCTGCTCGAGCCGGAATTGGTAAGGCTGCTTCAGCTTGCCTTCAGCTTTGAATTCCCGCCAACCGGTCGCTGGCACCAAGCAGCGGTGCTGACGAAACGCTTCGCGCCAGAATGGCTTTTGCGCCAATTCCTCTGAGCGGGCGTTGAACGCTGCCGGCAGCGCCTTGAGCGGCTTGGTCCAGAAATGCGGAATCATCCACCAGCGCCCGAGCCGGAGCGCGCGCGTGCCCTCGCGCGTCTTGACCACGAACACTTGCTCGGAACCTGGCCCGTACGATGGCGCAATATTGTAGGCCGGACGAAACTCGCGAAATAGCTCGAGCTGCTCAATCTTGAGCTCGAGCTTGATCTCGCTCATCTCGGCCTCTTGCGAAAAACGCCCGCACATCGCGCGGTCAGTCTACGCCGCCAGGCCGGCGCGCGCACGCTTAGGACGAGAGCACGATGCGCGTCACTTCAGGCGGTGCGCCGATGCGCGCCGGTGGTCCGACGGTGCCGAAGCCGCGATTCACATACAGCGCGGAGCCGCGCTGGTCGTAGCGGCCCGCAACCCACCCGCCCGGCAGTATATAGTCGGCTGGGCGGATGCCGAGGTTCACTTGCCCGCCGTGTGTGTGACCCGACAGCTGCAACGCGACGCGACCGGCGGATTCGGCGAAGAACGACGGGTTGTGACACAACAGGATGCGCTGCAAATCAAGCGCCGGAGCGACGCGCCCCGCGAGCCGCGGCAGCGCGCGCAAGGCACGCTCGAAATCAGGACCGCCACCTTCGCGCCGCGCCCAGACGTCATCCACGCCGAGCAGCGCGAAGCCCGCGCCTGCACCGCCGAGCACCATCGCGTCGTTGCGCAGCATGCGCGCGCCGGCGCCCGTAACCGCGCTGGCCATCGCTTCGTCCCCGGCGAAGTAGTCATGATTGCCGGTGATAGCGACGACCCCCTCACGCGCCAAGCCCGCCAAGCGCCGCACGAAACGGCCGAGCTGCCCCGCCAACCGCGCGTCATTGTCGAGTAAATCGCCAGTCAGCACGATCAGATCCGGCTTGGCTTGGCGCAGCAGCTCTGCGGCGATCGCCAGCTCGGCATCGCCCACGAATACGCCGATGTGCACGTCCGAGAGCTGCGCGATGGTGAAGCCGTCCAGCGCGCGCGGCAGACCGGGGATCTTGAACACGACTTCTTCGACCGAATAGTCGTAGCGACCCTTGAGCGCGCCGTAGAGCGAGCTCGTGCTGCCGATCAGAAACGCCGAGCTGCCCGCCGCTTGCGCCAGGAACACCCGCCGCGGCACTTCGGCCACGACCGGCGCGTTCACGGCTGGCGGCGCTGCGTCGTTCGCCACGACGCGCCGTGAAGCCAACAGCCCCTTCTGCAGCCGAGCCGGCAAGCCCAAAAGCAATCGGAGCACATCGGCCATGAGCAGCAGGATGCCGCTGATGATCACCGCAAGCTGGATGGTGGAAGAGACGCCCACCACTGCACTCGTGATCACACTCGGCCAAAATCGGCCGGCCACGCGCCCGAGAAACATGCCCGCAAGCGAGGCATACAGGACCAACTTGAGACCGCGCTGCGCCCTCAGCCCGAGTCTGAACACGTTCCGTGCCCAGCGGAAGACCTGCGCGTTGACGCCGCCCAACGCCGGGAGCAGCAAAACAAGGAACACGAGCAGGCCGGCTACGGACATTAGGTGAGACGTGAGACGAGTGACAGCACTGTGCCAGCCGCCGCGCGGATTTCTAACAATTCTTCGCACAGCGAGCAGTGCTGTGGCAAAGCCGAAAAACCAGGCCCAAAACGGCCACTAGGAGCGAGTACGACGATGCAGTTTGGAATGATTGGACTCGGTCGCATGGGCGCCAACATGGCGCGCCGCTTGATGCGTGCTGGACATACGTGCGTGGCGTACGACGTGTTCCAGGAATCTGTAGAAAAGCTCGCAACCGAGGGCGCGAGCCCCGCCGGTTCGCTTTCGGCCTTCGTCGGCCAGCTTTCTGGGCCACGCGTGGTGTGGATGATGGTGCCGGCCGGAAACGTCGACTCGACGATCGAGCAGCTCGCCCCACTCCTTTCACCGGGCGACATCCTGATCGACGGCGGCAACTCCTACTACCGCGATGACGTCGAGCGCGCGAAAAAGCTGGCCGAGCGCGGCATCAAGTACGTCGACTGCGGGACGAGCGGCGGCGTGCTCGGGCTCGAGCGCGGCTACTGCCTGATGATCGGCGGCGAGCCGGACGTCGTTAAGCACCTCGATCCGATCTTCAAGACGTTGGCACCCGGCATGGGCGACATCGCGCCGACCCAAGGTGCCGCAGCGAACAGCACCGCACCGCAGGGCTATTTACACTGCGGCGGCAACGGCGCTGGTCATTTCGTCAAGATGGTGCACAACGGCATCGAGTACGGGCTGATGGCCGCGTACGCCGAAGGCTTCAACATCCTGCGTCACGCCAACGTCGGCAAGGCCCATACCGGCGAGCACGACGCCGAGACGACGCCGCTGCGCAACGCGAAATACTACCAATACGACTTCGACCTGTCGGAGGTGGCCGAGGTTTGGCGACGCGGCAGCGTGGTCTCGTCGTGGTTGCTCGATCTGACCGCGCAGGCATTCGCGCGCGACGAAGAGCTCGGCCGCTTCGCCGGCAACGTGTCCGATTCGGGCGAGGGTCGCTGGACGATGGAGGCGGCGGTCGAAGAAGGCGTGCCGGCGCACGTCCTGTCGGCCGCGCTGTTCCAGCGCTTCAGCTCGCGGGGTGCGGCGGACTTTCAGAACCGGCTGCTTTCAGCCATGCGCTTCGAGTTCGGCGGTCACCACGAAAAGAAGTGACTTTGGGCCGGGCAGGCGTGGCAAGCTAAGCGTTCTCGGCCGAAATCTGGTCTAGAACGCTGAGTGGCCCGCCCGTGTCGTTGAAAGAGCTTCAGCTACCGTCGATAGCGAGCCTGCGCGCGATTGCGGCGCTCAAGAGCACGCATCTGGCGCTGGTGCGCCCAGCGCGTATCGGCCTCGGCTTCGAGTCGGCCGGCGCGAATCAAAAGACCCTGGCTGAAATCGAGGACGCGCTCGGCGGTCCGGGACGGCTATCGTTACCGTACTCGCTGCGGCTCTTGCTCGACGTGTTGACCGGGCTGGGCGTCCTGCATCGCACGCTAAGCTTCGTCCACGGCGAGGTGCAGCCCGAGCACGTCGTGCTCGGTGAAGACGGCGTCGGCCGGTTGATTCCGGTCGTGCGCGCGCATTGGGTGCGTGGCGAAGAGCGCGCACCCGAACGCCTTTACTACCTAGCGCCCGAAAAGCTGCTCGGCGACAGCGTCGACGTGCGCTCCGATGTCTTCAGCGTCGGGGTCATGCTGTGGGAGGCGCTCACCGGCCAGCGCCTGCTCGAAGCCGTCGAGGTCGACGACATCATCGCGCGGCTGATGGGCGGCGGCATCCCGCGCGCGCACGCGCCCGAAGGCGAAACTTGGACCGAGCCATTGTCGGAAATCGCCGCGCGCGCGATCGCGGTCGATCCGGGCCGGCGTTTCGCCAGCGTGAGCGAGATGAAAGACGCGCTGCAAGGCGCCTGCTCGCGCTACGTCGCCAGCGCGCCCGGCATGGCGGAGCTGTTCGGAAATCCGGAGCGACACGCTCGCAACCACGTCCGCAATTCGATACCACCCGAAAGCCAGCGTGTGACGATGCCGCCGGTAGCGAAGCCGGCCGAAGTCACGACTAGTCCACCGCCGGATCCGGAGGCCCTCGACGCCGCCGCCGAGCGGTTGTCGCGCTCGAGCTACGCGTCGATCGATCTCGAGGAAGAGACGACGACCAAGCCGCAAGCCGCGCCGGTGCCGGTGGTGAGCCGTCGCAAGCACGTGCAGACCTTGCTCGGCGTTCCGCCGCCGTTCATCGAGCGCGACTCGTCGCCGGACGCGGTCACCGAGCCGTTCGCGCGCATTCCGGTGTCGACGCCGGTGATCATCACGCCGCTGCCCGTGCCCATGCCCGCGCGCACGGCAGAGCCGGTTCGCCCCGTCAGCGCCACACCAGCGCCCGCATCGGCGCCGCAGCCCGCATCGGCACCGCCAGCGTCGATGCGTGTACCGGTGGAATCGCGCCGTGGGGCTTCGTTGTCACCACTGGTCGCATCGCCGTCGGTGCCAGCAGCGCCGCTCGCGGCTGAGCCGAGCTTCGAGCTGGTGCGGCCACGCAAGAGCCGCGGCGCGCTGTGGCTGATCCTCGGCGCCTGCGTCGCGATCGGCGTCTTTGCAGCTCGACCCTGGCTCGCTCGACAAGTCGCCGCAGCCACCGGCGCGCTGCCGGACAACGCGGCTCCTAACGTCGACCCGCCGCCGAATGCGCCGATCAACATGCCGATCGTCAGCGCAACCACCAGCGCCGCGCTCGAGCCGAGCGGCGCAGCGCGTGCGGTCGGCATCGCCTCGACCCCAGCGTCGCCGAGCGCCGCGTCGCCCGCGCACGGCCGCGGAGGCGGGCACGAAGCACACATCGTGATCCACGACGGTGTGGAACCACTTGTCTCTCCGCCAGCCGCAGCGGACCCGGTCGAGCACAAACCCGAGCCGGCCGCGGCTCCGCCTGCAGCTCCCGCGCCACCTTCGCCAGCGCCCGCGGCTCCCAAACCCAAGTCCGTACCCGTCAGCGACGCGGATCGGTACGGGATCTGAGTAAAAGGACGTACACAATCGCGGCTTGCATAAGCAGTGGCACTAGAAACGCCATCCCAACACCAGCGGTGCTTCTCAGACGGCTTGCGGTCGAGAATAATCGGTCGCCGTCATGGGTAACGCACGCAAAGCCGCGCTTCATCTGCTCAACACCGACTGGAGTCGCGGGGTGTGGAAGCATTGGTTGTCGAACATCTTCGAGCCGCCGGTAGATCCGCCGAAGCCTGCGAGCGTGCCCGCGCCTGCGCCAACACCGGTATCGAAGGACGTCAACACCGCGCCCGCGAGCGATGTCGCGCAACGCCAGCTCGACAACAGCCGAGCCGAGCCAAAGAGCGAGCCGCCGGATTCAGCCGGCGCACGCGATGTGCGCCGCACGGAGCTGCGCGCACGCTTCGACGCGCTATCGGACCGCTTGCTGGCTGTCGAAGACGGCCTCGACACGCTCTTGCGGCGTTCCGCTCAGCGCGACCGCGTCGAGCGGCGCTCCGACCAACAGAGCGTCGAAATGATCGACAATGTAGCGGTGGCCGGCGAACGCCAAGCGGCGGTGCTCGAAGGTCTGCTGAACACGGTGTCGCGCCTGGAGCACGGCTTGGCGCGTCTGGAACACGGCCTGGCGCGCGTCGAGCGCTCGGTGGGCGACCGCGATCGCGATCGCGACCGCAGGGATTCGCATTTTCCGGCCGCGCCGTCGCAGCCGCCGCGCGCGGTGTCACCGTCGCAGTTTCCGGACTCGCAGCTCGCGCCGCGTGACCGTGGGCCAACGTCCTCGCGCCACGGTGACTACGACGACAACGAACATCACGAAGGGTCGGGCATCAACGGCCACCTTTCGGAGGTGTCGCTCTCTACCGTGATGGCGATGCTCGAAATCGAGCGCTACACCGGGCGCCTGAAAGTCGCGACCGACGACGGGCTGTTGGCGAGCTTCGAGCTGTCCGAGGGCAGCGTGGTCAGCAGCCGCCTGTCGGAAAACGATGCCGATCCACTACAAACGCTCCGCGCCGCGCTGTGCTGGAAACAGGGCCGCTTCTGGTTCCGGCAGCAGCCTGCTGAGATGCAGTCGTTCGCGCCGCGATCGATCGGGTCGCTGTTGCTGGAGGCGACGCGGCAGAATGATGAGTCGTTCGCCAATGTCGGCTAGGGCTGGGAGTGCTGACCATTCATCACATTTCTCGCCTCGAGCACGAGCGAACAGGAAGACGGGAAGGCGGGAAGATTTCTGTTGCTCGAACAGGCGCCTGAGGCCCAATCGCGATCCCCCTGCGTCCAGTTGCCAGTACCACCCACCCTAAATCTCGGCCTTCCCGTCTTCCCGCCTTCCTGTTGTCCCTGCTCGCTCGAGCAAAGATGCGATGAATCATCAGCTGGGAGTGAGGCCTAACCCCTGCGACAACCTGGCACGGGCGCGGCGCGCTAGCTTGGCCTAGGCTTCGCGCTACATGACCGCGCTAGGTCTGCACCGCTTTCAGTTCGCGTTCACGATCACCTACCACTACTTGTTCCCACAGCTGACGATGGGGTTGGCGCTGGTGCTGGTGGTGTTGAAGGTGTTGGCGCGGCGCACCGGCGACGCTGACTACGATCTGGCGGCGCGCTTCTGGACCAAGGTGCTCGGCATCACGTTCGTGATGGGCGTGGTGACCGGCATTCCGATGGAGTTCCAGTTCGGCACCAACTGGTCGCGGTTCTCGCGCATCGCCGGCGGGGTGATCGGCCAAACCCTGGCGATGGAGGGCGTGTTTGCGTTCTTCCTCGAGTCCTCGGTGCTGTACCTGGTGCTGTTTCAGGAGCAGAAACTCGGGCCGCGCCGGCATCTATGGGCCACGATCGCGCTCTGCACCGGCAGCTGGTTATCGGGCTTCTTCATTACTTGCACGAACGCGTTCATGCAACACCCGCAGGGTTATGTGCTGGACGCGCAGGGCGTCATCCACCTGACTTCGTTCTCCGAGCTGCTGCTCAATCCGTGGGCGTGGATTCAGTACGCGCACACGATGATCGGCGCGACCATCACCGGTAGCTTCACCGTCGCCGCGACCGGCGCCTTCTACGTGCTGCAAAACCGCGACGTTCAGGTGGCCGCGAAAATGCTGCGCGCGGCAGTCGTGGTTGGCACCGTGGCCGCCTTCGCGGCCGCCTTTCCGACTGGGGATCAGCAGGCAAAACTCGTTTTGCACCACCAACCGGAGACCTTCGCCGCCATGGAAGGCCACTTCCACACCGAGGTCGGCGCCGGCATGACGCTGATTGGCCAGCCCAACGTCGAAGAGCTGCGCATCGACAACCCGGTGAAGATCCCGCTGATGCTGAGCTTCCTCACGCATCAACGCTGGGACACCGAGATCAAAGGTCTGACCAGTTTCCCTCGCGATCGCTGGCCCGACAACATCCCGCTCTTGTATTACGGCTATCACATCATGGCCGGGCTCGGTTCGCTGTTCATCGGCTTGATGGCGCTGTCGAGCTTCCTCATCTACCGCGGCAAGCTGGTCGCAACGCGCATCGTGTTGTGGGCGTTGATGCTGGCGTTTCCGTTGCCATTCGTCGCCAACACCGCTGGCTGGATGACCGCCGAGCTCGGCCGCCAACCGTGGCTGGTGCGCGACGTCTTGCGCACCAGCGCAGGCTCATCGCTCAATGTCGGACCGGGCAGCACGCTATTTTCGATCCTGGGCTTCATGGGTTTGTACGCGATGTTGTCGCTGCTCTTTTTTCTGATCATCACCCGCCTGCTGCAACGCGGCTTGGTCGGTCAGGAGGAAGCGTGATGGCCGAGATTTGGTTCTGGTTGGTCGGCGGCGTGCTGGCGATGTACGCGGTGCTCGACGGCTTCGATTTCGGCGTCGGCATGCTGCACTTCGTGGTCGCCAAAACGCGCGACGAGCGCGATACCTTGCTGCGCAGCATCGGGCCAGTGTGGGACGGCAACGAGGTTTGGCTAGTGGCCGCCGGCGGCACGCTGTTCGGCGCCTTCCCGGTGCTCTACGCCACGGCGTTTTCCGGCTTCTATTTGCCGCTGATGATCGTGCTGTGGCTGCTGTTGTTCCGCTCGCTCGGGATCGAGCTGCGCCACCATATCGACAACCTTTTGTGGCATCAGCTTTGGGACGTCGCCTTCAGTGTTTCGAGTGCGCTGTTGGCGCTTTTCTTTGGCGCAGCGCTGGGCAACCTAGTGCGCGGCTTGCCCTTGCAGGAAAACGGTGAGTTCTTCGAGCCGCTGTGGACCGATTTTCGAGTCGGGGAAGTCACCGGCATTTTGGATTGGTACACGCTGCTGGTCGGCGTCACGGCGACGGTCGCGCTCGCGCTGCACGGCGCGCTGTGGCTGGTGCTCAAGACGACTGGCACGGTTGGCGAGCGCGCCCGGATTCTCGCGGCCCGACTGTGGCCAGTACTGGTGGTGCTCACGCTGGCGACGACGGTGGCCAGCGGCGCCGTCCAGCCTCAGCTCGCCACGAATGTTGGGCGCTACCCAGTTGGAGTCGTGTGTCCGCTCGTGGCGCTGGCCGGGTTGATTGGCATGCGCTGGTTCTTGAACAGCTCGGCCCAGCGCGCCTTTCTCGGCTCATGCGCTTTCGTGTTCGGGCTGATCGCGAGCGCGGCGTTTGCGATCTTCCCCTACGCCTTGCCAGCGCGCGTTGCAGGACGCGAGCTATCGATCGTCGCAGCAGCAGCACAGTCCAGCACGCTCGCCAGCATGCTGTGCTGGTGGCTGCCGGGCATGCTGCTCGCGGGTAGCTATTCGTATTTCATCTACTCGCGCATGCCGAAGAAGTTCACGACCGGCGGCCACGAGCACTAGCCACGGAAATGCGCCCGACGGTCACCCGCCAGCGCAGCCTTGATTGGTGATCGGGCCGGGTTCGGGTTGGGGATCGGCTGATCGGCAGCGGGATGGGGATCGGCCGGGTCAGCGGTTTCGGATCTGCACAAATTCGCAGCCGGCAGCGGGGTCAGTGACGGCATCGGCTTCGG
>JBBSAB010000098.1:0-30345 GCA_038252755.1 Polyangiales bacterium | reverse complement strand
CCCACAAAATCCCCGATTTTACGCAACAACGCGCAGCTGGTAGGTCCTTGTCGGCTGCGACGTCACGGATCGCGCCTGCGATCTCGGCGATCGCACCGAGCGTCGTTCAGGGGCGAAGCCCCAGGCACTGAACCGCGTCGTGAGCACACGCTCCCAGATCGACCGGAGCCGAGTCAGCTACACCCGGAATCGTCACGCCCGCGCCAATGGCTGGACTGCCCGGTGCGGGAATGAAGAAACCTTCGGGCACGTCGCCGACAGCCGCGAGCTCGGGATCGACCAGGAGGTTGTCTGGGAAATTGCCGGCGCCGAGTCGATACACGATGTTGTTCGTGAACGTGGACCCCGGCATCAGGCCGACCACGTCTCCCAACTGCTTGCCCGTGCTAAAGAAAATGTTGTTGCGCACGTCGCAGTCCGCATCCACCGGCACGTTGAACAGGGACGCGCTACCGGTGTCTTCGGATAACTCCACGGTGTTGTTGAAGAACCCGAAATCGCTCAGCTGCTGCTCGAAGTGAACGAGCAACGTCGGGGCGCGCAGCTTATCGAACACGTTGTGGTGTACGCGAATGCCTTTGCGAGGACCACCGTTGTTCACGTTGAAAAACGGGTAATAGCCGCCATGAAAGTAGTTATGGTGGACGCGCGCATCGTCCACATCGAGCTCGAGCGCGAAGGCTCGCGGCTCGAATCGCGACGTCGTGATCTCGATACGTTGCGCGGCCGTCGAATCCCGCTGCCAGAGCGCGACCGGTTGATTGAAGCGGCTGCTGGCGATGCGCACACCGTCGAAATTGACGCGGCGAATCGCGACTGAGTATTGCGGCGCGAAGCCGCCGCCTCGAAAATCCGAGACCTGCACATCGAGACCCAACAGCTCCATGTCGCTCAGGGTGTTGCTGCCGTCGGTGCCGGCTTGAATGTAAATGCCGGCTCCGCGGTCCTCCTGGACTTTGAGGTCGGCGAAACGCGAGTTCGTCAGCGGCTCGCTCGAGATGCAGGCAGTGTCCACGTAAGGTTGATTGGTCGCGTCGACCGCCGCACAGGCGCTGAAGTTCGAGCGGCAAATCAGCACCTGGTTGAGGCCCGTCTTGCCGCGCGAAAGCGTCACTGCCGAACGCGCAAAACCCGTAAATTGCACGTAGGAAAGCGTCAGCCCGCGAGCGCCAGTCACGCGCAACCCCACCGGGGTTACTCGCGCATTGCCGTCGATGCTCAGCTGGCTGATGAGATTCGTCGCGGCATCCTGCAGAGACACCACCGCGTCGCCGCTGGTGACGCGCAAGGTCGTAGCCTGTTCGCCTGCGCCGATCAATGCAACTCCGGGCGGGAGCGCGCTGGTCGCCGTCTCCGCGAACTCACCGGGACCGACGTGGATGACGTCACCCGACTTTGCCCGGGCGACGGCGGCCCGCAGCGACGCGAACGGGGAGGCTTCGTCACCTGCGGCAGTGTCGATGCCAGACAGCGACACGTACCATTCCTTACCTGTCGCTACGGCGGTGCTCGCGCAGTCGGCCGAGACCCACATCGGTTCCGCGTCCCCGCCCGCGCCAGCAGCGCCACTCCCAGCAATAGCTCCGACGCTCGAACCACCAAGCCCTGCCGCGCCAGCCCCACCCGCTGCCGCACCGCTTTTGCCGCTGTCGGCGCCATTTTGCAGCGAGTCGAGCGGTACCAGTAAGGTGCAGCCCACGGCTGTTGCACCAAGAGCGAGCGCCACCGAACGCATGATGAAGGTTGAGCGTATCGGATCCGGGAAGCGCGAGCCACGGAAACGGCGCGAACGCTTTCACGCTGACGGTGCGGTGGTAAGCTGGTTGCCGACGTGGCTGCTGCCCTTGATCATCCTGCCGCCCAGCGCGTGGGCCGGTATGTCATTCACGACGTCATCGCGACGGGTGGCATGGCGTCGGTCCATCTCGGATCGATCGTTGGTGATAGCCAGTTTTCGCGTACGGTCGCGATTAAGCGGCTGCACCCGCAGTATGCGCAAGACCCCGAGTTCGTTGCGATGTTCCTCGATGAGGCGCGGCTGGCCTCACGCATCCGCAGTCCGCACGTCGTACCGGTGCTCGACGTGGTGTCCGAGGCCGGCCAGCTGCTGTTGGTCATGGAGTACGTGCATGGGGCGACGGTGTCGCACCTCCTGCGCGCGACGAGCCACGCTCAGGCACCGGTTCCGCAACGCATCGCCAGCGCGATCGTGATCGGCATGCTGACGGGCCTGCACGCCGCGCACGAAGCCAAAGACGAGAAAGGGCAGGCGCTCCAGCTCGTTCACCGCGACGTGTCGCCGCAAAATGCCATGGTGGGCGTCGATGGCGTGGTGCGGGTGGTCGACTTCGGCGTGGCCAAAGCTGTCAGCCGCTCGCGCACCACGACCGATGGCCGAGTGCGGGGCAAATTCGCTTACATGGCGCCCGAGCAGATGCGCGGCGACGAGGTCACTCGAACCGCTGATATCTACAGCGCGGCGGTCATGCTGTGGGAGCTCTTGGCGGGGCGACGCCTCCACGACGCCGACAACGAGGCAGCGATCATTCAGCAGGTGATGGCCAAGAAGCCCCCACGGCCGAGCGCGTTCGCCGACGTTTCGCCGACGCTCGATGGGCTGGTCATGCGCGGACTCGCCAAGGATCCGCGTCAACGCTTCGCTACGGCTCGCGAGATGGCGCTCGCGCTCGAAGAACTACTGCCGCCCGCTACGCCCGGCGAGCTCGGGGCTTGGGCGGCGAACCTGATGGCCGACGATTTGGCGCGGCGCGAGGCGTTAATCACGCACATCGAGTCGGGGCGCTATGCGGTGTCGCAGCTGGTCTCGGCTGCCGAAGCCCCCAGCGATGGCACGATCAGCTCGGCATCTTTGAGCCGCAGCCGAACGTCGAACCCGGTGCGGAGAGGCGCGCCATGGCTTGGACTGGCAGCGGCAGTGCTGAGCTTGGGCGCGTTCGCGCTGTGGCTGGCGAGCAGCCGTCCGCCCGCAAGCGGCGCCAAATCCATCGCGGCGGCGCCCGCGGCAGGCGAGCCTCCCCAACAGGCCGCCGCTGCGCCCTCGGTCAAAGAAGACCGAGCCCCAGGCTTGAACGAACCTTCAAGCATCACCCCACAGCTCCTAGCACCGGTGGCCAGCTCCTCAGCTGCGGCCAAGCAGCACCAGACGGCCGCGGCGCGTCCTGCAGCGGTCAGGAAGGTGGCCAGCGCTCCGGCCGGTAAGTCCAAGATCTGCGATCCGCCGTACACGTTGGACACCCTGGGCCACAAACACTTCAAGCTCTATTGCCTGTGAAGCTCGCTGGCCCACTCTCGGTGCTGTTGGTCGCGTCGCACGCGCATCCAGCCCACGCCGATGAGCTCGACGCGAAACGCGAATGCGTCGCCGAGTCCGACAATGGGCAGCGCCTGCGCGACAGCGGCAAACTGCTCGAGGCTCAGCATGCCTTCGTGGCTTGCGCTGCGGAGAACTGCCCAGCCATCGTGCGGACCGACTGCGGCGCTTGGCTTTCAGCAGTCGTGCCCCGGATCCCCTCGCTGGTGGTTTCGCTGCGCGACGCGACTGGCCACGACCTCGCAACGGCCACGCTCTGGATTGATGGACGAAGCGTGACCGATGGTGCGGGCGGCAACGCCATTCAGCTAGACCCAGGGCCGCACACGCTGCGCGTCCAGCACGCCGGGGACCTGCTCGAGGAACGAGTGACGCTTGCGGAGGGCGAACAGGGCCGCCTGGTGCGGTTTGTGATCCCGGTCGACCGAGCCACGTCACCGACTTCGAAACCCCTGGACGCGCGAGCGTGGGCACTAGCAGGTTCGAGCCTGGTGGCGTTCGGCGTAGCCGTCGGACTCGGTTTGTCGGCTCGAGCTGACCGCACTGACCTCAGTCGTAGTTGCGGTCAGCGCTGCAGCGACGCACAGTTGGCTCCCGTGCGACGCAAGCTCCTAATCGGCGACGTCGCACTCGGCGTTTCGGCGCTGTCGGCGGGCGGGGCTGTCTGGTTCTGGTTGTCCTCGGCGCCTTCGCCGAGTCCCGTCGCGAGCTCACAGTCACCGTTGGGCTTGCCCTCATTCATTACCGCGAGCGGTAGCTTCTAACGTGCGAGAGCGATGAGCCAAGGTCCTGCTCACGAACCCGAGACAGCGCACTTTCAACGCGCGTCGCTGGGATCAGACGCCTCGTACACGGTGCGGGTTCTCGAGGGCCCCGACTCCGGACTGTCGTTGCTGGTCGATGGCTGCGAGTCGGTGCTCGTCGGACAGAGCCCGGCGTGTCAGCTGCGCTTGACGGACCGCCATGCGTCGCGTCGTCACCTGGCGCTCGATCTCGTCCGCGGCGAGCAAAGCGGGCTGCGCCTTCGCGATTTGGATTCGACCAACGGAACGCGCGTCAACGGCGCCCTCGTCATCGAAGCCCGACTGCTCGGTGGCGAGCGCGTCGAGCTCGGCCAAACGGTGTTGGGGGTCGAGCCAGGCGCAGCGGCCCCGATCCCGGTGTCCTCGGCCAAGGGGTTTGGCAAGGTACTCGGCGAAAGCCCTGAGATGCGCCGTGTCTACCCGTTGTGTGAGCGGCTCGCCGCGTCCAACGTGCCCTGCCTGATCGAGGGAGAAACCGGCACTGGCAAGGAAGTCTTGGCTGAGGCGTTGCACGAGCTCGGCCCACGCGCGAACAAGCCCTTCATCGTCTTCGATTGCACCGCGGTGCAGTCGAGCCTGGTCGAATCAGCGCTGTTCGGACACGAACGCGGCAGCTTCACCGGCGCAACCGACGCTCGACGGGGCGTGTTCGAGCTCGCCCAAGGTGGGACGCTGTTTATCGACGAACTGGGCGATCTGGAGCTTCGGCTCCAGTCCAAGCTGCTACGCGCTATCGAGCGAGGCGAGGTCGCGCGAGTCGGCTCGGAGCGTTGGCTGCGGGTCGACGTGCGCGTGATCGGCGCCACGCGCCGCAATCTCGACTTGGAGATTCAAGAAGGCAGGTTTCGGGACGACCTATTTTACCGCGTTGCCGTGGCGCGAATCGCGCTGCCGCCGTTGCGCGAGCGCACGGGCGACGCCGAGCTGCTCGCGCGACATTTTTGGCCTGCGCTCGGCGGTCAAGGGCCGCTCCCCGCGCAGCTGCGCGAACGGCTCCGCCACTACTCTTGGCCCGGCAACGTGCGTGAGCTCCGCAATGCCGTTGCTCGTCTGGCCGCGCTCGGCGATTTGGCGGACGAACCAAGCGCTACCGCCTCGACCGGTCGCGACGCGTTCGAGCGCTTACTCAACCTGGACCTGCCTTACAGCCAAGCGCGGGAGCGCGCGCTCGGCGAGTTCGAGAAGCGCTACGTCGAACGCGCGATGAGCAAGCACGGCGGCAACGTTTCGAAGGCTGCTGAAGCCTCTGGCTTGGCTCGACGGTACTTTCAGATCTTGAAGGCCAAGCAACGCGATTGAGGCGTTACTGGAACAAGCCGGGCTCCAAGCCCACAGCTAGAGCTACGTCGGCCGCCTACAAGAAGTCCTATTCGTCGCGTGCGAGTAGCGGCGCGGCTCAGGTATGCTGCCACTCAGCCGCGGCGCGCTCTAGGTATTCGCGCATCGAGCGCGCCGGTTTCCCGAGCAGCTCCGCGACCGTGGATTCGACGCGCTCTGCGTCGCCGCCGCGCAGCCCAACATGGAGGAACGTCTGCACCGCGACCTGCATCCAGGGCAGCTGGCGGTTGCCGTGCAGATGCCAAACATAGCCAGGGATGCTGGCCGGTTCATAGCGGATCGCCCGGCCGAGCACAGAGCTCAGCAGCCTAGCAACTTGGTCAAACGTGATGGCCTCAGGACCCGTGAGAGTGAGCGCCTTTGCGCGAAACGGCTCGGGCTTCTCGAAAATCTTCGCTGTCACCTCGCCCGCGTCGCGCACGTCCAGAAACGCGACGCGGCCCTGCCCCGCCGGCACGTAGAGGCGATTGTCTTCCACGATGTCACGACGGTAAGCGTCGCCCAGGTTCTGCGCAAAGAATCCAGGCCGCAGCACCGTCCAATCGGCGCCCTGCGACTGAAGGTGGAGCTCGACTTTGCGGTGCGGCACCCATTTCATTCGGTCGGCGCCCGCCACGGACAGAAACACGATGTGCTGCACGCCGGCGGCGTACGCCGCCGTGACGAACGGATTCAGCGTGGCGTTCATGTCGCCCAGCGGCGGCGGTCGCAACAAGAAGACGTAGTCCACACCGGCAAGTGCCTCTGGCCAGGTAGCTCGGTCGACGAAATCGAAACGAGCGGACTCGCATTCTGGCAATTTCTCGAGCGGCTTCGACGCGCTGCGGTCCGCTGCGCGCACGACCAGCCCACGACTAACGCAAGCCGAGACGACTTCGCGGCCGACGTTTCCGCGCGCACCGGTAACTAGGACTCGTGGCACGCGATGTTCGCCTTCGTCTTCAAGATTGGCCGAGCCTACCTGAATCGCCGCCCGTGTAGCAGGTTAGGGGCAACCCTGGCTCAGCGCTCGAAACCACTTGCGGCTTCCGCTGAACCATCTGCTGGGGCTCACGGGACATACGGCCCGTGCGCCACCTCCCCCAAACCGTCCTTGTCGTATGCTTGCTCGGCGCTGCGGGCTGTTCCGAGCGAGGAAGTTCGGCAACTCCGCCGCATGTCCTCACCCCAGCAGCGGGCAATGGCGGCGGTTCTGTGGCGGGCGCGACCAGCAGCGGGAACATCGGGACCGGCGGAATTTCGGCGCTGGGCGGCAACGCTGGCGCCGCCGAAGTCCCCGGCGAAAGCGCCGTGAGCGTCGGCAACCTCGTCTGCGAGTACCTGACCAATCCGCTCGCCATCGACGTCGCGGCGCCACGTCTTTCCTGGGCGCTCAGCTCGGCGGAGCGCGGACAAAAGCAGACTGCTTACCAGATCATCGCCACGTCGAAGGACGCGACGCTCTGGGACAGCGGCAAGGTAGCCTCGAGTCAACAAACGCACGTTACCTACGCGGGACCTCCCCTCACCTCGGCTCAAACTGTCGCCTGGAAAGTGAGGGTCTGGGACACCCAAGACCACGCCGCGGCTTGGAGTGAGCCAGCGACCTGGGAGATGGGCCTATTGCAGGCCACTGACTGGAAGGGCAAATGGATAGCGGGCGGCACCGACTTGGCCACGCCGCCTGCCCCTGCGCCGTACCTTCGCAAGACGTTCACGCTGACCAAGCCGGTCGCGAGTGCCCGTGCCTACATCGCGGGTGTCGGCTACGCGGAGCTTGAACTGAACGGAAAAAAGGTCGGCGATCACGTGCTCGACCCCGGCTACACGCGCTTCGATCGCCGCATTGTCTACGCCACTCACGACATAACGGCGTCGTTGGTGCAGGGAGCCAACGCTGTCGGCGTGCTGCTGGGTAACGGCTGGCTCAACGTCAACGCCAAGGACGTTTGGGACTTCGATACGGCGCCGTGGCGCCAGACCCCGCGCGCTTTGGTGCAGCTGCAAGTCGACTATACCGACGGCACCCACGACACGATTGCCAGCGACGCCAGCTGGCGGCGGTCAACCGGCGCCATTCTGTTCGATGGCATCCGCAATGGCCAGAGTGACGACGGTCGCCTCGAGAAGATCGGCTGGACGACGCCCGAGTACATCGAAGATGCCAGCTGGTCGCCAGCGCTGCTCGTGCAAAGCCCCGGTGGCGTGCTCAGCGCGCAAATGTTTCCCCCACAAAAGGTGATGCAGACCCTGACCGCCAAGACCGTAACGGCGCAGGGCGCAGGCGTTTTCTTGTTCGACTTCGGTCAGAACACCGCGGGCTTCGCCAAGCTCAGCGTCAGTGGTCCGGCCGGCACCAAAGTGACGCTGCGCTACGCCGAAAAGCTTGGCGCCAACGGCAGGATCGACCAGAGCAACATCAGCGGCGTCGGTGGCTTCAACTTCTATCAAGGCCCCTACCAGACGGATAGCTACGTGCTGCGCGGCGGCGGGGCCGAGGTCTGGCAGCCGCGCTTCGCGATCCACGGCTTTCAATACGTAGAAGTAAGCGGATTTCCAGGCACGCCAACCAAGGACAACCTCGAGGCCGAAGTGGTGCACACGGCGTTCGAGACGATCGGCGAGTTCTCGAGCTCGAACGAGCTATTGAACAAAATCCAGGCCGCGACCCAGTGGTCTTACAAGGCCAATTTCCAAAGCATCCCCACCGACTGCCCGCACCGCGAGAAGAACGGCTGGATGGGTGACGCGCACATGGCTGGCGAGCTTGCGATGTTGAATTTCCAAAACGGCGCCGCGTACACCAAGTGGGTGCGCGACATCGAGGACGAGCAGCGCCCATCGGGCGAGCTGCCGGGTATCGTCCCTTCGCCTGGCTGGGGCTACACCGACTACAGCGGCCCGGCGTGGGGCAGCGCGCTGTTGCTCGTGCCTTGGTACCTGTACCAGTACACCGGCGACACCCAGATCCTGACGAACGGCTACGAGCATTTCAAGCGCTACGTCGACTACCTGGGGACGTTCGACTACATGGCCAAGAACCCCACGGGCTGGCTCGGCGATTGCGTCATGCCCGGAGCCACCACGCCGGAAGCCGTCACCCACGCGGGTTACCACGCCACCGCCGCGCGCATCACCGCCGCGACGGCCAAGCTGCTGGGCAACGACGCGGACAACCAAAAATACCTAGCCGTGGCGGCCGACGTAAAGCAGCGATTCGGCGCCAAGTTCTTCAACGCTGGCACCGCGCAAGTGGCCGGCGACAGCCAGACCGCACTGGCGACGGCTCTGTATCAAGGCTTGCTTGACGACGCCGACAAGCCGCGCGTGCTGGCCCGGCTAGTCGCCAACATCGGTGCCCACCAAAACCATTTGGACACCGGTTGCCTCGGCACCAAGGCGTTGCCGTGGGCGCTGACGGACGGCGACCAGGCGGAGCTTTTTTACAAGGTGGCTACCAAGACCGACTTTCCGAGCTGGGGTCGCTGGATCAATCAAGGCGCGACGACCTTATGGGAAACGTGGAGCGACGACGGCTCCCACGATCACATCTTTCTAGGCGACATCTCGGCTTGGTTCTTCCGAGGCCTAGCCGGCATCAATCCGGATCCGGACGCGCCGGGCTTTTCCAACGTGATCATCAGGCCGCAAGTAGTCGGAGATCTGACGTCCGCGAGCGGCAGCACCGAGACGCTGCGCGGCAAGATCCACAGCGACTGGCAGATCGACGGCCCAAAGCTGGTGCTGTCGATCGAGATTCCGGTCAACAGCACCGCGACCGTCTTCGTCCCCGCCGCCAGCCAAGCTGACGTCACCGCAGAGGGTGCCATGTTCGTGCGCAGCGAAGCGGGGCGACAAGTCTTCAGTGTTGGCTCGGGCAGCTACCAATTCGTGGCGAAGCGCTGAGCGCCGGTTGGGGCGGCGCGCCAGGACGGATCATCGGTTGCTACCCAACGCGCGCCTGGGCCAGAAAGCGTACATGTAGAACGGCAGAAAAAGCCCGAGCTCGACGAGGGCCACGCTTAGGCCGCGCCCCGAAAAGAACGCCAGCCCAATCGGCGCGACCGGAATGGGTCGCCAAGGCGCAACGCTTGCCAAACGAGTCTTGTCTAGTACGCCCTGTTCTGGCTGTCACGGCAGACCTCGACCGCTGATGCGCGCGCCTAGGTAGCCCGAGACCCCGCGTTCACAACATCGGTAACGTGCCGCTGCCAGGATCCATGTTGCCGAACTTGTCCTGATCCACGCCGAACTTTTGCAGCACGGACACGAACAAGCGGTTGTTGGCCGCCCATTGAGCAGCTTTCGCTTCGCTTCCGTCGTCGGTCGGATGGTTGAACTTGAGGTAACGTCCAGTCGGAAACGCGAAGTTCTTGCCACCCGCCAGCCAATACGGAGACCGCGCCAGTTGGTGAGCGCCAATGCCGGGCGTACCGGTGCCGGTGGTCGTGTCCGAGCCGAATACGATTAAGGTATTGTCGAGGAGCGAGCCGTCAGCTTCTTGCACCGCGCTGAGCTTGCCGAGCAGATACGCCCAGCGGTCGGCGAACCACCGGTCGATCTTCTTGTGATTGGCGACGACGTCCGGCGCCAGGTTCGTGTCGCCAGTGGCGTGCGTGATGTCGTGATGGTTGAGACCGGGAATCATATCCAGGCCGCCGTCGCAGAATCCCAGCTGCAGTGTCGCGATCCGCGACAGGTCGCAGGTGAAAGCCGATGAGATGATGTCCATCTGGCTCTCGATCTTCTTGACCAGGTCGCCAGCGCTGGGCGCAGACGGTTTCGTGCACTGAGTAACCATCCCGCCCTCGCCCGAAATGCGCGTTTCGAGCTGCCGCAGCGCGGCTAAGTGCGCGTCGCACTTGTCCTTCTCCTGAGCGCCGATGCGACCGCACACAGAGCCGAGCTCGCCGCGCACCAGGTCGATGACGCTCTGCTTCTGGGCGCGAAGTCGGGCCAACGCTTGGGTGTCCTGACCCATACCGGTTTGCAGGTCTTTGAACAGTGAATCGAACGCAGCGCTGGGATTATTCTGTGCGTTGACCGGCTGCTGCGCAGCCTTGAAAAAGCAGCTGGTGTGGCCGCTAGGATCCGGAGCGTTGACGCCGAGCGCAATCGACCTGAACGACGTGGGGCTATCCGCGTACACCTTGTCGGCGATGACTTGATCGAAAGACGGCCCGGTCGCGTAGTTTTCCTTCTTACTGCCGGTAAAGCACATCGCCATGCCCGAGCCGTGCTCGTTGTCATCGTCAGGAAAGAAATATTGCGCGCCGTACGTGCTCATGCCGTCGAGGTAGATGAGCTGCTGCTTGTAGGGCTCGAGCGCCGTCATCGTCTCGCCAAGCTGAAAGTCGCTGAGCGTGCCGCTCGGAAAAAAGCCAGATTCGAGGTAACCCATCGGGCTGAACACCACCAGCAGGCGCTTGGGCGAGCCGCTGCCCTGCGCGCGAGCTCCCACCGGCAAAAAAGGCAATAGACTGGCGGCCGTACCACCCGCGGCCAGCCGCAGGATGGTGCGTCGAGAGAGGCGGTTCACGTTATTGTCCCTTTCGGATTCGGAAGGCGTCAGTCGAAACCAGGGCCAGCAGGGCTTGGCGCATGTCGCCATCGCCGGCGGCCAGCACCTTGTCGACGGCGGAGAGCGAACACTCGTCGCCAGCGTGTGGTTCGCGTGCCAGGGCGAAGCGGAACCACTGCGTTGCCAGGCACGAACGCACCTTGGCGCTCGACGCGAGCTTATCGCTCAACTCGCCGGCGTTCGCGAAGTCGGCCTTGACGCCGTCGAGGCCTTGCACGTAACCGGTGGAGTCGACGGCGTCGCCGCTTGCGGTTTTGGTCATAAAGCGACCAAGACCATCGTAATTTTCGAAACCGAAGCCGATCGGGTCCATGAGCTCATGACAACCGGAGCAGCTAGGGTTGTCCTTATGAACGCGCAGCAGCTCTTGATTGCTGAGCTTGTCCGCCCCGGGCGGCAGCGCGAAGTTGACCGCGACGTTGGGCGGGGGAACGACGTCGCACAAGAGCTCGCGGCGCACCAGGTTTCCGCGCATCACCGCTTGGTGGCGCGTGGGCAATGGCGGCACCGCTGCCATCACCGCCGGCAAGCTGAGGAACCCGCCGCGCGTGCCATCCACGACGTCGAGACGGCCGGAGGCCGGCGCGGAGCCGAGCCCGTAAACATCCGCTAGCGGCCCCTTCGGAAACGCAATCTTGGCGGTGAGCAGTGAGCGGACCGTCGCCCCGCCTTCCGCGAACAAATAGCGGACGAAGTCGTCCGCTTCGGTGATCATCGCCGCCTTCAACGAGGCGTCGAAGGCCGCGCTCTGCGTGGGATCTTTGCTGACCACACCTGGCTGCGATAGCCGCTCGACGCGAAATAGTTGGTCGTGGAAGGAGGTCGCGCTGCCCAGAAATCGCTCGCTATTCATCAAGCGCTGAGCCTGCGCCGCGCGCTCGGTCGCGCTCGTCAACGCGCCCGCTTTCGCCTTCGCGAACAACTCTGCGTCCGGCATGCTGTTCCAGAACAGGTAGGAAAGACGGCTGGCGAGTTCGTAGTCGTCCAGCTCGTGCAGAGCCGAGCCGGAGTCGGCGCCGAACTCGATCAGGTAAAGGAACTCTGGCGCCTGCAGCACCGCCTCCAGCGTAAGCTCGATGCCCTTGGCAAAGCTCTCTTGCTTACCGACTTGATAGACCGTGGTGAGCGCGGCCTTTTGCGCCGCCGTTAGCGCATGACGATAGGCTCGCATCCCGAAGTCGCTAATGAAGGCGTCGGCGCAGACGTCTTCCCCTTGAGTCTTCGGATCACACGTACCGAGCAACCCAGCTAGATTCCCGGCCGCCTGCTTGGCCAGCTTTTCTGCCGAAGTCTGGTAGTTGTCGATGTCCGCGCTCTGCGCCGGCAGCTCGGCATTCGTGGCGAACGAGCCGGTCTTCGAATCTTGCAGGAAGGCGCTGCGGTCGACGGTTAGCCCGAGTAAATCGCGAACAGTGTTCTCGTACTGCGGTGCGGTGAGTCTGCGCCAACGGCCTACACCGGCGTCAGCGACCCCGGTTGTTTTGCAATCAGCGGCCGTGACGACGGGCGGTACGCCTCCGGTTGTCGCGTCGGCGCCCGCAACAGCGGCCGTGCCAGCGGTATTGGCCGAGCCGCCCGAAGCGCCAGGCCCGGAGCCCGCTTCGCCCTTCAGGCTACCCGTGCACGCTGAAACCAGCCAGATTGCGCCGACGAACCAGCGCAACGGCGCACGAACACCCTCCGGGTTGACTTGGCTCATGCGGCTCGAGCAGGAAGTACCTCGAGGGCTCGCACGCAGTTCAACGTCTCCACCAAATCCCCGAACTGCCACGCCCCGCTCAGGGCGCTCGCTTTGGCCATGGAGTCGCGTCTAAGCGTTGCCGTTTAACTTTTACAGCTGCATTGCTCGAACATGCGGACGCTGAGGACAACTCAGGTTCGAGCTCGGGCAGGCCAGATCTCGCGAGGGCACGGCCACGGTTTCTCTTACACCGCGATGACGGGTAGCCGTTCGCCGATCTGGTTCAACAGGGGCGCGTAGTACGCGGCTCGGCCCGGATCGGTCGTGCTGGCACCGCCGTAGCCCGGTTGGCCCGGACGCTCGTAATCGACGGCCTCGAGCCCCATGCTTTGCAGCAACGTGACGAGCAACTGATTGTACGGTCTGCCGCCAACGACGGTTGGAACCTTCGTGGCCGCCTCGTTCCAATAGCTCACGAAATTGCCCGTGGTGAGTTTGCCCCCAGCGCTGCCGAACATTACGGTCGGCATGTTTTCGCTACGATGCGCGGCACCAATCGAAATCTCGTTGCCCCAAACTACGACCGAGTTGTCGAGGTAAGTGGCACCCGACGCCTCGGCCACGTCTAACCGCTTGATCAGCTCGAGCACGATTTTCGCGGCTATCCATTGATTGATCTCGAGCTCGACCGGGTTCGGCTCGGTTTCCGAATCGTGAGAATGGCCGTGCCAGTCATTCGGAGTGAACGCCTTGGGAAATTCGATCTGCAGGGTGGCCACCTTGGTAGCCCCGCACGCAAAAGCGACCACGATCAGGTCGCACAGGTCGCGATAGTACTGCTCGATTTCCAGCAGTGACGAGGGCACCTCGGCGCCGACCACCGGCCGCGCGCCGCTGGGATCGCTGGGACAGCTGCCGCTACCCAGAGCCAAGGGTGCCTGCGTTTTCAGCCGCGTCTGGAGCTCTTGAACCGTCGTCAGGTGGCGCTCGACCACGAGGCGATCGTTCTTGCTGAGGCGCGGATTGGAGCGCAGCCCTTGGTAGTCTTGGTACACGCGATCCACGATGGTTTGCTGGGCTCGAGCCTGCGCCGGGTTTGCCGAAAAAAACACGCGATCGAACGCTGCCTGGACGCTCCGATAAGCCGGCAACTGTACCAGCGTGCCGCTGCTCATCGTGTACGAGAAGCTGCCGCCGTCGGCCGGTGCGTAGCCCAGCAAGAGTGAACGAATAGCCGGCTCGATCGGGTAGACCTTGGACGAGTAGGCCATCACCTGATCGATGGTGGGGGTGTAGTCGTTGAAATTCCCCAGCATGCCGCCGCGGTTGTGACCAAGCCCGGGCACCACGTCGAGCCCCTGCACGAAATTCATCTTGGAGTGGTAGGGCGCGAAACACCCGCAGATCGGGTTGACGCCACCTGGGAACGTGCTCAACGGCGCCCTGCGGATCGCCTCGCCGACCTGGGTCAGGGCTGGCAGGGTCGTGGGATTCCAGTAAAGGTCGCGCTGGCCGTTGTAGCTCTTGATCGCCACGAAGCGCGTGGCTGCGGGCGTCGGCAACGCCAGCGCAGACCGGTCACTGAACGATTCCAAGATCGGCAACGCCAGCGTGACCCCGCCCAGCCCTTGCAGGCAGTGTCGTCGTGAAAAGCGCTTCATCTTCATCTTGCGTCTCCTACTGGGGCCCTACGCGGTGCAGCTTGAAACCGGGCGTTTTGGCAACGCGGTGGAACATGTCGAGCATGCCGTTCGTCGTCGACGCCTGATAGAGATCGGAAAGAAGGCAGCCGTCGCCTTCGGTTTCGGTGCGACCGAACACGAATCGGAAGTACTGCCGCGCGAAGCACTCGTTCGCCAGCTTGCTGCCCGCGACGGCGTGCATTAGCTCGGAGCCGTTCTTCACTTCAACGGCAACTCCGTCGAGGACTACGCTGCTGCTGGAGTCGATGCGAGGTGACCCCACCACCTCGTGATTGGCGCCAAACACCAGCTCCTCACCACGCGAGCGCCCGAGCGAGTCGTAGTTTTCGAAAGCAAACCCTGTGGGATTGATGATTGCATGGCATGTCTGGCACAGCCCCGGCGCAGTCTTCGCGGCGAAGCGCCCGCGGGTGGTCGCGTCGGGATGCGCCTCAGGCGTCTCGAGCGCGCGGTCGGGGAGCGCGTTCGGATCCGGGCTCGGCAATAGGTTGCAAAGGATTTGCCTTTGAACGAACACGCCGCGCCGGACCGGATTGGTGGTTTCGTTGCCGGACATCAAGAAAAATGCCCGGTTCAGCAGGCCGTCGCGCTGGCCTGCCGGGTAGCTGGGCATCGGCGGTGCGCTCAGCGCGTTCCAAAAAGGCGGCTCTGCGCCGCCGGCGCCCCAGGACGGCTCGTCGAGCAGAAGCGCCGGGTCGGTACCGGTGTAAGCGAGCTTGGCAGTGGTCATCAGGTCCGCGAACGTGCCGGGCGTTTTCCAGGTGTAATAGCTGTAGAGATTGATGACCTCTTGCTGTAGCGCATTGAAGTGCTGATGGTGCTGGCCGGCGCTGAGGTACGTGGGGTGATCGCGATCGGCGAGCGCTTGCAAGTTCAGGTTGGAGTACTCGAAGGACTTGTTCGAATACACCTTGAGCCATTGGTTGAAGAAGTTATCGATGACGATCTGCACCGGCGTGTAGGAGCTCTGATACGCCGTAGTCTCGTTGAGGGAGTCACCCGACACGTTGGTGCGAAGAATATCCTGCGTGCGTTCGCTGCCGCCGTTGAACAGCCGTTCCAGCTGTTTTGCGTAGCCTTCGTCGGTCATCAGTGAGCCATCCTCCGCCGCGCTATCCAGGGCAGCGTCGGGAATGTCGTCATGAAGCGCGAGCGACAAACGGCTGGCCAGCTCGTAAGACGTCAGGCTCAGCAGATCGCTGCGGCCATCCACGGGCGTCCCCTCGACCTCCACTTGATAGAGGAATTGCGGCGACATGAAAAACCTGGTGATGACGCCGGAAAGACCGGCAAGGTAGTCGCCGGCGCCAAGCTCTTGGTACATCGACACGTAGTCGTCGAGCTCTGCCTGCGTGAGCGGGCGCCGGAGTGCTCGGCGCCCGAACCCGGCAATGAAGTTGCGAATGCAACCGGCGCTCGGCGGAAGCATCGAGCACGCCTCGGTTCCCTTCAGCAGGCTAGTGGCCGCCTGAAGCTCGCTCTTGACCCAGGCCAGATTTTTGACGAACGAAGCGCCGGTGGCCAGGCCCACGAAGAACGAGCCGTCGGTGTGGTACTGGCTCACCGTCGAATCTGTCTTGTCGAAGCCGGTGATGGCAGTCTTGATGCCGGTGTTCGGCACCATCTTGGAATCTTCGGGGATGAGCGCGTAGTTGGTCAGCACATCGGTCGCAATCTCGGACCCCAGACGCTGACCGCCCGTGAGGTTGAAGACATTGATCGCGGCATTTCGATACTGAGCCTTGCTCAGACGCTTCAGCGGGGTCGGGCCGAGCGGATCGTCGCCGGGTTTGCAGCTGATTTGGGCCAGTACCGGCGGGTTCTCAATCGTCGGCTGGTTCGGATCGCTCGGCCCGACCGCAGGCGAGCCCGCAGCGCCCGCAGCCGCGTTGCCCGCTGCGCCTGGCTGCGGCAGCTCGCTAGAACCGGAACGGGATTGGGATGATTCCAGGTAACCCGTGCAAGAGCTCATCCCCAACAGCGCCGCAAGGCTCGTGATCCGAGGTGTGATCCATCTCCGCGCGAGCGTCGCCATGCCCTCGAGTGGCTGGCACCGCAAATTGGGGGCCTACATATTTTCGATCGACGCCTCGAATATTGGCTCAGGGTACTTTTGGTGGCTGTAACCTGACTAGCGGCCAACAGCTTGACGCGTGTCGCGGGTGCGCGGCTCAGTTGCTGAAGCCACAGAGCATGACAAGGTTCGAGCGGTCGCCACTCCATTTCGAGCCAAAGCCATGACAACCTTATCGAGCAACGACCCGTGCGCTCGGGCGGCCAAGCTGCTGCCCGCATTGTTGTTGCTGGCATGCGCTGAGCACGCTGCGCCGCCCACCACGCGCGCTTCGTCGGGCTCGGGAACGGGCGGGATGCCGGTCGCGGAGGCCGGGCATGCCAATGCAGCTGGCCATGCTGCAGGGGGACTAACTGGGGGCGGAGCGACGCTCGTCGACGCCAGTGGCGCTGGCGGCTCGGCGGATGCGGCAGGCGCTGCTGGCTCCGGCCCCGATGCGGTTTCTACTCGACCGCTCAATGTCAATGCCGAGCCGGCACGGTACGAGCATCAGTTTCTGGCCAGCGCCGCCGACTCCGACGTGACCTTCAACGACGACATCGAGCGCGCCATCTTCGACAATCGAGCCAAAAAGCTGATGGGCAAGCTGGTTTTGGTCTTTGGCGGCGCCGGCAACACTGACGGGCACATCGGCGGCACGGGGGAATTTTGTGCACGCCGCGGCTTTCACGTGCTCGCGGTGGCGGCGTTTCAGAACTACGACATCGGCAGCGGCGATCAGAACTTTTACGGCGATGCACGCCGGCAAGTCTTCGACGGCGTCGAGCACACGGCGCAGGGCGATTTCGCTAATGTTCACATGCTACGGGCCGATGGTGTCGCACAGCGCGCCGCGAGCGGCCTCGCCCACTTGCAGACTGAATATCCGGGTGAGGACTGGGGCTACTATCTCGAGGCCGACGGCAGCGTGCGCTGGTCGGACGTGATCTTCACCGGCATCTCGCACGGCGCCAGCAACGCGGCGCGCTTTGCGATGCTGGTCCGCGTCTGGCGCGCAGTTTCAATCGCCGGGCCGCGTGACAATTCGTGTCCGGGACCGGACTTGCCTTGCGAGCCCGGCCGCATCGCCACTTGGCTCGACGAGCGACCGGCAACTCCCATCGAGCGCTTCTTCGGCATCACGGGAAGGTTCGATGAGCAGCACCCGCAGCAGCTCTTTGCCATGCAACGACTCGGCTTCAGCGGCACGCCTCGAGACGTGGTCATCGAGCAGCCCCCGTACGCCGATTCCCACCGTCTAGTCGTCGAGCTGGGCCACGACGAAGTTTGTGACAAGCCCGAATACCAGGCCGCCTGCAACTACGCGTTCGGTGTGCCGCCTGAAAATCAGCCTGGGGTCTTCTAGGTTCCGGGTGCACTCACTGTCAGGGTCCAGATTCAAACGATGGGTCAAGACCTCGCGTTTGACCTTCTTGTGTCTCACGTGGGCGCTGGCGGCGCCACGAGCAGCGCTGGCCGAACCGGCAGAGGTGGGCTCGCGATCCGTGCTGGTTATGGACGTGTCCCCGGCGTCGCCGCTGGCGGTCGCGCGGCTGAAGACTCTGCGTATCCACCTGACCGATCTGTCAGCGACGTTGATCGTAGAACGCGTCGATACTCCCAACGCGACGACAAAAGTCCGCGTGGATCTCGCAGTGGCGCTTGGCAGAAAGTATGGTGCGGCCGCGGTACTGTTCGTCGAAGAGGTCGGGGATGCTGAACTGCGCGTGTATTGGGTCGAGCCCCGGCAAGGGCACACCTGGATGCGAAGCTTGTCGATTGGCAGTGACGACGCCAGCGCGACCTCCGAAAAGGCCGCCCTGATCGCCAGCGCCGGAGTGCAGGAGCTGCTCGAAGTCGGCAGGCTCGCGATGACACCGGTAGTGACGTCGCCCGAACCATCGAAACCCCAGGCCCCCACCAGGCCGCGCGAGAGCGAGCGAGAGCAACGTACGCCGCGAGCCCGTCTCGAAGTCTCGTACGAAGGCAGCTCGTTTGCCAAAGAAGCACCCTGGCAAAGCGGGGTCGGGCTACAGTTGGCTGGCCGCGTCTGGCGCGGCGTCTTCGTGGCGGCCAAGTTCTCGTTTCTAACCCCCGTCCACGTCGTCTCCAAAGGCCTCGCGGCGCAGCTGGTGCGACGACCCGGTGAGCTCGCCGTTGGCTACCGTTCGCCGGCGCCGCTAGCCCTTCGTGCCGAGGTGGGCATTTTCGCCGACTACGTATTGCGCTCCACGACCCAAGCGAGGGCCGGTCACGAACCGACAGCAGACTCGGGTCGGATCTTGTTCGGAGCCTCGGCCAGGCTGGGGCTCGATTGGAAGATGCTGCCGCGTGTAAACCTGGTGGCGCTGTTTGGTGCTGACGTATTGTTCAATAAATTCGACTATCTCGCCGATGGTCCGACCGCCCCGGTGGCGATCCACGTCAGACGGCTACGGCCCGCGCTCAGCGTGGGGATTGTGGCGGAGCTTTGGTGATCAAAAATAGCGGCCCGCAATTGGGCTCGCCGAGCACCGAGACATCGAGTGGTGTTCCAATTATTGCGCCCGAGCTGCCTGGAAACTCCAACATGGCCGCCGAACCAGCCTTCGAGCAGGACGCCCGGCTCATGGCGCGGGTCGCAGCTGGCGATCGCCGCGCACAGTGTGAGCTCGTTGCTCGTCTCAGCGGCAAAGTCCGGCGAGTCTCCCGAGCGCTCCTGCGCAATCCTGCCGACGCCGACGACGCTGCGCAGGCGGCGCTGCTTGAAATCCTCAAGTCTGCGGGACAGTACAAAGGCCTCGGTTCGATCGAACGATGGGCAGAGCGCGTCGTCATACGGGCCGCTGCCGTGCTGGTGCGACGCCGCCGTCGTGCCTTCGATCAAGTCGATTTCGAGGCTGACTTCGAACAGGTCGCGGAGCCTCCGGCAGAGCCGTCCGCAGCCGAGGACGTGGTACGGCCGATGAGCGAGTACCTCGGTCGCTTGCCGGAGCCGATCCGCATGGTGCTCTTGTTACGCCACGCCTCCGGGTATTCGCTCGAAGAAATCAGCGAGATGGTCGAGAGTAGCCCCAACGCAGTGAAGAAGCGCATCAGTCGCGGGCGCTTGGCAGTTCGCAGAATGATCCGCAAAGATCGCGTGGTGGGGTTGCGTCTGGAGGTGAAGCCGTGAGCCGGCGCGACTGTGAGCGTTGGGCGAGCATCGCTGACCGCGAAGCGCTAGAAATAGAGGTATCAGCAGATGACGTCCGCTTCGGCATCGAGCACGCACGAGGCTGCTCGGCGTGCAATGCGGAGCTTTCGGCCTGGCGTGAGCTCGAGGCGCAAGAAGCTGCACCGACAGCGGCCGTGGAGCGAGACCTGCTGCTCGAAGATACCGTGCTCACAAAATTTTGGAGTGAGTTGGAGGCCAGTGAGTCGCCGCCGACGCCTATCCGCGCCAAGTCACGTCGCGGTTTAGGATTGGGCTTGGCTCTTGCCGCGACGATGGCCGCGGCAGCCGGCATCCTTTTTGTATCCTCGCGCCCGAACGGCACAGCAACGCCCGGGACCTCGGTTGCGCGGGTCGTGGTTGGGTCCGGCAGCCCGCTCACGGCACGAAGCGCCGTGCGCAGGATCGGTGAAGCCGTGGCCGAGGGCGAAACGTTGCGCGCGGATGGATCGCCGGCGTGTCTCTTGATCGAGCCCGGCGTGCGCGTGTGCCTTTCCGTAGGCGGCGAGCTTCGGATCGCCGACACGGCGCTCGCTCATCGTCGGCTTGAGCTGGTGCGGGGGAGGATCGTCGCGTCGCTATCGCCGCAACCGGCCGGCACCAGTTTCTCGGTTTCCACGGGCGGGACCGTAGTGACCGCGGTGGGCACCATCTTCTCGGTGGAGGTCGCGACGGGGGGGCCGGTCAAGGTGCGAGTTTTGCGCGGCTCCGTGAAAGTGCGTTCAGCCGGCACCTACGAGCGGGCGCTCGGCGCGCATCAAGAGCTGGCGTTCGGTGCGGAGCCCCCCGTCCGCAGTACAGCCGCTGACGAAACCAACGATCTAGCCTTGCTACGCGATGATCCGGAGCTTTTGGCGGCCGCCGCGGAAGCGCCGTTGGCGGCGGCTTCGGTTCCGTCAACGCCTGCTAGGCCGGAAGCTTTGGGCTCAGCTAGCGCATCCATGACGAACGCTGCGGCGGAGGCGAGCAGTCCGGTGGCGCCGATGGGTCTGGGCGACCTCCTGCGTCACGCGCTCGAGCTAAGGGCCGAGCGGCGCTTTGCGGAAGCCGCGACCGTCTACCGCAAATTGATAGCTCAACAGCCTCGCTCGGCGGAAGCTCGCACTGCGCTCGTCTCCCTGGGAGACCTGCAACTGGCGCGGCTTTCGGACGCAGCTTCGGCACTGAAGTCGTTCGACGCCTACTTAGCGAGCGGTGATCGTGTGCTCGAACAAGAAGCCCAGTACGGCCGAATCCGCGCGCTCAGAGCTTTGGGACGCGGCGCAGAGGAACAGCTGGCGATCGAGCGCCTGCTCTCGAGCTATCCAGCGGGGGTGCACGCGGAGCCGATGCGGCAGCGACTGCAGAACCTGAAGGGCAATGCCGGTCGCTAAGATGCCGCCGCTGCGTGGCGGCATCGCTGTCCTTTGGCTACTCACTGGTTGTTATCCAAACGACATTTTGTCGCGGCGTCTCGATCGGGAGAGCGACGCCGATCAGGGCTGCCTGGCGCTCTTGCTCGCTGCCATCGCCAAGGGCCCGAGCGGCAGCTGCGAGCCGCTTGCCGCGCCGACGGGACCGGTGACCTGCGTCGGGGTCGACGAAGCCGACAATCTTGCCAAAATCGTGGCCAATGCGCCGCCCGGCACGGCGATCCTGCTCGCAGATGGCGTCTACGCGCCAGCCGGCGATGGCCTGGCGCGGGGTCTGGTGTTCGGTAGCGACGACGTGACGATGCGCTCCGCTTCGGGCCGCGCCGACGCAGTCATTCTCGATGGCCAATACGTCACGGAGGAGGTCATCCGCATCGCTGCCTCGCGCGTGACCATCGCGGACGTGACGATCGAGCGCGCGCTCTATCACGCTATCCACGTGGTGCCTCCCGCAACGGGCGACATTAACGGGCTCGTTTTTCGGGGCCTTCACGTCGTGGACACGGGTGGGCGACTGATCAAAATCGACAGCGGCTGGGGCGCGTCCGGCACGTACGCTGACGACGGCAGCCTTGCTTGCTCCACCCTGGAGCTTACCGCCGATGGACGACAACGCATTTCACCTGGTGAAGTCGCGTGCGACATGGGCGGAATAAACGCCAATGGGGTGCGGGGCTGGACAGTCCGGAACAACACCTTCCGCGGCCTGTATTGCCCCGCATCAGGCGTTGCGCAACACGCCGTGCATTTCTGGGCAGGCTCGCGAGACACCTTGGTCGAGCGCAACGTCATCGATGACTGCGCACGGGGCATCGGCTTGGGCGGTGACGTGGGAACGCCGGCTCGGCTCTATCCCGACGACCCGTACCCGGGCATCGAGCCCATCGGCCACTATGACGGCATGATTCGGAACAATTTCGTATTCGCAAACATCGCGCAGTTCGACACGGGTATCGAGCTGTCGCGGGCATACGGGGTCAAGGTTTTCCACAACTCCATCTTTCACCCGATGGCGGCTTACTCCTCGCTGGACTACCGGTACCCAACGACCTTGGCTGAGGTTCGCAACAATCTGTTCGTTCGCATGACGTCCCGCGAGGGCGGACAAATTGAGCCGTCGAACAACCTCGAGGGCATCACAGGCCAGGACTTCGTCGATGCCTCCACCGGCGACCTGCACCTCGCTCCGGGGGCGGTTTCCGCCATCGACCAGGGCGTCGTTCTGCCAGAGGCGGGTGACGATATCGACGGAGTTCCCCACGACGTGGGCGCGCCCGACATCGGTGCAGACGAGCAAGGTGCGCCCTGAGGCCTGCGGGCCGGCCGCAGCCCCGGTGAGAGTGCCGATCCAGTTTTTTCAAATCTCCGCCGAAGCCAAGAATCCGTTTTGCAGCTTTTGTAGCGAGCAAACATCGTCGTCGGTCTCGTGCCGCGCCAGCGCGTAACGCAGCCATTGCGTGGCGACGCAGCGCTGAGCCTGCTCGCTGCTCGCCAGGCGCGTCGCGAGCTGTACAACGGAGCTTGCGTTCCGACTGAGCTTTTTAGAGGGGGCGGGAGTACTGACCGCGCCCGCTTCGGTGATTGACCTAGCGGCTGTCGAGCAGATCTCGCACGGGCGCGGCGGACTCGGCGGGCTTGGGTGGGGGCGGCGCCTTGAGCGACGGCACGGCGACGGCAGGCGAGTCGGCGGCAACGTGGGCGACGGTCGACGCCCGGGTCAGATGGTCGGGGCGCGCTGCGGCGCCCTTGAACGGACGCGCGGGCAGCAACCCGGGCGCGGAAGTCACGGGCGCTGAGGATGCGGATGGAGGGGCGCTGCCGAGCGGGCTGGGCGCGACGGCCGGTGCCACTTGGCCAAGTGCGGCGCTGGGCGCCGGTGAGCGCTCCGCGACCGTCGTGCCGTCCGCCCCGGCAACGAGCGGCGAGCTCGCGCTCGGGCCGGCACCTTCGATGAGCGGCGGCTTGCTGACGCTGTGGAACTAGAGACCACCGGCCAACGTGATCAGCACCGCGCTAACCGCCAGCCAAGGCAGCATGCTCTTGCGCTTGTGCGCGCTGGCGCTAGCAGCCTCGTTCGCCGACAGCGAGAACGGACTACCCGTTGCCGCCACCGTGGCTTGGAAAGCGCCGCTCGACTCCGCCAGGGGCGAGCTCAGACGTTGCGCTCCGCTTTGGGTCAAACACAGCTGTCGGAGCGCCTCGGTAGCCTCGCGCGCCGAGGAAAAACGCTGCAGCGGATCGCGCTGCAACATTTTCGTGAACCATGCGTCGAAGCCTAACGGCACAGGGGCAAAGCTCGACGGTAGCGGGATGGGCTCGATGCAAATCTTGAGCGTGATCCCGCCGATGCTATCGGCCTCGAAGGGGCGCTTACCTGTCAAGCACTCGCAGGCCATCACGCCGAGCGCCCACAAGTCGGTGCGGAAATCGACGTTCTTGGTACCGCTGATCTGCTCGGGGCTCATGTAGTAAGCGGTGCCCATCACGGCACCCGTGCGCGTGGCAGAGTCTGGGTTCAAGCCGTGCGCCTGCGCCTTGGCGATGCCGAAATCCAGCACCTTGGCGACCTCGTCGTCCTCGTTTCGGACCAAAAACACGTTGTCGGGCTTGAGGTCGCGATGCACGATGCCGGCTTCGTGCGCCCGGCTCAGCGCCCGCGCCACGTGCGTGAAGATGCGCGCAACCTCTTCCGGGCCGATGCGACCAAGACGGGCGAGCCGATTGGCTAGGCTCTCGCCGTCCATCAGCTCCATGACGATGAACGGCACCCCGAACGTCGCGTCCACTCCGTGATCGAAGATTTGCACAACGTGCGGGCTGCGAATCGCCGCGGCCGAGCGCGCCTCTCGGTGGAATCGATTCAGCGCCTCCGAGGCGCCATCGAAATGCAGCAGATCGAGCAGTTTGACCGCGACTGGCGCGTTCAAGCCCAAATGCTCGGCCAATTTTCCGATCATTACGGCTCAGCGCATCGTGAACCTGAATGCCGTCATTCCCGGTCACGCTGTCGCGGGTACCGAGGAGACGTACTTCACCAATTGGTCGTACACGTTTACGAACCTTGGGCACTTTTGCTTGTTGGCTCGCGTCGCGAACAACAGCCCACCGGGGGGAGCTTGCGCGCAGCAGGGCTACAACAGCGCTTCGCCCGCTACGGATCCCCAGTCTGCCATCCACAACATCAATGTCGTCTCGATGTTGGGGGGCCGTAGCCGGCCGATGGGCTTCGCATTCGCGGCAGTCAACATGCAGCGCGACATCCAGAAAACGTTCCTCGAGGTCAACGCGCTCGATCCGAAAAAGGACCGCGAGAAGCTCGAGCAGCTGGTTTCGATGCGGGGCATCGATCGCATGCTGGCGCAGCGACAGGTGAAGTTCGCGGTGCCGAAGGGCTTGCTGATCGGCGAGGGCCGCGAACGACTGTTTTATCGCCCCGAGCATCTTGGCGAAGATGCACCCGCCCACTGCGTGCCGCGCATGCATGTCAGGGGTGAAGTAAACGCCGCGACAGTGAAGCGATTGCTGCAGCCCGGAACCAAGTTAATGGAGCCCAAGGGCAAGCACGAGCTTGACCTGCTGTACGGCGAGGCGCGTCAAACGTTCCTCGAGGTCGAGCCGTGCGGCAAGGAACACGTCGCCTACGCCGTCGAGGTGACGCACAAAGGCGAAGACGGTCGCGACCTCGGCGGCCTCCTGTGCATCTTCGTCCCCGCGCACGACTACTTCTGAGCGGCATGACCCCCGAAACCGCCGGAGATTAGGTAGCATTTGCCTAGCCTCCGGCGCGGGGCGCAGGCAGATTTCACCTAACATAAATACGGCAAACCGAGCGCGCAGAAGCCCTCGCTGCAAATAGGCGGGACCTCGCCGTCAACGCAGGGGACAAAGCGGTGATGCGTCCCCTGCGGACGTCGGATGGGATGCAAGACGGGTGCGGAGCTGACCCAACAGTCGCTTTCCATTTTGCATGGCACCTTCTCGACGCGTGTTCCCTCGCAGCGATCGGTGGCGCCATTGCAGTAGCAAACGCTGCCGTCCGTCATGCCGATTGGTGGGCCCCCAGGATCGTCGCTCGCCACGCACTCGATGTGCTCTCGGTCGATCTGGTTTCGGTTTGGTACTGTTACGCAGTGCCGCCCGCGGCAGGATATGCTGGGCGTTGCGGTCGGCGTGGGTTCGGTCGCAGGCATCGATGAAGCTACCGCCGGCGGCGGGGACGCTTTAGTGGAGCGGGAGAAGGTGACGCACACGCCGCCCGTGCAACGAGCTCCAATCTCGTGCGGATCAGCGCCCTGGACACCGTCGCTTGTCCGAGTCGGCGAGGCGACACACTCACAAAGGCCAGCGGATGGGTTGCAAGCCTTCTCCTTGCTCTCGAAGATTGCCACCTCCGATCGTGCGATTCCGATGGCCACGGCGCTGCCACAGCAATCCACGACGTGCAGAGCCACTGCGCAGTCGCCGTCGACGGCACAGCCGCAGCCAATCTCGATCGAGGGCCGGGATTCGGGGCATTCGAGTTTGCGAAGCTGGCGGCGTCCATCCGGAGTGCCGCCGCTTCCAGGAACCGGGTTGCGCGCGCCCGACGGGCTGCCCCCGGGCGAACAGGCGACGTAGAAGATGCCGATGGCGGCAAGGCTTGCTGCGACGATGCGGGCCCTGCGAACGGTAGGCTTGAACACCGGAACCAACTTACCACGACCGGAAAATCCCCTGGCCGCCCGCTCGGCTACTGCACGGTCTGATTGCACCCGATGCGCTCGGGGCCCAGCGCGATGTCGTCGATGTACATCTGCGTGGCGCTTGGCGCGGCGTCGCCCTCGTAGTCTTTGAGCGAGGTGCCGTGGTACGCCATGAAGCCGATCGTGACGCGCTTGAACTGAGCGACGGCTTCAATCGGAGGGTAGCCGGCCTTCTGAGTGTATTTGACGAGCTCGCCATTCGACCAGATCTGGGCTTCGGCTTTTTGCGCACCGTCGAACAGGAATTCGACGCAAGACCACACTTTGCGCGGGATCTGCTGGTCACTATTCATCGCCCGCTCCGGTACCCCCGCCGGCACATGCCAGTTTCCGTGGAAGGAACTGAACTGAAAGCCGAGCTCATACCAATTACCAGCTTGATCAAAGGCGTTCACGAGCGCGCCGTGCCCACTCGGTGCGCCCGCGTCCATGTAGAGGAAGAAGCGGCCCCACAGCACGTTGCTGATGCCCGACAGGGCGCTCGTGGTGACCGAGGGCCGCTTGTTCGGGGTGACGCTACCAAAGTGCAGGCTCGCGCCGCCGTGCGCGTGCTCGGAATAGCTCACGTCGATGTCGTCGCCATCGAGCTTCAAACCGGCAAGCGGAGTCGCGCCTTCGAAGTCGAGGCAGACGGCGGCAGTGGGCAACGGACAGCTGCTGCTCGAAGGCGCGCCCGCCGATCCCGCGCCCGCCGATCCCGCGCCGCCAATCGCCGAGCCGGCGCTGCTACTCGGAGAGCCGCCGGCTCCGTTCGCGCCCGCCGCACCGCTGCTTTCGACGGAGGCGCCCGCTGTCGATGAGGTGCTATCCGCGATGCCTCCGCTGCCCGCGGGACTGGGGTTCGCTCCGTCCTCAACGCCGCCAGCACCCGAGGCGAGCACCGCGCTCGGCGCCGGCGTCGGCGTAGATTGGCAGGCGCAAATAACCGCCGCCGCCCCGATCAACCACCGAAACAGCGCGAGATTCATGCTTTCTACAGCCATTGGGCTTCAGCCGTTCCGAAGCTCGGTCAAGCCGCCGCTGCTGTGCTCGGCATCGCCAAAAGTATCTTGCGCGATGCCCAATGCTTTCTGAATCGAAACCCAAAGATCAGCTTGGCTCCTGTTGCGAGCATCTCGCCCCACCGAGACGCCCCCGCCTTCATCGCCAACGAACGGGTACTTCAGGTACTGCCCCAGCTTGATGCCGAGATTCTTACCGCCAGCCACCAGGTTGACGAAATCGTTCTGATTGTGGCTCTCGGAAATCTCGGTGACCCAAACTACGACCGTGTTGTCTAGCACGCCCCGGCTCGCCAGCGCTTCGATGGCGTACTTGAAGCGGTCGGCGTACCAAGCGTCGATCGCCGGCCACTGCTCGGCGGAGTTGGGCGCCTCGTAGTGGCTTACCTGGTGGTGATTGCCGCCGCCCCGATTGGGGTTGATGCCGTCGGAAGCGGGCTGCCAAAACAGCGTTGCCGAACGCTTGAGGCCACACGCAAACGAGGTCGCTACCAAGTCCAGCATCGTCTCGCCTTGCGCCTTCAGATTGTCGACCTGATCCGCGAGCTGCGCGGCACTGGCTCGCTGCGACAGGCCATCAAGGGCGCACGCCGCCGCGTTGCCGGACCGGCTCAGATCGGGCGTCGTTGCGACGCGCTTTTCGACCTCGCGCAAGGCGTCGAGGTGAAGATCGAGCTTGGCTTGATCAGCCTTTGACAGCCTACTTTTGAACAGCGAGATGTCGCCGCGCACGAAATCCAAGACACTCTTGTTTTGAGCCAAAATCGGATCGGGCGCGCGCGTTGCGTCACCCGCCGTCGGCGGCATGAAATTGCCGAAGACGTTGTCGAACACGGCCTTCGGGCTCTTGACGTGCGGTTCGAATGCGCCGGCTTTGACCCAGCTGATTTTTGTCTGCCAATTGGGCTCCGCGTTGAACTTCTCCACTGCCAGCGTCAGCGGACGACCGCCGAACTGCTTGGCTACGACCTGGTCGATTGACGGCCCGTATCCGGTAGAGGTATCAGCGCCCGAGACGCAGGTGAGGATTTTGACGCAGTCCTCGTGGCTCGATTTGGTCGAAGCCGACTTGTTGCACAGGCCACGAATGACGCTCACGTTGCTGCGATGCGGTTCGAGGGCCGCCAGCGATGGTTTGAACGTGTAACCGCCCCCCGCGCTGGCGACGGCGTCGAACTTGTCGCGCGCGAAGCCGTTTGGCGTAAAAAACACCAGCAAGTTCCCGTCGACGGCCGGAGCCGCGTCCAGGCGGCGACTACGGGCGAAAGGCGCGAGCAACACGGCGCCAGCGCCCAACCCGCGCAGCAAGTCACGCCGCGATGGCCGAAGGAGACTCGATGCCGATTTCGTCATTCGACGTTGTTCCTTTGATAGAAGCTGTCGTCCTGGGTCATGGCTACGAACAGCTCGGAAAGTACGAGGCCGTTTTGAATCATGCGATCACCGACGCCTTTGATTGCGCAGGCGTCGCGGCCCGTGGTCACATCGCGGCCGAACGCAAAGCTCAGGTAGCGCTTGGCGAAGCAGTACCGCCCGGTGGCGCTAGCGGAGATTTTCTTCCCGAGCTCGAGACCATCGACGAAGCTGCCGTCAGCGTCACTCGTGCCGACGATGGCGCCGCTGGCGTCGATGCTTCTGCCCGCAGCATTGGTATCGCGGTACCGCCCCATCTCGTCGTAGTGATCGAAGCCAAGGCCCAACGGCTGGAACATCGTGTGACAGCCGCCGCACGGCTGCTGGCTTTTGAAATTTTGCCAGCGCTGCTGCTCCGTGGCGTCAGGATCGGGCCCGGCCAACTTGTCTTTCTGAAGCGAAGCTCCGGGTGGCGGCGCGGGAATGTCTCCGCACAGAAAGCCCTCCTTAATCAGGCGTCCGCGATGAATCGGACCGGGTTTCGCCGCCAAGAACCCCAACTGCGTGAGCAAGCCGCCGCGCTTGGTGGGATCCAGCTCGACGCGCATCAGCTGAGTTCCGGACGCGGCCACGCCATAAAGAGGCGCGAGCGCCGCGTTCACGTAGGCGGAAGGGGCGGTCATCAAATCGGTGAAGGTGCCGCGACTATCGAAGGCCAGATTGGAAAAGAACGCTTGCGTGCTGGCGGTCATCGCGTCGGCGACGGCGGCATCGGTGACCTTTGAATCGAGCCCACTCAGCTGCAGGTATTGGCTGACGAATTGGTCGCCCTTCTTGTGTGCTGCCGGCGTTGCCAGCAAATCTTTCGCAAGTTTGGCGACCGTCGCACGGTCCGACAACTGAGCGGCGTCCGCTGCGGCCCGCAGCGCGTCGCTCGGCGGTGCGTCGGTGAGCATGAACGACAACTGCGCTGCCAGCTCGTGATCGAGCAGCTGCACGTTGCCCGGCGCTCCGCTGCCGAGCTCGGTTCGATAGAGTAGCTCGGGGGAGTTGGCGATCGCCTGCAGCAGCATGCGCAGCGCGGCCCCTTCGCCGTTGACTTTCGACTGCGTTTGAAAAAATTGCACGTAGCGCTGGGTTTCGGCGTCTGGCAAAGGGCGTCGGAATGCGCGCCCTGCCACCTGCGTGACGACCGAAGCGATGCACGCGGCGTCAGGCGCGCTGCTCAAACACGGCATTTGAGTCTGCAGCTGCGCGGCCTTGCTCTCCGCCGCAAGCTTGCCCGCGTCCCAAACGACGTCAGCAAAGCCAACGGTCACGTAGTTGTCGGACGAGCCCGTCGAAAAGCCAGTGGATTGATTGATGCCGTCCTTGGGCATGGCTGAGATGTCGACGTTCATGGCGAACGAATCGGCAACCGCCGCCGCGTATTGTTCTGGAGAAAGTCGCCAAACGCGGCCATCGGGGGCGTAGCGCACGTCGCACGTCAGTGCTCCAATCGCTTGAGTCGGCACGTCATTCGGCGCGACGATGGAGCCACCCATAGACGTGCCGCCAGCGCTGTTCGAACCGCCTCCACCTGTCGGTCCTCCGCTTGCATTGCCGGCGATGACGGCGTTGCAGCCGACCAGCAGGGCGAAGGCGAAGCCGAGGGGCGAGAGCCGGCCAATCTCGGTTACGGTCCGCATATAGATTGTGGAACCTGTTGGAGCACCGTTGAGCAGAAAATGTTGCGGGTGCGGCGGCGGCTCAAAGACCTGCCAGCGGCCCCTTACCCTCAATGCCAAATGCCTGCTGCGGAACGCCTGCGTAGTTGAGCAGCGAGCACAACATGTCGTTGTAGTTGGCATGCGGGCGCTTCAGCAATCGACCCGAGGCCATGCCACCACCCCGCCCCGCAATCACGACGGGAAGGTTGTCTGTGCTGTGCGCGTTTCCCTGGCCGATTTCGCTCGTGCACAGCACCAACGAATGATCGAGCAAGGTCCGATCGCCTTCGATGGTTGAAGCCATCTTTTCGATCAAGTAGCGAAATTCTGCCATTTTGCGGCGCGTGATCTCGAGCACGACGTCGTCGCCGGCGTCGTGGGACGCGGTGTGATCTTGCCATGACATTCCCGGCCAAACTTGGTTGCCGTCCGAGTTCTGCAAATGGAAAGTGCCAAAGCGCGTGAT
>JBBSAB010000097.1:0-30427 GCA_038252755.1 Polyangiales bacterium | reverse complement strand
TTCTGCCATTTTGCGGCGCGTGATCTCGAGCACGACGTCGTCGCCGGCGTCGTGGGACGCGGTGTGATCTTGCCATGACATTCCCGGCCAAACTTGGTTGCCGTCCGAGTTCTGCAAATGGAAAGTGCCAAAGCGCGTGATGTCGCACTTCATGGCGAGCACTAGCAGGTCAGCGAAAATCCGTCCCCGCTTGACGAAGTCCTCTCCGGCTTCTTCCGGAGTTGCAGTGGCGACGCACGCTACGCTCGCGTCGCTCGACTGTTTTTCGACTTGCCGGACCGCCTCCAGATGTTCCTCGACCTTCGCGCGATCGGCGCTCCCTAGCCGTGAGCTGAGTCGTGTCGCGTCTGCAAGGACGAAGTCGAGAACGCTTTTGTCATACAGCGCCTGGCGCTGCTTGCCTGCGTCTGGCATGGCGCCACCAAAGAGCTTCTCGAAAACGAGCTTGGGACTGCGGTACGGCTGGATTGGCGAGCCCGTTTTAGACCAGGACAGGATGCACCAATTGATGAGCTCGTCCTTGTCGTTGGAAATCGGGAGCGCCTTCAACCGGGTGGCGGCGCCGATGGCGTCGCCCGCGACTTGGTCGATAGAAGGCCCACCAGGTAACGGATAGCCCGACAAATTCGACTTTACGTTGGGGCCCCCGCTGGCGATGAACACGCCATCGTGTGCACCGGACAACACCGTCTGCTTGTGGTCGAGGCCCGTGACGACGGTAAGCGAGCTGGTGAGGTCAGTCCCGCCTTGAGCACCGAGCGGCGAAAGCGCCTGAGAAAGACCAGCGCTGGTGAGTGAGCCTTCGGGGCCTTGCGGCTGCCACAGGTCCATGCGCGTCCCGTTACCGAAAGACCAGACGAACAGGCGAGTCGGAGGAGCTGCCTCCGCCGCCGTGGCCGTCTTGAACGTCTGGCAGCGGTCGTTCAGCATGGCGTCCAGCAGCGGAAGGGCAATCAGGGTGCCGGCTCCACGCAAAGCCGCACGACGATCCAAACGAAAATTTTTCATCGCGGCCTCATGGTTGCTTGATGTTCCTGTGTCGGAACCCATCGCTGGTGATCAGCGCCGACAGCATCGACCGGTAGTCGAAGCCGGAACTCTTGAACTTGTTCCAAAGCCCGGCAACCGCACAGTCATCCTCGGTTTCGTTGGGCCGAGCTGTCGCCCATCGAAACAGCTGCAAAGAAACGCAGCTCGAGAAAGCGTCGGAGTTCTTCAGCTTTGCGGCGAGCTCGGGCGCGCCGTCGAAATCCTCCGGCTCGAACCCGGCGAGCGCCCCGCGCGCATCGACCAGGTGACCGCTACTATCGGCGGCGGTGTAGCGCCCGAGGTCGTCGTAGTTTTCCAAGCCAAAACCCACCGCGTCCAGCAGCTTGTGACAACCCGCGCATGCCGGGTTGCTGCGATGTGACGTCAATCTTTCGCGGTCGGAAGCATCGGCTGCGACCGGTGCGTTCGCGAGCAGGGGCACGTCAGGCGGCGGGCTTGGAAGCGTTTGGCATAGCAGAGCCTCCTCGATCAGCTTCCCGCGCAGAATCGCCTTTGCCTTGATACGGCCGGTGGCCGTCAGCAAACTCGCTTGTGTCAGGATGCCCACGCGGTGTGCGCCGGCAGGTAGCTCGACCTTTGCCCATGCGGCACCGGGTGCCGACAAGCCGTAGAGGGTTGCCAGCGGAGCGTCGAGAAAAGTGTATTTGGCGTCCAGCACTTCCCGAAAGTCTCTGCCTGGCGTCCAAGCGACATCTTCGACCAGCCGGCGCGTCTCTTCGATCATCGAATCCTTCAACGCGTCGGTCCATGCTGGCTCTTTTTGTACGTCCCGCTGCGCTCGTGCAACGTCGCGCATTCTCAACCAGCGATAGAAAAAATCGCGTTGCCCGACGCGAACGCGGTCATCAGCTAGCAGGTGATCGGCGAGGACCGCGCGACCGTCAGTGGTCGTCAAGTCGGTGCTTCCCGCGCGGTCGAGCAACCAATCATCCGGGCCCGAGCCCCAGGCCAGGAATGCCGCGCGCGCAGCCAGCTCGTACGAGCTCAACAACGAGTAGTCCGAGCGGTTCGGTGCTGACGGGTCTGGCGCGCCGATTTCGACGAGAAACAACGAGGAAGACGCAGTGATCAGGCCGCGAGCAATCAGCGCAACGCTCGCGTAAGGGTCGGTGTCGTTTTCGGCAACGTTGCCAAGCTCTGCGACGGCGGCAAGCTCCGCGTCGGACAGGGGCCTGCGGAAAGCTCGACGCCCGAACTCTTTGGCGAAGGACCCCAAGCACGACGCCCTGGTGGCTGCGACTGGCGCACACTTGATCAGGCCGTCGCGAGCCTGTGGATTCGCCAGCGTCGCAGCTACCAGAGTCTTGATAACTGTATCGAAGGCCGTGACGTGCTGCTCGGAAACCGACTGCAGACCTGCAACGTTTTCGAAGTTGTTAACGGTTGCCTCGCCGGGCAACATCGCAATGTCGACATCGGCGCTGGCGGCATTGAGCAGGAGGCGTGCATTGCGGACGTATTCCGCGTTGGTTTGTCGGCGCATGATCGACGCACCAATCTTCGCGCTTCCTTGGCACGCAACCTCCATTGCAGGCACGACCGCATCGGATGGAGCAGCCGCGGCGGGTGTGCCCGTCGCATCGACGCCTGGAACCAGCGAGCCACCGGTGCCCAGCGTTTGCGGATCCGCCGGCTCAATGTAACCGGTGCATGCCATGCACCAAGTCGCCAACGGAACCAGCCAGCGAACACGTCGGCCAACCTCGAATGCGGTCCGCATACAGGTTGTGGAGCCGCTTCGGGCACCCGCGAGCAGAAAATGTCGAAGCCTCAGTCCGCCGCGTACACGCGTAGCCAGTCGATGCGCAGCTCGGCAGGCCAATCGGTAGTCGTGTCCGGGGGTTTCCTACCGTCCTCGGCTGTCGGCACTGATAAGTTGAAGCTGGGGTAGAGCGGCGCGTCGATTTCCGCGGTCAGGGGACTGATCTCGGCGACACGCTGCCCGTCCAAGAAGAAGGCCAGGTAGCCGCGGCGCCACTCGCAACCAAACACATGGTAACCGGCGTGTAGCTGGGCGCTCGGCCAAGCGTAACTTTCGCCCTTCGAGCCGGTCGCGGCTGGCCACCAATAGGATGCCGTCGCAAGCTCGGGGGCTTGGTCGAGGTAGTCGAGCAGATCGATGGCCGGGGGCCAGCCGTGAATGCTGCGTAGCCAGAACACCGACCACAAACCCACGCCCGGCGGAGGCTGCAGGCGCGCCTCGAAAAACCCGTACAGCTGCTCGAAATGCCCAGCCGTGTTCAGGGTCCCGGACGTGTAGGGCGCGCCCGCCGTCGCGCGATTTTCCGCGCGAATCACGCAGGCGCCGCCTTGGGTGAAGACGTTTTCATCCGACATGTATTCTTGCCGCTGTCCCCAAGTTCGGAAGTCGGTGTCGTCGACGCGCATCGTGGTGATGAAGCGAGCAGCGTCGGGGCTCGGGCCATCACACGTCTCTTCTAGGGTGAGATGGTACGCCACCTCAGCACCCAGCGGCTGAGTGGCCCCGGCTGCACCGGCAGCACCACCAGAGTCTTGGTCTCCAGAGTCTGCGCGGTGCCGGAAGTCGAGCCGATCCGCACAGCCCGTGGCCAGAATGAGTCCGAGCAAAACGCGCGGCCGAGTCATGGCGTGTAGGTCAGCTCGGCGGCGAGACCGAGCGAGAGGTGAGGGAATCGAAAGACGACTCGGTCATCGATCGCCACTTCCGGCCTCCGCCAACCGTAGTGAAGCTCCGGGCCGACCGATGCTCTCAGGTGCGAGCCGCCGACTCTCAGCCTGGATCGAAGTGTGAATTGCGGGGACCAGGTGCTTTCCGAGCCGGGCGCGAGCTCCGACGGCGCGTTGACCGACAAGCGTAGCGCGCCGACGCAAGCGCCGAGCGCCAAGGGTCCGACGATCCCAAAGTCGGCAAATGCGCACGTGGACAGCGCCGAGAGTCGCAACCCGTCGATTGCGGCGAAACCGACGTTGTATCCCCCTGCCACCCCGACAGCGAGCCGCTGCATGCGCAGTCCAGCGGCCAACGTCGGCCCCGCCCAGCCGCGCGGCCCACCGCTGAAGATTTGGGCAGATGCTCCCGTCGAGATCTCCCAAGTGTGTGCCGGCTTCCTGGCAACGATCGGGTTTGTGGGAGCGGGCGCGGGAGCGGGAGCGGGCGGAGGCAGTGGTGGAGCGACGTCGGGCTGGCGCGCCAAGTGCCAGACCGCGTCGACCAAAGCGTCGATGGCGTGGGCCGAGTCCGCTGGCAGATCGACTTCAGCGAGGCGTGCCACCGCACGGTGCGCAGCGCCCGTTTGGATGCGCAGGGCCACCTGGGCACGGCCTGCGTCGCAAGAAATTGCCAAAAAGCTGCCGCCTGCCGAAACCAACGAAAGCTCCACCCGGCTGCGCGCCTCCACGGCGGCGCGGGCCTCGGCATCTTCAGCAAATTGCGCACAATTCCAGGCAATTTGCGACTCAGCGGCGCTAGCCGAGATGGGCACGAGCAAGCCGGTAAGCATGAGCCAGCATCCTGCTGCAATTCCAGAACGGCCAAGCCGCGAGAACAAGTACAGCTTGACCGGAAGATCGTTGGCCGGTGAAATGTTTCGCTCTAGGCCACCTGTATCGGCACCAATAGACGTTGAAGCAAAAAATTTCGGACTCATCGATGACCAGCTCGACTGGCGCCGCCGAAATCAGTGGCGACCAAGGCCCCGGGACTTCGCCCGGAGCCGCGAAGCCTAGCAAATCTCAACGCGAGCTCGAGGACGAGGTGTTCAAACTGTGCTGCCGACACGTTCAGACCTTGGTCGGACGGAGCTCACCGGAGTTTTCGGACTTGGTTCAAGGGTCTGCAGAGATGGCCTTGCGGGGCTTGCCAAGCTTCGAAGGTAGGTCGTCACTTTCTACCTGGGTGTTCCGCGTTTGCTACTCCACGTTACTGGGTGAAAGGCGCTGGTACAAGCGCTGGGCCAAGCGTTTCTCACTCGCCGCGCCCCAAGAGCTGCCTGAAATCGCGTTGACGGAAGACGCGAGCCAGCCGCTCGAGTGGCGCGAACGTGAGCAATGCGTTCGCGACGCGGTGTCGAAGCTCCGCCCCAAGCTACAGGTTGTGGTGACCATGCACGATCTTCAGGGCGTCGAGATCCAAGCGATTGCTGACCTGCTCGAGGTGAACGTGCTCACGGTGCGCTCGCGACTTCGCGACGGACGACGCCAGCTATCGCGCCTTCTGCGCCGCGATCCCTACTTTGGAACTGCCGCGTGCTCTTCACCCGGTGGAGGCCACCATGAGTAGCTGCACGAATGCCGAGTTGGCGGCCCAACTGCTGACCTGCTCCGACGCGGAGATCGCCGGCCGCGCGAAGCTGGTGAGTCACTTGGGTGCGTGCGACGGCTGTCGCAGCTACGTCGAGCAACGCCGTCGGATGGCGGCGCATTGGGACAGCCGGGAGCTTTCGCAGAGTGAGCTGCTTCGGCTGCGCGCCCGCCTGTTTCGCTCCGCGAAAGAACCGCTGCGTTCCCGCAAAGTTGCTGTCTTGGTCGGGGCATTCGCGGTGGCTCTCTTCACCGCTGCCGCTGTCGCCGCTACCTACGGCCGTTTAGAGAAGAAGCTCCCCGTACGTGTTGAAACCGAGTCACACGGCTCGGCGTCCCGCCCTCGTTTAGCCGACCCGCCGGCAGCTCTCGCGCCGCCGATTGCTGACCAACCGCACATTGCAGATTCGGCGGCCGCGCCGAGCGCGCCGCGCGCCGTAGGTTCCGGGGCGCGTGCCAAGCTGCCCGACGCGAATACCGATCCGCGTTGGAGCAAGGTAACGGAGGCCATGCGGCGGCACGATAGCGTGGGAGCCGAGCAGGCACTGAAAGCTCTGACCTCCAGCGCTGACGTCCGCTCTCGCGACGCGGCCCGCCTGACGCTGGCTGAGCTCTGGATGCAGTCGGGACGCGCGGCGGCGGCGCGACCGGTTCTGCGCGAATTGGCACAACGCGGTGCCACCCAGACCGTTCGAGCGCGCGCGGTGACGCTCCTCCAACAACTGGGAGAGTAAGCGCTCTCAAGAGCGAGCGGCCCTTTTGCGCTTCCGTGACGAGCTGCCGGCGCCGGAAAGCTCAAACGAACGGCAACGGACCCTGCGCGTCGGGATCGGGAAAATCGGCGAAGCCCGTAATGTCGCTGCGACCCATCGCTTGCAGTACCGAGACCAAGAGCCGCGTGTGGGGTAGAGTTTTCGCGAGCTTCTCGTAGCGCCCGAGCTTGAAGTAGCTCCCGCCGCCGCCTGCGATCAGGAACGGTACGGGGTCGGGTGCATGCGTGCCGATGCCCATTTCCGAGCCCATCACGACGAGCGTGTCGTCGAGCAGCGTGCGACCATTCGCGACCTGGACAGACTTTAGCCGTTCCAAGACGTAGGCCAGCTGCTTCACGAAAAATTCGCCGACGGCGATGCGATCGGCCTGGGTACCGGAGTGCTGCGCCTCATGCACACCGCGCGTCGTCGCGATGTTCGGGATCTTGATCTGACTGTCGGTATTGGAGAGCTGCAACGTGGCGACGCGCGTGAGGTCGCATTGGAGTGACGTGACGAGCAGATCTGTTTGCAAACGACAGACACTGGGGAACTTTTCATCGAGCAGCGCGGCATCGCGCGACGGAACATTCGTTACCGGCGCCGCAGCGCAATTTTGACCGAGCGCGGACAAGCTACGTTCGATAGCCTCGATACCGCCCAAATGCGCGTCGAGCTTGGGGCGATCCGACGACGCAAGCTGGGGCTGTAGGCGCTTGATGTCTTTGCGCACGTAATCGAGCACGCTTTGACGCCGTTTCTTCAGCGCATCGATCGCGGCCGCGTCTTGGTTGAGCGCGCTTCCGAAAATCTGATTGAACATCACGTTCGGATCGTCTTCGGCCGGAACAGGCTGTTCGGGCCCCGAGAAATGCACGAACGGCGTGCTGATGAACGAGTCGCGATTGGTTTGCGCACCGAAATGGAGCGAAGCGAAGGTACTGTTGCCGCCGCTCTTCTGCGCGATCAACTGATCGATGGAGGGGCTTGCTGCGAGCTCCTTCAACCCACCCACGCCCTTCGAGCGCGCTCCGGTCCACAGGCTGAGCGTTCCCAAGTTATGAGCTAGCAAACTCTCGAAGATGTTGAAGCCCGACGTGAGACCGCTGATCACGAGCAGTTGATCTTGGAACGGCGTCAACGGCTCCAGCAGGCTCCCCAAGGTAAACGCAGTCTGCGTTCCCGTGGGTTCCCAACCTGTCTCTAAACCTTCCGGCCAGGTTACGACGACCAAATTTTTGGCGGTCGGGGCCGGCTGGCCGCGGACTTCGCGCACACCGAGGAGCGGGGCGGCGAGCAGCGAGGCGCCGAGCCCGTGAAGCAGTGAACGACGAGCGAATTTGCGGTGAGTCATGTGCGTACCTTCGTCGTCATTGGGGGTTTGCCGGGCGCAAGCGAAAACTGTTTTGCAGCGGAATGGCGAGCACCAGCTCGCGGAGGCTGGAGCCCGAGCTTTCCAAGTTGGTTTCGAGAGAATGCAAGCTGCACGCGTCGGCGTCGCTCTCCGAGCGCCCGAGCGCGAAGCGATGCCATTGGCGAACGACGCACGCCCCCAGCTCTGGCGCGCTGGCGATTTTCTTAGCCATCTCCGTCGCGCCGGCAACCGGTCCGTCGACGCTGCTGCCAATCTCGAGCGAGCCCGAATCGTTGATCGCCTTTCCGCCGTCGGTTTCGCGAAAAGCGCCCACCGAATCGTAGTGTTCGAAGGTGAAACCCAGATGATCGATCGGCGCGTGACATCCCGAGCAGCCCGGTTGCTCGTGCTGTAGAAAGCGCTCGCGCGTGGTCTGGTTGGGATCGAGCGGCGGTAGTTCAGGGACCTTGATACCAACCGGCGGCTTGATCTCGTGACACAAGATATCGCTCAAGATGAACACGCCGCGCTTGACCGGCGAGGTGTGATCGCTCGGGGCGTGGGCGGCGAGCACGCTCGGTTGAAGGAGCAGGCCAGCGCGCTCGGTCGGGTCGAGCTGCAGCGCATCTGTCGCGCTTTCGCGATCGGGGCGAGTGAGGCCATACACCGGCAAAAGCGCATCGGGTACGAAACTGTAGGACGCCGTGAACAGCTCCGACAACGACGAGGCGTCGCTCTGGAACACATGTTTCACGAACGCCAAAGTTTCATCACGCATGGCCCGGGCCTGCGTCGCGTCGAAAGTCGGAAACTTGGCGCTATCTCGAGTCAGCTGTTGGAGCGACGCGATGCCCAACCAGTTTTCGGTGAAGTAGGCGAGCGTTTGCTCGGCTCGAGCATCCGCCAGCAAGCGTTTGGCTTGCTGCTCCAATGCGACCGCGTCGGAAAGCTCCCCGGCTTCGGCCTTGTGAACCAGCTCAGCGTCGGGCAGCGTTTGCCAGAGGAAGTACGAAAGGCGCGAAGCAAGCTCCCAGTCGCTGAGAGGCACATTCGCGGACGTGCCGCCGATGGTTGGCTTAAGCTCCACGTGATAGAGAAAGCTCGGCGAAGCCAGTAATGCTTCGATCATCAGGCGCGCGCCGCTCTCGAAGCCGCCACCTTGCTTGCCGAGCTGGTAAACGGCTCGCAAATCCAATGCTTGCTCTTGCGACAGCGGCCGCCGATAGCCACGAGAGCCAGTCACTTGGATCAGTTGGTCGGCGCAAGCATCGTCGGCCGTAGCGGCGGCACAACCAGCAAGCTTTCGCAGTGCTGCAGCGTCGAGCTGGTCAGCAAGGTGCTCGGCGGCATCCATGAAGCGCCTGACGTGCGCGTCCGTGACTGATTGCCTCGGGTTGGCGGGAAACGCACCGACGCGATCGTCATCGGGAAAAGCCGCAGCTTCGTGGGTCGCTAGACCGAGCAGGTCGCGCACCGTGTTGTCGTATTGCGTGCGCGTGAGGCGACGGAGCGGAGTGGCGGCAACAGCGGCATCGAGCGCACACGCCCGTGGATCAGATGAACCCAGACCTGCAGCCGCAGCCCCGGCGCCGCCAACGCCGCTACCGCCGCCGGACCCCGCGGCCCCGGCGCGTGGGTCCTCCCCCTGACAGGCGGTCGAAAGAGCTGCGAGGGTAACGAGCGCTTCGACCGACCGCAGCCTGCTGAACATGCTCTTCATCGCCTCGGGTCCCACAAACTGATCGAGCCGTGGTTTCTTTTCGCGATGTGATCAAAACTGAGCGTTCGGGGCGATGAACGGCGATGAGTCGCTTTTTGTCCACGTCACACTTCCTCCCCGCAGCCGCGCTGCTGACCTTCACCGCAGCGTCTCACGCTGAACGGCCCAGGACCCACGACGGCTGGTTCTTGAGGGCGGCGGGCGGCGTTTCGATGGCGTTCGACCCCGCTGCGGTAACCGCTCCCGGTGTGCGGGTGGAGGGCACGCCGAGTGGAACGGGGGCGGCCTTCGATTTACTCGTTGGCGGCTCGCCAATGCCCGGCCTCATTCTCGGCGGCGGAGGCTTCCTTACCTACGTTCCCAACCCGAGAGCGGACAACATGAAGGCTACGGTCGGCGGTTTTTTGAACCTGGACGGCGACGTCAAATTCGACGGCGCGACGGTTGCCTTGCTCGCACCCTTCGTCGACTACTACCCCGACGCGCACGGCGGCCTCCACTTCACGGCCGCGATCGGCGTGGCGCTACTCAGCATGGGTGACGGCACGCTCGTCAATTCGACCTACCAACCCTTTCGAAATCACGGTGCGGTCGGCGCCGGCGCGTCAGGCGGAGTCGGTTACGAGTGGTGGGTCGGCGACCGCTGGTCGGTTGGAGTGCTCGGACGGCTCGCCTACGCCGCGCCCTCAGGTGACGACAACGACCAGACCGAATGGCAGCATCATCTCTGGCTGCCGGCGCTGTTGATCACCGCGACGATGAACTAGGTGGCACGCTAGTTGCTCTAGCCGGGGGCCAAGGATACGCTCGCGTCGTCCCGGAGCTGTTTTTGTTACGTCCCTCGTCTCATGCCCTCTCGATCTGTGGCAACCAAAGTTCTCGGAGAGCGCGCGCGCTCGGCATTTCGTTCACGCTCGCTGTGCTGAGCGCGCCGCCGGCCGCGCAAAGCGCAGAACGCCAGGTATTGGTTCGGCTCGAACTGCAAGCTCCCGCCGAGTGTCCGACGGCGGACGCGTTTTTGGGCGAGATCCTCAAGCGCGTCCCTGGCGCACGAGCGGCGAGGCCGGCCGAGAGTGCTCGTAGCTTTCGCGCGTCGATCGAACGTGACGGGGCGCGTTTTGTTGGCAGACTTATCAGTGATTCCCTGACTGAGACCGACCAAAAAATTGCCGAAGCCCCCTCCTGCTCAGCGGTGGTGGATGCGCTGGCGGTGGCCGTCGCACTGAGCTTGGATTCCAACGAACCGACGCCAGCGCCGCCAATCAACCGGGCTGCTGATCCGGATCCATCACCTCCTCCCGAGCCCGAACGGCCTGCGCGGCGAGCAACTGGCGCCACGATACAGTCTTCACCACGGCAGTGGGGTGTGGCACTCGATCTGTCCGGGTTGGGTGAGGCGTTGCCACGCATGGCCGGCGCTGAAGCGTCGTTGTTCTGGCGCAGTGCCAGCACGAATGTTCTTTCGCCGACGCTGAGAGGGGGCGTCGAGGCGCTGGCCGAAATCGGTGCAGCCCGCAGTGTCCAACTCAGGTCGGTTCTATTTACGTCAAGCCTTTGCCCGGCGCGCGCGATCGTCTCGGGAGCGTCATTGGCGATTTGTGGCCGCACTATCGTCGGCGGACTGGAAGGCCGGGCTCGGCTCCGCAGCTCGGCCTCCGGCGCTTGGCTGCTGCTCGGTGCCAGCGGCGGCGAAGCACGGGTTGAGCTCCCGGTCGGGCGATTCCTACTCGAAGCCCGCTTCGGTGCGCTGGGCGTGTGGTCGAAGCCTAGCTTTCGAAGCGAGCCCTCCGCCGAAGTGCTGCAAGCGACCGGCGGTTTCATGCTGGACGCGGGAGTTGGCATTGGCGCCTTTTTCTAAGGTTTTTCGCCAAAAGGCCGCGGCGGGTGATCAAAAGCGCGGCCCAGTGGCGATGACCGGTGAGGCGCCGTCAGAACTCGTGGACGCATCCCTTCCCAACCCTCGCGTAGTGGTACCGGGCCATGGCTGGTTCGAGCGCCGCAGGCTCACCGCCCTGGTCGAGCGACATTGGGATTTCGTGGGCAGGCTGCTCAGGCATTTGGGAGTCGATGACGGAGACGTCGAAGACGCTGCGCAGCAGACCTTCATGACCTTGAACCAAAAGCTCGAGCAAGTAGAACGAGGTAAGGAGCGAGCCTTCTTGGCTTCGTGCGCGCTCAACATCGCGGCGCGCAGCCGTCGTCAACGGGGTCGGCGTCGTGAGGTAGGCGACGAGGCGCTCTGGGAGCTAGAGGCTCGAGAGAACCCCGAAGCGGCTTTGGATCAACGTCGCCGATTGGCACGTCTCGAAGTGATCCTCGCGAAAATGTCCGAGGAGCAGCGCGCGGCTTTCATCTTGTACGAGATTGAAGAGCTGACCCTGGCGGAGATCGCAGAGGTGCTTGCAGTCGCTCAGGGCACCGTCGCCTCCAGGCTGCGGCGCGCACGAGAAATTTTCCAAGAGGCGGCCCGCTCATGAGCGATCTCGAGCGCCTCAGCATCAGCGGAAGTACTGACGAGCGCGACCTCGTGCGGGCGGCGCGCGATCTGCGACCGAGCAGCGCCAGCAAACAAAGGGCGATGCTCGGTTTGGGGCTCGCTTCCGCAACAGCTCTGACGCCGACTACGGCAGTCGCTGTCGCCAAATCAATCAAGGCTACGCTCGGCGCCGCGTGGCCGCTCTTCGCGTCCAAGTGGACTGCCGCGGCGTTGATCGTGACGGTTGGAGCAAGCGTTGCTGTCGTTCGATCTCAACGTTTGTCGGCAACGCCACCGCAGCGGCCGGAACACGCAGCTGCCGTGCCGGCCCCGATTGTGCAGTCCCCGCCGCCGCTCGCCCACTCGCCGTCCGTTGCTAGCCGACGGTCCGAGCCCGAAGCGACTACCAACCTTGGAAGCCCCAACACGCAGGTCTCACCGGGCGCCTCATCACCAAAGCGCGTAGCAGCACCGTCGCCAACCGAGGTGGAGCTTTTCGATGCCGCCCGCGCGCGCCTCTCGACCGGTGATTCAGCCGGTGCGCTGAAGGTGCTCGGCGAGCAACTGCACACCTACCCCGGCGGTAACCTGGCGCTCGAAGCGAAAGCGCTGCGCATCGAGGCGCTCGACGGGATGGGTCAGCGACAACGAGCTCTTGCTGAGGCGCAAGCCTTCTTGGCTCAGAATCCTAGCGGGCTCACCAGTCACCGGGTCCGTCGCTGGTTGGAGAAACGGAGCATGCCGTGAAGCACCGCATATGGGCGACAAGCGCTGTTCTGGCAACTGCATTCGGCTGTTCGCCGAGCGCGGGAGTGGCCTTCGACGAAAACGTCGACTTCAGCGGCGCCTACAGCGTCGCCGTAACCAACGGCAAGAACGGCTGCGGCTTCGCCGATTGGGGAGTCGGCGACAGCAACGCGAATATCGCGCTCACTGTTTCGCAGAAGGACAGCGCCGTGACCGCTACCGTGGACGGTATTCCCGGTGCGCTGCTCGGCCTCTTGCACGGCACCAACATGTACGTCGGTAACTCGAACGGTCATGACCTCACGATGTGGATCGACGGCACGATCGCCACGTCTCAAGGCAACTGCACGTTTACCTGGAGCAATGACGCCAGCGCGACCCTCCACGGCGACTTCATCGAGGGCAAGATCGTTTACAGCCGAGCTCACAACGGCAATCCGGACTGTGTACCGTTAACCTGTGAAACAATTCAGCAATTCAACGGTACGCGGCCACCGCCCTAGGGCATTTTCCGCGCTGGCCAGCCGACAATTGGCGCAGCTCTGGCACTTTGCTGATCTAGTTTGGGTGCTGCCGAGGCACGCACTCGCAGCATGAAGTCCGCTGGCTCGTTCCGACGCTTTGCCCCGTGCGTCTTTTTGGCCACGCTGTGCGTCGAAGGGGCCGAATCGTTCGGATTTGATAAAACTCCGCGGCGGTACGCGCAGCTACTGCGCGAGGTGCGCCAGCGCGGGGTCCGACCACGGATTCGTCAGCGACGCCTGACCGTTGGCCACGGCAGCGATGCTCTGCTCCTGATTGGTGATCAGATTCACCCACTTGCCTTGCACGGTGCCTGAAACTTGGTCGATCTTCAGCGACGTAGTGCCAGCACCAGCAAGGTAAACGACGTACTCCGCCCCGGCTTTTGCCAAGCAGTGCCGACCTTCACCAGCGTTGCTGAGTAGATCGTCCGCGCGGCTGAGCTGGGCCCATTTGGTCGCGGAGATTACGCCAAACAGGTTCTTGTAGTAGCCAAGTCCTCCCGGCACCTCCGTCGGTCGAACGACGTCCCACGCGTGGTACGTGTAGTAGTAAGCGAAGCCGGCGCCCGCCATCGTGACCTCGCACGCGCGCTTGAAGCACGTGAGCTTGTCCGAGGCGTTGCCGTAGGTCTTGCCACCGTCGTTGCCGATCTCGTAGTCGTACTCGGAGTTAAACACCGGCCAAGCGTTCGCGCTCTCGTGCGAGACAATCGTGCTGTACCAGTTGTCCTGGTTCTGGTCGGTGCGAAAATCCAAGAGACCCTTGGACGCAGCGCTGGCGTAGTAACCGACGTCGGTGTGAGTCGACACCGGATGATGGTAAGCGTCGACGTCACGAATCAACTTGATGCGCTCCGACTTGTAGCCGGCGTCGGCTTCGTTGTTCGACTCCTTGGAGAAATCCCACAGCAAGTTCGGGTACGCTTGATACCGTGCGAGCACGTAGTTGAAGTAGAGGTCGTCTTCGGCCGAGCCTTTCGCAGGCCACTTCACGTCCTTGTTGTAAACCTTGATCATGACGTGCGCGACCACGCCGTGGTCGAACAGGTAACGCATGACCAAGTCGTAGTTGGCGAAGAAAACCGGGTTCATTTGGCTCTGATCCGGCTTGGCGTTCGAGCCTTTCCACGGGTACTCGGCAGGCGGTCCGAAGTCTTCATTCGACGTCTTGCCTGCCCTCCAACCGGTGTCGTAGGCGAACACGTTCATCAGCACCTGGTTGAAGCCGTGGCTCGTGTACATGTCCACCAGCGACTTGGCCTTCGGAATCGCCGGATCTCCGAAGTCGAGCAGCGCGAGCCAGTCGGCTTCGAACGCCATCAGTACGTAAGGCGTGCCGTCCTCATATTTGAAGAAATGAGGATGCGTAGCGTCGACCACGAGCTTGCCATGCACCAACGGGTTCGTATTTGCGACGCAATCCAAGCTGCCGGTCTTGCCGCTCAACGCGGCGATCGACGACAACGTTGTGTACGACCACTTCCCAACCGCGGTCGGCGCGAACCGCACCTTCCAGCCCGCTTGACCGTCGAAGAAGCCAGGCACATCGAGCGTCTCGCCGCCGGGACCCGTGAACTTGGCGCTGACACGGTCGGTCAACTGCGACGCCGACGCACCGCCCAACAACACATCGAAGGGATGCCATCGCTCGACGCCCCCTGTGGCTGCACCACCACCGGCGCCGCTGCTGCCGCCAGCGCCGCTGCCACCAACGCCCGCAGCGCCGCCGGCATTCGAGCCCGCACCGCTGGTACCTGGTTCCGAGCCGCCCGCGGTGGTGCCACTTGTGCCGCCGACGCTCACCCCGCCGGACGCGACGGCACCGCTCGACCCCGCCGCGGGGAATCCAGCTGACCCGAGGCTTCCACCCGGAGAACCGTCGACAGCTCCCGCCCCTTCACCGGTAGCGTTGCCGCACGCCGCGAGAAACACCCAAGTCCCGGTCATAGCCACCAGCACCAACGAAAGACCTGTGCTCCTCATTGAAAGCGCAGTCGAACGAGCAGCCGCAATTCATGCTCATTTCTGCGTCGGGGAATTTGACAGGCCAGCTGTGCCGGAAACGCGGGAGCGAGTATGTTGAGAACGACGGATGCCGTTGCCGGTCGTAGCTATCGTCGCCGAAGACACTCGGCTTCCGTTCGAAGCCGCACCAGCCATCGTGGCGAGTTGCGCGCGAGTGTCGGGCGAAGCGCGTTGCGTGCGGCAGGCCGATCCGCTGGCGCCGGCGGCGAGCTACCTCGCGGTGGTCAGCGTCACCCCCGAAGGCAAGCTGCACGTCGCGCTGCTCTCACGCGCTGACGGCAGCGTCCAGCGCGAACGCGACTTGGTCTTCGTCAGCTCGAGTTTTGGTGCAGAGCACTGGAATTCCGCCGGTTTGGTGATCGCAGCGCTGGTTGCGGACGCGGAACCGCCGCCCACGGTGGAATCCCCCGCACCGCGGCCGGCCGCCGCCGATATTTCCGCGAGCGCGGCGCCTGTTCGGCGTGGCATGTGGGTGCGGGTAGACATTTCGGGCGTCGCTACGCCCGGCTTCGACTTCGATCCGTGGCGTCTCGGCGCCGAATTGAAACTTGCCTTCGGATCGCCGAGCTTCCCGCTCTACCCGGCGGTCGCGGTGCGCTGGCTAACCGCTAATGGCCGCGTCCAGTCGCAAGCGCTAAGCGTGGCAGCCGGCGCCGGCATCCGACTCATTCATCTGAGCGAAGACAAAGTAGCGCTCCGGCTCGAGCTTGCCGCCGTGTCCGGCACGCTGCTCGTTTCGGCGACGACCAGCAACGGCACCGAACAAAGCTTTCGCACCCGCTACGGTGCCCGTTTGGGGCTAACCTCGAGCTTCCGGCTTGCTCCGCCGTTGCACGCCTTCTTGGGTGCGGAGACGAGCTGGTTTGGCCACCGCGCCGCGCTCGAGCTCGATGGCCAACGGGTCGGTGCCGAGCCACGCTATGTACCCGGATTTACTCTTGGATTGAGCCTGACCTTTTAGCCCGTTTTTTCCCGCCCCCAAAAGTGCCTGATCCTCCCGACGCCAAACGACTGAGCACAATGGCCGCGCCAGCTCAGACCCTGCCCGCCACCGCAACCAATGCGGTGGTGTCGTCGTCCCTCGACGACGCGGCGATCGTGCAGGGCCTCGGCGCGGGTCAAGAGTGGGCCGCCGATGCCTTGTACGAACGCGTCCATGATGTCGTCGAGCAGACGTTGCGTCGGGTGCTCGGACCCGGCGACCAAGAGTTGACCGACTTGGTGCAGGAGGTGTTCGAGCGCTTGATCGTGACGCTGAGCGAGGAACGCCTCGACCACGCTACCAAGCTGCGCGGCTGGGCTGCCGCCGTAGCCACTCACGTCGGAGTCGACGTGCTACGCGCGCGTGTTCGGCGTCGGCGCTTGTTCAGCAGTCACGATGGCTGGGCCGAGAATCTGAGCGTAGCCGGTGGAAGCCTCGAAAACCGACTCGAGGCTCGAGCCGAGGTGGAGCGGGTGCGTCGGGTGCTGGCGCGAATGCCGGCCGATCAGGTCGAGACTCTGATCTTGCACGACGTGTTGGGCCATAGCCTGGAGGAAGTCGCGAAGCTGGCGCGCGCCACCCACGCCGCAGTTCAGTCGCGTTTGACACGCGGCCGGCAGGAGCTCGACCGGCGCCTCAATCTGGAGCGATCCGCGAGGGGGCGTTCATGACCAACGAACAACCATCAAAATCTGCGTTGGCCAGCCTGGGCGGGCCATTGGCAGTGGCTGATGCGGCCGCTCGGGAGCGGCGAAGCCGAGAAATACTCCCCCAACTGCGGCAGCTCGTGCGTGGCATTCCTGCGCGACGGCAGCGTAAGATGTGGCAGCGTCGGGCAGTAGTTGCCGGGGGCGTGATCGCGAGCTGCGCTCTTGCAGCAAGCGTCTGGCTCATGCGCGTGCGGGACACCGATCCGTTCGAAGTCGAACAGGGACCCGCCGCGCAAAGCGACGAGCGCCACGGCTACGCAACGGCTGCCGATGCCAGCGCCATCCTGCGGACGCTGCGCGGTGCGCAGGTCGCGGTCAGTCCGAGTACACGGCTCTCGGCGATCAGCTCGGATCCGCATCACGAGCTTCTGCAACTCGCGGCGGGCTCCGTGCGTGTGCGCGTACCGAAGCTCGGGACCGGGGCGACGTTTGCGGTGCAAACACCAGACGCAATCGTCACCGTTCATGGGACCGTCTTTTCGGTCACCGTAGTCGGCGCCGGCGCAATCAGCCAAACGTGCGTCGCAGTGAGCGAGGGTCTCGTCTCGGTCGAGCGCGCCGGGAAGCGCGCGCTGGTCGGTGCCGGCGAACAGCTCAATTGCCAAGCGAAGGTGGTGTCCGCGCCGGCCGCCACGCCAGCGCTACCACCAGCCGTCGCCCCGACACCGTCCGTCAGTGCAACGCCGCTACCGCGCGACCATCGCCCCGCAAGTGGGCAAAGGCCGCCGTCGGCGTCGGCGGCACGCGCTACCGATGCAAGCCTCGCGGCCCAAAATCGGTTACTGGCGGCGGCACTTCAGGCTGAACGAGTCGGCCAATTCTACGACGCGCGAAGTCAGCTGCTGGAACTGCTCGGACGTTACCCAGACTCACCGCTCCGAACCGAGGCGGAACGCTCGCTGGCCCGCGTGAGCCGGAAGCTCCCGTGAAGGCCCGTTTTCGGAGCCTGCTTCGCCAGGCCGTCTGGCTCCTTTGCGCCAGTACCTGCGCCTGCGGCGAAGACGTGATCAAGCTGGGCAAGAGCGACACTGCCATCGCCGACATGCCGATCGCCCCAACCCCGCTCACGGTGGAGAGCCTGTTACTGCGCCAAGCGGAGACATCGGACGTCATCAGCGACCTGGCAACCACGACTCCAATCAGCATCGCTAGCTTGGCGTCGAGCAACGTCAGCTTGGAGGCTGTCGTGACCGGAAACGTAGGCAGCGTTGAATTTGTCGTCGATGGCAAGGCGACGATCGAGCACGTGACGCCGTTCACCTATCCCGGCGACACCGACGGCAACCTCCAGGCACTTACTGCGGTGGTGGGCGAGCACACCGTAGTCGCCGCACCGTACTCACTGCTCGACGCAAAGGGCGAGCAAGGCACCGCACTCTCGCGAACGTTCACCTTCGCGAAGTAGTCGCGCCGAGTGATTGGCTTCCGACAGCGTGTGCTTCAACCCTAGGGCGCCCGCCCAAACCAGCCCGGCCGAGCTACTTCGTATAGCCGACAGCCTGGACATTCTTCATCACCGCGAGGTCTGTGGCGGCCGTGGGATATCCCGCGACGATCGCGCCCTCGTAGAAGGTGCCCCACGAGTTGTTGCTGTTGTCGCCGCCAACACCGAGGACGATACCACCCAGGTTGTTGATTTTCACCGGCTGCGCGCCCTCGTAGGCGGTGGCCAAGTCCGTCGCAGTCTTCACGTCGGCGGCGCGAAGCGCCCACTTTCCCATCCCGGTGTTGCTGACGCCCATCGCAAACGGCACCGCGAGCGCCGGATCCTTCGGATTTGCAGGATGCGCATCATTGAGCGCTCCCCAACCGGGGTCGCCTTTGACGGCACCGCCGGCCCAAACGCCGCCCTCGAAATCAGCCATCATCCAAGGTCCGCTCGGGGCGCCGTTGCCCCAATACGCCTTGCCGAAGAACAGCGTGTTCATGACGCCGTACTTCGTCGGATCAGTGGTGACGTTGCCAAAGTCCCAACAGCAAGCGGCGCCGTAATGCGTGCCATCCGCCAGCTCGTAGATGCCTTGCGACGCCGAGCCGAGCGGCATGTTCTTGCCAACCGCTTGCAGCCGGTAGCCTTCGTGAACGGCCATGTAAAGCGAGTAGACTTTGTGACCACCCGCCGTCACTGCGCCCTTGGTCGCGCTGGACTCGTAGTCGTCTTCAGCTCCCGTAGCGCCGCCGGCCGTATTGCCCTTCTTGGCCGGACCCAGATGATTTCCGTTCCCAGATTGATCGTACAACTTGGACACCGTGCAGATGGAGCCCATGCAGAAGGCGTCGATGGACGCGGTGTCGACATAGCCGTCCGCCAACATCATGATGTCTTTGGTCATGCCGCCAGTGCCGGTGTTCTTGGCGGAACTGCCATTTCGAACTTGGAGGAGCGGACCGGTATACGCCTTCGAGAGTCCCCGAATCGTGCTGTACGCTGCAACGCAAGGCGCCGCGGCGGTCGCGTAGACGTCGCACGGACCATCGGTTCGCGTTCCCGTTCCGGTGCTCCCGCCTGCGCCAGCTGCACCAGCCGCGCCAGCTGAACCGCTCGAGCCTCCTGCGCCGCCGCCACCCGTCGACACGCTGCCGCCAGCCCCGTCGGCGCCGCCCGTGCCTCCGCTGCCGTTCGGCGTGTTTTGCTGGAGCGCGATCGAGCCGGTGATCACTGTCGGTGTGCCGGACTGCGGGGTCACGGTCAGGTTGGTTCCCGAAACGCAGTAGGCGTGCGTCTTGTCGCCCGAGTCGGTGGTCAACGAGAGCACATTGGCCTGGCTCTTGTAGTTGCCGCTCGTGGCCGGCGTTGGCGTAGGGATACCAATCCCGCCCTTCTGATTGACCACAGTCGTGCAGGTGCACCCGCCGCTGGCAACGGAGGTGCACGTGGCCTGCCCCAGCCCGGCACTTTCGAGCGCCGTTTGCGCCCCTTGGCAGTTGATGCTGGTTCCCGAAATTTGCAGGCACCCTGCGGCGAGCTCAACCTGTGCCGTCCCGGTCGTGGTCGTGCCGTCGGTGTAGGTCCCATCCGCATTCGCGGTGAAGGTGCCGCTGACGCTGAGAGTGCCCGTGATCGGCGCACTCGTGCAGCTGCGCGGATCGAGGCCGGCCGATGCGAGGTCTAGGCCCCCGCTCAACTTGAGGCACGAGGAGCCCACCATCCACCTTCCTGCCGGGTTGCCGCCGCAGGCCGTTGCGTTGGTGCATGAAGCAACCGCTGCACTTCCAGAGCTTCCGTTTGCGCCCGCCACGCTCCCGCTACCGCTGCTGCCACCGCCGGTGTCCGCCGGGGGCACAGTCACGGAACAAGCGCCGAAAGTCACGCTGCAGGCCGCAGCTACCACAAACAAAGCAGATTGCACCTTCATCGAACGTCTCCTAAAAACAGCCAGTCGGGCTTGTGAGTGGCGAAAGCACCTGGGATCACCCGCGTTTGAAGCACGAGCCTTGGGCGCAAGACTACAAGTGACGGGATCGAGCCAGGACGAACAGGGAAACGACACAGCGCTGCTCTCGCGACGCCGACGCAGGGTTTCGACGGTGTATGGCGATTTTGTTGATCACCATTTTTCAAACCTTGCCACCGCGCCTGCACGCTCATAGCGACTCGAAAAAATCGCAGATGGCGCGCACGCCGAAGCACGGGGGCCGAACGCAGCGCGGCTCGGGCTCAGTGATCCGGCGCCGGTCACTATGGTTGCCCGTAAGCGGACACGATGTTCGCCTGCACGGCGTCGTCGGCCAGGTTCGTCGAGTAGTGGGCGGTCATCACGCCTTCGAAGAAGTTGCCCTGAGCACCGTTGCTGTTGTCGCCGCCGGTGCCCATGCCGATGCCGCCTTCTTTGCGCATCGGATTGTATTTGGAGCTGGGGCGCTTGCCGTCGAAGGGCGTGATCAGCGTGCCAGACTGGGCGTTGCCGCTCTTGATCGTCCAGTGATTCTTACCGGCGGCATCACCCTTCACCATTGCGGTGAGAAACTTGAAACTCACCGGCATGTTCATAGCGAACGGGCTCGAATCGCCCGCCCACAAGCCGTTCTCGAGATCGCCCATCACCCACGGACCGTCACCGGCACCTTTGCCCCAGATAACGCATTTGCCAAAGTAAACCGCCTCCATGGTGCCTTCGCCGTTGTCGCGGCTGTTGCGCTCCATGTTGCCGTAGTCGAAGCAACAACCACCGTTGAACAGGTCGCCAGCGATGACCGTGTACTCTGTCTCGGCGTTATCGCCCTCGGCGGTGCCACAAGCGTTGTTGTTGCGATAGCCGACGCCCGGCACGACGTGAACGCCGTACACTTTGTGTCCACCGAAGGTCGCGGGGATGGCCTTGGCGTTGGCTTCGTTGTCAGGCGTCGTCTTGGCACCACCTGCGGGCGCCTTCGTCAGGTGGTTTCCCTGGCCGGACTGATCGTAGATGATCGAGATGGTGCAGGCGTCGGCACCGCAGAAGGTGTCTTGATCCGCCGAGTTCGCGAAGCTGCCCGGCATGATCGGGGTGATGTCCTTCGTCGTGCCATCGCCCTTTCTGACCTGGTAGAGGGGCCCTTCGTAGCTGGCGTACAGCGCCCGCACCGTGCTGTGCGCCGCGACACACGCGCCGCCATCGGCCGCGTAGATGTCACACGGCCCCTTGGCGACGCCTTCTGCCGGAGGAGCCGGCGGCGCCGTTGCTGTGGTCGTGCACTTGCCGACTAAGCCCGGATCCGCCGTGCCGGCGCTGCCAGTCGTGCCGCTCGTGGCCGTCATGCCACCGCCGGGAATCACGCCGTCGCCCCCCGAACCAGCTGCACCGCCCGCAGTATTTTGCACGGTGCAACCACAGTAAGCGCAAGCGAGCGCAAGCAACGAAATCTCAGCCCAAAATGTGCTTATTTTCATGAAGAATTCTCTCGGCATTACTTGCCGTACCCAGCCGCAACGATGTTCGCCTGGAGCGCGTCTTCCGTTGTATCGGACGGATAACCAGCAACGATGCAGCCCTCGTAGAACGTGCCAATGCTGAGATTGGTGTTGCCGCTACAGCAATCACCACCGCTACCCAGAACGATGGCGCCTTCCTTTTTCATCGGGCTCCAGCCACCGGGCAGCCCACCCTTGAAATAGGTATTGAGATTGCCCGTCGTCGCGTCGCCACCCCTCAGCGCCCACTCCGTCTTGCCGTTGTTCTTCTCGATCGCCGTGACGTAGGTGGCGGATACGGTAGGGACGGCGGGATTGTTGCCGCCTTTGCTGCCGGCAAAAATCCCGGCCTCGAGATCTCCCATCACCCAGGGGCCCGCGCCAGCTCCCGAGCCCCATTGCGTGGAGTTGCCAAAATACACGGCGTCCATCGCACCAGGACCCACGTACTTTCGGCTCAGCTCGCTGTTACCGTAGTCGAAGCAGCAGCCACCATTGAAGTGCTTGCCGCTCGTGACCATGTAGATGCCTTGCGGCTCGGCACCGAGCGGGATGCCATTTTTGGAAGCGTCGACCCAGTAGCTATTTTGCTGAGCGATGTAGACCGAATACACGCTATGGCCGCCGACCTTGAGCGGCTCTTGCGCTGCATTGGCGGGCTTGTCGCTGCCTCCGACCGGGCTGCCCGTACCCTGGTACCAAAGGTCGTTGCCTTTGCCGGTCTGGTCGTAGATCGCCGTGAGCTCACACTTGCCGCCGTTGCAGAATGTGACCTGCGCTGCACCATCAGCGAAGCCTCCGGGACTGAGCGTGCTGATGTCCTTCGTCTGCGCAGACGCGTTACGCACCTGGTAGAGCTTCCCGCTGTAAGCACCGAAAAGCGCCCGAACGGTGCTGTGCGCTGCCACGCACGGCGTGCCGCCGGTTTTGTAGATGTCGCACGGCGCAGTGCCGGAGCCGCCGCTGCCGCCCGCGCCACCGCCACTGCCAGCACCCCCGCCGCTACCTCCGGCCGTAACGCCGCCCATGCCACCCTGGCCACCGCCACCGCCGGCACCACCTGTACCGGCACCGCTGTCCTTCTCTAGGACGACCGAGCCTGAAACCTGCGGACTCGTGCTCAACGGTGTCAGGGTCAAGCCACCAGCCGAGGCGCAATACGAGTACTTGGCGTCGGTGTCGCCGGTGGTGTCGAGCTCGTTGCCCACCTTCGTGAAGTTGCCGTCTTTCGTTGGCGCCGCGGCGACCAACCCCAGCCCGCCTGTCTGCTGGAGGGTGGTGGAGCACGCGCAGCCAGCATTCGCCGCCGTGCAGCTGGCCGTCGCGTAGCCGTAAGTCTTGAGAAACTCCGCCAGCCCGTCGCAGGTCACGGGCGTCGACGAGATCATCAGGCACTCGGAACCGAGCGTCATCTTCTCCGTGCCGGTGGTCACGGTGCTATCCGCCCACGTGCCGTTGGCATTGAGCGTCACGGTTCCGGTCACGCTCCGGGAGCCTGTCGTCGGCACGTGCTCGCAACTGCCAAACGGTTTGAGGTTGAGCTCCCCACTGACACTCAAGCACGAAGACGCTACTTTCCAGCTGCCAACTACGTCGCCGCCGCAGGCCGCGGTCGCCGAACACGCGCCGCCCTGAGCAGCGCCGCTCCCGCTGCCTCCGCTCGCGCTACCGCCGATCGAGTTCCCGCCCGAATTGCCGCTGGTGGCGCCACCCGCCGCGCCATCGCCGGCGGTTTCGCATGCGGCCCAAACCATCGTGCCAAATACCATCGTCAACGCCAAAGCGGCGGACTGCGTCTTCATCGAACGGTCTCCTCTGAGAGCGACTTTTCGTCAGTGTAGTTGAACTAGTGCACTGAGAGCCACGATCACATTCAGATACTTTTGTTGATCAAGGACTCAAGTGCGTCGACACCGCTGCGAGCGAGCTCCTTCTTTGTTGATCACCCTTCGCGGCTCTTAGTCACCAGTCACCGCCGCCCGCCGCCGGTGTGATGGTGACCAGCGACACACCGAACCGAGGCAGCTCGAAGTCGACCGTGACCGAGTCATCGGCGCCGACTTGGAGCAGCTGGTCGGGGACTAAAAACGTCGGGGCCATCGCCTGCTGCAACGCGGCAAGTTGCTCCGACGACGGGGACTCCGGCATCCCTTGCGCGACCCACACCGAATGCGCATCACCGTGCGACTCGTCGACACGCTGATGCGACACGAGCAGACGGCGACCGAAGGTTGCCGGCACTCTAACCGCCAGACGCACGGGCGTAGCAGCCGCCGCTACTAGCTCATCATGGTAGTTCCACGCCAGCACGCGTATTGCGCCCACCTCGAGCGTCGCCATGCCGTCGATATCCGGCGCGCTACGCACACCACTTTCGAGGATATCGCCGAGCGCGAGTGCGCCGCTGCTGGTCAGTGGCAAGCGCGCTCCGGCGAGTCGACCGAGTAGCTCGAACGCGCCCAGCACCGGCAGGTTGACGCCGCGCGTGGCAAGTTGACGGTAGCCTGCAAAATAAGGCGTTTCCGGGAAAGTAAAAGCCCACGTGAGCACGCCCTCGAGGTCGACGCTCTCCTGGTCCGCGAGCTCGATAGTGTGCTTCATCATCGCGACTTCGTAGGCGCCGTATGCGGTTGAGTTGCGGTACGCGCCGCCAGCGATCAGGTTCGCGGAGCACGCCGCACAACCGTCGGGATCGGCTTCGCTGATGTAGATCGGCGTTTGGGTGAATTGCGGGAACGCCGCGACCGCATCGAAGCCGGCACGGTGAAGGCGCAGCTGGTTGCCGAGGTCCATTTCGACGTGATCCGCGTTGACCGCCACGCCGCCCTTGGCGTGAAAGGTGACGAGATCGAGGCGAGTCCCGACTTCACCGGTCACAGCGTTCGTACCGGTCGCGCAGTGCTGCAGAAACTGAGTCAAGAACAGGCCGTCGGGAGCGATCACCGCGGGGCCACCCAGCGCCGCGCCCGGTATCGCCTCGTGCAAGGCCGCTTCCGTGAAGTCGTAGAGCTTTGCGTAGTCGTCGAAACTACCGTGCCAGTAGCCGCTGTCGGGTTCGTTCCACAGCTCCCAGGGCCACTTTTCCGCGACGCTCGCGTAACGCGCGTCCACGTGCGTTGCCCATGAGCGGACCAAGTCCGCCCACTTCGCGTAGTCGTTGGGTGGATAGAAGCACCCGCCGTTGAGGAGCAGGGTGCCGGAACTCTGGTACGGCACCGGATGCGTGGAGAGCGCCTGAGGCATGAACCCGAGTTCGACGAAGGGCAACGCACCAGCCCCGATGATCCCGTCGAGGATTTGGTCGGTCAGCGCCCAGTCGTAGACGGGCGTGCCGGAGGGGTCCTCAGCGTAAACGTTGGTCGACCCCCACTTCATACTCGGCGTGCCGTCACCGCTATTGAACAGAAAGTGATTGCGTACGTGCACGGGCGCGGAGTGCGCGGCGGCGATCGTGTGCAACAGCGCCTCGCCCTCAGTGGCGGTCGTGTAGTTAACTTCGTCGTAGCCGTGAAACGCCCACACCCGCTCGAGCGGCGCTCCGGGCGCGGTTGCATCGACGGACATGTCGACTGACTCCGCCAGGCTTGCGGCGACTGGGGCAGTGGTTCCGGCGCAACCCAACGCCAGCAGCGCGGCGAGCGACGCGCCGGTGGCGTGAGCGCTTACCACCAAGTTTCGCCCTGCAAACCGAACGTCCAACCGCTCAGGTAGGTGATGTAATTTTCGGTATAAATGTGGGCGGAATCGATGGTCGCGACGCGCGCGGCCTCACTCCACCTCGCGTACGTGGCAAACACGCGCAGCTCCGGCCGCGACATGAAGCCCTTGCCCGCAGCAATTGCCGGAGCAAAGGTAAACTTAGCCAGAGACTGTGGCGGCGCGCCGTTGGTCTTCTTGACTAGGTCGTAGCCGGCTTCGCCCAGCAGCTTGAAGTGCTCGACCACGTCGACAGCCAGCCGACCGCCGCCGGAGTACCAATTCGTGATCGATCCAGGCATGCCAGTACCCTCGTCGTCACGCTGGACGACGCCGACGATTTGGGCGCCGAACCAGTCGGTGGGCTGAATCGTGAGCACGTCAAGCAGACGCAAGCGTGACTGTTTCGGGTCCGATTTCAAAGAGAAGTCAGGGTAGTAAAAGCGCGCCAACGTGCCGAAGCCCGTGCCTCCGCCCCTGCCGTATTGGACGACGAACTTGTTGTCACCCCCGAGTAGCTGTTGCACGTGCCGCAGCGTAACGCCCCATCCACCATGCGTCGTCGACACGCCGTTTACGTCCTTGTCGTTGCTAAAGTCGGCGATGTATTGCGCGCCCAGCTGAAATTCGCCGCCCGGATAGGGGCGAATTCCGCGAAGTTGCAGATCATTGCGAACGCCCAAATCGATCTGGGTCGGCACCTGGGGACTTCCGACCGGTTGCCCATCCACGGCAAACGCCGCGTAGCTCAGCCGCAGATCCGAACCGAGGTGGATGTCCTCGACGCCGCCACCGACGCCGGATGGGTTCCAATAGAAAAAATCGCTGATGTAGACGGACTCGCGCTTGTAGTAGCGAGTACCGATCCACGCCGCACCGCCGTTTAGCCACGGAATGCCCTTGATGTCAGCGTACAAGTTAGGGAACGCCACCGTTGCGCCGGTTCCGGGTGAACCGAAATCAGACGATGTAACACCGGTCGGGGAGTAGCCGAGCTTACTGGTTGGGATGAACGCAGCCGGCGTGAAGTGCATGGTCGCGACCGCGCCGTCCGCCCCCGCATAGACGACGGTGTTCAGCCCATACTCGGCCCAAACCTCGCATTCGTTGCCGAGCCGGTACTTCGACAGCAGCCCGCCGTTGAGGGCCAGTTGGAAGCACGTTTGACGCCCTTTTTGGCTGCTCGCACCGAACCCGCCACGGAAATAGCCGTTGGTGGTCGTGTCACCGAATTTTGGCCGCGGCGCGTCGTCGGTTGGAGCGGCAGCGGCAGTTGGAGGCGCAACAGCAGGCGCTGGTGGCTGGGCTTTGGTAGGCGCCGCGTCGGGCAACGCGTCCGCGCCGGCCTTGTCGTCTCCGGCCGTATCGGCGCCCGCGGGTGCCTGGGCCAAAGCGTGCGGCGACGACGAAAGCGTAGCCAGCCATCCCGATAACAACAAAAGTTGCAGTGCTCGTCGCATAGTCGTTCGTTCGTTTGGTAGCGTGCTGGGTGTTGGTCTTGTGTTGGTGCAGTCTCGAAAGCGTGCGCCGCGTGCTACTGCCCGTAGTACGCGCCCTTGCCGTGCTTGCGCTCGAAGTGCTTGCGCACGAGGTAGTCGGGCAAGCGCGCCGTCTGCAGATCGAGCGACCGCGTGATCGACGCCATCTTGGCGAGTTCTTCGAGAACGACAGCGTGGTAAACCGCCTTTTCCGCCGTCTTGCCCCACGTGAACGGCGCGTGCCCAGCCACCAGCACCATCGGTGTCAGATGTGGATCGCGCGTACGGAAGCAGTCGACAATTTGCGCTCCGGTCTCCGCTTCGTAGTCACCGCCGACGGCATCGGAGGTCATGAGCGCGGTGCACGGAACATCCTCGGCGAGGTGGTCCGCGTGCGTCGTGCCGTAGATCGGAATTGGGAGGCAAGCCTGGGCCCAGGCTGTCGCGTAGGTCGAATGCGTGTGGACGATGCCGCCAATGCCCGGAAATGCCCGATACAGCGCGGCGTGCGTCTTCGTGTCGGACGAAGGCCGCAGTCCCCCCTCCACCACCTTGGCGTCGAGATCGACGACGACCATGTCGGCGGCCGTGAGGCCCTCGTACGCGACCCCGCTTGGCTTGATCGCGAAGACGCCTCGCTCGGCGTCAAAGGCCGAGACGTTTCCGAACGTGTAGATGGCCAAACCGCGCCGCGGGATCTCCATGTTCGCCTGCCACGCGCGTTCCTTCAGCTCGCCGAAGCTCAATTTCATGGGTAGCTCCCGATGCCTAGCGAGCCAGACGGAAGGCGGCTTCATTCCAACGCAGCTCTTTCTTGAGTGTCGCCAAGTTGAGGTCTTGCCCAATCCGCACGCACTCGACCCCAAGCAATCCGGCCAAGTCCTCGAGTTGCTCGGCCGTCACGGCCTGGCTAAACGAGGTGTGATGTGCGCCGCCGGCGAGCAGCCAAGCTTGAGCGCCACGGCGGAGATCGGGGCGCGGTACCCAGAGCGCACGCGCCACCGGCAACTTCGGCATCGCGTGCTGGGCCTTGATCGCGTCCAGCTCGTGAACGATAAGCCGCATGCGCCCGCCCATGTCGACGAGCGTCGCGCCGACCGCCGGTCCGGGCGCCGCAGCGAAGACCAGGCGACAGGGCGCTGCCTTGCCACCAATCCCCAGCGGGTGCACCTCAAGCGAAGGCTTGCCATCGGCGATCGACGGGCAGACCTCAAGCATGTGCGCCCCGAGCACCTGCTCTTGGCCTTTGACCAGATGGTACGTGTAGTCCTCCATGAACGACACGCCGCCCGAGCGCCCGGCAGACATGACCTTCATCAGACGAACGAGCGCGGACGTCTTCCAGTCCCCCTCGGCACCGAAGCCGTAGCCGTCCGCCATCAGCCGCTGGCAGGCTAAGCCCGGCAGCTGATTCAGGCCGTAGAGGTCCTCGAACGTGGTGGTGAAAGCTCCGTAGCCGCCGCTCGTCAGAAAGCCGCGCATGCCGATCTCTTGGCGGGCCGCATGGCGCACGTTTTCGCGCTGTTCGCCGCCGCGGAGCAGCGCCGGGGCGAGCAGGTACTTGGACTCGTATTCCTGGACGAGCTGCTCGACCTCTGCGTCTCGCACTTCGGCAATCCGCTCGACCAGGTCGCCGACGGCGTGGCCGTTGATCGACCAACCGAACTTGATCTCGGCCTCGACGCGATCACCGCCAGTGACGGCGACCTCGCGCATGTTCATGCCGCCGAAACGCACGATCTTCAGGCGCTGGGATTCAGCGACCGCGCAGGCCACGCGCGACCAGGCGTCGAGCTCGCCGCTGACCTCAGGGTCGCGCCAATGCCCGACGACGATTTTGTGCTCGAGCCGCAGACGCGCGACGACGAAACCGAACTCACGATCGCCGTGAGCCGACTGGTTCAGGTTCATGAAGTCCATGTCGATCTGCGACCACGGCAGCTCGCTGTTGAACTGCGTGTGCAAATGCGCCATCGGTTTGGTCAGCCGCGTCAGCCCGCGAATCCACATCTTCGCGGGCGAAAACGTATGCATCCAGGTGATCACACCCACGCATTCGGGCGCCGCGTTCGCCTCCAGGCAAAGCTGCGCGATCGCATCCGGGCCCTTCAGGGTCGGCTTGCACACCACGCGCACGGGCAGCGTCGTGTCGAGGTACGCCGCGATTTCGCGGGAATGCTCGGCGACCTGATTCAGAGTCTCCTGGCCGTACAGCTCTTGGCTGCCGGTCAGAAACCAAATTTCTTGTTTACTTGCACTCTTCATGACTTCGCCTCTTGCTGGCTCTCGACGAACGCGCCGAGCGCCAAATAGTCTGCGTAAAGGCGCGCATAGCGCTGCGCGCGTTCGGGATCGGGTCGGTAGACGGAGTCGATGCCCGCCGACATCGCGCGCTGGGCTTCCTCGACGTGGCGGTACAGGCCAGCGGCGGTGGCGGCGAACATCGCTGCGCCGAGCGCCACGGTTTGCTCACCCGCTGCCACCGTGACTTCCATGTTCAGGACGTCGGCGATGGTTTGCATCACGAGGCGGCTCTTTTTGGCGACGCCGCCGATCGCGATTGCGCTGTCGATGCGGATGCCTTGTTCGCGAAAGCGCTCGACGATCGCCCGCGAACCGAACGCAGTCGCTTCGACCAAACCACGATAGATGCGCGGCGCGTCGGTGCCGAGGCGAAGCCCCGCGATCGCGCCGGTCAGCCGCTGATTGGCGTCCGGAGTGCGGCGACCGTTCATCCAGTCCAACGCGAGCGGGACCGTCTCTTCGATGCTCAGAGCTGCTGCCGCCTGCTCGAGCGCTGGAATCATTTTGTCGGTGATGCCGGCCGCAACTTCACGTTTCGTTTCTTCCGAAATCCCCGTCAAATGGGGCAAGATCGCCGCGAGCGGCCAAGCCAGCAGCGCCTTGAACCAGGCGTACACGTCGCCGAAAGCCGACTGGCCCGCTTCGTAGCCAATCGTGCCCGGAATCACCGAGCCGTCGACCTGCCCGCAGATCCCGGCAACCAGTTGACCAGGCTGGCTGCCGGGCGCGGCCGCGACGATGTCGCACGTGCTCGTGCCCATGACTTTGACCAAGCGGTTCGGACCGATGCCGCCGCCGACTGCGCCCATGTGAGCGTCGAACGCGCCGACTGCGACGGCCGTGTCACGTGGTAGGCCAAGCTTCGTCGCCCACTCAGCCGAGAGCGTGCCAAACGGCTGATCGGAAGTGAACGTGTGGACGCCCAACGTTTCCTTCAACGCCGGCAGCTTCGGGCTGAGCCGCGCCAAGAAGTCGTCGGCCGGATAACCACCGAACTCGGCGTGCCAGAGCGCCTTGTGGCCAGCCGCGCAACGGCTGCGTTTGAACCGACCCAGATCAGTCGTGCCGGTGAGCAGCGCTGGGATCCAATCACAATGCTCGACGATCGTGACCGCCGCCGCTGCCACCGCGGGGTCAGTTTCGAGCAGGTGAATGGCCTTGGCCCAGAACCACTCCGACGAATAGATGCCGCCAACGTACTTCGTGTAGTCCGGTCCACCCCAAGTTCGCGCGAGGTGATTCAGACGTTCGGCTTCGGCGACCGCGGTGTGGTCCTTCCACAGCACGAACATGGCGTTCGGGTTTTCGGCGAACGACGCGCTGAGCGCCAGCGGCCGACCGGAGCGATCTGCCAGCGTCGGGGTGGAGCCGGTCGTGTCGACGGCGATACCGCGCACCCGGGCCCGCGCCCCTGGACCCGCCGCGTCAAGCGCCTCG
>JBBSAB010000096.1:0-30769 GCA_038252755.1 Polyangiales bacterium | reverse complement strand
TTCCTGCTCGGGGCCGAAAACATAGCCGCTCAAGGCGGTGACCTTGTTCAAAGTGCCGGTCTTGGCGTGGACCGAGCGACGGTTGCGTAGCGCGTAGAAACGCGCGCGCAAGGTGCCGTCGAGCCCGCCGACCGCGAGCTGGTCTTGGTAGGCGTGAGAGATGACCGGATCGAGGTACGCCGCTTCCAAGAGCCGCGTCAGCGTGCGCGCGCTGACCCGATTGGCGTCGTACAAGCCGGAGCCGTTGGTGATCTTCAAGCCTTCGTCGGCCAGTTGTCGACTCTTGAGCCACGCGGTTTCGACATCGGCGGCGCCCTCGGCGCTGCCCGGCTTGCCGCGTTTTTCGGCGCCCAAGGCCTTGAACAGCGTCTCGGCGTAGAAGTTGTCGCTGGCCTTGCCGAGCTGCGGCACCAGGCTGCTCAGCTTGGCCGAGTCGCGCCCGACCAGCTCCGTCGGCTCGTCTTCGCCGCCGCGCTTGGCGTCGCCCTGAACGGTAACCCCGAGCGTCATCAAGACCCGCTTCAGCACGACGGCCGCGTAAATTTCGGGGTTGTCGATGCGGCGCGTGACGTGGACAACCGTATCACCTTCGGGAATGTCGCCGCTAACCTGCGCGCCGAGCAAAAGTCCGTGCGGCTTGAGCGTGAGCCCGACGTGGTCGCGCTTCTTGCCCTTGACGGTGTGCACTTCGCCTTGCACCGAGATGTAGCCAGGCGGTTCGAACTCGACGCGCGCCAGTTGCCCGGGCTTGGTCGGGAAGACGTGCAACGTAGTCGAATTTCGATCGAGCGAGACCGCGCTGACCGGCGCGCGAAACGCCGCCCACTCGCCCGGCTGTTGGTCGAACGCCGGCGGCGTGTATTTGTCGTCGAACGCGCTCTGGTCAACCAGGATGTCGCCGGTCACGCGCGACAAGCCGAGCGCCACCAACTGCTCGCCGAAGCCGCGCAGCTCCTCGTAACTGAAGGTCGGGTCGCCGTTGCCGCGAATCACCAGCCGCGTCGCGACGCCCGCTTCGATCTTGCCCAGCACGCCGACGTGAAACTTGAAGTCGGGTCCCAGCTCGGAGAGGGCTACCGCGGCCGTGATCAGCTTTTCGTTCGAGGCTGGATTGAGCGCCTTGGTGGCGCCGTCGCCCAGTAGCTCACGCCCGCTGCCGAGATCGCGCAGCGCAAATCCGAGCTCACCCTGGTGGGTTTTCACCCAGCTCGAAAGCGCCTCTAGCTTCTGCGCGACGTGCCCGATGAGTTGGCTTGGCGCCGACCCAGGTCGCGCAACCGCGCCGACCGCCGGGGGGGTGGTCGGAGGCGTGGCCGAATCAGGGGGCAACGGAATCGGTGGGGCTGCCGGCTCCAGCACCGGTCCGGGCTCGTTCGCGTCGTCCGGGAACGCCGCCGCAGTTGGCAGAGCTGGGCTGGCTGCTCCGCGAGCCCCCGGCTCACCCCAGCAGGCGATGGCCGTAAGCACGAAAAGCGCGGCCAGGCGGTGGGGTCGCCGGGTAGGCAACCGCGCCAGCAAGCGCTCGAAGCGGACAGGTTCCACGAATGGCCTCGCCTTCAGTTATTCCTGTCCGACGGCCTGGGGCAAAAAGCTGGCATCTTGAAGGGTAGAAAGGCACAGTCCGCCCGTGCGATTCCGCCTGTTCTTCGCTTTCGGACTGACGCTCCCCTTGGCGCTTTTCGCGGCCGTTGCCCAAGCCGAGGAGCCGGGTGCCACGAGCCCCGCCCCGGCCGCCCCCTCGACCGACCTGCCGCCGCCGAGCGCCCGAACAGCGACGATCGTCGGTGGCGCCGCCACGACCGCGGTCTCGTACGGCCTGGCGCTGGGCGCCTCGTACCTCTGGGCCGAGGACGAGCTGCGCGGCTCGAAGGATCTCCGAATCCCGATCGCTGGGCCGTGGATGGCACTGAGCAAGACCGGCTGCCCGACGAGCGATCCAGGTTGCAGCACGGTCACGCTGGTGATCGGCGCGATCTTGGAGGTGTTCGACGGCGTGGCTCAGGCCGGCGGGCTTGGCATCATCGGCGAGGGTTTGTTTCTGAATACGTCGAGCGGCAAGCCGGCCCGAAAAGCCGAGCTGACCGGGCCGACCGTTCGCGCGGTGCCGTTCAATTTCGAAAAAGGCGGCGTCGGCCTCGGCGTGATCGGAACGTTCTGAGCGCGAGCGCCGCAACTCGCTGATTTACGCGCCAGATTTCCGAACGAGCGCGCGTAGATGTGCGGAAGGGGTGCAGGCGACGGCGGGGCGTGATACGGCGAGGCCCGACATGGAGATCCTCCTTTGAGTCGGCGTACCAAGTTCGTGTTGGTCACCGGCGGTGTCGTCTCCTCGATCGGCAAGGGACTTACGTCCGCGTCGATTGGCGCATTGATGGAAGCACGCGGGCTTCGTGTAACGCACATGAAGCTCGACCCGTACATCAACGTCGACCCAGGGACGATGTCGCCGTATCAGCACGGTGAGGTGTTCGTGACGGATGACGGGGCCGAAACGGACCTCGACCTCGGTCACTACGAGCGCTTCACCGCGTGTCGTCTAACCCGCCAAGCCAACGTGACGACCGGCCGTATTTACGAGGCGGTCATCACCAAAGAGCGCCGCGGCGAATACCTGGGCGCGACCGTGCAGGTGATTCCGCACATCACCGACGAGATCAAGGCGCGCATCCGCGAAGCGACCGACGGCGCCGACATGGCGATCATCGAGGTCGGTGGCACCGTCGGCGACATCGAGTCGCTGCCGTTCCTGGAGGCGATTCGCCAACTGAAGCTCGAAGCCGGTAGTGAGAACGCGCTCAGCGTGCACGTCACGCTCGTGCCGCACATCGCTACTGCCGGTGAGCTGAAGACCAAGCCGACGCAACACTCGGTGCGCGAGATGCGCGAGATCGGCATCCAGCCGGACATCTTGGTCTGCCGTTGCGATCGACCGATCCCGCGCGGCTTGAAAGAGAAGATCGCGCTGTTCTCCAACGTCGCGGTCGACAGCGTCATCTCGGCGGTCGACGTCAGCTGCATCTACGAGCTACCGCTCGTGCTGCACGCCGAAGGGCTCGACGGCCAAGTCGCCGAACGCTTGAACATTTGGTCGCGCCAGCCCGAGCTTTCGAGCTGGAAGCGCATCGTCGAGACGTTCAAAAAGCCGGCCCACGGCAGCGTCCGCATCGGCGTGGTCGGCAAGTATGTGCACTTGAAGGACAGCTACAAGTCGCTGCACGAATCGCTCGTGCACGGCGGCCTAGCCAATGATCTAGCGGTGCAGCTCGAGTACATCGACTCCGAGCAGATCGAACGCGGCGGAACGGCCATGCTGGCCGGCATGGATGGCATCTTGGTGCCTGGTGGCTTCGGCGACCGCGGCGTCGAGGGCAAGATCGCAGCCATTCGCTACGCCCGTGAAAACAACGTGCCGTTTTTCGGCATTTGCCTGGGCATGCAGCTGGCGGTGATCGAGTTCGCGCGCAACGTGTGCGGCCTCAAGCAGGCCAGCTCGACCGAGTTCCAGAAGGACTGCCCCGAGCCGTTGATCGACTTGATGCCGGATCAACGCGGCGTGAAGGACAAGGGCGGCACGATGCGCCTCGGCGCTTACCCGTGCGTGCTCAAGCCGGGAAGCCGCGCGCTCGAGATCTACGGCAAAGAAGAGATCTCCGAGCGGCATCGCCACCGCTTCGAGGTAAACAACGACTTCCGCGATGCGCTGACCGAAAAGGGTCTGTTGTTGAGCGGTACCAGCCCCGACAACCGGCTGGTCGAGATCGTCGAGCTGCCGAACCACCCGCATTTCTTGGGCTGCCAGTTCCACCCGGAGTTCAAGAGCCGGCCGATGGCAGCACACCCGCTGTTCTCCAGCTTCGTTGCAGCAGCCTGCCAGCGTCGTGACTCTGTCGCGAAGTCGGCGCAGCGCGAGGGCGCCGCGGCCGAAGCCAGCAGCAACACCGTGAACTAACGCGCGGCGCAGCCACCAGGCACGGGGCGTTCGGATGTAGTCCTAGCCGATGAAGTCGGTGTTCGTCGCTCACATCCGATACGGCGTTTGGGCGCTGAAGAGCGAGTGGCTTGCGGCAGGGCTGTCGGTGTAACGTAGCGCGCATGCGTTTGGGTCTGGTTTTCGTTGGCGCGGCTCTAGCTGCCGCGGTTTCGTTCGGCTGTGCTGGACCGCGTCCCGAGGTGCGGACGGCGCTGACCGGCACTTTGCCGGAGCTGCAGCAAGAGATCGCACGGGCGGAGAACAGCGGCGCGCTTTCGGGTGCGCGGCTCACGGAGCTGGCGCACGCCGTGGCCGAGCGCGAGATCGCCGGCGCGCGCGGTAACGAAGGCGCACAACAGCTGGCGGTGTTTCGCCCGTGTTTGCCCGAGCTAGAGACCGCGCTCGACGAACGAGCGTCGCGCGGCGACGAAGCCGCTGCGGTCGCGACGCTGTTGCTGTTCGAAGCCGGCAAGCGCCAGGCAAACGACTTGGTCACGCGCTATCAAGAAGCCGACAGCGGCGCGTTTCGGGCGTTGGCGGCGCGCGCCACGCTTTCGCCAACCCAGGCCGAGCTGCGCCGACGCTACTTCACCGATCCGGACGAGCGTGTGCGGCGCGCCGCGTTCGAAGCCGCCGTGAAGGCACCGATGTCGTCACAGCTCGCGGACCTGATGGAAGCCGCGCGACTCGACCCCAGCCCCAGCAATCGCTCGCGCGCGGCGCAAGCCGCCGGGCGCATCGGTACGGAGCCGGCGGTGCTGGGCCTGATGGACGTGTTTGCGGGCGGCGACGAGCAGGCGCAACTGGCCGTGCTCGATGCCTGGGCGGAGCCGTCCAGCTTTCGCCGCGGTGGCGAGCGCGAGCTGTCGCGCGCACTCAGTCGCTCCGGCTTGGTCTCGGTTTCGGCGGCCACGCTGCTGCTTCGGTCGCGCGACGCGCGCGCGGCGGCGCTCAGCGTCTTGGCCCGAGCCATCGCCGAAGGCAGCGACGACGAGCGGCGCGTGGCGCTAATGGCCGCGCCGCTGAGCGAGCCTTCAATCAAGGACGCGCTCGACAAAGCCGCTAAGAGCCCTTCACCCGAGCTGACGCCGCTCATCCTGTCACGGCTCGCCGAGCTGCCGGGCCGTGGTCCCAAGGCACGCGCCAGCCTCGAGAAACTGGCCGAGGACAAGAGCGACTACGGCCTGGAAGCAACCTACACGCTGGCGCAGATGGGCTCGCTCAGGGCGGTGACTCGCGTTGAAAAAGAGCTATCGCACGAACGGGCTGCGCGTCGGTTGCGCGCGGCGATCACGCTGGCCGGTCTCGGCAAGCGACAGCACCTGGCGCCGCGCTTGGCCGACAAGGATCCGCTGGTCCGCGCGACGCTGGCTTGCCGGCTCTCGGAGGCGCGCTGAAGGTCTTGCTGAACGGCAGGCGCTTCGCGGCACCGTTGGCGTTGGCGTTGGCGCTCGGCGGCTGCGTGCAGCAAGCCGTGCTCGAAAACGACGTCAGGAGCGCGCAGTGGAAGGCGCGTACGCTATCGACCGCCGCCGACCTCAGCTTGGCGCACGCCGCGCTTGCTGCACAATTGGTTGAGCTCGAAGCGCTCTACCAACGCGAGCCGAGCGACGCGCGCGTGCTCGGGTTGCTTGAGCGCGGTTACCGCTTGATGGCCCGAGGTTTCATCGAGCTCCGGCACTTGGAAGCGCTGGCCGCGGGTGACCTCGCTCGCGCTGAAGAAGAGCGCTTGCTGCGCACTGACGCCGAGTCGCGGGCGCGCTACTACCGCGAAAAGCTCGGCCCCAACGCCGCTGGCAGCGTTGGGGCCGGCCTCGACAGCGACTTCGCCGAGCCGGAGGCCGCGTGCGTGCGCCACGATCGCACGAGCTACGAGGCACGGCTCAACGCGCTGTTGGCGAAGCCGGAAGTTGCCGCGGAGCAGCGGCTCGAGCGCACACTTTCGCGCAAGCTCGCCGCCGCTTGGCTGATGCCGAACGTCGCCGCGCGCTGCAAATTTTGAAGCGTCTGCCTCAGTTCGGTAGTGCCTGGAGCGCCGTCGTGAGCTTGTCGGCGATCTTGACGCTGCCGGCTTGGTTGGGGTGGATGCCGTCGGTGAAGTCGGCCGGCGCGGTCCAGCCGCCGGTGTCGACGTAGTAGACCTTGGCGTCGCCACCAGCCTTGCGTGCCGCGACCTGCGCGGAGATTTCGGTGCCGAATGCGCCGACGAACGGTCGCACGGCGACGATCTTGGCGTTGGGGTACGCCGTGCGAATCAAACCGAGGAACGACGAGTACAGCGCTGCGAAGGTTTGGGCGTTGGCGCCGCCGTCGTTGGTGCCCTGGTTGATCACGACCATATCGGGTTGCCAGGTGTCACGCGGCACGCCGGAGTAGAACCAATTGAAGGCGTCTTGCGCCTTCGGCACCCCGCCGTTGCCGACGATCGTCAGGCCTTGTCGCCCAAAGCCGACCTGGCGCCATTCGGCTTTCATCTTGAGCGCCGTCAATGCCGCGTAGCCGCGCGGCCCGTCGGTACGCCAGTTGGCCGTGGTCTGACCCGCCGGCCCCATCGAGTGCAGCAACACGCCCTCGGTGATGCTGTCACCCAGGAACTCCATTTTGAACCGCGCCGGGCGCGGCGTCTGCACGATGTTACCGCCCGCGACCGTGAAGCCCAGAAACACAGTGCTCGACACGAGCGGCGGCGTCCAGCGCTCGTCCCCCTCGTTCATGCCACGCACGAACAACGTCACGCTGTGCATCGCGACCGGCAAGCCTGTCGCAAGCTCGAGCGTGGCGCTGATCTCTTTTTCGACGACCGCACCGTCGTCGATTTGAATCGCGACGGTCGGGATGTTGGTCTTGGAGTTGCCGCTGATGTCGAACTTGGCGCTGATGCCCGAGCCCATGAAGCTGGCCGTGACGTGGCTGCCACTGTTGACCGTGGTGGCCTTGCCTTGTTGCGTGAGATCCCACCGGCCGTAGTACTGCCAGTCGGAGAGCTGCACCGGAACGCCGCCTGCACCGCCACCACCGCCTGCGCCGCCGGCCGTGCCGCCACCGACACCTGCGCCTGCACCGCCGCCCGTGGCACCCGCCGTTCCGCCACCAGTGGCACCCGCGCTCGAGCCCGCGCTGCCCGGCATGCCCCCCGCGCCAGCACCCGCGCTCGCCAGCGCGCCAGCAGCACCAGAAGTGCCGGCCGTGCCAGCACCACCGCCAGTGCCGGGGACCTGGGAATTCGTCGCGTCCTCAGAGCAGGCCAGCCCAAGGCCGGCGCTAAGCACCACGCTGCACGAGAACCTCGACCAAGAAAGTAGGCTTGCCATGGATACCTCTTTGGATGCCCCGAACAGCGTCGAGCCTTCCGGGTCCCTGCCAAAAGTCGCCAAAGCCTTGGAAAGCAGACGATTTTTTAGTTGGCAGTTGGCAGTTGGCAGTTGGCAGTTGGCAGTTGGGGAGAGTGAGAAGCGCGCACCCAGTCAGCTTAGCTTGCAGCTGCTAACTGCCAACTCCCGGCAGAGTCGGCTTCGCTCGCAGCTCCCAACTCCCTAAAGCTTGATCGTTTTCCAGTCGCCGCTGCGGAACTTCCAAACCATCGCGGCGGTGAGCAGCACCACGTAAACGAGCGCGGCGCTCCAAATGCCGACCAGGCCGAAGCCGAGCGTGATGCCGAGCAGCCACGCCAGCGGCACCAGGCAACAGAAGTGCAAGATCAGCTCGACGAACATCACGAAGCGCGTGTTGCCAGCGCCGAACAGCGCCTGCGTCAAAATCATGCCGACGGCGATCAACGGCGTGGCCAAGCCCATCATGCGCATCGGCAGCTTGGCGGCGTGAAACACCGCGTGGCTCTTGGTCACCAAGTGCAGCACTGGCACCGTCAGAAACACACCCTCGAGCAAGCCCACTACGCCGAAGATCAACAGGCCGAGCTTGACCGAGGTCCAACCGAATTTTTCGGCTTCGTCGGTCTTGCCGCTACCGAGGCACTGGCTGACGAGCGTAGCCGTCGACGTGCCGAACGCCAGGCAAGCCGTGAACGTCAACTTGAGCACGCCGACGATCACCGTCGTGGCGGCGCCGTTGACGGCCTCCTGCTTACCGCCCGGGCACTCCGCGGCGATCAAGCGCGTGTTCATCATGCTGTCGAGCCGGCTCACGATCATCGCAAACAGCATGAAGCCGCTCATCACCGCGATCGTCGCCACCGCGCTCGGCACCGACAGCTTCAAGATGCGACCCAGTAGCTCGCGCGAAAGGGCCTTCAGGCGGAACCACTGGAAGCGCTCACGGTAGTGGCCGACCCCCGCCCAGCCGACCATCACAAACAAGCCGACCCACGACGAGATAGCGCCGGCCAGGCCCGCGCCCGCCATGCCCATGTGCGGCATGCCGAGCTTCCCGAAAATGAACGTGATGCACAGCGCCACGTTGATCACGTTCATGACCACGCTGGCGACCATGTGAACGTGCGTCTTGCCGATACCGTCGAAGAACGCCTTGAACGAAAACGTCACGGCCATCGAAGTGATGCCGAGCAGCCGGTAGTTCAGGTACGAGGTACCGACAGCGCGCACTTCGGGCGACCGCACGAGCACGCCGAGCACGTGCGGAATCACCATGTAGCCGAACAGGGTGAACACGATGCCCGCCACCAGCGAGAACATCCACGAGTTGGCCAGCACCGTGCCAGCGTCGAGCGGCTTGCCCTCAGCGAAGCGGCGAGCGGCGAGCGCCTGGGTACCCACCGAGATCGCGCTGAGCGAGCCGCCGAACATCCACAGCAGCAGCAGGCACGGCAGCAGCGCGGCCTGGGCGAACGACGAATCCGGACAGCCCAGCCAGGCGAAGAAGATGATGTCGACTTCGTTGACCGCGCTCTGCGCGAGCATCGCCAGCACCGTCGGCAGCGCGAGCTTGAGAACGATGCGGGGCTTGGAGCCCGAAAGGTCCAACGGGGCGACAGACGAGCTGGGGGGAAGATCCACGGACCCGGGGGTTGTAAGGACTGCGGGCCCCCCTCTGCAAGTGACTTCTCGGAATAATCGCGGTTTGTGCGGGTCTTACTGAGATAGCGCCAGCTTTTGACCGCGCATTTCGCCGAGCAGCGTCTTAGCGTCCGGCGACGTCGGGTCGTCTTTCAGCACGCCCTGGATCAGCGCCACCGCGCGTTCCTTGTGGCCGGTCGCACGCTCCAAGCGCGCCAAGGACAAGCGTGCCTCGGAGCTCGGATCGAGCAGTGCCCAGCGACGCGCCGCTTTGACGGCATCACCCCACGACGCCATTTGCTCGGCGCGACTGGCCAGCGCCTTGTACACGGCCGCGTCGTTCGGCGATTTTTTGGCGGCGCGTTGCAACAGCGCCAACGCGTGGATCTTGGCGCCTTTATCCCAGAGCGCGTCGACCTTGGCGAGCACGGCGTTTTCGTTGGCCGGTGCGGCTTCAGACGGCACGCCTTTGACTTCGACTTCTTGCTCTTCGCTCAAGTCGGCGCTGGCGACGACCGGCGCGTCAGTCGCGGCGGGTGCGTCCTTCGCATCGACCTCGCCCTCGTCGGCGTCACTGTCAAGGTCGTTGGTCGCAACAGTCGCGGCTTGCGGCTCTTGCGGTGTGGGCGGGGCTGCCGGAGCGGCGACCGGTTCGGCCGGCTCGTTGCCGATCGCGACCGCCTGCACCACGGGCGGCGCGGGCGGTGCGTTGCGTTCCAGCGCGTCGGCGCGCAGCTTCACGACGTGCGCGTAGGCAGCCTTCACCGACGCGGTCGCCTTCTCACCGGCGGGCGTCTTGGCCAAGGCTGCTCCACCGATGCCGAGCACCAACACCGACATGCCGGCGACCAAGCTCGTTGCGAGCCCGCGGCGACGTAGAGGCGCTGAGGCGTGCGCAGTCGGTTTCTCGGAAACGATCGCCTCCAAGGCGGCGCACAGCTCGGTCGCCGTTTGCGGACGCTGCTCGGGGTCGACGCTCAGCATCCTGCCCAGCAGCTGATCGAGCGCCTTGGGGATGCCCGCATCGGGGCGCCGTCGACTCGCCGGCACCACGCTCACGCGCTGCTTCAAGTCGAGCAATTCGACCAGGTTCTTGGCGACGTGCGGCTGGTAACCGGTGATCAGCTCATACAGCACCGCGCCGAGCGCGTAGATGTCGCAGCGGGCATCGGCACCGCCACCCTGAGCTTGTTCGGGCGCCATGTATTCGGGCGTCCCGACCACGTGCAGCGCCTCGGAATCGGCGGCATTGGCTACGTTGGGCTCGCCCGACAAACCGAAGTCGAACAGCTTGACCACGCCCGCTGCAGTGACGAGCAGGTTGCCCGGCTTAACGTCGCGGTGCAGCACGCCCGCGCCGTGTGCGGCTTCCAGCGCGCGCGCCGCCTGCAACGCCACGTCGACGGCTCGGCGGTACGGCAGCTCGCCCTCCTTGGCCAGCTTTCGCTCCAGCGATTCACCGACCAAGTACTCCATCGCGTAGTAGGGGCGGCCGTCTTGGGCGACACCGAAGTCGAACACCTTGATCAGGTTGTCGTGCGACAGCTGCGCAATGCTGCGCGCTTCGGCGCGGAAGCGATCGACAGCGATGCCACCGAGCTTCTCCGGATCCATCAACTTCAGCGCGACGGTGCGTGACAAATCGAGGTGCAACGCCTGGTAGACGACGCCGCTCGAGCCACGCCCCAACTCGCTGACCAGCTTGTACGGCGTGCCGGGTAAGAGCGAAGGATCGACGGCGTCGGCCGCTGGCGGCTCCGGCGACGCCGGGATCGGTAGCGGGCGCGCCTCGGCAGCCTTGTTTTCAGCCACCAACCGCGCGAACTCCGAGCGCGAGCGGGCCGGCTCGGCCGGGTACAGGCGGCGCATCAGGTTCGAGACGCGGCCTCGCACGCTGCGGTCGCCGTCGGCCTGGCTCGGGGCGCGCTGCAGCAGCTTGCCCAAGTCGCTAGCGGCTTTCGCGGCCGAAGCGTAGCGGTCTTCGATCAGCGTGGCGGTGAGCTTGAGGATGATTTGGTCGAGCTCGGGCGGCGCGCCGATCAGCTGCGACAGTGGCGTCGGGTTGCGTTTGCCGGCGCCGACCAGCGCCATGTGCTGCGACGAGTCGCCGATCAGGAAGCGACGGCCAGCGACCAGCTCCCAGAGCATAACGCCGAACGCGTACAGGTCGGAAGGCGCGCCACCAGGCGTGTTGTTGGCAACCTCGGGGGCGACGTAGCCGGGCTTGGCGAAGACGATGCCCGCGACGGTGTGACAGCGACGGTTCTCGGCGCGCGCGGTGCCAAAATCGATCAGCTTGAGCTCACCGCCGTAGCTGACCATCACGTTCTGTGGGCTCAGATCACGGTGCACGATCTCGAGCGGACGGCCTTCGGCGTCGGTGCGTTCGTGAACGTGAGCCAGTGCGTCACCGAGCATCACGCCCAGGGCGATTGCCTCCGGCCAGCTGATGCGCACGCCAAGCTGGGCGGCGCGGCTGCGCACGTCGCTCAGGTTGCGGCCTTCGATGTGCTCGACGACGACGTAAGGTTTACCCTCGTGGTCGCTGGTCGCTTCGAGGATCTGCGCGACCCCCGGGTGCTGCAGCTGAGCTTGGATGCGAGCCTCGTCCAAGAAGCGCGCCAAGAAGGAGCGGTCGGTCTCGTGCTCTTTGCGGATGATCTTCACGACCACCGGGCGCTCGGCGCCTTCGATGCCACCGGAGGAGGCCAGTAGGACCTCGCCCATGCCGCCGCGGGCCAGCCGCTTCAGCAGTGTGTAGCGCTCGAAGCGACGCGGGAGCGGCGGCTCGGCGGCCAGCGCCGGCGCGGTTTCGGCCTCGCGCACCGAGGTATTTTCCAGCGATTTCGTCGGGTTAGCGAGCGACTCCATGGGCTGCATGTTCCGGATGGTGCCTATGTAGTTTGATGTAGGCAAAGAAAACGACGTAACGACTTTGGCGATAGTCGGGCGGAACCGAAGAATCGGACAAGGGAATGGGGGACGGGGACTGCCGGTTGGTTTCGCGGCCTGGTAGGCTCCGCGCCTCGCTTTGCCGCGACCCGATGGGTGACCGAACGCGTTCCTTTCGCAGCTCCGGGCTGCGCCTGCTGCTCCGACTGCTGTCGGTGGTGGCCGCGCTGTTCGTGCTCAGCGTGAGCGGGCGCGCCGCAGCGGCCACCAACGCCGCCGTGCCGATGTGCGGCGACCACAACGAGAGCGTCGCCGCCCCGCCGATCTTCCGCGGTGTCCGCCTGGACAGCCTGCGTGCCCTGCCCTGTCACGCACCGGATCAGCTCGGCACCGGCCAGGGCGCGCCGATCGCGCCCGAGCGCGTGGTCGTGCACCAGCGCCCCGAGCGTGTGCTCGGCTTCGGGCTGCTGCGCACCGCGCAGAGCGCTTGTTCGCGGATTTCGATCGCCAGCTCGAGCCAAGCGCTCGAACGCCCCGGCTTCGTCGCGACGCTGTTCCGCCCACCGTGCGCGTGACGGCTCTAGGGACCGAGTAAACGAGTCCCTTCACGCGTTCGACACGATCATCGTCTATTCAGCGATTGCCTCGGGCTCCGGGGCGCGCTGCTGTCACGTTTTTTTCAATCGTCTAGTTACTTACAAAAACCAAATAACGGAGAGAGTCATGAACAAAGGAACCGCAATCGTCGGGTTCTTTATCAGCTTCCTCGCCGGCATGTTCCTGATGTGGGGCATGGACAAGCGAGCAGGTGGCGGAGAGATCGGTCCCGAGGGATCATCCGCAACGAACAGCGCGATCCCTGATCAAAGCGCAGCCAGTGTCCCGGTTTCGGCCAAGGACCCGCAGTGGGGCAAGCCCAACGCGCCAGTCACCATCGTCGAGATCAGCGATTTCCAGTGCCCTTTCTGCAGCCGCGTCGAACCGACGATGAAGCAGCTGAAGGAAAAGTACGGCCCGGACAAGATCCGGATCGTCTGGAAGAACAATCCGCTGCCCTTCCACAAGAACGCCCGTCCGACGGCCGAAGCGGCAGCGACCGTGTTCGCGCTCGGCGGCAGCGATGCGTTCTGGAAGTTCCACGCCAGCGCGTTCGCTAACCAGCAAGCGCTCAGCGACGAGAACTCGGAGAAGTGGGCCAAGGAAGCCGGCGTCGACGTGGCGAAGTTCAAGGCCGCATATGCCGCCAAGAAATACGCCGCCAAGGTCGACGACGACATGGCGGTGTCGAAGAAGATCGGCGCGACCGGTACGCCGGCGTTCCGCATCAACGGCGTCACGCTGAGCGGCGCGCAGCCGGTCGACAAGTTCGCCGAGGTGATCGACGCGCAGCTGGCGGAAGCGAAGAAGCTGGTCGCCAGCGGCACCAAGCCGGCCGACGTGTACGTCACGCTGACCAACAAGAACCAGGTCGCCGCCCCGGCTCAGCCGAACAAGCCGGCCCCAGACGCCGAAGAAGAAGACAAGGGCGTCTGGCGCGTGCTCGTCCAGGACGACGATCCGATCCGCGGTCCCAAAGACGCGCTCGTGACGATGATCATCTTCTCGGACTACCAGTGCCCGTTCTGCAAACGCGTGGAAGACACGCTCAAGCAGGTCGCCGCTGCGTACCCGCAGGACTTGCGCATGGTCTGGAAGGACAACCCGCTGCCCTTCCACCCGCGCGCCAAGCCGGCGGCAACCCTGGCTCGCATGGCCTACAAGAAAGGCGACAAAGCCTTCTGGGACATGCACGACGCGATCTTCGAATCGAACCCGAAGCTCGAAGACGACGACCTGAAGGGCCTAGCCGAGAAGAACGGCCTGAAGTGGGACGACGTCAAGGCTGCGATCGACGGCAACAAGTTCGCCGAGAAGATCGACGCGACCGTAGAGCTTGCCAACGACGTGCAAGCCCGCGGCACCCCGCACTTCTTCATCAACGGCGTCCGTCTCAGCGGCGCGCAACCGCTCGAAGCGTTCAAGAAGTCGATCGACGAGCAGCTGGTCAAAGCCAAGGCGATCGTCGCCAAGGGCACGCCCCGCGCGAAGGTCTACGACGAGCTGATGAAGGACGCGAAGGGTCCGCCCCCGCCCGAGAAGAAGGAAATCGCATCGCCCGACGCGCAGACCCCGATCAAGGGTCCCGCCAGCGCCAAGGTCACGATCCAGATCTTCTCAGACTTCCAGTGCCCGTTCTGCAAGCGCGTCGAGCCCACGCTCGCTGAGATTGAGAAAGAGTACGGCAGCAAGGTCAAGTTCGCTTGGCGCCACATGCCGCTGCCGTTCCACGCCGACGCCCCCCTGGCTAGCCAAGCTACTCAGGAAGCGTTCGCACAGAAGGGCAACACCGCATTCTGGAAGTTCCACGACAAGCTGTTCGAGGCGCAGGGCTCGGGCGAGGACGCTATCAAGCGTCCGGCTCTCGAGAAGATTGCGGGAGAACTCGGGCTGAACATGGACAAGTTCAAGGCTGCGCTCGACTCGAGCGCGCACAAGGCCAAGCTCGATGCCGACACCAAGATCGGCAATGACGCCGGGATCAACGGAACGCCTGCGTTCGTGATCAACGGCTACTACTTGAGCGGCGCCCAACCGGCGGCGGCGTTCAAGAAGCTCATCAACCGCGCGCTCAAAGAGGCTGGCGGCGGCTGATGAGTGGAGCGCGAGGATCCCGAGTACTTGGTCTTCAGGGTGCTCGGGGCGCGCTCGCGCTCCTTTGCGCGCTTGGCTCGATCGCTTGCGAGCGATCGGGCCAGGCTGACGCTCATACTTCTCAGATCGACATGACGTCGCCTGGCAGCCCAAGCTGGCCGGTGATCGAGCCCGAGGCTCCCGAGCCCAAGCTCACCGATGCCGATGTCGAACAAGTCGCCGTGCGGGTTCCGCGTGAGCGCGTGCCGAGTGTCTCGGCGCAAAATCCTGCCAAAGGGCCCACCAACGCGAAGGTGACCTTGCAGGTCTTCAGTGATTTCGAGTGCCCGTTCTGTGTGCGCGCCGCCGCGCCGCTGCACGCAGTGGCAGAGCGCTATGCCGGCAGCCTGCGGGTTGTGTGGCGCAACTATCCCCTACCGGGGCACGCGCGAGCTCGCCCGGCAGCACGCGCAGGCCTGGCGGCTTTCGCGCAGGGCGGTAGCGAGTGGTTTTGGAAATGGCACGACTACCTGTATTCACCGCAGGCCAACCTGAGTGACGCCGGCTTCAAGCAAGCTGCGAACAAGCTAGGCTTCGACTCGGTTCGGATCGAGCAGGCAGCAGCAGCGAGCACGCAGTACGACGCGCAGATCAATGCCGACATGGCCGCTGGCGATGCCGCCGGCATCGAAGGCACACCGGCTGTCTTCATCAACGATTACTACTTGATGGGTGCGCGCTCCGAGACCGAGTACGCGCTCGTCGTCGAGCGCGCGCTGCATCAAGCAGGTTTGTCCGCGCCTGCTGAAGCTGCGCGGTAACCTGACCGCATCGCTGTTTTGGTGCCAAAGTTGGCACTAACTTGCGACTAGCCGGTAACGCATGGTGGTTGCGCCATGTTTGCTACTCGCACGGTGGGTCTTGGTGCAACGCTCCTTGCTCTCGCATGCGCCAGCGCGGGTGAACCGTCCTCGACGCGCACCCACCCGACTTCGGCGTCGTCCGGAGCCAGCGGCGCCACGCTGGGCGGCACCAGCAGCGCGGGCGGCGCGACGGCCGGAACCGGAATAGACCCGCCCGTAAGCGGCGGGACGGGCGCCCTGCCCAACGTCGCTGGTAGCGCGAGCGCCGGCACGGGCGGAACGGACCCAGCACCAAAGCCCGGTGACGCCTCGTTCCACGACCTTGCGGCATCGGCAACGTCACTCGGCGTCTACGACATGCTGGTCGTGACCTTCCACTCGTCGGTCGCTTACCAGAATCCGTTCGACCAAGACGACATCAAGGCCGATCTGGTGGCGGCCGCGCCGGACGGCGCGAGCGTCGTCATGCCGGCGTTCTTCAAGACGGGCAGCTCGGGCGACGCGACGTGGGAAGCGCACTTCACGCCGCAGCAGCTGGGCCGCTACAAGTTCCGCGCGCACCTCACCCACGCGGGCAGCAGCGTGCAATCGGACCAACTCGCGCTCGAGGTCGTCGCGTCGGCCCTGGACGGCTTTCTGCACCTAGCGCCGACGTCCGCGTACAACTTGGTCTTCGATTCCGGCAAACGCTTTCGCGGCGTCGGCGAGAACTACGGCTGGGAGACGGACAAGTACAAGTTCGCGGACATGCTGCCGCGCCTGAAACAGAGCAAGGTCAACTTCATCCGCACCTGGGAGGGCCCCGGGCGCTATCTTCTCCAGCATCGCCAAGTGCTGAGTCACTTCGACGAGGCTGTCGCGACCAAGCTCGATCAGGTGATGCAGCTGGCGCACGACAACGGCATCTACGTGATGAGCACGCTCGAACCGGCGATCTATTACCTGACCACGCCGAATGGGGGCGACGTGAACGTGCAGTGGTCGGCCAATCCATTCAGCGCCGCAAAAGGCGGTCCTTGCGGCAAAACTGCTGATTTTTTTACGGATCCCACCGCCAAGCGTCACTACAAAAATAAGCTGCGTTACGCGGTCGCGCGCTGGGGCGCTGATCCGCAGCTGGCGGTGTGGGAGCTGTGGAACGAGTACGACCACCTGGTCGAGCAACTCGCGGTGCCGACAGCCGCGATCGCCGCGTGGCACCAAGAGATGGCCAGGTACTTGCGGCAGACCGATCCGTACGGCCGCATCATCACCACCAGCCTCTCGCACAACGACTACGCCGACCTATGGAGCCTGCCAGAGATGCAATTCTCCCAGCGCCACCTGTACGGCAGCACCGAGACGCTCTCGACCACGCTCGGCGGCTATGAGACGAAGTATCAAAAGCCGTTCGTCTCCGGCGAGTTCTCACTCGATTGGAAATGGCCGCAGATGCACCCCGCCTCCGAATACGGTCGCGAGCTGCACCTGGGACTGTGGCGCGGCATGTTCGCAGCCACGCCAATCTTGCCGCTGACTTGGTGGTGGGATTTTCACGCCGAGAACCACCAGTACTTCCACTTCGAGCACGCCTCGACGATGGCCGCAAAAACCACCGACGGTCCCGGACCGCTCGAACCGCAAGCCGTAGCAGCAACGAACGGTGTCGAAGCGTTGGCGTTGAAGTCGCCCGCCGGGCGCTTCGTGTGGCTGCACAACAAGGGCGGCAGCCCGCTCAATGGCGCCAGCGTCACGCTCACCGATTTGCCAGCAAACGCATTCGCGGTGCGCGCGTTCAACACCTGGACCGGTGCGTGGAGCGACCCCGTTTCACTCACACCCGCCGGCGGAAGCTTGAAAATCGACCTGGCGACCTTAGCCGGCGACGCGGACCTGGCGTACTGGCTCGCCGCGCCCTAGCTCCGGCTCGGAGGGCGCACGCGGCACGGCACTCGCACGCGCGCGGTACACAGCCTTGTCGCCCCAACCGGTGCGGGCCGCCAAACCCGTGTGAACGAGGTCATTCAGCGCTCCCGAAACCAGCTCAGCGGGGTGGCGCAAGAACCGTTGGTGGACCACGTGCGCCGATACCGTACCCGACACCTGCACCAGCTCCAGCACCGCGTCCCGCACCGTACGGCGCTCGGCTTGCGCCTGCCGCACTTGCTGCACGCGGCGATGGTATGTGCGCAGCGCCATCCCGAACATGTCGGCGATCACGTTCTTGGTCACGCCCTGGCGCTCCAGCTCGCTCGTGAGCTCCAAGAACACCTGGTCCGTCGCCCGCGCCAGCGAAACGCGCGCGCCGCCGCTCGTCGCAAGCCGTGCGACCTCGACCATGGCCTCTCGAACGACCGTTTCAATCCGCGATTCAGCGCTCAACTCGTTTTAATGGTCCGTACCGCGGCCGCCCTTCAGTAGCTCAACGGCGCTGCGCGAAAACGCTGTCAGCTATCTGCCGCTGGCGCGGGCGGCTGCGGCTGCGGCTGCGGCTGCGGCTACGCGCAGTGGGTCCGCGAGCGGGTTCCGCGGTGCGCGTGCGGCTCGCGGGCACGAGGACCCTTGAAAAAGCTGGAGAAAAAGTGAGATAAGATAGAATCATTTGATACTATCGACCCTCACATTTTCGTTTGCGGTTTGGCTCCGTCGTCGTTGAGCGCTCGCGAGACCGCGACACGCCCGAGGACCCGCGGCACGCTAACGCCCGCGCCACGCGCGCCGCTGACGTCCGCGCTCCGCAACTCGTTTACTGATTTAGGCCCAGTTTCAGGCTGCCCAGCTGGGCAGCCCCACACAAACAACGGCCTGCCCCACCTCAGGATCTGCGGGTGCAGACGGCGGGCGTCGTGGTCAGCGCTTGCGGGTGCGGACGGCGGGCGTCGTGGTCAGCGCTTGCGGGTGCGGACGGCGGCGATCGTGTCGTCGAGATCGTTCGAGGTGCGCAGGCAGGGGTAGCAGTCGTCTTTTTTTCGCGCGCCGCAGCCGGTCTTGTCTTGCAGCGGCACGAGCTCGAACAGCGCGCGCTCGTCGGAATTTTTCTTCAAATCCGCGAGCAACGCCTTCTTCTCTTCGCAGCCAGCCGAGTAACGTAGCTTGACGATCGCGTGTAGACCCGACGTCGCCACCTTCTCGAACGACGGCGACTGCAAGAACGTCTCGGCGCGGGTTTGCACCCACGGGCGAACGTTCGACGTCGAGACCAAGTCGTAAGCGATATCGGCGCCACGCGGTCCCATCGCGCCTTCGAGCAACGCGAACGCCGCGTCGCTGCTGGCTTTGACCTGCGCGGTCTGAAACACCAAGGATGCGACCTGCGGATTATTCTGGAACGTCGTGTCGAGCGACAGCGCGCGGCCGACGGCGCCAACCGCACCGGAGTAGTTCTTCTTGGCGGCCAAGTCGCGCGCCATCTCGATCGGGATGTTCGGGTCCGTGGGGTATTTCTCGAGCAGCGTCTCGAAGGCTTTCGGGCCACCCGTTTTGGCGTCGGTCAGCTCGTCGGCCCGTGCGAACGGTCCCTCGAGCGAAGGCTTTTTCGGCCCAATCGGAGCTTCGACCGAAGTCGCAGCGCTAGCGCTCGTGCTGGCGCCGGTCGCGCTCGGTCCGGACATGGCCGAGACCAACACGCCCACCAAACCGAGCACGACGACCAGCGCGATACCACCGAACAGCAGCCGAGAAGGCACGCGCTGCAGCGGCGCCGGCAGTTTGGCACGCAGCTCATCCAACTTCGCATCGAGCCCCGCAGGGGCGGCGTCGCCGTCCAGGCTGCCGAGCGGCGACTCGATATCGGGCAGCGAGCCCGGCACGACCGGCACCGGCGTCGGCGCCGCTTTGGGCTTCGATGAAACGGTGACTTTTTCGCGCAGCAGCAACGCTTCGGGGCTCGGCGGCGGCGGATTCGAGGGCGACCCTTCCGGCAACGTGAAGCGATAGATGCCGTGCCCGGGGATCGGCGCGAGCAGCCGATTGATCACGTCGACGACCTCGGTCGCCGACTGGTAACGCTCGGACGCATCACGCTGCAGCAGCTTCATCGCCACCGCCTCCACTGCCGGCGGCACGATGATGCCCGGCGCGCGGTCGCTGATCTTGGGCGGCGACTTGGACAGCTGCTGCCCTAGAATCCCGACCTGGCTCTGGCTCGAGAACGGCCGCGAGCCCGAGAGCATCTCGTACAGAATCACCCCGAGGGCGTAGAGATCGGCGCGCCCATCTACGGTTTGCCCCAGCGCCTGCTCGGGCGCCATGTACTCGGGGGTACCGAACACCATGCCGGCCTTGGTGATCGGCGTGTGGGCGGGCGTCTCGGACGGATTCGGCACGTCGCCGATCGGCACCTTGGCGATGCCGAAATCCAGCACCTTGGCGAAGTCCGGGTCGCCGCCCTTTTCGACTAGCATCACGTTCTCGGGCTTTAGATCCCGATGCACGATGTCGAGCGCGTGCGCGCTGGCCAGCCCTGACGCGATCTGCCGCGTGATATGCAGGGCGCGCTCGGCGGCGATCGGCCCGCCGGCGATCTCATCGCGCAGGCTTTTGCCCTGTACGTATTCGAGCACCAGAAAAACCGCGCCGTCAGACAACTTACCGAAGTCGGTCGCGGCCGCGACGTTCGGGTGGTCGATGTTGGCGGCGGCCATGGCTTCGCGCTCGAAGCGCGCCACCACCTCTGGCATCGTCGTCAGCTCGCGATGCAGCACCTTGATCGCCAAGCGCTTGCGCATCAGCACGTGCTCGGCCGAATACACGCGGCCCATGCCGCCCTCGCCGATCAGCGCGTCGATGCGATAGCGATCGGCAAGAGTAGTACCTACGCGGGCATCCGCGTTGCTGGAGCCAGGTGAGGTCGGACCGCTCAACTCGGTATCAGTACGGATTGTCGCCCGACGTGTCGGCGGGCTTGGGTTTCGGCGCAGCGACGGGCTTGGGCTCAGCGGGCGCGGCAGGTGCAGGCTCGGTCGGTGCCGCCGGCTCAGCAGGCGCGGCAACCGGCTTGGGCGCCGGCTTCGGCTTGGGAGCTGCCGGAACCGGCTTCGGAACTGCCGGAACCGGTTTCGGCGCGACCGGTGCGGCGGGCGTCGGAACGAGCTTCGCGGTAGCGCTCGGTGCAGCAGGCGCGGCGCTCGGCGCAGGCGCAGCACTGACCGACTCAGCGGGAGCAGCAGCGCTCGGCACTTCAGCCGGCTTCGGTTCCTCGACCGGCACCGGTGGCGTCGCAACCGGCGCGGGCGTGACGGCCGCGGGGGGTTCTGGCAACGGCGCGGGCGGGGTCGGATCCTTCTTCGTGAGGAAGAAGACCGCACCAGCCGCGACGGCGATGCCGGCCAAGATGATCATGATGCGTCCACCACCGCTCTCGGCGGCGGGCGGCGCCTCGGAGAGGATCGGTTGCGGGCGTGACGAAGGCCGAGCACTGGCCGCCGGACGATCCGAACGCGGGCGCTCGCTGGCAGCCGCCGGACGCGCGCTGGGTTGCTTCTGTTCAGGCTTTTTGTCGCTCTTCGGCGGCTCCGAGCGCAGCGTGTGCGGTCCCTTGTCGGCCGGCGCTGGCGCAGAAAGATCCGGCTCGGTCGCTTGCGGTGCTTTCTCGGGCTCGGGCTTGAGCGACGCCGGTTTCTTCGATTCCGGCTTCGTGCCCGTGCCCACGTCGTCCATCGAGCCGCCGGCTTCGCGCAGCGCGTCTTGCAACAGCTCGGCGGCTTGCTTCATCACCGTGCGGTCTTCGGGCGCGGGCATATCCGCCTCCGAATCCGACAACGGGAACATGCCGCCACCTGCGGGCGGGGGCGGCGACGACTCAGCGGCCTTGGCTGCGGCTGCAGCTGCATGCGAACCCATCGCGCCGAGGCCGATCATCGTCGCCTTGCGCACCATCGGCGGCTTGACCGAGCCGGACGCAGGCATTGCGGGCGTCATGGCTGCAGCAGGCGTCGCGGCAGGCGCCGTCTTCGAGCCGCCGCCGTCACCACCGCCAGCTTCGTACGCCGCAGCGGTGTCGCCGCGCGAGTCGACCAAGGTATCGATCGTCTTGCGCGAGACGTCGTCGATCTTGATGAACTTCACGCCCATGCCGTTGGGGCGTTCCTTGTCGCCGGACTCGCTCTCGCGTTTCCAGACCACGCGACCCACGCCTTGGATCACCTTCTGGTCCTCGGCGATCTTCACCTCGAACTTGAGGAGCGTGCCGGGCGGAAACGGCGACGGCGTCTTGATGAACATGCCGCCGCGGCTGACGTCATGCGAGTGGTGCTCGATGAACTCGTCGAGGGTCGCGCTTTTGTAGCGGACCGTCATGGTCAGCACCTTGGCGCGGGGGTCTTTTCGCGTTTCCTGGCCCATCAGCTTCTCCGGGTCCCGTATGGCTGCGCTTACGCCAGCCAGCCGCCGCAGGGGCGACCCAATTCGGGCTTGTAATCGTAGCGGACCCACCCCCCGAAACCCAAACTTCTTCGCGGTCCTAGCTTCTTACCGGCCCTGTGGCCCATTATGGCTGTCTCGTGGTCGCGCGTCCCCAACCCTGCTCGCCGGGTGTTTTCAAGCCGCTATCCGAGCGGTTGAGCCGCGCTAGGATGGCCTTCCCCGTATGGCTCCGCCGCGTCCGCTCGACCATTTTCGCGCCTTCGCCCGCAGGCCTGTCGGACTCTCGGCGATCGTCAGTCGCGGCGACGGGACCTGGAAGCGCCCCGCTCGGCTGCTCGACTTAGGCCTCGGCGGCGCCTGCATGGAGATGCTCGAGGCAGTTCCAAACGGCACCGCGCTCTCACTTTCGGTCGAGGCGCCACACCTGTGGGACCCGCTGTTCCTCGAGGGCGAAGTCGTCTGGCTACACTCCCTCGACGGCGCCGCCCGCGTCGGCGTCCGCTTCTACCACCGCTCCGGCCGCACCCTGCGCACCCTGACTGAGCTGCTCGAAGCCGAGCAGTATCACTAGGGACAGCGCAGGACTGAGCTTGCCCTTAGTTGTCTTTCCTTCCGGAGCTCAGCTCCCGCCCCCGCTGAAATGAATTCAGCGGGGCCCCACGCTCAGGTTTTGCGTCCCTTACCCAAACGAACGTGGGCGGAGCGTCTAGATCGGCGGCAGGCCGCGCAGCACGCGGTCGTGGTGCAGCAGCATTTCGTAGACGGCTGGGCCGCGATTGAACGGGTAGTCGTGGGGGCCGCGCGCGATCACCAGCGTGTGCGGCACGCCGGCTTGCTTCATCGCCGCGCTGATGGCTTTCGTCGAGGCGAGGAAGTAATCGCCGTCGCTCGTCAAAAGTCGGAAGGATAGCGCGGGATTTTTTTGGTGGGCCAGGGCGGCGCGGCTCGCCACCGGCTCGGCGTTGTCCTTGTCGAACGCCGGCTGCAGCCCGCTCACGGCGGCGAACGCTTCAGGATTGCGCAGGCCGATCGCCAGCGCAGCGCGACCGCCCAAGCTGATGCCGTCGATGCCGGTGGTTTGCGGCGTGCCGATCGCCGGCGTTTCGCGCGCAGCGCGCGGCAGCAGCTCTTCGAGCGCGAATTTGGCGAGCGGCGGGATTTTCGAGAATGGCTCGTCACCGCGCAGCATGTCGGGCGTGTACGAGTTGACGATGACTAGGCCTCGGTACGGATTGGCCGCCAACGCCGCGTTGAGCTTGGCCAAGCGCGCGTCGTCGACGAAGCCTTCGAGATCTTCGGCCGTGAGCGGCGGATGCTGTAGCCGGTCGAGCGCCTGGTAGAGGCCGTAGTCGTCGATCCAACCGCGCGCGCCCTTCTCCGGACCCTTGCGCGCCTCGCCAGTGCCGTGAAACGTCAGCAGCACCGGGAAGCGCTCGCCCGCGGAACGTGCTGGCAAGACGACGACGGCGTTCATCGGGCCGATCGCCGTGTTGGCGTAGGTCCACGTAACTTCGCTTTGGGGTAGCTTAGTCGGGAGTTGGGAGTTGGCAGTTGGCAGTTGCGAGCCGCTCGGCACAGCAACGGACTTGCTGGCGGCGGCGGCGATGCCCTCGCCAGGCGGCGCGTGCTTGGAGCAAGCCAATGTGAGCACGCCAGCGAGCACGGCGCCGGAAGCGCCCTTGGGCGATCTCAAAATGACTTGGTATGCCAAGTCAAAAACGCGCCCGCGAGGGGCAGTCTCAGAACGCATCTTTCATCGCCCGCACTGCTGCCAGCACTGCTTGCGGCGAACGATCTTGGGCGAGACGCTGATTCACCTTGGCCACGACGTCTTTCTCGGCGACGCGCAGGAACGGGTTGGTGAGGCGCTCTTCACGCAGCGTGCTCGGTAGCGTCGACTCGCCCTTTTCGCGCAGCGCTTTCGCCCACGCCAGCTTCTTGGCAATGTCCGGGTTACCCGGCTCGAGCGACTCGGCGAAGCGCAGGTTGTTCACCGTGTACTCGTGCCCGCAGTAAATGCGCGTGTCGTCCGGCAGCGCGCCGAGCGTCACGTTCAGCGACTCGTACATTTGAGCCGCGGTGCCTTCGAAGATGCGGCCGCAACCGGCGGCAAACAAAGTGTCGCCGGTAAACGCCGCACCCTCGGCGACATACGCGATGGCGCCGAGCGTATGCCCCGGAATGTGCAGCGCTTTGACGCCAATCCCAGCCGCATCGAACTCTTGCTTGTCGTCGAGCAGCTCAGTCTGCCCCGGAATGCGCCCACTATCCGAGCGGTGCCCGAACACGCGCAGGTTTGGAAAACGCTTCAACAACCCCGCGTTGCCGCCGACATGATCGACGTGATGATGCGTTGCCAAAATCGCGACCGGATTCAGCCCCAACTTCTCCAACGCCTGAAGCACCGGCGCCTGTTCGCTAGCGTCGACGACGATCGCATCGCGACTCCCAGGCTGATGCAGCAAGTAGGCGTAGTTGTCGCTCAAACACGGAACCAAATGAACTTCCACGCCGCCAACCATACCCCCACCCGCACGCCGCGCGCGTCACCTCTCGCACCACTCCGCCCACTCCTCAAAACCCACGTAAATGGCCGAAACCCTTGACGCCCCCACCCTCCCCGCGGCATAGACGTCGCCACCTGCACCCCTAGCTCAGCTGGATAGAGCGACGGCCTCCGGAGCCGTAGGTCAAAGGTTCGAATCCTTTGGGGTGCGCAAACGCAACGGGCGGAATTGATTCAACATCGGCGGGGTCGACGGAGGACGCCGAAGGTGTGCCTTCGGTGCTGTGCAGCACGGGTGCAGCAAACGGATCCGACTCCGCGCTTGCAGCAAGCTTTTGATCGGCGACTTCGTCCGCCGCCACCGCGTCCGGAAGCGGCAAGCCGAACTGCAGCCGGTCGACCTCGGCCTGCAGGTAGCCCGGCGTCAGGTGGCCGTAGACCTCCATGGTGATGCGTGGGTCGCGGTGCCGCAGGATGCGCTGCACGGCGGCCGGGTTGGCCCCAGCCATCATCAGCAGGCTGGCGGTGGTGTGGCGTAGGTCGTGGAAGCGCAGCGGGCGGACCTGGGCCTTGGGCCAGAGCAGGTGGGCGTGCTCGGGGCAACGGCGCTGGACCGCGTCGGGAGCGGGCTCGGAGTATCCGCAATCTTTCTTGCGGCAGACGTGGACGTAGCCCTGGACGATTCCGGCACGGCCGAGGGCACGCCGAAGCACGCCTTCGAGCGCGACGTCGGGCCGCATCATTTCGCCTTGCTGGTTGGGGAACACCAGCTCGGACGTCGAGCGTTTGAGGGCTTGCTGCAGGTACGGGACGAGCTCGCGTGCGATCGGGATCGCCTCGGCGCGTTTGCCCTTCGTCGTGGCCTGGTCGTGCGAGCGATTGATGGTGATGAGCCCTGCCGCTAGATCGACGTCGGTCTTGCGCAAGCCGAGCAGCTCGCCTCGCCGCATGCCCGTGAAAATTGCCGTCGCGAAAAGCGGGCGCCAGCGGTCAGTGAGAGCGTTGAGGACGCGCGGGACTTCCTCGGCGTGGAGGAAGTCGGGCAGACGCTTTGCGACCTTGCGGCGAGTCACGTCAGCGGCGGGGTTCTGCCCGACGAAGCGGCCCGCGCGCTTCGCGTGATTGAACGCCGTCAGGATGAACCGGCGCAGATGGTTCAGCGTCTGCGGCGACAGCTGCTCGGCGCGTGACTGTAGGTACACCTCGATCGCGCCAGACGTTACCTGCACAAGTCGCAACGAGCCCAGCTCCGAACCGATCAAGTTCTTGCCGATCGAAGACTTGTTGCGTCTGTGCGAGGGCGAGCCGTGCGAATACGTCTCGAGCCACCAGCGCATCAGCTCGTCGAACGTGCCGCCGCCATCTTCGGCGGGCAGCGGCTCGAGGCCGAGGCGCTGGCGTTCGCATTGGCGTTCGACCTCGCCGGCGAGGCGCCGTGCCTCGGTCTTGGTGCGCGCGCTCGATGACTTGTCGCGCCACTTGCCGCGCGCATCCTTGTAGTGGAGGTACCACTTGCCGGCCTTTTCGTAGACGGATGCCATCACGCGCTCCCTAGAATGAAGTTGACCGTTCGAACCACGTTCTTGACCCCTGGAGGCGCAGCCGCCAGCGCCGCCTGAAGCCGCTCGCGTTGAGCGCCTTTCGGCAGCGAATACAGCTCGAGAGGCGCGTAGCTCCACCGGGCAAGGATCCTTTGCGCGGCTGCAACCACTCTCGCGTCGGGGTCCGCGGCCCGTTCAAGCGCCGAGATGAGCGCATCCCACTTGTCGATGCCCGCGATTGCTCTCAAGGCGTTAGCCCTGACGTGTGGCGCTTGCGCATGAGTCAGCGGGGCGACATCGTCTCCGAAGACAAGCAACCCGCGCGTTCGCAGCAACTCGGCAGCGACCTTCGAGACTCCCTGATACTCGCTGGCCAATGCATCGACAAACAACGGCACAGCTTTCGCCCTCCAAATGCTGAGTAGCGCTCGGAGCGCCGCTTGCCGCGTCGCAGAGCTCCCGGTCTTCGTTAGCGGGACGATCACGCCGGCATCGTCGACGCCCCCGACTTCGCCAAGGCCAGCGATGGCGCCCCGGAGAGTCGACGCGTCACCTTTGGCAATCTCCACAGCATACTGGTCTGCAAACGATCTTTCGTCGCTGCCCAGCTTCTGCCGCGCGAATTCGCGAAGCCAGAAATTTCCGTCGAACAGAAATTGCGTTAGCGCCTCACTCAGCATGATGGGCAGTTTGTTCTCGGCCGCTCTGAAGGCAATCGAACGAACGCGGGGCACCTTGTCGGAAAATAGCCGCGGCAACCATCGCCTGAGCTGCTCGCTGCTGCCGCGCTCCACCACAGCCAAGGCGAACTGGGTGCGAACCAGCACATCGTGGTCGGACATCGCACGTTCGATTCGCTCTAACGGCAGGTTCCGAGCAAGAGCGAGCCGCGCGATCGCGCGACGAACTGACACGTCCCGCGATCCTGCCATGGCGGCACCGATTGCCTCGAGCCCGGCAGGCGAGCCCACCAACATGCTCTCAATCTTCTCAACCAACTCGCTCTTGTCGACGCGAACTTGGACCTTCAGACGCTCGACGAGTGGCAGCACTGCGACAAAAGCTGCGGCGCTTTCTGGTGTGCACCGCCGCTCGACAGCTCCGAACGCAATCGAAGATACCTGGGATACCCAGTCGTTCGCACGCAGCATCAAGAACGGCAACGCATCCGCCGCGTTGCTGCTCGCCAACTCGCGCACAGCCAGCTCTCGCACGCGGCCGTTTGCATTCATGCTCAGCAGGCCCAACGCGGCCGTCGGCAGCCCGCGCGGCATTGCCGAGCGCACGGAAGACTCCTCGACGTACAACTTCAGCTGTGGGCGATCGCCGGGCCACCAGCCATCGTAGCCGTACCAGCCGCGATCTCTCACTTTCGTCTCGAGCAGCACCAGACCAGCGAGGTCGCGTGGCATCAGGCGCTCCAGGACTCTGGCAGCCACAGCCGTGTCGATCCCATCGCCCGTGACAAGAGCCATCACGAGGTACGGCACCGCCCGCTCGTCGCCAAGCTCAGCTAGCGTCTCGAGCGCGACCAGCAGCACGTGGTCATCCGCCAGCTTCGGTTGACTCCACGCGGGTGCAGGAGCGACGAGCCGACTGACCAGCTCTCCTAAAGGCTCGCCCCTCCGAATTCCGAACCGATTCCGCATCCTAACTACCGCCGAAAAGGTACCACGCGCGCTCCACGCGCCGGAACCCCTCGCGCAAACGCGCGGATGGCTTGGGGATCGAAGCGGAGCAAGCCGCCAACCTTCAAGCAGGGCAGTTCGCCCGACTCCGCGCGGTGATAGACCCACGAGCGGCTGACCTTGAGGTAGCGGGCAACGTCGGTCGCGTCCCAGAGCGAGGCCGTGGCGCTGGTCTCTTCATTGGTATCAAGCGTGCGATTCATGATTTCTCCACAACGTCGTCCTAAGGCTGAGGGCATGCGCCGAACGCGATCTGGTGGCCTGGGCTCCTCCGCCCAGCAAGTTGATCTCCGTCGACGCGCTGACTGCCGGCGTGCGACGCTACGCCCACGCGAAGCTGTTCCCCAAGAGATGGCTCCGTATATTGTTAGTCGTAGCCACGAATGCGCGGCAAATTGGCTCGAACAATTCGAGAAGCCAAATGAATATTCCGAAGGCGATCTCGTGAGGGGCGCACCTGACAACGCTTCCGATTATCGCAGCGGGCACTCGGCGCTCTTCGCGAGCCGATCCCGGACTTAGGGTGCCCATCACTCAAGGTGGAACGCCGAGTGCAGCCCGCAAGGGCTTACCTTCGTCGGAGTATTTGGCGCGGGTGGGCGTGTCGCCCGATGCGCGACCGCTGGCCGGTGTAACCGCGAGAGACGCACAACGGGCCCGGCTTCCTCGCGTCCGGCGACGCGCTGACAGAAACTTGCCTAACCAGCGGCCGTTTCCAGCTAAGATTGTCGGATGCGCCACGAGTTCTCCCTCCGCTTCGAGCCGGCTTCAGGCGCCAAGTTCGTGCAGGCGCACGCTTACGTGCGCGCGCTCGAAGCTGCGCTCGAGGGACTGACCTCGTTGCGGGCGGCGCTCGCGCCCGAGCTGGCAGCGAAACACGGCTGGCCACTGCCGCAGGTCCGCGACGCGCTCACCTTCTCGATCGGCCCCACTGCCAAGGGCAGCCTGATCGTCCCATTGGTTGCGGGCGGGGGCGACAAGGGCCCGCAGCTGGCCAGCGACGTGATTGCACAGGCGTTTTGGAAAGAGACCGGCTTGGAGCTCGGGCGCGTGGCGAAGGGCAATGCCGGACGACTGAGTGCGACCGGCGCTGAGGCTTTCGCGCGAGCGAGTGCAGCAGCCAAGGACAGCTCAGCGAAACTGAGCTTCGCCACCAAAACGGGGCGCGGAACCTGGAAGTCGGTTGCCGCCATCACCCCTCTTGAGCCCGCACTCCGCAAGCACGCCGCCTCGCAGCGCAAAGGTCATCGAGCAACGACCTCAATAAGTGGTCAAATCGTATCGCTCACGTTCGATCCTCCCGGCTTCATCTTGGCGACCTCGGCAGCGCGGCGAAGCGTCCGAATGCCCAGCTCGCTTCGCGATCGCGCGCGCGAGCTTTGGGGGCGAGAAGTGGTCGTTCTCACCGACGCCGTGGTTGCCGCGGACGGCGCCGTGGCCGACCTGCAAGCCATCGACATTCGCCCCGCTGCGACCGCCCAGGCAGCCGACGCCAGCTTTGAGAAGACCTTCGGCGTCATGCGCGGCTCTTGGGACGGCGCTGCGGTCAGTTCCCAGTTGGGCACGACACGCCACTAGGCGAGAACATGTCCGGCGGGGAGCACAGCTGGAAGCGAGTCCTGTTCGACACGAACATGGTCTCGCGTTGGATGGACGGCGACTCGGATTTTCAGGCGCCGCTCAAGGCGCTGGTCCGACGGCTTGCGAAGCGCAGGGCCACCTTTTACGTGTCCGCCGTGACCGTACAGGAGCTGATGGTCTTCGCCCGGGCAAGTGGAGCGCATCAAAAGGCGCATGCCTTTTTGACCGCCACCTTCACCACCCTCGAATTCGACGAGCGCGCCGCGCTTGAGGCAGCTCGTATCGGCGCCGCACTTCCCGTCGCGAGGGGTGCGAAGCAGAACGCCCGCGACCTGTGGCACCGGGACATCGCGATCCTGGGCACCGCGGCCGTGCACGAGATGGACGCCGTCATAACGGCCAACGGCGCAGACTTTGTACCGTTCCAGGATCTGGTGACGTGTGAGATCCACGTCGTAGCCGCTGTGCCCCTCCGCGGTGCCAAGCGGACCTCGGCCAAACACTAGGACGTTGCAGCGATTATCAGCACGCCGTCTGCGCTTAACGCGACCGGCAGATCCCCCGTCAGCCTAGCGCTCGTCAGCCGCGACGCCGTCGGCGTCGCGCTCTCCGACGGCGATGGGTTTCGCCTTTTCGGTGGCGGTAACGGGATGTCCTCCCGCCACGATCGGTAAGTCCTAGTGAAGCCACGTGCCCCGGCGCAGCGCGGGGCACTCGCCCGCTCGCGGTATTGCTGTACAGCCGTGGGAGCGCGGACAGGGAATCTTCCTGCGGTTGGCAACTGCGGCGCCTAGGCAACCCGCAAGAGCTTCACGCCGAGCGCCTTCGAAGCCTTCGACAATGTAGCCAAGGTGACGCTCGTGTCATGAGGGTCCAAGAGCCGATGAACGACGGTGCGACTCGTGCGCATGGCCTTCGCTAGCTCGACCTGGGTCATCTTCTGGCGGGTCATGGCGCGTTCGATTTTGGCGGACAGGAGCTTCTTCTGGGTGAGTAGCTCGACTTCTTCCCGTTCGCCCAGCTCCTCGAACAATGAGTCGAGCGTCGAACCGATGTACTTCTTCTTCATGTCTACTTCTCCGCACCCTTCAGTCGCCGCCGAGCAAGATCGAGGTCGGCCTTAGGCGTCTTTTGGGTCTTTTTCTGGAAGCCGTGAAGCAGCACCATGATCGCGCCATCGAGGTAGAACAGCACCCGGTAGATGTCGCCGTCGACGCTGCTGCGAACCTCGAAGAGCCCAGAGCCAAAACCATCCACAAGCGGTTTGCCGACCGGCCAGGTCCACTGTACCTGCCCGATGTCTGCACCGATTTCCTTGCGCACATCCGCGGGGAGGGACTTGAGCCAATCTCGCACCGGCTCGGCATCGTTCGCGGTCCGGTAAAATCGACATCCAAGTACGGCTTTCTTCTGCGTCGCCACAACTACCGCAAGTGTACCAAAAACGGTACATTTGCACCATGGATTTCATCTACTCAGCAGCAAACGTGGCGCGGCCGGTGCACCAGCCGCCGCCAGTCGTCGTGGCGACAGCGATGCCCGCGCAGCCACCGCCGAAGCCCGATGAGCCCAGCGAGCGCGACGCGCCGGTCGAGATTGGCCCGCTCAGTGTGCTCGCTGAGCCACCCGGTGAGCCGCGCATGGAAGGCGCTCGCTGGATCACGCCGTCTTCCGGCGTGTACCTGGAGGGCCGGGTCGCGCTGGTGGCGCCGCTCGGTGACGAGACGACGCTGTTTCGTGTCG
>JBBSAB010000095.1:0-30829 GCA_038252755.1 Polyangiales bacterium | reverse complement strand
GCGCAGCTCCGGCAGCAAGCTCGCAAGAGCGCCAAGAGCGCGGTGCTCAACACCGCGGAGGGTGCGGCTCGGCAAACGCTCGCGGACAAGAGCCGCGCCTACGCCATCGCGCTAGCTGAGGGCTGCGAATGCTGCGCGGCCGGGCCGTGACCTTGCCCTGAACGGAGCGTGATATGTAGCGGCAATGCGTGCGAGCTTGCTCGGAGTTGGACTGTTCGCCGCTGCGTGCTCCGCGGCGCCAACGCCGCTGTTCCAGTCGCCTACGGCCTCACCGGCTACGACGCGCGCCGTGCCCGCACCCGCCGACCCTGCGCCGACTGCAACGCCTCCCAACAACGCCGTCCCAACGCCAGACGCGCCGCCCACGGCGACGGCTCCGCCATCCGCCGTCACGCCTCCGGACCCACCCCATGTCCTGATCGAGTCGCCCTACTCGGCGCTCGGTCACGCGCGCTTGGCGACCGAGATGATGACTTTGGGGCGCGACGAAGAGCTGTTTCAGTGGGCGCTCGGCGGCACTTCGGATCCGGAGCATCCGTCGAATCGCCCCGGGTACCACCCGGCGACGCGCGTCGTGGTCGACGTGCAGCTGTTGTCGCGGGCGAGGGTCGGCGCCACCAAGCGCCTGCAGCGCATCGCGCGCAGCGCCGGCTACTGGCCGTTGCGCGCTTGCTTTGAAACCGCGCAACGGCTGGCAACGAAAGCCGATCGCTCAGCGCGGGTGCGGTTGACGCTCGGCGCCGCTGGCAAGGTGCTGGGCTCGCGCAGCTTGGGGGCGATGCCGGAGCGCGACTACGCCCGGTGTGTGCTCGAGCGCCTGCGCGGCCTCGATTTCACGCCCGGATTCACGCGCAAGGTCGACGTCGAGATCAGCGTCAAGCAGTGGTCGGGACACGCGCCGATCCCACCACGCGCGCCCGACAACGCCCCGGCGCTCCAGCTTTCGACCGACGCCCGTGCGGCGCTCGAAAGCGTCACGCCTGCCCTCCGCGCCTGTTACGAAAAAGGCCTCGCTGGGGACGCCAAGCTCTGGGGGCGCATCGCGCTGCGGCTGCAGCTCGGCAGCGACGGCGCGGTCCAGAAAGCCGAGCCGGTCGAGACGCGCTTTCCGAATGCCGAGGTCGCCGAGTGCGCGCGCCAAGCGGTGCTCAGCGCGCGTGTCAGCTCACCCGGTGTGAGCGAGCTGACGTTTGCGGTCCGCTTTGGTCAGGGAGCGCCGCCAGCGCCGGCAACGCCGGTGCCGGAATCACCACCAGCGCCACTGCCGCCTGCGCCGCAGTGATCGTACGGGACGCTCATCGCGTCGGGCGTGAGGCATAGGCCGGCACCGCGGAAGATGTCCGTATCCAACTCGGTGTCCTGCAGCAGCTCGCAACCGAGCGTCGCGTCGTTGCACTGGGTGCCGCAGTCGCAGGTGAGCGCGCAGAAACCGAAGTCGCCCTGACCGATGTCGTTGGGCGTGAGTACCGAGCCGAAGGCGCACAGGCCGTCGTACTTTTGGGTCGCGGTGTTCCAAGCGCACTGCCGCGCGAACGGGCACGTGGTGGCGCAGTGGCCCTTGTTGCCAGTGGCCGAGTCCGCCTGGCAGAAGCCGAGGCATTCGTCGGGCTCATTCGGCGCAGTTTCGGCCGGCACGGTGCAGGGCTCGCCCAGCGCTTTGCCGGTTTGCTGCTTTTCCACGCAGACGCCGTTCAAAAACGACTGGTCGCAGAACATGCCCTTGTCGCAATCGATGTCGCCGCGGCAAGCCGGCAAACACCCCGCGAGAACCACGTTGCAGGCACCGCTCAGGCAAACTTCGCCATCTTGGCACATCGGCGTGGTCGTGCACGCGGTGTTGGTCGCGCCGAACAACGCCGGGTTGCACGCGAACTCAGCGCGGCCGTGGCACTTGGTTTCGCCGATGTCGGGCATACCGAACGTGCAACCTTCGACGCAGTAGCCGTCGGTGGAGTCTTGATCGAACTGGTAGCAGAACGCGCCGGTGCCGAGCGCCTCGCACGCGTCGATGTCGTCGTTGGTTTGGGGCACCGGGCACGGCATCGTGCACAAGCCCTTCGGCGGCGCGCCGCCACCGAGCAGTGGCTGCTTGCCCGTGACGCATTTCAGATCAGGTGCGCCGGCGTCTTTGCATTCGGTGTCGTTGACGCAGGCGCGACCGAGCTTGGTCATTGCTGCGACGGCTGGAGCGCCGCCATCGTTGCCGGTGGTGCCGCCAGTGACGCGGCTACCGCCAGTGCCGGCTTTGCCGCCCGAGCCGCCGCTGCCGCCAATGATGGTCCCCTTCCCGCCACCGCCGTCGGCGCCCTCATCTTTTCCGCAGCTCGCCGATGAAAGACCGGCAACAACCATAAGACCTGCCAGGCACCACGTCTTCGCTGCTTTCATGAACCCAAGCCTCCAAAAAAGGGCCCACGCTGGAGCCGCCAAGCCGACAACCTAAGCTTTTCCGTTTAAGCCCCGGAGTGCAAGCTCCCCGCAGCGAATTTCACGACGAATTCGCGTGAATGGACCTGAGCGCGTGCGGACACCACTCCGAGAGAAATTTCGTGCGAGGTCGGAGCGGGGCGTGGCCACACACCTGACCGGCCTTGGAGCCCGAGTCAAAACAGCCCGACGCCGACTCCGAGTGAAGCACCGAAGAACGGAAGCCCGTACTCAGCCGCGGTGTGGCCCGCGATGCGCACACCGATCCGCGGTGAGCAAGCGCCTACGAAACCTCGAAGCTCTGCCGACACGCGCGGCGAGAGCGGCAGCGCTGCGCCGGTTTCAAACATTCCGGCAGGCACGAGCACCGAATCATCGCGGCCCACGTAGGGCAAGGCGGCGCGGCCCCTCATGCTCGCGCTGACCAGCATCGCGCCCAGGCCGACGTTGACGACCAGCTGGCGACGCACCGCGTAGACGTCGATCAGCACGCCGCCGGCGAGAAAGCGCACTTTGGATGCGCCTTCGCGTGAACTCACCTCGCCGGCGATCGGCGACCATTTCCCGAACGCGCTGGTCGAGAGCCACGGCACCGGGAAGGCGCGCAGCTCGAGCTGCAGGTCCGGCAGCACGCCGACTCCGCCGCTCGTGCCGCCGATCGCAGCCGCGAGCCAAAGCCTGCGCTCGGTCTCGCGCGGCGCGGGCTGCGGCGGCGGCAGCCCGAGCTGCACCAGCTCCTCGCGCGGCAGCAGCACAGAGGTCGGCCGAGGCGCGATGCCCAGCTCAGTCAGGCGCGCACGAAATCGCTCGGCCAGCACGGCAGCGTTGGTATCGGCCCGGCGCCGCGGGTCGAGCCGCTCGCGCTCGTGACGCGCAGGTCCGGCTCCCGCTTGCTCGCCGACGATCACCTCAGCCGTTTGGCGCCCTTGATCGACCGCGATCAGCGCGGCGCCGCCCGTGCGTACCAAAAGGTCGTTCAAATCATTGTCGCCGGCAGCGCGCATCGCCACTTCGACGCGGTAGCCAAACAGCGACAGCTCGGCCGCCAACCTGCGCACGAACGGTGCGTCGGGGCTACTGGTCACCACCACGACCAGCGGTCCCGTGTCCGCCGCCTGGGCGCGCGCACTCCACCCAAACACGGCGCATCCGAGCGCGACGGCGAGCAGCAGCTCAGTGCGCGAGCAGCTGACGAGCGACGCGCTCGTGCGGGCCGCGCGGATACTTCGCCAGGTAGACCTCAGCCACCTTGCGCGCACCCGCGCGATCACCGGCGCGAGACAGCGACTCCATGAGCCGACCTTCGGCTTCACGCGCGAGAGGTCCCCCTGGCTGCTCGGCTAGGTAGGTCCGGAACCATCGGGCGGCCTCAGCATACGCTGCTCGCTGGTCGAAATGCACACGCGCAATCGAGAACGCGGCCTGCTTCGCCGCGTCCGAGCCCGCACCCCGCGAGCGCAGCGCCTGATAGGCGCTCAGCGCGTCGGCCGGCTTGCCCGCAAAACGCGCGGTATCACCCAGTAAAGCCAGCTCGGGAACCGACGCCCGCGACACCGCCGCCTCGAAGCCGGAAAGCTCGATGACCGAGTACGCTTCCGCAAAGCGCCCTTGCTTCGACAAATTTTGCCAACTGGGCACCACTGGCGCGGCCTCGCGCACGACCAGCCCGGCGCGCCCCGGCTGCGGCGACGGCTCTGCGTTCACGTCTCCCTCGCTGGGCTCGGCTACGGCTTCGCTCGAAGGCGTAGGTGCGGGCGCGAGTGACGGGTGCGAACCGAGCGCGCTGATCTCGAAATGGCCGGCGCGGCACGACGCGCTGAGCGACTCACCCGCCAGCAGCGTACGACCTTCACCAAGCACGCAACCGGAAACGACGACTTTGCCTTCGTGCAGCGTGAGCGTGAACAGCTCGTCGCTCGGACGGAAGCCGACATCGAAGCGCGTACCGGTCACGTCGACGGCGAACGGACCCAGGCTCACGCGGTAACGCGCGCCGTGATTTGGCGTCACCCGCACGTCGGCCGCGCCCGATTCGAGCACCAAATGCGCGCCAACCGAATCGAGCGTTGCCAAGCGCGCACGCGAACCGGGCGACAACGCTACCTCTGAGCCGTCCGAAAAACGGATGTGCGGCGTGCCCGGCTCAGTCGCGCTGACCCATTCGCCAACCGCCAACGGGTGATCACCAAAGGTGGCCGCGAGCGGCGCGTGTGGCCGCGTGAAACCGTAGACGCCGACGCCCGCCGCAGCTGCTGCGACCAGCGCCACGCTAGCCCACAACCTGCTGCGGAACGGACGCCGCACCGGCTGAGCGATCACCCGCGCGCGCACGCTACCGAGCGACAGATCTTGTGCGAGCACGCGATCTTGCTCGGCCGCGACCTCACGACCGAGGCGCATCAGGCGCTCTGCCCGCGCGGTCACGGCGTGGCTCCTTCCGGCGCGCTGATGCTGGCCTTCATCCATTCGGCGAGCGCCGGCTCGCGCTCGGCGGCGCTGGAGAAATTGCCTTGCGCCCGCGACAAGCGCCGCTTGATCGTCGCTAGCGAGACGCCGCACGACGCGGCAACTTCGGTCAGCTCCATGCCGGCCACGAAGCGCAGCGCAAAGGCGATCCGCTGGTCGGTGTCCAGGCCATCCAGCACGCGATACACAGCCTGCATCGCCTCGCTGGCTTCGAAATCAGCCGGCGGCAATTCCGGCTCGGGCAGCTCGGAGAACGGCAAATAGCGCAGGATACGTCCGCGCACGCGACGACGAATCTTGGCGCGCGCCGTGAACACCGCGACCTGCGTCAACCAGGCGCGCAGCGCTTTTGGGTCCACCAGGCGATTCACGGATTCGAGCGCGGTGACGAACACGTCGTGCACCAGGTCCAAAATCTCCGAGTCCGGACCCATGACGCGGACGAGCACGCGGCGCACGTGCGGGGCGTAACGATCGAACAGCTGCGTACCGGCGTCCGGATGACGGGCGCGCAGCGAGAGCACGAGCAGCTCATCGGACTCCGGCGCGGGCAGCTCCGACTGGCTTCTGCGCAGGGGCAGCAGCTCAGCGACTGCTTGGGAGTCTTTCTTGGCCATGCTCAACCGTCCGTTGTGAGTAAAGTGTCCTTCGGAGCAAGAATCGGCTCATCACCCCGACGATTTCCGCAATTTCCGCCAGTTGGGGGCCGCGGGCCGGTGTTATGTTTCCGGCATGTCGGTGGCCCGTGTCGTCTGCGGTGCGCTGCTCGGCGCTTTGCCGCTGACGGTTACGCTCGCGCTCGGCTGCGGCGTACGCGCGGGTGATCCAGTGGTGCTGGCCCAGGAACAGCCAGCGGCCGACGGCGACGCTGCCGGAATGCCGAGCACCGCGGGCGCAAGTTCGACGCCAGACGCCGGCGCCGGCGCGAGCAACGTCACGGGCGCCGGCGGTGCTGGCCCCACGCCGTTCGTCGAGGTCGGGGCGATCGGACTGTGTGGTGACTGCACCAGCAGCGACGAATGCGGCGACGCCAACGACGCATGCATTCGCCATCAGGACGCGCATTTCTGCGGGCGCGATTGTGATGACCAACACCGCTGCCCCGACGGCTACTCGTGCGTCGAGCTTGCCAACAGCCAGCTATGGCAGTGCGTGCCGAAAAACGGCTGCCCCACGCCAGCCGGCGGCGTGCCCGAGCTGGCTGATCTGCGCGTGTACTTGCTCGCGCGCATCAACGCCGAGCGCGTCGCGCGTGATCGCTCACCCTTGCAAGCCTCCAGCTGCCTCGACGAGCTTGCACAAGGCAGTGCGCTCTCGTTCGCCCGCACCGATGAGCCGCTCGGCAAGTACGTGAAGGAGTGCGATCCGATCTGGCCCAACTGCGCGTGCGGTTGGAACGCCGAAGCGGAGATCACCATCGCCCGCTACGGCCTCGACTGGACGACCGCCGTCGACCACGCGCTCAGCACCAATCGCGACGCGCAGAACGACCGCTTCATCCAGGCCATCCTCAACTACGAGGCCACCGACGTCGGCATCGGCTTCTGGCTCTCTGGCGACGAAGCCTGGATCGCCCTCTCTTTCCAATAACCAAGCGGCCGTTTCAGCGCCTCGAGTTACGCCGAAACGGCCCAATGGCCGCAAACGCCAGCAAGTGTCACACAGAGGTGGCGCGCCGCACCCCGTTTGCGCTAAGAAGCGCGCCTCTACCGGGTCGATAGCTCAGTTGGTTAGAGCAGCGGATTTTTAATCCGCTGGTCCTCGGTTCGATTCCGAGTCGACCCACCAAAAACAAGCCGAACCGCGAAGCCCAACGCTTCGCGGTTCGTGCTTTTTGGGGGGTCCGTCGCCGAGGGTCGCCGAGCGTGAGCGACGCCGAACCGTGAGGCTAGCGCAGCAGCTGTTGCGCCAGCGCGGCCTGTGCGCCGTGCGGGTACTGGGTCAGGTACTGCTGCGCCAGCGTGCGCGCTTTGTCGCGCTGTCCGGAGCGCTGCAGGGCTTCCAGCAGACGCCCGGTGGCTTCGGCGCGGAGCGAGCCGCTCGGTTGCTCGCGCAGGTAGGTCTCGAACCAGCGTGCGGCGGTGGTGAAGTCACCGCGTTGGTCGAAAGCGACTAGACCGAGGCCGTAGCTGGCGCGGCCGCCGCCGGAGAGCTTGGAGCGCGCCGCCGAGTAGGCTTGTTCGGCGCGGGGAGCCGAGCCGGCGAGGCGAGCGGCATCGGCCAACGCCAACAAGTCTTGCCCCGAGCTGCGGCGGCATTCGGCTTCGAAACCGGCCTTTTCGGCGGCGCTGAGCGCGTCGCCGAACTTCCCGGCGCTGGCCAGAGCTTTCCAATCCGGCACGCTGGGCGCTGCGGCGTGGAGCGAAGACGGAACGGAAGTGTCGACTGATGCGGAACCGTCGCCGAGTGCGGCGGCGGCGGCAGGTTCTGGCGCGGGCGCTGCGACGGGTGCGGCCGGCGGCGTTGCTTCCGAAGTCGGACCGACGAGTTCGACGCGACCGCCGTCCGAAAATGCGCGCAAGCTTTGGCCGGCGCGGACTTGCAGCGCGTCGCGTAAGAAACCGCCTGAAACAAGCACGGCGCCTTGCGTGAGGTGCAGCTCGAGCACGCGCGTGCCGGCATCCCAACTGACGTCGAACTGCGTGCCGACGACGGCGACTTGATACGGCCCAACGTCGACCCGCCAATGGCTGTCGGCGCGATGTACGACCGACGCCACCGCGCGGCCCTTCTCGAGCACGATGTGCGCGCCGTGCTCGTCCAAGCTGGCGACGCGCGCGCTCGTTCCGGCCGAGAGCGCGATCCGCGTGCCGTCGGCAAAACGCAGCGGCAGCTCACGCTCGGTGGGGGCCGCCAAGAATGCGCCGACGCTGCCGGCTTCGTTACCGACGAAGAACGTCGGCGATTTTCCAAAATGCTGCCACGTGAGCACGCCCGCCGCGGCGACGCTGAGCGCGCCCGCGAAGGCAAAAATGCGCCTATTCAGTGACCAATTTTTCGGCGTTGGGCGTCGCACGGCTTCGCGCGCACGGGCTTGCTCGAGGTAGCCGGCCTGCTCGCGGGCGCGGTCTTGCTCGCGTCGAAGCTCGTCGAAGAAGGGCTCTTGGTTCATGATTTCCTCCATCGCAGGCTTTGTTCCATGCGTTCTCGCAGCAAAGGATCGCGCGCGGCCACGCTGACGAAGCGCGCTTCAGCTCGCGTCAGTCGCCGCTTTACCGTGCCGAGCGACACGCTCGTGACCGCGGCGATCTCATTCAAACCCATGCCGTCGATGAAGCGCAGCGCAAACGCGATCCGTTCATCGGTTGGAAATTTGTCCAACACTTGATACGTGCGAAACAGCGCCAGGCTCACCTCGGCAGACGGACCGGTCACTGGCACTTCCGGCAGCTCTTCGGGCGCGAAGAAACCCAAGAAGCGCCGACGTGAGCGACGGTCGCGCAGGAACGCGCGCGCGGTGAAGAGCGCGATGCTACCGAGCCAGCCTTTGAGCGCGGCCGGCTCATCCAGATGCGCGATGCGCTCGAGCACGCGCGCAAATACTTCGTTGATCAGATCCGGCACCTCGGCGTCAATGCCGAGCACACGGACGATCAACCGTTCCACGTACTCGCCATAACGCTCGAACAGCAGCCGCCGCGCTTCCCCGCGCCCAGCTTGCAGCGCCCCGACCAGCTGCGCGTCGCTCGGGCCGAAGCCACTCGGACGCTCGAGCCCATCGCTCGCGGCAGCATCGTCGGAATGGGATCGGGGGGACGCCAAATGACTCCTCGTCAGCTGATCGGTATCGCGGGCCGGGTGATACGGATCAATTGAATGTGACCTCGAGGCCGAGGGCGCCGGAAAGCAGCGGATTCACCCAAGCGGCGTTGCGCTCGTCGGCGAGCAGCAACACCGGTCGAGGCGTGGCAAATCCTGCTAAAACTTGGGCACAGGCGCGCAGCCGGGTCGACAGCCGCAGCGTCGCCGCAAGCCGCGCATGGGGCCAGGCCACCACGTTCAGATCGCTGGTGCCGCGGAAGCCGGCGTTGGCCTCGCCCCGGGTATGCAGGGCCAGGGCTGCCACCCCCAAACCGAGGGCGGGCGTGAAGGTTCGCTCGCCCCACGGCGCCACGCTGCCGCCAAACGCGAACGCCCCCGCCCAAGCCCGGACTCGCCCACCCTGCCCGCTCACGCTCGATTCGTTCAACGGCACGAGCGCTGCGGCGTGCAAGCCGAACTTGGGTGAAACGGCGAAGTGAAGTCCCGCGAGTGCCCCCCAAGCCGGTGAATGTCGAGCATCGAGCGAGGTCGCGGCGGCGCTCAATCCGAACCACAGAGCACGCGGTGCTGGCGCTGGGGTAGCTGGCAGCGGCGCGACCGGCTCCGGCTTAGGTGTGGGTGCCGGCGCGGCCGGCTTTGGCGAGAGCGCGCGCAGATCGATCAAGCTGCCGCGCAAGATCTCGAGCGAGCGTAAAACGGCGACCGCGGGATCGCGCTCGGCGACGATCCGGCGGTACACGGCTTCGTGCGTGGTCGGGTTGACGAGCCAAAGATCGATCGCGCCCTCGGCGGCTGCGATCCGCACGGCGGCGCGCGCTTGCTGCTCGCGCGCCAAGCCTTCGAGCGCAGCTGGTGTCGACGACTCCGGCGCGGCAGCGAGCCGCACGACTTCGAAATGCAGCGAAGCGAGCTCGGCCGAGAAGCGATTCGCCAGATCCTCTAAGCCCGGCCCCGCCAACAGCGCGATCCGCGTCGGTTGGCTTCCAGGCGCCGTTTCAGCGACGTTTGTGCCCTCAGCAGCCGCAGCACCGCTCACGGCCATGGCTGACACCATCAGCAGGGCTACCAGCGCGCACTTCATGGCGCGGTGCAGCGCTCCGCGTCTCTAGGCCAGGTTCCAAAGTCGGGACACCACGTGACACCCGCCGCATCGTGGTCGTCGCGAAAGGTCTGCAAATCGCGGCTCTGAACGATGAAGTGAAAATTGAACCAGCCGACGCGCGCGTCCTCGAACACGCTCGTCTCCGAGGCCGGTGCGCTGTTCGGCACTTCGCTCACGATGCTGGCAACGCCGCGACCACGCGCCAACATGAGCAGGTCGGGCAGCTCGCTGGCCATGACGCAGGTTGGGGAGCCGTGGAACGCGACCGATGCCTTCGACCAATCGACGACGCCTTGCATCGCATCGAGCGCGTCGCTCAGCACGGCGCTGGTTGGTGTGGCGTGGTAGCTAAAAAACGCGACATGCGTATCGGGCGCCACCGCGCGAATCTTCCCGTAAATTTGGCTCTCCATCGCCAGCGTCGTCGACGGCCAGGCAGTTTCACAAGTTAGCTCGGGCTGGTTTTGGATTTCGTAAATCACGTGGCTGCGTTTGGCGTAGCGCGGCCCGTAAAAATCCCAAAACGAGCGCACCTTCGCCAGATCATAGCTGCCGTTCAGGTCACCGCCGCCGATGCCGATCATCAAGTACATGCCGGCTTTTGACGTGAGCTCGACCAGTAGATCAGCTTGCGCGACGTTCACGCCGGTCGCGTCACCGTGGTTCTCGAGGTAGACGTGAAACGCGTTCAGGCCGTTCTGCTGCGCCAGCTCGTCGAACAAGGCTTGGTCGAGCGCGGCGTCGGGCGACGCGTCCACACCCAGCGTCGCCCCGCGCAGGCGTGTGCCTTTATCGGTCAATAGGTTACCGTCGCGCACCTGCACCCGGCCGCGATCGAGCGACGCGGGTGCCGGCAAACGCTCGATGGCGCGGATTTCCTGCTGGCCGCAGCCCGTCAAACAGACGAGCCCCAACCAGGTGCCCAGCCAGCAGCCGGGCCAGCGCGCAAACCGGCGACTGGTCAACCGTTTGGAGCCTGGAAGATCTTCGAGCCTCCGGCAACGCCTTATTGATCCGTTTTTGAGGCCTCACGATACTGGTGCGCCATGTCGAGACGCTCGGATGCCGCCCGCGTCGCACCTGGCTCGCTCGCGATCGCGCTGGCCGCGTTGGCGGCTGGCGCATGCCAGGCCCAAGTCCAAGGCGGCCCGGGCTCGCCTTCCGCCAGCGCGGGCACGGCCGGGCTCGCAGCGGGTGGCGCGGGGAGCAACGTCGGAACCGGCGGAGTGCCGACTACTCCCGCCGCGTTCTCACCGGCCCCCGGTAGCTTCAAGCGCCTCACCGACGCCGAGTTCCGCAATTCCGTGCGTGATCTGTTGGGCGACGTGCAGATGGGTGAGACCGAGCCGGACACGTTCATCGACGGCTTCGCCAAGGTAGGCAGCGGCCAAGTCGCGATCTCGCTGAATGGTGTGGAGAAGTACGACCTCGCGCTCGAAGCCGCCACCAAGCAGGTGTTCGCCGACGCCGGGCGACGCCGCACCTTCGTCGGTTGCACCCCCAGCGGCACCGCGGACAGCGCTTGTTTCGGGGCATTCGTGACGCGTTTCGGCCGCCTCGCCTGGCGCCGCCCGTTGACCGACCCCGAGCAGCAGAGCTACGCCAAGCTCGCAGGCTCGCTCGCCACGACACTGAACGACGCGACCGAAACGTTACGTCTCACCACTAAAGCCCTGCTTGCCTCGCCGAATTTCCTGTACCGGCTCGAGCGCGGCAAAGTGGCGGCCGACGTCAAGTGGTGGCGCTTCACCAGCCGAGAGCTGGCCAGCAGCCTCGCCTACTTCTTGACCAACACCACGCCCGATGGCGCCCTGCTCGACGCCGCCGACCGGGACGAGCTGGCGACGGTCGACGGCATTCGCGCGCAAGCCGAGCGGCTGCTGACTGCAGCGCACGGGCGTGAATCGGTCGGCAACTTCGCGACCGAGCTGTTCCGGCTTTCGCTCGTCGCCGGCCGCGCCAAAGATCCGGGCCTTTTCCCGCAGTACACGCCGGCGCTGCAAGCCGCGATGGCGCGCGAGGTGCCGTCGCTGTTCCAAAACATCGTCTTCGACCGCAAGGCTTCCGCGCTCGAGCTGTTCACGACGCGCGACACATTCGTCAACGCCGAGTTGGCGTCGCTCTACGGGCTCAGCAATGAGGGGCTCACCGCCACGTCGTGGCAGCCCGTCACGTTGCCAGCCGACGGCCTGCGCACCGGTTTACTCGGAACCAGCGCGTTTCTTTCGCTGTACGCCAACCAAAAAGAGGGCTCGCCGACCCAGCGCGGCAAGTTCATCCGCACCTTCTTGATGTGCCAGCAGATCCCCGACCCGCCCCCCAACGTGAGCACAGTGATCGAAGATCCGCCGCCAGGCGTCGTGCTCACCAAGCGCGAAAAGCTGACGGCGCATCGGAAGCAGCCAACTTGCGCGGGCTGTCACGCGTTAATGGATCCGCTCGGCCTCACGCTCGAAAATTTCGATGCCGTCGGCGCGTTCCGACCGACCGAAAACGGGCTGACCATCGACGCCGGCGGCGACTTCGACGGTACGGCGTTCAACGGCCCCGTCGAGCTCGGCAAGTTGCTGGCCGCGAGTCCCAAGGTCTCGGACTGCTTGGTTCGCAACCTCTACCGTTACGCCACCGGACATGCCGAGCTGGCCGGCGAAGAGCCGGTGATCGCGGACCTTTCGCGGCGCTTCGCCGCGAATGGGCATGACTTTCAGGGCCTGATGCTCGACCTCGTCAGCAGCGACGGCTTCCGCGCCGTGGCGGTGGCGCCGTGAAGGAAAATCGAATGTTCGCCAAACGCCTGAATCGACGCGCGGTGCTCCGCGGCAGCCTGGCCACTGGCGCCGCCTTGGCGCTGCCGCTACCGATCCTCGAGAGCATGCTGAATCGGAACGGCACGGCTTTCGCCCAGGGCATGCCGCTGCCCAAGCGCTACGCGACCTGGTTTTTTGGCAACGGCATCCTGCCGCCGCTGTGGGTGCCAAAGGCCACCGGCACGGATTGGCAGCTCACCGAACAACTCACGCCGCTCGCCAACGTGAAGAGTCACCTCACGGTCGTGAGCGGCTTGGCCAACAAGTTTCCGGGCACCGCCTTCCACCCGCTCGGTTCCGCCGCCAGCACCACGGGTGGCGGCGTCGTCGATGACTCAGCGGTCGTACCGTCAATCGATCAGCTCGTAGCAGCAGCGGTCGGCAAAGATTCGCCGTTCAAGTCGCTCGAGCTCGGTGTCAGCAACGCAACGCCGAACGGCGGCCAGAACACGCTGCACGCGGTCTCGCATCGCGGCAAAAACGCGCCCAACTACCCCGAGTTCGATCCACACGCGGTATTTGCACGGCTGTTCGCGCAAGCCGACGCCACCGCGGGCGACATCGCACGGCTCCAGGCGGCGAACAAGAGCGTACTCGACGCGGTCTTGGCCGATGGCAGCGCGCTCAAGGGCTCGCTCAGCAGCGTCGATCAACAGCGGCTCGAGCAGCACCTGGACGGCATTCGTCAGCTGGAGATGCGCCTGGCAACCACGGGCAACTGCAAGTCCCCGGTCGATCCAACCACACAAGGCATCCTCAAGGATGGCAAGTCGGAAGCGCCCAAAGACGTCAACGACGTGGTCGCGGAGCTATTGTCGGTCGCGTTCGCGTGCGACCTCACCCGCTCGGCGTCGCTGGTGTTCACGCTGCCAGCCGCGCACGTCTACTTCCGGAAACTCGCCGCAGACATGAACGACGATTTCCATGACACGATTTGCCACACCGATCCGGGCGACAACACCAGCCAGCCGCGCGTCAATCGCGGCGTGATCTACACCATGCAGTGCCTGGCCACGCTGCTCGAAAAACTGAAGGCGCTGCCGGAAGGCGACGGCAACGTGCTCGACAACTCGCTCGTGTACGTCACGTCGTGCACCAGCTGGGGCAAGGTGCACGACGCCACCGACTGGCCAGTATTGCTCGCCGGCAAAGCTGGCGGCGCGCTCACCGGCAACCGGCACGTGCGCAACAACGGCGAAAACCTGAGCAAAGTGCTGTTCAGCATCGCCAACATCATGGGCGTCAACGCGACCTCACTCGGCGCCGCCGAAGGCCTCGTAACCAGCGGCATCACCGGCCTGATGTAACGCGCGCATCCGCGGGTGGGCTGCCGCCTTTTGGTCCTCCAAAACAAAAAATGCGTTCCCTCACAGGACTCCCGATCTCCCGATCTCCCTGTGAATCCTCGCACGCGTCGAGACCACAGGTCAGGACGACAAGAGCCCGAAGCCTCGAGCTGGTGGAGGCCCGGTGACCCACGGCACTTCTGACCATTCATCACATTTCTCGCCTCTCGCTCGTGCGACGCGGCCCGTTGCCGCTACGGAAGTTTCTGCGATTCGGGCTGCAACTTGCCAGAGCCGCTTCAGCCCTGCGGCTTCAAGCTCGCCAACGCTGGCCCAACCTGCTTTGAAAGCTCCGCTTCCGCCGCCGAGCCCAGCGCCGCGCCGGCGCTGAACAGCGCGAACGACACGTACTCGTGCAGCATGCCTTTGAGCATGTTGTCGGGGTCGGCGCCGCCGGCGACAATCGCCGAGTTGTGAGCCACGGCGTCAGCGTCGAGCGCGCCGTGTTCGTCGGGGCCCGCGTTGCGGAAGAGGATGTCGTACACGCCAGCGCCGACGGCGAACGACGAGAGGCCCGAGCGAACTTCGTCGGCACGCCCAGCGTTGATCGCCGCGCGGTAAATTGCCGTGAGCGCACCGTTGGCAGCAGCCACCAGCGCAGTCGGACCGCCCGCAGCGCGCGGCGGGTGAATCGACACGTGGCCTGACTGCACGAGGCCATAAAGCTGCTTGGTGATCTCGAATTCACCCAGGCCGCAGACGCGACCAATTTCGCCGACGCTGCTACGACCGTCGGCGGCGTCGAACGCGACCTTGTATTCGTCGTCTGGTGAACCGCGTCCCTCGCTCTTGACCGGCACGTGTTCGGCGGACGGGATTTTCTGCCGGAAATAGCGCATTTCGTCCATGCGCGTGACGCCGTCCATCAAGAGAGCGTTGGCGCTCACCGTGTGCCGCGAAACCAGCCGCGCTTCGTCGAAACCGTCCAAAAAGAAGAACGTCCCGTCGGCGACCGTCAACGTTGCAAATACGATCTCGTCGACTTGTTTGGAGATGTAGGCGTAAATCTGGTCCTGTTTCAGCACGCCCAGCTCGATCGCGGCGGCGCCGAAGCGTTTGCCGGCCTTCACCTGCTCCATGATGCGATCGCGCACGTCGCCGTCGATCACGCCGTAGCGGTACAGCACCGAGCCGAGCCGCTCTTCCTCGACGTTGGTGACGGCGCCTACGACGTTGCCCTGATCGAAGAACACGGAGCGTACGTCGTCGCCATCGAGCACACACAGCTCCCCGCGCCACCCGGTTTGACCAAGCAGCGCGAGCACGTCGCACAGCGCGCCCGGCGCTGTGACCTCGCCGGCCAGGCGGACGATTGCGCCATCTTCGGCGTCGCGCCGGCCATCTTCGCCCGTGTAGCGCATGAAGATGACGTGCGCGGGTGACGGCAGCATGCGGTAAGCGCCAGCGCGCGCACGCAACCGTTGCCCCGCGATGTTGCCAATCGGGTGTGCTTCACCACGATTATCGATGCGCACCAGCTCGGCTTTTCCGTCGCGCATGAGAGCCACAACCTTAACACGCCCCCGCGCAACGGAAACTTATCGAAGCGCGCAAGGCCGAGCGTGGGACAACAGGAAGGCGGGAAGGCGGGAAGGTTTTTGTGGCTCGAGCAGGCGCGTCGAGGCCTCCGGTCGAAACTGATGCCCTCCGCAATCAGCAAGCCCACCCCCAAATCCTTCCCGCCTTCCCGCCTTCCTGTTCGCTCGTGCTCGTGCTCGTGCTCGCGCTCGCGCACTAGCGGAGTTCGGCGACGGGGCCGCCGAAGGTGCGCTCGAGGCCGCCCAGCAGCACACCGTCGGGGGTGACGCGGGTGCCGGGTAGATCCAGGATGGCTTCGGCGCCATCTTTCATCGACAGCACCAGCTCCACTGGGCAAGAACCTGGCGAATTCAAGAGTAACGCCTTCAGCTTTTCGAGGTCGGTGCGACCGGTGCGCTCGGCGTCCAAGCGAATCGAAATGGCGCGGGTAGCGCGCAGCGCGGCGTCCGATAAGAGCTCCACGCCGTCCACCAGCAACGTGGGCTCGCGCTCCTCGTCAGCGTCCTCGCTCATCGGGAAGCTCACCTTGCCGCTCACGATCACCGGCTCGCCACAGGTGAGGATGGCCGAGTAGGTGTCGATGCGATCACCGCGCACCTTGGCCTCCACGCGGCCGTACTGGTCCTCGATTTCGAAGAAAGCAGCGCGCCCGCCGCTGCCACCCTTGAAGATGCGCTCCTGGTAATTTTCGACCATGCCCGCCACGCTAGCCGCCGACCATGGCTTCTGCCCTGCCAACTCTAAGGTACCCAGGGCGCCAATCCGCGGCAGCTTGCTCTGGTAGCGAAACAGCGGGTGCCCCGAGACGTAGCAGCCGAGCGCCGCACGCTCGCGCTTCAAGAGCTCCATCCGGTCCCACTCGACCACCACTGGGTACTCGTCGCCCGCGGCCGCTGCCGAGCCCGCGTTGCCGCCGCCGAACATACCAAATAGGTTGGTCTGCCCCCGCTCACGGTCACGACTCGCGGAGCGCGAACGTTCGAGAGCGCGGTCGACAGCTGCGTAAGCGCGGGCCCGCGTGATGCCTTTCGGCTCGAGTACGGTATCGAACGCGCCGCATTGCACCAACGACTCCAAAACGCCTTTGTTCAAGCGCTTCGAATCGACGCGCGTCGCAAGATCGAACAAGTCGACGAACGTGCCGGTGCCACTGCGGGCATCGAACATCGTCTCCAAAGCCGACTCGCCCACGCCACGTACGGCGCCAAGACCGAAGCGGATCTGCGGTCCAAAACGATCACGCAATTTACCCGGCCCGCCGCGCGGCTGCGGTCCGCGGCCGTCGGGGTGCTGGTACACGACCGTAAAATCGACCGCGCTCAAGTTGATATCGGGCGGCAACACCGCGACACCCCACGCGCGCGCTTCAGCGATCGTACGCACGACCTTCTCGATTTTTTCTTTGTCGGCCGTCATCAACGCCGCGAAGAACTCGGTCGGGTAGTGCGCCTTCAAATAGGCCGTGTGGTACGTGACCAGCGCGTAAGCCGCCGAGTGGCTCTTGTTGAAGCCGTACGAGGCGAAGCCCTCGATTTCCTTGAAAATCGCGGAAGACTGCTCGGCCGAGACGCCTTTAGCCAGAGCGCCTGCGATGAAGGTCGCCTCCTGCTTCTGCATCTCCTCGGCCTTTTTCTTACCCATCGCGCGGCGCAGCATGTCAGCGCCGCCCAGCGTGTAGCCGGCCAGGTGCTGGGCGATCTGCATCACTTGCTCCTGGTAGACGGGCACGCCGTAAGTCGGCGCCAGCACGTCGTCGACCAGCGGGTGCAGCTTGCGGATCGCCTTTTTGCCGTGCTTGCTGAGAATGAAGTCGTCGATCATGCCGGTGCCGAGCGGACCGGGGCGGTACAGCGCCACGACAGCGACGATGTCTTCGAACACGTCCGGCTGCAGCCGTTTGAGCAGCTGCTGCATGCCTGACGACTCGAGCTGAAAGACGCCAGTGGTTTCACCGCTCGAGACCAGCTGGTACGTCGCCTTGTCGTCGAGGGGCATCTTGCCCAAATCGAGCGGGTTGTTTTTGCGATCAGGCCGCGCGTTCACGAGCTTTTGCGCGATATCGATGACGGTCAGGGTCTTCAGACCCAAGAAGTCGAACTTGACGAGACCGGCCGCTTCGACGTCGTCTTTGTCGTACTGCGTGACGATCGTGTCGGCGCTCTGGAAGCACGGCACGTGCTCCGTCAGCGGCCCGTCGCTGATCACGACGCCAGCCGCGTGCATGCCGGCATGGCGCGTCAACCCCTCGAGCTTGCGACTGTGTCCGAGCAGCTCTTTGACGCGCGGATCGCTATCGGACAGCGCCTTGAGCTTGGGCTCGACCTCAAGCGCTTCGTCGATGGTGTAAGTCTTGCCCTGCCCCTTGTCGGGCACCATGCTGGCAATCCGTTGCGCTTCGGTCGCGGCAAAGCCCATGGCGCGCGCCACGTCTTTGATCACGCTGCGCGCCTTCAGGTTCTGGAATGTCGCAATCTGCCCGACGCTGTCGACGCCGTACTTTTCGGCAACGTAACGAATGACTTCGTCGCGGCGCGACATGCAGAAATCGATATCGAAGTCGGGCATGCTGACGCGTTCCGGGTTCAGGAAGCGCTCGAACAGCAAGTTGTAGGGGATCGGATCGATCTCGGTGATCTCGAGCGAGTACGCGACGATCGAGCCTGCGCCGGAGCCGCGCCCCGGGCCCACCGGAATGCCGCGGGCCTTGGCCTCGCGGATGAAGTCCCACACGATCAAGAAGTACCCGGGGTACTTCATGCCAATGATGACGTTCAGCTCGATCTCGAGCCGTTCGCGGTAGTGCGTTTCGTCGACCGTCTTGCCCAGCGTGCGAAAGTGCGCGAGCCGCCGGTCCAAACCCTCACGCGAGACGTGCCGGAAATAGCCGTCGGTATCGTAGCCGTCCGGTACCGGAAACTGCGGCAGCATAGGCCGATCGAGGTCCAGCTTCAGCGCCGAGCACATCTCGTTCACGCGCAGCGTATTTTCGAGCGCACCAGGAATACCGCCGAAGAGCGCGGCCATTTCATCCGGCGTCTTCAGGTACATCTCGAACGAGTTGTGATGAAGTGGCTGCTCTTCAGCGAAGGTGCGGCCCTTGCCGACGCACTCCAGGTACAACTGCGCGATGCCGTCGTCCTTGGTCATGAAATGGACGTCGTTCGACGCCACCACCGGCAAATCGAGCTTGCCGGCTGCCCTAAGCAAGATGTCGCTGAGCACCGGCTGCTCCGGGAAGCCGTGATCTTGTAGCTCGACGAAGAAGTGACCTGGCTCGAAGCGATCGCGGAACTCCGCGAGCGTCGGCTCGGCTTGGTCGGCGCCGTTCTCCAAGATGCGCTGCGCCACCACACCCGCCATGCAGCCGCTGAGCGCGACGATGCCCTTGTTGCGCGCGGTGATGAAATCGAGCGAGACCGCCGGCGCGTAGTCGTGAACCGAGCGCAAATGGCCCTCGGACACGATCCGGACCAGGTTCTTGTAGCCCTCGTGGTTCTCGGCCAAGAGCACCAGGTGGTCGAGCGCGCCGGTGCTGTTGGTGCGCGGCACGAACACCTCGCAACCGAGGATCGGCGTGATGCCCTTCTCCCGGCAGCCCTTGTAGTGACGGATCGCGCCGAACATGTTGCCGACGTCCGTCAGCCCGACGCCGCGCATGCCGAGCCCTTTGGCCTTACCCGGCAGGTCGGACAGCTTCACCGCGCTCGTCAGAAACGAGTACTGCGAGTGCACATGTAGATGAACGAACTCCGCAGCCATTCCCTTGTCGGCTTACCACGAGCAGCGCGGGCAACAGGAAGGCGGGAAGGCGGGAAGGTCTTTTGGGTGGGCGACTGGTCGGAAAAAAGCTGCTGATCCGGCGGAGACCTAGATTCAGGCCCTTTTCTCGAACAATAGAAAATCTTCCCGCCTTCCCGCCTTCCTGTTGTCTCGTTCTCGCTGTCGGCCGGCGGGCCAATGAACCGATTGGCGGGGTCTTACGTCGATCGGGGAGGCTGGCATCGCTTGCGCTGCGGCCAAAACTTGGACTAGCTCACGGATCACGGGATCCGCGCCCGCCGGCGTCTTCGGCGGCCGTCCTTCGAGGTAACAGTCATGGTTCAGAGCTCTCGTTTCGTCGCCGTGCTTTTGGGATTCGCGCTCGCCACTCCGCTGATGGGTGCTTGCACCGCGTCCGCATCCTTCAAGAGCGGAGGCGAGGAGGCCAAGGCTCCCCCGCCGCCGCCCCCGCCGCCCCCGCCGGCAGCAGCTGAGCCCACCCCGGCGCCCGCACCGGTTGCGACTCCCGCGCCTGCCCCAGCGCCCGCTGCCGATCCGAACGCCAAACCGGTGCTGAAGAAGGATCGCCTGGAGATTCCGGGACAGATCGTGTTCGAGAGCGGCTCAGCCGTGCTGAAGCCCGAGAGCGACGCGGCCATGACGCAGCTCACGACCTACCTCAACGAGACGCCGCGCGTCACCAAGTTGCGTATCGAGGGGCACACCGACAACGTCGGCTCCCCCGAATCGAACGAGACGCTCTCTGGTCAGCGCGCGCTGGCGATCAAAGCGGCGCTCGTGGCCAAGGGCATCAAGAAAGAGCGCCTGCTCGCGGTCGGCTTCGGCCAGACCAAGCCCGTCGCCGACAACACGACCGAAGAAGGCAAAGGCAAGAATCGACGCACCGAATTTCACGTCGCGGAGCTCAGCGGAAAGAAGTATTTGGGGCTCGATCCGACGGGTGGCGGTAAAGTCTTCGAGTGATTCAACCGTCCGCTCTTCGCGCCGTAGCTTTCGGGCTGCGGCGCGCCGCTTTTCCGCTTCTGCTACTGACCTCGATCGCGTGCAACGAGCGCCCCGCCGACGCGCGTGAGTGGCGTCCCGCCGATCACGATCACACCGAGAACCCGGGCAGTGATCAGGTCCAGGTCGATCCGAAAGACGCCGGCGCGCCCGCCGTGCCGGGGCTCGAAGACGTGACGATCGTGGCGTGGCAGCAAAACTGCACGCCGTGCCACGGCCAGCTCGGTCGCGGCGACGGCCCGCGTGGGCCGATGCTCAAGGCGACCAACCTCTCCGATCCGGCGTGGCAGAGTTCGGTCACCGATCAGCAGATCGGCGCGACGATCAAGCTTGGCAAAGGCGCGATGCCGTCGTTCAAGTTGCCGGACGTGACGATCGCCAACTTGGTGCGGCTCGTGCGCATGATGAACGTCGCGCGACTCGAAGCGCACGCAGAAGCCGCTGCGAGCGCCGCGCCGAGCCAGAGTGACAAGCCCGCGCCGAAGCCCAGCGGCAGCGCCGCCAAGCCGAGCGCACCGGCACCCAAAGCCAGCGGTCACTGAGTCGTCGGCGTGGGGCCCAAGCTCAAGTCGCGTTTGGCGCGCGCCACCCTCGTGGGCGGAGTCGCGCTGTTGTCGACGTACCTGGCCCGGAGCTCGCCTCACGAGCAGAAGCTGGCGATTCGCTGCAGCGGCCGCGACGTGCGGCACCTCAACGGCGTGATCACGCGACAAGGCGACGACGAACCAGCGGCGGGATTCTCCCAGGACTTTCCGAGGGGCTCCCCGAGCCTGGTTCACCACACGTTCTCCGCTCCGAACGGAACCTACATCGTAGTCATTACATTCAGAGAACTGCCTGCGGGGGATCTCAACCCCATTCCGACAGAGACAACTTTTGAACGACGGGTTAGCCTGGCGGGTGGCGAAGTGATCGTCTCGCCGGATTGAACCCTCAAGTGACCCAGCCTTCTCCGCACCCGGATATCGCAACCAGGGCTCAGCCGTTGGGGGATGGACTCCCCGAAGAGCTCCTAGTGGTCGTCCTGTCCGGCGGTGCTCGCGGCAAGCGAGTCAAAATGGGACAAAAACTGCGCGTCGGGAAGAGCCCAGACAACGATCTGGTGCTGCCCGACGACACGGTTTCACGTCACCACTGCGAGCTCGAACGCACCAAGGCCGGCATCCTGGTGCGTGATCTTGGTTCGACGAATCACACGCGCGTCGGTCGCACCGCGATCCGCGAAGCCTTGATCGATCCGGGCGCCACGCTGACCGTCGGTAGCGTCGAGTTGGTGGTGCGGACTGATCCGAACCGCGCGCAGATCTTGCCCAGCGAAACGCCGTTTTTCGGCGACGTGCTGGGCCCGAGCTTGGCGTTGCGCAGCATCTTCGGCGTGCTCGAGCGGATCGCGCCGACCGACGCTTCGGTGTTGATCGAAGGCGAGACCGGCACCGGCAAAGACGTGCTGGCGCGCGCGATCCATCAACAGAGCCATCGCAAGGACCAGCCGTTCGTCGTCGTCGATTGCGGCGCCGTTAGCTACAACTTGATCGAGAGCGAGCTATTCGGTCACGAGCGTGGCGCGTTCACCGGCGCGGTCGCGACGCGCCAGGGCGCGTTCGAGCTGTCGGGGCGCGGCACCGTGTTCTTGGACGAAGTTGGAGAGCTGCCGATCGACGTGCAGCCAAAGTTGCTGCGCGTGCTCGAGTCCGGTGAGTTCCGGCGCGTCGGCGGCAACAAGACGCTGCGCGCCGAAGCGCGCATCGTCGCGGCCACCAAGCGCAACCTCAAAGAAGAGGTAGAGCGCGGCAAGTTCCGTGAGGACTTGTACTTCCGGCTGTCGGTCGTGCCGATCACGGTGCCTCCGCTGCGCACGCGGCGTGAAGACATCGCCGCGTTGGTCGAACGCTTCGTCGAGGTCGCCAAGAAGCGCGACCCGGCTGCTAGCATCGCGCTCAGCCGCGAAACGATCGCCGCGCTCTCTGCGCACGACTGGCCAGGCAACGTGCGCGAGCTGCGCAACGTGCTCGACCGCGCCATCTACATGGCGACAGCCGGCGGCGAACGCGAAGTGCGGCTGCTCGATCTACCGGTATCGGCCTCGGCCAGCGGCGGCCCCGGTTCGGCGCGCGAACCCGACGGCGAATTCACGGCCGCCAAGAGCTACCGCGAGATCCGCACCGATTTCGAAGCCGACTTCGAGCGTCGCTACGTTTCCTGGCTGCTCGACCGCCACGCCGGCAACATCAGCGCCGCTGCCCGCGAAGCCAAAATGGATCGCAAACACCTGTACGACCTCGCCCGCAAACATGGCCTCCGCGGCGACCGCGGCTGACGAATCACGAGCAGCGAGCAGCGAGCAGCGAGCAGCGAGCAGCGAGCAAACAGGGAGACGGGGAGGTTGGGAGGGTTTGTTTGAGCGCCTCCGGCGCAGCTCCGTCGCGTCGTTTGGTTTCTGTTGCGCCTACGCTTACTGTGGCCCGCCAATCGCGATCGCGTAAATCTGCTGCGTCTGCCGTGAGCGCAGCTCGCGGCAGCTAGTTGGACCTCATGGGTCTTGGAAGACCAGATCACGATCTCCCCGAGAGACCCCGCTTGGGACAAACCGGCGAGGCCGGTGCAATTACCCTGGCAGGCAGCAGGATCGCGGGACGCCCAACGCAAAGCGCAAACGAGACCAAGCCAGCGGCCCCGTCACGAACGAAGCCCAGACGCTAAAAGGCACCCCGAACGCCCAAAGACCCAATCATCGCCAGCGTGTCGTCTGGCTTCGAACCGCCCCAGGTGAACTCCTGGAGCGTGGTCTTCATCAGGTCGAAACTGAAGCTCGTTTCGAAGCTGAGCATGCCGGCGATGCGACGGCCGGGCTCGCCGTTGCGCTTGAACACAATGCGCCCCCCGAGCAGGTAGCTCGAGAGCGGCGAGAGCTCGCGGTCGCCCGTCCAATACTGGCCGCGCGGGCCGTCCTGCGGCTCGCCACCGGTGTAGTCGTCGCTCCAAAACAAAGCTTCGGTCTGCGTGTAGTAGCGACCGTGCACCATCAACCGCAGGTCGGGCATCACGTAGCGCTCGGCTTCGAGCTCGTACGTCTGGCCGAGGATGTCCCAGCTGTCGCGGTAGATCCGCCCGGCCGCCGTGAACGCGATCCGTAGCGGACGCAGGTAGTACTTGCCGCGTAACGCCGCCGCCAAGCGCAGGCGATTGTTCGGGTGGTTCTCGAGCGCTTCATCACCTGCCGGAGCGATCACCACGCTGCGGTACGGATTCTCGAGGAACCCGTGCTGGAGCGCGCCGTACAACACCAGCTGCGTCGCAAACACCGGCGTCCAAGTCTGGGTCCAACCGGTCTGGAAGTTGTCGAGATCAACCTTGCGCGAGGCGCGATCAACGGCCTTAGTGAAGCAACCCTTCGAGCTATCGAGCGGCGTCTTCACCGAGGGCGAATCACTGTCGGCGAAGGCCGTCGTGCACACACGATCGAAGCCGCGGCCGTACGCCAACGTCAGCTCGGTGTTCTTCTGCAAGAAGCTCGTGCCCGACTGCACCGAGAACGCGTTCGAGTGGTAGTCAGCTTCCGTGCCGTACGAGTACGTCGCGGAAAGCTTGGCGTCGTCGCGCGTCAGCCCGAAACCGGCGTTGATCTGGTGGCGCGTGTCCTTGAAGTGGGTTGCGCTGCTGACGATGTCCACCGGGCTCAGGCGGCCGCCCTTCAGCGACTCCGTGGCGCCCGACACGATGTCCGCTTCGTAGCCGGCGTGAATGTCGAGCCAGTCGGTCGGCGTCGCCGTCACTTGCGCGCTCGGATTGATAACGAGCAATTTGCTGGTCTTCGACGGCTCCAAGAACACCGTCGCGCGCGGCGCCACCTCGACGACCTGCGCCACGGCAGCCGCCGAGCCAAAAAGCCAGCCAGCGCCGACGCCCGCCGCAAGTAGACGCCTTAATTGCAACCGCAACCTCCGCCCTTGACCGAGGTGCCACCGCTCGAGCCTTCACGGTTCTCGAGCACGTGATCGCGGGCTGCGCCGTCGCCGGGATCGTTGTCGAACTGCATCGTCGGATCAGCCAGCACAGCGCGCTGCTCCGGCCGCACCGTGGCGCAGCCCGAAGCGCCGAGCGCTAACGCGAGTAATCCGAGCGCCAGCCCAATCTGGGTCAACCGCGGCAACAGGGAACGCCGGCCTTCGGGGTCGATCATGGCGTGCGTCTGCATCAGAAGTAGGTCCCTAGCCCAGCCGTGTAGCTCTGGACGTTTTGGTAGTCGTCTTCCTCGAACAGCACCATGTTGGCGGCTTCCAGGCGCAACGAGACGCGAAAGCGCAGGCTGATCAGCACGCCACCGCCAGCGCGCGCGTGGAACCATTTGCGCGGCGGCCGCAGGAACTCGTCCTTCGGCTGCTCATACATACCGCCGCAGCCGATCGTAACGAACGGCGCCAGCGCTTTGTCCGGCAACAGGTTGAGCGTGCCGGAGCCGCCATAAATGATCCGCCGGCTGTCGTTCTGCAGCGCGAGCCCCACGTACGGCTCGAACGCGATCGCTGGCGCGATCACCCAAGCCGGCTTCAGCTCGACGTAACCGGCGCGATCGTAAATGCCGGCCATCATCGCAAAGCCGGCGTGCGCGTCTTGCAAGGCCGGCGGCGCGAAGAAGCCAGGCTTGCGCGCGCCTTCCGCCGAGTCGTCCGTCGCCGACACCGGCTCGACCGTGTCACCGAGTACGTAGCCAGTGCGGCCGTCCGGCAACGTGACTTGCAGCCAAAAGCCGGCGGTCTCGCGCGTCGAGATCAGGAACGTCTCGCCGCGCGGGGCGCGATAGATCACCCGGTGCGAGACGCCCGGACCAGCGCGCAGCTCAGCCTCGGCGACGACCACGCGCGCATACGCGTCCTCGTCGTCGTCTGCCGCTCTGGCCAACGACGGCGAGCCCAGCACGCTCAACAAGACGAATAGCGCGTACTTCATTTCGAGGACTGGGTGGCCCACTGCTGGATCACGGCGGCTTCGGGGCTATTTTCTGCGAAAATTTGGCGCGGGTGCTGGGCGTGCGCGATCGGTCTTTGGAGCAAAGCGGCAAGCTTCGGATCCCGCTTCATGCGCGCCTGGGCGGCGGTGTAGTTCTGCTGAGCAGAGACCGGCACCACCGATCGCGCACCCAACGCGTCACCCGCGCAACGAAAGCCGTCGGGCAATGAAGCATCGCCCACCAGCGGCTTGTAGTCGGTCAGCCGAAACTTCGTCACGCTGAAGTGGCAGCCGTTCGCAGGATCCTTGCCCGCGACACCCGAGCCACAGCCTTGTGCGAAGAGCATCGGCTCGACACGGCAGTAGAAGAACTCGCGATCGAAGGTCACGTCCTCCTGAACGAAGTCGGAGCCCGGATCGACGCTCGTTGGGAGCAGCCCATCGTCGCCACAGCTAGTCGTCGACAGCACGAGGCCGACGAGCAGGGCGCACGCGAGCACGGTGGAACGAGCCAACACGTGGCTGACGCTACCAAAACTCGAGCCAAAACGGGGCTTTGTGGACCCGCGGTTTCATTCGGCTTTCCGGCGGTTGCATGGACGCACAGTCAGGTGAGCCTCCACCTCGCAAATACCCACATAAATAACGTGCCGCGTCGATTGGGGCTTGAACGCACTGCGCCACCTGGCTAACTCTTGCCCCTCTTCAAGCCTCTGTGGCATCTTATCCTACATCCACTTACCTTCTGCAGTTGCTCCTTCCGCATCGCGGCACGCAGCTGTTCCCCGCCCTAGCCCCCACCGTCAAAAAGTGATGAACCTTTGGAGCGCCCCAGCATGAAGCTTTCCCCGTGGTACCTCGCAGCGTCGATTCCCGTGGCACTCCTGGCAGGCGGCCAGTTTGGGGCCCAAATCGCGGTTCTCGGGGTAACTGTCGGTATCTTCCTCGGCACGCTAGCGCTCGGACGTCCCCAAGCTAGCGGCGCCACCACGACGCAACACTGACCGCTCCTGACAGCGAACCGCCGCGCTCCGGCGAGCGCATCTCGGCCTTGCCCTATCCCCCACGGCTAAAACGGCTCGAGGATCTGTCGCTTCACGACATCGAAGCGCTGCGCCTGATCTTGAGCGGCGGCTCAGTCATCGACTGGCATCGCCTCAACCTCATCGACGAGGCTGAAGCGCTGCGCTTCATCGAGAACCACGGGCTCTTGCTGGCGGAGCCGAAAGACCGCGCGTTCACCGAGCACGTTAAGCGTGAGGCCGTCAGCTACCTGCGCCGGCATTTCGCGTTCGCGATCCCCAAGCCGGTCGAAGAGGCCAGCGTCGAGCAGCTGCTGCTTTTGGCCTCTGGTAAAGGCCACCGCCAGGTCTGCGCCTGTACGATCTTGAAGGTCGTTCAGATCATCAATCACATGGCGGGCCGCGAGCTTTTGTTTCGCCTACCCGTCAGCGATCGCGATCTGTTTCACCTGGTCGAAGAGAAGGTCTATCGCGTCGTCGGCACGATGCTAAGCGAGGGCTTCCCGATCACCGAGTTCGTGGGGGGGCGTAAGAACCTCGACTCGACGTACACTAAGCTGCTGTCCAAGCCGGAGGCCACCGCCGCCGCGCTTTACGATAAGCTGCGCTTCCGGATCGTCACGCGCACGCCGGACAACGTGCTGCCGGTGCTGAATTACCTGACCGAGCAGCTGTTCCCGTTCAACTACGTGGTGCCGAAACAAAGCACCAATTCGATCTTCGATTTTCGCGGCTACTGCCTGCAAAATCCGGCGCTGTCGCAGCTCGTGCCGCAGTTTCAGGGCGAGCACGACGGCCCGTTGCCAAGCGACAACCGCTTCAGCGCGCCGAACTATCGAGTGATTCAGTTCGTGACCGACGTCCCGGTGCGGGTGCCGCCGCATTTGATGGAGTTCGCGCCGGCCGGCTCCGAGAACCTGGGACCGATCGTGTACATGCTGTGCGAGTTTCAGGTGCTCGACGCCGAGAGCGAAGCGCACAACGAGACCGGCGACGCCAGCCACGACGCCTACAAGCACCGCCAGCGCGAAGCCGTCTTCCGCCGCCTACGCCTCGGCTCCCGCGACCCCAAGAAGCCAGAATAGCTCGAGCGGGAAGCAACAGGAAGACGGGAAGGCGGGAAGGTTTCTTGGGTGGGTGGACGGGTGGCCTCGACGCCGCATGCCCGCACCGCCGCCTCGACTGGTTTGCTCGAAACCATCAAGGCCTTCCTCAGTTCTTCCCGCCTTCCCGCCTTCCTGTTTTCTCGTTTGCACGAAAATCGGCAGTTGAGAGTGTACAAACCTGGTGTTCGCGCTGTAATCCGGGCGGAAACTAAGGTAACCAGACCCCCTTATGCGGCTGCACAGCGCCAAGGTCCCCGAGATTTCGCACCTGATGGTGCACGCCCTCACCGCGGCTGGTGACATCGAGACGGAGTCACCGAAAGAGGTCGAGCTCGACGTTCAGGCTGTGCTCAATCAGTTCATCACCGACGAGCAGGAGGTCAGCGACAAGGCCAAGGACGTGCTGGCGCAGCGCGGCCTCCCCCAGTCCGAGCTCAACCGGATCAAGAAGCTGCTGGCCGACGAGCGCAAGATCAAGCTCGGCGAAGATGCGATCGACTACCTGCTCGACCAGCTGGTCGAGATGCTGATGCACTCCGCCAACGTCGAAGAGATCTTCGCCGAAGACTTCGAGCTACGGCGCAAGCTGCGCGATCCGCTGCGCAAGCAAGCCGCGCTCGACGTCGATATCGACACCGAAGTGCGCAGCAAGATCAAGAACTTGAAAGAGGGCACCGCGGTCTGGGAAGTGGAATACCGGCGGATGATGGACGACATCAAGCGCCGCAAGGGCCTGTAAGCGCGGGATGCAGCCATGCGCAGCATGACCGGATTCGGCTGCGGCGAAGCGGAGTTCGACGGCAACAAACTCACGTGTGAGCTGCGGGCGCTCAACCACCGCTTCTTAGACGTACGCGTGCGAATGCCGGACGAATTGGCTTCGCACGCGTTTTTCGTCGAGCAGCTCGCGCGCGAAAAATTGTCGCGCGGGCGCTTCGACATCGGGCTGCGGCTCGATGTCAGCGACAGCGCCACGCGGTTTTCACCGCAGCGTGCGCGCGCGGTCTACGAGAGCCTGCTCAAGCTCCGCGACGAGCTGGCGCCCGGCACCGAGGTCCCAGTCGCGGCGCTGGCCTCCCTGCCCCAACTCCTGGTCGACACTTCGCGCTCGAGCTCGCAAGGCCTCGAGCAGGCGCTGATGACAGCGTTCGCGGCCGCGCTGGCGCGGCTCGAAGAGATGCGCGAACGCGAAGGCCAAGCCCTCAGCCGCGAGCTGAAGGAACGCTTGACCGCGCTGCGCGGCCTGTCGCAAGACGCCAAGGCGCTCAGCCACGGCTCGGCCGAACGGCAACTCGGGCGCCTGCGCGAGCGCGTGGGCCGGCTGTTGGAGGGTGTGGGCGTCAGCCCCGACCCAGGCCGGCTCGAGACCGAGCTGGCGCTGCTGGCCGACCGCAGCGATGTGACCGAGGAGCTAGTGCGCCTGGTCAGTCATTTCGACCAGTTCGAGGGGCTACTGGCCGACGCCGCGCCGATTGGCCGACGCCTAGAGTTTCTGCTGCAAGAGATGTCGCGCGAGACCAACACGCTCGGCTCGAAGAGCCAAGATGTGAAGCTTTCGCACCTGGTAGTGGACATCAAGAGTCAGCTCGAGAAGATCAGGGAGCAGGTACAAAATGTCGAGTGAGAAGCCACTCTTACTGATCATCTCTTCGCCTTCCGGCGCCGGCAAAACCACGCTCACCGCGCGGCTTTTGGATCAGGTCAAAGGCCTGACTTTCAGCATCTCGCACACCACGCGCCAGCCGCGTCACAACGAGACGAACGGCAAGGAGTACCATTTCGTGTCGCGCCCCGAGTTCGAGCAGCTGATCGAAGCTGGCGCGTTCCTCGAGTGGGCGGAGGTGCACGGCAACTTGTACGGCACCAGCAAAGCCGAGATCGAACGGCGGCGCGGCGACCGCGGCATCGTATTCGACATCGATCACCAGGGCGCGCGCCAGATCAAATGCGCCGCGCCAGACGCGGTGGCGGTCTTCATCTTGCCGCCCAGCATGGCCGTGCTCGAGCAGCGCTTGCGCGGGCGCGCTAGCGAAGACGAAGAGACGGTGCAGCGTCGCTTCAGCGTCGCCAAGGGCGAGATCGCGCACTACGGCCTGTTCGACTACGTGCTGGTCAACGCCGAGCTCGAAGAAGCGACCCGCAAGTTGACTTCGATTTTTCTGGCTGAAGAATGCCGCCGTAGCCGCGTCGCGGCGCTCGCCGAACAGTTCCTGGCAGAAGGCCGCCTGCGTTCGCAGCCCCATTGAGCCGAACACGGCCTGCCCTGCCCCAGCCTAGCCCCTGAAAGCCCGAGACCATGACCATGAACCCGACCCGTAGCAAAGAGACCGCCGACCACGTGCTGATCGTGGGCTCGATGGCATTCGACGACCTTGAGCTGCCGAGCGTCAACGCCAAGGACGTCGTCGGCGGTGCCGCCACGTACGCCGCCTACGCCGCGAGCCTGTTCGCACCGACGCGCATCGTCGCCGTCGTCGGTGAGGATTTTCCGACCAGCGTGCTCGAAGACCTTGGCCAGCGTGACGTAGACTGCGCCGGCGTCGAGCGCGCCAAGGGCAAGACGTTCCGCTGGAAGGGCCGCTACGCCGCGAACCTGGCCAGCCGCGAGACGCTCGATACGCAGCTCAACGTGTTCGCCGATTTCCGCCCAAAGTTGCCGACCAGCTTCGTTGACTCGCCGTACGTTCTGCTCGGTAACATCCAGCCGCAGCTGCAGCTCGACGTGCTGTCGCAGATCAAAGCGCCGCGTTTCGTGGCCGCCGACACGATGAATTTCTGGATCTCGGGCGAACGCAAAAAGCTCGGTGAAGTGATGTCGAAGATCGACACCTTGATGATCAACGACGAGGAGCTGCGCGAGCTGGCAGAGATCCACAACATCCGCCGCGCCGCCACCGCGGTGCTCAAGATGGGTCCCAAGCGCTTGATCGTGAAGCGCGGCGAATACGGCGCGATGCTGTTCGACAGTCATGGCGTGTTCTTCACCCCCGCCTACCCGCTCGAAGAAGAGATCGATCCGACCGGCGCGGGCGACAGCTTCGCCGGCGCGCTGCTCGGCTACTTGGCCGCCAGCGGTACCCTCGACGGCCCGTGCCTGCGCCGCGGCCTGCGGCTGGCCAGCGCGGTCGCGTCGTTCTGCGTCGAAGGCGTCGGCACCTCCAAGCTCAAGATCGTCGAACGCGCCGACGTGATGATGCGCCTCGAAGCGCTGCGCTCGATCACCAAAACCGGCGGCTGACGCCGGCCGGGCGCGCGAGACGAGAATCGAGCAAACAGGGAGGCGGGAAGATTTTTTCGAGGGCGAGCCCGCGAGTTCAACGCATCGGGTAGCCTGGCTTCTTCGCTCGCCTTCGCTCCCGAGAAAATATTTTTTGTTTGGTCTCCCCTCAAGATCCCGCACATCTTGATCGACACAAAAGCTTCGAAATGATCTAAGGGCCGCATGGTCCAGCTTGCCTCGAGTGTGGTTCTGACGGAATTCGAGGGGGTGGGCCTGGGGGATGTCCGCCTGGGTCGGCGGTTG
>JBBSAB010000094.1:0-30880 GCA_038252755.1 Polyangiales bacterium | reverse complement strand
TCGAGCACGAGCGAACAGGAAGGCGGGAAGGCGGGAAGATTTCTGTTGTTCGAACAGGCGCCTGAGGCCCAATCGCGATCCCGCTGCGTCCCGTTGCCAGTACCACCCACCCTAAATCTCGGCCTTCCCGCCTTCCCGCCTTCCTGTTGTCCCCGCTCGCTCGGGCAAGATGCGATGAATCATCAGCCGCCTGCCTGTTGTCTCGTTCCTAATTTCAGGTGCCGGGGATTTTGCGCTGCCATTTGAGCGTGAGCAGGAACGCGCCCAGCGCGGCCAGGACGGCGAAGGGTGTGCCGTGAAGCGAGATGAACAGCGCGTCGACGAGCGATGCGCCGGCGATCAGGCTGACGACCGCGCGCGGGATTTGCCCCTTGCCGCCGCGTAGCGCAAAGCTCATCGAGCGTAGGCTCCAGCCGAGCAGGAGCGCGAAGCACAGCGCGGGTAGCGGGGCCTTTTGCGCGACGACAGCCGGCGCAGCGGCGACCAGCGGTGACAGCACGAACGCCGAAACCCAAGCGCGGTCGATCATCTTGCCCGTCTCGAAGCGCGCGATGTGCGTGAGCCCGACGATGTACAGCCAGAGCGCGCCGGCGCCGATCAAGACGACGCTGCCGAGTGCGCCCGACACCGCCAACGCCGCCGTCGCGTACAGCCCCGCACGACACGCGCCCATCACGATTGGTGACCAGGCGTGCCCCTTGTGCCAGCGGTTGTAGACCAGTACCGCCGCGCAGGTGCCGAGCCCGGCGAGCGTTGCCTTGTAGCCTGGCAACGTCAGGCGCAAGAACGGCGCGACCGCGAGCAGCAAAATTCCCACACCGAGCAGCCCAAATCCCAGGTTGAGCACGGTGGCGCGCGCCACTTGCCCGGACGGAATCGGTCGGTCGGGCCGCTCTCGCGCGTCGAGCTCAGCGTCGAAGGCGTCGTTCAGGAACATGCCGCCTTCGTAGAAGGCCGAACCGCATAGCAGCAAGAGACCGAACGATGCCGGGCCGAATACCGCGCCGCTGAGCACGGCGCCGCACAGCATATTGGACCACACGGTCGGCAGGTTGGAGGTACGACCGAGCGTGAGCAGCGTGCGCAGGTTCACGCGCCGCCCACCGCCAGCGCACTCTGCAGCGTCTCGAGCACGAAGCGTAGCTCGCGCGCGATGGCTTCTTCGATCGGCACGTTGCGGAACGCTTCGGGCAGCACGTCCCACGTGTACGTCTCGACCTCGAGATGCGGGCAATCCGCGACGTGAGCCAGCTCGTTCAGCAGCGGCACGACGTCGGCTTGGGTACTTTCGAACGCGCCCAGCTCACGCAAGAAGATCGGCACGTGGAAGTGGACGCGCCACTCCGAGCCTGCGGCGGGAGCCGACGCCAAGGCCTCCGGCAAATCTACGTAGCGGTGCAGCGTGCCCTGGCTGTGCACGACGGTTTGGTGCAGGTACACGCCGTCGGCGAAGGCGCGCAGCTGGTCCAAGCTGCTTTCGGTCACGTTGGCGAGCCGCAGCCCGGCGCTGATTTGCACCTTGGGCACGACGATGCCGGCTGCCTGCAGGCGCCGCCAAACCTCGAGCGGCGACTCGAACTCGACCGAGGCATGGCAGGTGTCGAGGCAAACGCCGAGGTGGCGGCGCAGCGTGCGCTCGGCCTCGGCCGGCTCGATATCGGCAGCGTCGACCAGCCGTTGCCGCGCTTCACGGCTGAACAGCCGCGCTTCGAAGAACTTCAGCGTCTCTTCGGTCGTCTCCAAGAAGCATTCGGGCTCTGGCTCGAGCGCCAGCGCGATGTGCCGGCCTTTACTGCGCGCGATATCGACCAGCATCGCGACGACGTCGATCATCGCGTCGGCCATCACGCGCTCGGAGTCGGGCCCGTTGACGTTAGGCTTGAAGCAACCGGGCACCGTGCTGATGCTGCCCTTCACGCCGAGCGGCAGCAGCTCACCCAACACGCGCGCCAACACTTGCGTGTAGCGTAGGCGCTCGGGGGCTTGCCAGTCGGGCAGGTAGACGCGCTCTTTCACGCGCGTGGCGTGGAAGGCGCCGTACGGAAAGCCGTTGAGCGTGAAGCAGTACAACCCATCGGCTTCCAGCTCGGCTTTGAACCGCGCCAGCTCTTCGGGGTTGTCGAGCGAGTCGGCCGCGGCCGCAGCTAGCCGCAGCCCCAAACCGAACGGCTGCTCGGGCGCGACCGCCTGCTTCACCGTCAACACGTGCTGCTTCAAGAGCGCGCGCACCGCTAGCAACGTCTCGCCCGGATGCACGTTGGTGCAATAGGTGAGTTGCGCATCGTTCAGCGTGCGAAGAAGCATCTCAACCCTGATGTGACTCGAGCCAGCCGATCGCCGACTGGATCAGCTCGGGATCCATATCACGGACCTCGATGCCCGAACCGATGTCGGTGAGGAGCGTCACGCACAGGGCCCCGCCCAAATGCTCGCGGAACTCGCGCAGCCCCTCCAAAATGATCGATTTGCCCTGCGCTTCGGCGACCAGCATCGGGTCGAAGGTGGGTAAGCCGAGCGCGGTGAGCAGGTTGAACAGCCGGTCGCGGGCAGCAGCTGCGAGCATGCCCTTGCCGACGGCGTAGCAAGCATCGAGCGCCATTCCGATTGAGACTGCCTCGCCGTGGCGAAGGCCGTGGTGGGTGAGCGTCTCGAGCTTGTGAGCGGCCCAATGACCGTAGTCGAGCGGCCGCGCGCTGCCGCGCTCGAACGGATCCCCCCCGGTGGCGATGTGGCGCAGATGAAGCTCGGCGCAGCGCCGGACGGCGACCTCGAGCAGCCGGCGGTCGCCTTCGCGGAGCGCGGCGGCGCTTTGCTCCAGCCAGTCGAAGAAGCTGACGTCGCGGATCAACGCGACCTTTACGGCTTCCGCCAGGCCGGCGCGCACGTCGCGCAGCGGTAGAGTCGCCAACAGCTCGATGTCGTTCACGACCGCGAACGGCGGTGCGAACGTGCCCAGGAAATTCTTGGCCCCGAAGGCGTTGACCGACGTCTTGACGCCGACGCCGGCATCGTTTTGCGAGAGCACGGTGGTCGGCATGCGCACAACCCGCACTCCGCGATGCGTGGTCGAGCCGGCGTAGCCCGCCGCGTCGAGCACCGCGCCGCCACCGATGATCAACAACGTGCCCTGCTTGTCCAGGCGCGCGGCCGCCAAGCGCGTGTGCAGATCGGCGATCAACGCCGGATCGTTCTTGACGGCCTCGCCGCCTGGCACTGTCAGCGGCGCGGCGGTGAGCTCCAGCCGCTCGGCGTACGCCGCGACGTAGCGTTCGACCTCTTGCGGCAACGCCGGCCGCGCGGCGACGAGCCCGGCGTCGAGGACGGCGAACACCGGATGACGTCGTTCGGGCTCGTGACGCGAGATGCACCACGCCAGCGTGGGCTCGGGCGCGCTCAAGGCCCCGCGGCAGAACACCACTGGGTACTCGAAATCGACACTGAAACGCTGCTCGTGCAGCTGACTTGGCCGAAAGCCAGGAAGGGACGAATGACTCAAAGAAGCTGCTGCAGCATAGCAGCACTCGGGCGCCCCGGTGGCCGTCTGCGCGGCTTTTACATCGACGAAAACCGGCCTTTTTAGGGCTGGCTCTGGCCGGGGTGCCGCATTACGTTCCGGCCGTGGCAACCGACGCTTGGCTCAAGAGCTTTCTGTCCGACCATGGCGGCATCGCCGGCACGGTTCACCTGCTCGAGGGAGACCTGCTGCAGCTGAAAAGCTCGGTGAATATTCCACCGCCGGTCGTCAAAGTTACGGCGACCATCCCCAAGGGCAAGGGCATGGCAGGCCTGGCTTGGGAACGCGACGAGGTCGTCGCGATCTGTAACCTCAAAGCTGATAACAGCGGTGACGTGCGCCCCGGTGCGAAGGCCGTCGATGCGCAAGCGGCGCTGGCCATCCCGGTGCGGGCGGCGTCGGGCGGGTTGCGGGCCGTCGTCGGGATCGCCTTCATGGGCGAGCGCAATTTTTCCGAGCAGGAGCTGCAGGCCTTCCAGGCCGCCGCCGCCTCGTTGCCGGATGCCGGCTGAGCGGCCCCCGCTCAAACCAGTGACACTGCCGCTCAACACTTCGCGTCGGCGTTTCGGCGCCTTCCAGAGTGCGCGCGCTCAACCTCCGCCGACTTCGCTCGGGGGTAGGCCACAAGGGCGCTTCGGTTACGCCAAGCGCTACGCGGTTTGGCTGCGCCCGCACGCCGGGCGGGTGACGCTCCAGTTCGGTCTGTCGCTCGTCGGCATCGGTATCGACATGGTCTGGCCGCTGGTCTCGGCGCACCTAATCGACCGCGTGATTCTGAGCCACGAGCTGACGACCGAGCAAAAAGTCGGGCAGTTGACGGGTTTTGCGCTCGGTATGGCGGGCCTGTTTTTGTTCGGCTCAGGCCTGTCGTGGCTGCGCGGCTTGCGGCTGACGCTCTTGAATAGTCGTTTGGCGTTTCAGCTGCGCGGGGCGCTCTTCCATCGCATCTTGCGACTGCCGATGGGCGAGCTGACGGAGATGAAGACCGGCGGCATCTTGTCGCGGCTTTCCAGCGACGTCGACAGCACGACCGGCCTGTTGCAGCAGGCGCTGCTATCGCCCGTGCTGTCGACGCTGCGGCTGATCGTCACGTTGTGCATCATCTTCACGTTGAACTGGCGGATCGCGGCGGCGGTGATCGTCGCAATGCCGCCGATCTTGCTGGTCCAGAATCTGTGGGCGCGCCGCATCCGCGTGATCTGGAAGTCGATGGGCCAGGACCGGCAAGAGATCGACGCGCGTGTCAGCGAAGGCTTGTCGGGGGTGCGCATCGTGCGCGGTTTCGCCCGCGAACAGCGCGAAGTGCTGGCGTACACGCTCGGCCACCACACGGTGATCCGAAAGCAGATGTTGGCGACACGTGCGCAGCGCTCGGTCGGGCTGATCTGGGAATTGATCATGCCGCTGGCGCAGGTGACGATCATTGGTTACGGCGGCTACCTGGTCGTGAAGGGGCAGGCGACGCTCGGTGTGTTGATCGCGTTTCAGGGCTACGTCTGGCGCTTGCTCGAGCCGGTGATGCAGATCGCCAGCTCGATCAGCGACACGCAGCGTGGCCTGGCGGCGATGGAGCGGGTGTTCGACGTCTTTGATAAGCCCGAAGAAAAGCCTGACCCGCCGGATGCCGTGACGGCGCCTGCCCGCGTCGAGCAGATCCGCTTCGACCACGTCTCGTTCGCTTACCGTCCCGACGTGCCGGTGCTGCGCGACTTCGACTTGACGGTGCCTGGCGGCAGCGTCGTGGCGTTGGTCGGAGTCAGCGGTGCCGGTAAGACGACGGTCACCGACTTAGTGGCGCGTTTCTACGATCCGACCCAGGGCCGTATCTTGCTCAATGGCGTCGATTTGCGGGAAATGCGCCTGAAAAGCTTTCGTTCGCTGCTCGGCATCGTGCAGCAAGAGGTGTTCCTGTTCGACGGTAGCGTGCGTGACAACATCGCCTACGGTCGCATCCAAGCCAGCGAGGCCGAGGTGCTCGACGCTGCGCAACGCGCCAACGCCGACGAATTCATCCAGCGCCTGCCCGAGGGCTACGACACCTTGATCGGTGAACGCGGCGTCAAGCTGTCGGGCGGCCAACGTCAGCGGCTGTCGATTGCGCGGGCGCTGTTGGCCGATCCCGAAATCCTGATCTTGGACGAAGCGACCAGCAGCCTCGACACCGAGAGCGAGCAGCTGATCCAAGCCTCGCTCGACGAGCTGCTGCGCGACCGCACGACATTCGTGATCGCGCACCGCTTGAGCACGATCGCCCACGCCGACCAAATCGTCGTGCTCGACGCCGGCGCGATCATCGAACAAGGCACGCACCACGAGCTCTTACGTCGCGGTGGCCGCTACGCCGCGATGGTCGCCCGCCAAGCCCAACGCACGACCTTCGAAGAACCCGCCCTCGGCGCCTAACGGGCGAGAGGAATCAACAGGAAGGCGGGAAGGCGGGAAGATTTGCTGGGTTGGTTTACTGGTGGGTTCGATGCACCCGGTCGCCACTCCGCTACTGTCGCCTGCTCGATCAAATAAATCCTTCCCGCCTTCCCGCCTTCCTGTTGTCTCGTTCTCGGGTTCAGCGTGTGCAGCTACTGAAAGGGCCGGCGAGCAGCGCTTGGGCGAGCTTTTTGTGGCCGAGTTTGCCGAAATGCAGGCCGTCTTTGTGGGGCGCCGCGAGCTCGGGGCACAAGCGTTCGGGATCGCCGCACGACAGCAGTGGGTAGGCGTCGAGCGCTGAGCTGAGCGCGCCGGCTGCGGCCTCTGCCTGGATCCAGCCATTGAGCGTGAGCGTGTTTTGGCCGCGCTCGGGCGTGAACCATTTTTTGAAACCACCCCAAGGGGTAACGGTGACGGCAATCACGTCGATGCCGCGCGCCGTTAGGTCGGTGTAGACGCGGGTTAGATCTGCCTCGATGCGCGCGAGCGTGCGGTTGGCGGTTTGATCGCTGTACAGATCGTTGACACCGCCGAACACGACCGCGTGCGAATAGCGGTTGCCTTCGGGCAAGATTTCGGTCTCCAGGCGCTTTCGGATCTGGTTCACCATGAAGCCGCCTTTGGCGCGATTGTCGAACGAGACCTTGGCGCACTGTTCCCGCAAGATCCGTACGAATCCACCGCCGCCGACCTTCTCGTCCGTGAGCGAGTCACCCAGCACGAGCACGCTCGTCATCGGGCGCGTTGACCGGGCGCCGTTCGGCGCTGGCGGCGCGGCGGGAGCGGCTGACGAAGCGGCGGGAGCGGCGGCCGGGACCGTTGCCGCCAAGAGCGCAGGCGGTGCGGCTGGCGCGACGCTGGGCGCGGGCTTGTCGGCAGTTTCCGCTGCCGTCGGCTCGGGCGTGGTGCGCACGGCCGACGGCGGGCTGTCGTGCTGGCAGCCCGGCAGGGCCGAAATACAGGCCAAAGCCAGCGATGAAAGGCGTGTAGGGTAGGGCCGAACCATGGGCGCCCGCGAAGTCTACCAAAGGACCAAGAAGGTTCCGGATTTGTTCTGGAACCGCTTCGTATGTCGGCCGCTGGCAGCGGTGTTGGTCGACCTCGTGAAGGGCACGCGCGTCACGCCGAACCAGATCACGCTGGCGTCGTTCGTGGTCGGCATCGCGTCGGCGGCCCTGGTAATCGCGCTGCCTGGGCGAACGGGGCTGATCGTCGCAGTGCTGGTTTACCAGGCGTCGTACGTGCTGGATTGCGCCGACGGCATGCTGGCGCGCTGGCGTGGGGTGGCGTCGCCGGTCGGGCATTTGCTCGATTTCTTGATGGATGAGCTGAAAGCGTTTGCGATGTTGGCTGCGGCGGCCGTGCGCCTTCAATTCGAGCACCCGGCGCAGCCGTTCCTGCTGCTCGGGCTCGTCGGCTTGGTATCTTTGGCGTCGGGCATCGCGTTGACTTCGTTTCAGCGCCACCCGGCGATCGCCCCGCCCAAGAGCACGGCCGAGCCGTCACGGAGCCTGGTGGCGCGCGCCGTTCGGTTGCTCGAAAGTGGCGCGAAGTTCCTGATTCACTATCCGTCGTACATCTTGTACGTCGCGTTCACCGGTCGACTCGAACTCTACTTGTACCCGTACTTGGCCGTGAACGCGCTGTACGCGGGCCGCGCGTGGCTCGGCGTGGCGTTACGCTTTGGTCGCGCCGGGGCGTAGCCCAACTGCCAACTGCTAACTGCGAACTCCCCTTTAGCGCCGGCTGCGGCGGTCGCGTTCCATATCGGCCAGCCGTGACAGCACGCCACGCGCGACGATCTCGAGCACGTGGTCGACGACCTTGCGCGGGTCCTTCGGATCGCCACCGAACTCGAGTTTGCTGCGCGCGGTCTTGCCCTTCGGTAGGCGCCCGAAGGCCGTGCAACGCACTTTCAAGACGCCGCGCTCCACGCTCAGGTCCAGCTGCTCCAAATAGAAGCGGTAGGTGATGCGACTGCCTCGGCCAGCGCCCCATTTAACGCGGTGTGCCCCGTGCTTCAGCGCCTTTTCGAGCACCTTGCTGACACGCTGGTGCTCCGGCACGTTGTCTGGCACGACCAGCTGATCGAGCACGACGTGTGGTCGCCCCTCCGGCCCGTCGTCGGGGCCGATCAGCGCGGGGTCCGAGGCGCCAGCGACGCCCGAAAGCGTGCCCACGCTCGTCAGAGCCAGGCTGGCCAGGAGGATCGACAGCGGTCGCACGGGCCAACCAGCTAGTCCTCGATGCACCGAATGGCCAACTTTCGCAGGCCAAATTTGTGGCGGTCTTTGGGGAGGGGGCGTGGTACCGAATACCTTGCCGATGCGAAGGTCCGAGACCCCGCTGCTCGAGCGTGATCCGCGCGGGCTAGAGCTCGAGCGTGACGTGATCGTCATCGGCGGCGGCGTCAACGGTGTGGGCGTGCTGCGTGACGCCACGCTGCGCGGCTTTTCGGTCTCACTGTTCGAGCGCAACGACCTGGCTTTCGGGGCCAGCGGCAACTCGAGCGGGATGATCCACGGTGGCCCGCGCTACCTCGCGTATGATCCGGACGTCACTTACTCGTCGTGCCTCGACTCTGGCCACATCCAGCGCGTCGCGCCGCACCTGTTGTTTCGCATCCCTTTCTTGATGCCGGTGTTCGAGCGCCCTGGCTTGGTCGCCAGCGCAACGCTTGCGGCCTACGACGGCTTCTTCACGCTGTACGACAAGTACCAGCCGCTGAAGGCCGGAAAACCTCACGCTCGGCTCTCGGCCAGCGACATGCAAACCCTCGAGCCCGGGATGACGCCGTCGCAGGGCGGCGTCTCATTCGACGAATGGGGCATCGACGGCGCGCGGCTGTGCGTCGCCAACGCGCGCGACGCCCTCGAGCGCGGTGCTGAAGTGCGCGTGCACACTACCGTGCTCGAGGTGCTGCGGCGCGAAGACGGTAGCGCGTACGGCGTTCGCTACCGCGATCAACAAACCGGTGAAGTCGGCGTGCGCACGGCGCGGCTGGTCGTCAACGCCACCGGCGCCTGGGCGCCGCTCACGGCCTCGCTCGGTGGCTTGAAGCCGGAAGCGGCGCGCTTGCGTCCCGGTAAAGGCATTCACGTCTTCCTCGATCGCCGCGTCACCAACTACGCGATCGTAGCCAAAGCCATCGACGGTCGTCAGGTGTTCTTGATGCCTTGGCAAAACCTGAGCGTGCTCGGTACTACCGACGACGACTACTATGGCGATCTCGATGACGTGCTCGCGACCGGCGATGAAGTTCGCTACCTTTTTCAAGCCGTAGAGCGCGTGTTCCCCAGCATCCGCGAAGCACGCGCCATTGGTACCTGGGGCGGGGTTCGGCCCACGCTGTGGGGCTGGGGCATGAACGAAGATCGCCTGTCGCGCGAGCACGAGATCCTGGACCACGCCAAGGACGGCGCGGACGGCCTCTACTCGATGGTCGGCGGTAAATTGGCCAGCTATCGGCTTTTCTCGGAAGAAATGACCGATCTGATCGCCGAACGGCTCGGCCGCGGCTCGCCGTGCCAGTCGCACATCCTGGCGCTGCCCGGTGGCGACGAAGCGGTCGACCCGATGCGGCTGGTGCTGGAGGGCGGTATGGAGGCCGTCACGGCGACGCGCCTCGAGTACCGCCACGGCAGCCGCAGCCTGCGCATCCTCGAACGCATGCGCAACGATCCGCGCGAAGCGGCGGTGGCGTGCGCGTGCGAGCCAGTGACGGTCGCGGAGATCCGCTACGTCATCGATCAAGAGCTGGCGACCAGCGTCGAGGATGTCTCGCGCCGCACGCGGCTCGGCCTCGGTGCGTGCGGCGGGATGCGCTGCGCGGCGCGCTGCGGCCGCATCGTGGCGGACGCGACTGGGAAATCTCCAGCGCAAGGCTTGGCGATGGCGATGCGTTTTTTGCGCAACGCGGCGCGTCGGCGCAGCGCTGCGATCGGCGCCGCCCAGGCCCGCTCCGAGGCCTTGGCGATGGCGTCACTGCGAGCCGAGCTGGGTGCGGTCGCGGACGAGCCCGAGGCGCCGGCGAGCGAAATGCCCGGAGACGCCAAGTGAAAGTCGTGGTGCTGGGAGCCGGTTTTTCCGGGCTTTCTGCCGCATTTGCCGCGCGGCGTGCCGGCGCCTCGGTCAACCTCGTGCACCAGGGCGCGGGTGCCAGTGGGCTCTACGCCGGCGCCGTCGACGGCTCGGCACTGCCGGACAGTCCCGCGCAGGCCGCGCTCTTGAACGAGCTCGCGCCGCTGCTCGGCCTGCGCCTGAACCCGAACGCCGTCGTCGCCACGCGCGAAGGCATCGTACGCCGCGCCGCCGGCGCCGACGCTGCAGTGCTCGATCTCGCGCCGCTGGCCGGCAAGCGCATCGGCGTCGTCGATGTGCCGCGCGATGATTGGGACGGTCCGCTCTTGGTGCGCTCGTATGCGGCCAGCGATTGGGCCCGCTCGACTGGGACACGCTTCGAGCTGGTGCCCCTCGACCTGCTCGAGAAGAGCTACCAGCGGCGCGTGTCACCGTATGATTTCGCGACCAGCTTCGAGCTGCCCGAGCGCCTGGCGTGGTTGAACGAGGTCTTGAGGGCGCACGCCGGGCCTGACGCTTGGCTGTTCGGACCCTGGCTCGGCGTGAAGCGCGAGCTGTCGCGCGAGCTGACGGCGAGTGTGGGCGTTCCGGTGGGGGAGGTCACCTCACCGCCGGGTGGAGTTGCTGGCGCCCGCTTCGAAGGCCGGCGCGATGCCCTGCTGGTTGCGATCGGCGCCGAGGTGGTCACGGAGCGCGCGACTGGTGTACGGATGGCCGCCACCAGCGTGGTCGTCACGCTCGACGGCGGTCGGGAGCTGGAAGCCGATGTGCTGGTGTTGGCGGTGGGCGGCATTGTTTCCGGAGCTGTTCGGCTGGTGGGCGCGCTGTCGGGGGCCGAGCCTGCCGGCTTCGAGCTGTCGCTGTCCGGGCTGCCGCTAGTTCAAGCTCGCGGTGAGCCGCACCGGCCGGTTTCGTCACTCTTCGGAGTCGATCTGGCCGCGCGTGGCCGGGTTTTGCTCGAGCACGTCGGGCTCGCTGCCTCGGCTCAAGGCGAGGTCGTGGGTGAACCGCGCGTGTTTGCCGCCGGTGACCTGCTCGCGCCCCAGCCGCCCAGCGTCGGCCACGCACTCCTGAGCGGGCTCCGGGCGGGCGCTGCCGCCGTCGCGCTTGGTGCCTGACTGCTAGGGCCTGCGGCGGCACGGGCGGCGCGCATTCTGTTCGCCCTTGAAACGAGCGGCACTGCCATTGCGCGTTACGGCTCATTGGAGTAGGCCCGCGATCGAAGGATTTCAAAGCCATGGCTGACCGTTCTCGCGACTCGTTTCAGACTCGTTCTGAGCTCTCCGTAGGTAGCAGCAAGTACACGTACTTCAGCCTGCCCAAGTTCGCCGCGAAGACGGGCAAAGACCTCTCGAAGCTGCCCTACTCGCTGCGGATCTTGCTTGAGAACCTGCTGCGCTGTGAAGATGGCGTCGCGGTCGAAGCCAAGGACGTCGAGGCCCTCGCGGCGTGGGACGCCAAGAAAGAGCCCGACACCGAGATCGGTTTCCACCCGGCGCGCGTCGTGCTGCAGGACTTCACCGGTGTGCCGTGCGTCGTCGACTTGGCCGCCATGCGCGACGCGATGGCCGCGATGGGCGGTGACCCATCCAAGATCAATCCGCTGTTCCCGGCTGAGCTGGTCATCGACCACTCGGTGCAGGTCGACAACTACGGCAGCGCCGACTCGCTCGTGCGCAACACCGAGCACGAGTACGAGCGCAATCAGGAGCGCTACGCGTTCTTGCGTTGGGCGCAGGGCGCCTTCAACAACTTCGCGGTCGTGCCGCCCTCGACCGGCATCGTCCACCAGGTGAACCTGGAGTACCTGGCGCGCGTCGTATTCGACAAAGACGGCGTCGCGTATCCCGACACCGTCGTCGGTACCGACAGCCACACGACGATGATCAACGGCGCCGGGGTGCTCGGCTGGGGTGTCGGCGGTATCGAAGCCGAAGCCGCCATGCTGGGCCAGCCAATCAACATGCTGATCCCGCAGGTGATCGGCGTGAAGCTGTTCGGCACTTTGCCCGAAGGCACGACCGCGACGGATCTCGTGCTCACGATCACGCGCCTGCTGCGCGACAAGGGCGTCGTCGGTAAGTTCGTCGAATTCTTCGGCGATGGGCTCGACAGCCTGCCGCTGGCCGACAGGGCAACGATCGGCAACATGGCGCCCGAGTTCGGCTCCACCTGCGGCATCTTCCCGATTGACGAAGAGACGCTCAACTACCTGCGCCTGTCGGGCCGCAGTGCCGAACGGATTGCGCTCGTCGAGGCGTACGCCAAGGCGCAAGGGTTGTTCCGCACCAAAGGCCAGGCGGATCCGGTCTACACCGACACGCTCTCGCTTGATCTCGGCACGATCGTCCCGACTCTGGCCGGTCCGCGCCGTCCCCACGACAAGGTCGCGCTGACCGACGTCGGTGCTGGCTTCAAGAAGGTGCTGCCGGAGCTGGTCGCTCAAGCCAAGAAGAAGGCCAAAGGCGCCACAGTCTCGGCCGAAGAGCTCGCGACGCACGTTACCAGCTCGCACCGCGGCGAATCCTTCGAGCTCACCAATGGCTCGGTCGTGATCGCGGCGATCACCAGCTGCACCAACACCTCGAATCCTTACGTCATGCTCGGCGCCGGGCTCTTGGCCAAAAATGCCGTGGAAAAGGGGCTACAGGTCAAACCCTGGGTCAAGACCAGCCTGGCCCCGGGCTCCAAAGTGGTCACGCAGTACCTCACGCGAGCCAATGTCCTGGCCAGCCTCGAGCAGCTGCATTTCAACGTCGTCGGCTATGGCTGCACGACCTGCATCGGCAACAGTGGACCGCTACCCGAGACGATCAGCAAAGCCATCGGCGATGGCGAGCTGGTTGCGGTCAGCGTGCTCAGCGGTAACCGTAACTTCGAGGGCCGCGTCTCGCCGGACGTGCGCGCCAACTACCTGGCAAGCCCGCCGCTGGTCGTCGCCTACGCGCTGGCCGGTCGCATCGACATCGATTTCGCTACCGAGCCGCTCGGCAAAGACAAGGCAGGCAAGGACGTCTTCTTGAAAGACATCTGGCCCTCGCCCAAAGACGTAGCCGCGTCGGTGAAGCAAAACGTCACGGCCGAGATGTTCCTCCAAGAGTACGGCGAGGTCTTCAAGGGCGATGAGCGCTGGCGCGCATTGCCGGTGCCGGAAGGCGATCGCTTCGCCTGGGATCCGAAGAGCACCTACGTCAGGAAGCCGACCTTCTTCGAAAACTTACCGGTCGAGCCGGCGCCGCTCACCGACATTACCGGCGCTCGTGTGCTGGCGATGCTCGGCGACTCGGTCACGACCGATCACATCTCGCCCGCCGGCAACATCTCCAAGACCTCACCGGCCGCCAAGTACCTGACCGACAACGGCGTTTTGCCGAAGGATTTCAATCAGTACGGCGCTCGCCGCGGCAACCACGAAGTGATGATGCGCGGCACGTTCGCCAACGTGCGGCTGCGCAACGGCCTCGTCCCGGGCGTCGAAGGCAGCTTCACCCGCTACCTGCCCACGAACGAGCAGACCAGCATCTACGAGGCGTCGGAGAAGTACCAAGCCACCAAGACGCCGTTGCTCGTCTTGGCCGGCAAAGAGTACGGCTCGGGCTCGTCGCGTGACTGGGCGGCTAAGGGCACGTTCATGCTCGGCATCCGCGCCGTGATCGCCGAAAGCTACGAGCGCATCCACCGCTCGAACCTGATCGGCATGGGGGTGCTCCCGCTCCAGTTCCTGGAAGGGGAGTCGCGGGAATCGCTCGGCTTGAGCGGCGAAGAGACGTTCTCGGTGCTAGGCATTGCCAGCGGTCTCGCCCCCGGCAAGCTGCTCGAAATCGAAGCCAAGTCCGCCGACGGCTCGGTCAAGAAGCTCAAGGCGCGCGCCCGCATCGATACGGCGGTCGAGCTCTCGTACTACCAGCACGGCGGCATCCTGCAGTTCGTGCTCCGCCAGCTTCTCAAAGCCTAAGGGACGCCCTAGGCTTCCTCAGGACGATACGATTGATGGCTACTGCTGCGACTCAGAAGACGCTCACCCTCACGGATACGACGATTGGAAAAAAGGCGCTGCTGGCTGTCAGCGGCGTCGTGCTGTTCGGCTTCGTGATCGTGCATATGCTGGGAAACCTTCAGGTTTTCCTCGGGCCGGAGGTCTACAATCACTACGCCGAAGCGGCCAAGAGCAATCCGGTCGTGCTGTACGGCGCGCGCAGCGTGCTGCTGGTCGCGGTCATCACGCACATCGTGCTGGTGATTCAGCTGTACGCGCGCTCGCTGGCGGCACGCCCAATCGGCTACCGCGTAAAGAAGAACATCGCGACCAGCTATGCGGGCGCGACGATGAAGTACAGCGGCCCCGCGCTATTGCTCTACATCCTGTTCCACCTGGCGCACTTCACGGCGCCCGGCCTGTCGCTCGGCGACTACGACCACAGCCCGGTCGACGTGTACAGCAACCTGGTCAACGCCTTCCAGATTCCGTGGGTGGCGCTCTTGTATGTCACTGCCAACTTGCTGCTGGGCATGCACCTGTATCACGGCGCCTTCAGCCTACTGCAGTCGCTCGGCTTGAATCACCCGCGTTACAACACGCGCGCTCGCCACGGCGCACGCTTCTTCGCTTTGCTGGTCACGACCGGCAACGTCGTCATGCCGCTCAGCGTGCTGTTCGGCATCATTCGCTAAAGGTTCGGACGAAAACTCATGGAACTCAACGCTCGCGCACCCGCGGGACCGATCGAGAACCGCTGGAGCGACCACCGCTTCCACAGCAAGCTCGTTAACCCGGCTAACCGCCGGAAATACCGCATTATCGTGGTCGGCTCCGGGCTGGCCGGCGGCGCTGCAGCCGCGACGTTTGGCGAGATGGGCTACAACGTCGACTGTTTCTGTTACCAGGACAGCCCGCGCCGTGCCCACAGCATCGCCGCGCAGGGCGGCATTAACGCCGCCAAGAACTATCAGAACGACGGCGACAGCACCTACCGGTTGTTCTACGACACCGTAAAGGGCGGCGACTTTCGCGCTCGTGAGTCGAACGTTTACCGGCTCGCCGAGCTGAGCGTGAACATCATCGACCAGTGCGTCGCGCAGGGCGTGCCGTTCGCGCGCGAGTACAGCGGCTTGCTCGCGAATCGTTCGTTCGGCGGTGCGCAGGTGGCGCGCACCTTCTATGCGCGCGGTCAAACCGGCCAGCAGCTGTTGCTGGGCGCCTACCAATCCCTCGAACGGCAGATCGAAGCCGGCACAGTCAAGATGCACTCGCGGACCGAGATGCTCGACTTGATCGTGATCGACGGACGCGCGCGCGGCATCGTTACGCGCGACTTGGTGACCGGAAAAATCGCGGCTCATGTCGCCGATGTCGTGGTGCTGTGCTCGGGCGGCTACGGCAACGTCTTCTACCTGTCGACCAACGCCAAGGGCTGCAACACGACCGCCACCTGGCGCTCGCACCGGCGCGGCGCCTTGTTCGCCAACCCCTGCTACACGCAGATCCACCCAACCTGCATCCCGCAGAGCGGCGACTACCAATCGAAGCTCACCTTGATGAGCGAGTCGTTGCGCAACGACGGCCGCGTCTGGGTGCCGAAAAACATTGCGGATTGCACGAAGGATCCCGCGTCGATCCCCGAGTCCGAGCGCGACTACTACCTCGAACGGCTATACCCGAGCTTCGGCAACCTGGTGCCGCGCGATATCGCTTCGCGCCGGGCCAAGGATATGTGCGACGAGGGTCACGGCGTCGGTCCCGAGGTGCTCGGCGTGCGGCGCGGGGTCTACTTGGACTTCAGCGACTCGATCAAGCGGCTGGGCCGCGGCATCGTCGCCGAGCGTTATGACAACTTGTTCCAGATGTACGAGCGCATCACCGGCGAAAATCCGTACGACGTGCCGATGCGCATGTACCCAGCCATCCACTACACGATGGGCGGCTTGTGGGTCGACTATGACCTTGCCAGCACTGTGCCAGGCTTGTTCGTCGGCGGCGAAGCGAACTTCTCCGACCACGGTGCCAACCGCTTGGGCGCCAGCGCGCTGATGCAGGGCCTCGCGGACGGTTACTTCATCTTGCCAGTCACGGTATCGAACTTCCTGGCTTCGCAGAAAGCCGTCGCGGTCGACGAGAACCACCCGGCCGTGAAGCAAACCATTGCCGAGGTCGAACAGCGCATCAATCGCCTGCTCTCGATCAAGGGCAAGCGCACTCCGGACTCCTTCCACCGCGAGCTCGGCGGCTTGGTCTGGGACCAATGCGGCATGGCCCGCACCGAAGCCGGCCTCAAAGTCGCGTTGGAGAAGATCCCGGCGCTGCGTGAAGAGTTTTGGAGCAACTTGTCGGTGCCCGGCACCGGCGAAGAGCTGAATCAATCCCTCGAAAGGGCCGGCAGAGTCGCCGATTTTCTCGAATTCTCCGAGCTGATGTGCCGCGACGCCTTGCACCGCAACGAATCGGCGGGCGGCCACTTTCGCGAGGAATTTCAAACCGACGACGGCGAAGCCAAGCGCAACGACGACGATTTCTCGTATGTCGCAGCCTGGGAGTACACCGGCGACGTTTCGAAGCCCACGCTCCACAAAGAGCCACTCACCTTCGAATACGTGCACCCGAGCCAGAGGAGCTACAAATAATGTCTCGCGCGATGAACCTCGTGCTCAACGTCTGGCGCCAAAGGAACCCGAGCACGCCGGGCAAGTTCGTTCGCTACGAAGCCAAGAACGTGAACGACCACATGTCGTTCCTCGAGATGCTCGATGTGGTGAACGAGGAGCTGGCCGCCAAAGGCGAAGAGCCGATCGCGTTCGACCACGATTGCCGCGAAGGCATCTGCGGTGCGTGCGGGGTCGTAATCGACGGGGTGCCACATGGCCCGGTCGGCGGCACGACGACCTGCCAGCTGCACATGCGGACCTTCAAAGACGGCGACGAGCTGACCGTCGAGCCGTGGCGCGCCGGAGCCTTCCCGGTCGTGCGCGATCTCGTCGTCGACCGCAGCGCGCTCGATCGCATCATCCAAGCCGGGGGCTACATCTCGCTCCGCACCGGGGCCGCACCCGAAGCCAATTCGCTCCCGATCGCGAAAATCGACTCGGATTCGGCCTTCGACGCGGCGACCTGCATCGGCTGCGGCGCGTGCGTCGCGGCCTGCCCCAACGCTTCAGCCGCGCTGTTCACGGCCGCCAAGATCTCGCATCTGGCGCTCGTCCCGCAAGGCGAACCCGAGCGCGCCGACCGCGCCCGCAAGATGGTCGCGCAAATGGACGCCGAGGGCTTTGGGCACTGCACCAGCCACCAAGAGTGCGAAGCCGCTTGCCCGAAAGGTATCAGCATCGGCTTCATCGCCAAGATGAACCGCGAGCTCCTGTCGGCGATGGCAACGGCGCCGAACGACGTCGTCAAGCCGAAGTAAGCAGGGGGCCGCAGCGCTGCAGCTTCTAGTGACTCCTCACATGTTGGCCTGCCAAGCTGCAGCTCGAATCGCAGAAACTTCCGGGTCGCCTCCAGGCCAAGCCGAACGGACGCCAGGCTGAGCAGGTTGCGGCCCCGGTTCCCCGAGCTTTTCGAGGCTCACGCCGGGTATGTGTGGACCACGCTGCGGCGCTTGGGCGCTCGACCCAGTGAGCTCGATGATTTAACGCACGATGTTTTCGTTCAAGTGCTTCGTCACCTCGACGAATACGACCAGGCTCGGCCGATCAAGCCGTGGTTGTTCGGATTCGCGTTTCGGATCGCGTCCGAAGACCGCCGTCGCGTGCGTCGGCGTCCCGAGCTCGTGGTCGACACGCTGGAGGCCGTCGACCTGGGCCCAACTCCGGTCGAGCACCTGCTCGCTCAAGAGCGACGCGAGTTGGCGTGGGCGGTGCTGAGCGAGCTCGAGCTCGACCAGCGCGCCGTGTTTATCTTGCATGAGCTCGACGGCTGCCCGATCCCCGAGGTGGCGGCCGGCCTCGGCATACCCGTGCCGACCGCCTACTCACGGCTGCGGCTGGCGCGCGCCGACTTCAACCGCATCGCGCGCCGACTGCGGAGCAGACAGAGGTAGCCATGGCCGACGTTGACGAGTCCGCAGACCACGCGTTGCTCATTACCGAGCTACGCCTAGATACCGCGACTGAAGCTACCGCCTTGGCTGCGGTGCGCGAGCGGCTCGCGGTCAGTTTGACCGCCGGACACGCGGCTGTGGCAACCGAACGACGAACGCCAGCGGCTTCTACCGGCGTGCGTCGTAAATTCGTGGCGGCTTCGCGGAGCGGGTTGCTGGCGGCGCTGGCGGTTGGCACGGCGCTCGGCGCAGCCGGTCACGCTTTGGTGAGCGCGGAGCTCGAACGCCGCGCCGAGCGCGATGGCGTGCGCGAGAAAAGTGCCGTAGCTGACAAGAAGCGCCACGTTTTGGCGCCCAGCACTCAAGTGCTTCCGGCGGCGTTGCCTGAAGTGCCGGAAAGCGTTGCCAGCGCTTCGAGCGGTGTCGTGACGTCCGCTCCGACCCGTCCATCGCTGTTGCCCCGCGCCGAGCTTGCACCGCTCGAAGCGGTGTCGGCTGCCGCGCCGGGCACCAGCGATAGCTTGGAGCCGGAGCTTCGTCAGTTGGATCAAGCGCGCAACGCCATCGCGCATGGCGAGCCGGCGCACGCGTTGGCCACGCTCGCGGCCCATGCTCAGCTGCACCCGAGCAGCATCCTGCAGCAGGAGCGCGATGCACTCACGGTCAAGGCGCTGGTGGCGGCCAAGCGCTACGCGGAGGCGCGCGCAGCAGGCGAACTTTTCGCGCTGCGCTACCCGCATAGCTTGCTGCTCGATTCGGTCCAGCACGCGCTGGCGTCGATTCCGTGATGGACGCCGGCCGCGACGGTCAAACGTTAAGCACGGGCTTTTAGATGAGAACACCCTCAGCGAGTCGCTTCACGATCCTCTCGACGTTGGCCGCGCTCAGTGCGTGCGGTCAAACCTTGAACGTGGGCTCTCGCGGGGCAGGTGGCTCCAGCGCCAGCGACCCGGGCGTGGGCGGCAACGTCGGCGGCAGCGTGGGCAGCAACGTCGCCGGAATGATCACGAGCGCGGGAACGCCGTAGACTCAGACTCTAGACCTCTAGCCGCCACGTGGATGCCCAACAGCCCATCGGAGCCTCGCTCGCGTGCCGCATGGCTCGAGCTTGCCTGAACTCAAAAGAACGTTCGACAGTCGGGCGGCGCCGGTGAAGGTAAGGCCCAGGTCCGTGAATTCGCCCTGAGCCGTGATCGGACAGTCGTCGCGGAGCTCGGCGGTGGAACCAGGTCGGTGGTCGAGCTCGTGGGTTCGATATTTGCCGATGGCATCGTACGCTTCGAGCCCATTGCCGATCGGATCCATCAGCGTGTGACAGGTGGCGCAAGGATTCATCCCGTGGGCGCGATAACGTTCCGCCTTGCACTGGTCGGCAGGGCCCGCCGGGGGCAGGTCGGCGTTCACGGTTGGCGGCGGTGGCGGTAGCTCTTGGCAGAGTAGCCGTTTGCGCACGATGATGTGGCAAGCCTATGAATGCGTGAGCAAAACCTCGATCGGCCAAATGCGGGAGGGGTGCGCGCAAGACGACTCGCAGAATCCGTTCTGGGACGACAACCCCCAGATGCGCTACCAGCTGAAGACCAGCCACGACGACGCGTGTCGCTGGCTCGAGCAGCATCAGATCCAACACTAGCTCTGCCGCTTCGCTGCTACCGGCGACGGCTAGGTCGCGCAGAGGGAGCGGCGGACCGGAGCTTTGAGCCTACGCATCGCGGATGATTGACGGGCGGGCGGCGCCGACTCAAAGGAGGGCGATGAGTTTTCGCATCGTTTTTCTCGCCTGCGGCGTGCTCGCCGCTACCGGTTGTACGCCTCAGACCGTGATCAATAGCTCCGTACCGAGCGCATTCACACCCGCTCGCGGCATCACGGTCAGCGGTGTAGGCAAAGCCAACGGCCGCCCCAACATTGCGCGCGCCACGGTGGGCGTGGAAGCTCGCGCAGGCACTGCCGAGCAAGCCATCACCGAAGTGAACGCACGCATGGCGCAGGTCATCGCTGCCGTGAAGCAGGCAGGCGTCGCCGACGCCGACGTGCGCACGGCCACGTTGTCGCTCAACTTCGAGCGCGTGTACGAGCCACCGCAAACCGTGGAGCTCGCTCCAGCGATGGCGCCCGTTTCCGCTTCCAACGCGCCCGCGGGCAAGCCGAAATCCGTTTCTCCCAAGGCCGAGGTAGCGCCCGCCCTGCCATTTGCCAAGCTGCCACAGGGCTTTTACAACGCCATGAACAACGTCGAGCTGACGATTCGCAACTTGGATGCCGCCGGCAAGATCGTGAGCGCGGCGACTGGTGCCGGCGCCAATCAGCTCTCTGGCATCCGCTTCGAGATCGAAGATCCTTCCGCCTTGCAGGCCGAGGCTCGAAAAAAAGCGGTGGAAGACGCGCGCGCTCGCGCTGGGCGCCTGGCGCAGCTCGCGGGGGTGAAGCTTGGGCCGGCCGTATCCATCAGCGAGAGTGATGGCGGCGGCGCGAGCCCCATGCCGACCTTTGCCATGATGAAGAGCAGCGAAGCTGCGCCAGTCGAGCGCGGCGAGCTGACCGTGACGACTTCGGTTCAGATCGTCTATGCGCTTTCCGAGTGACGTCTCGGTCATCGCCGCCGTTTACTCCGAATCCGCCTTTCACGCCCCGAGCAGGGCCAACGCGGCGCGGACACCAACGTCGGGGCTGGTGAGGACCTCGACATCCGAACGCCGAATGAGCGCGGCCGCGGATGCCATGGAGGCTTGCGCCAACATCACGACGTCGTCGGCGCGCGCGTGTTCGTCGACCGCGCTGGCGAGAGCGATGGCGTAGCCACGCAAATCGCCGGCCTGAAACCGCTCCCAGGCGCCAGCGCACAACAGCTCTCGCACTGGCGGTGGCGGCTTGCCACGTGCGGCTTCGCCAAGCAAGGCCAGCGCCGTCGCCATCGCCGTCGGGGTAGCGGCCACGAGCAAGATCGAACGGCCCGCGGCGACGGCGCGCTCGGCCATTGGCCGATCGACTCGGATGACCCGCGCGTGCGACACATCCGGAGTCTCCTCCGCGGCCGAGCCCAACGTGGAACAGGTACACAACACGACGCGCGCGCCTTCGGCCACCAGCCGCTGCACCTCCGCCTGCGTGCCCTGACGAGTCTCCTCGGTAACCCGGCCGTCCGCGAGCGCTCGAGCGAACAAGTCTTCTCGCACCGAGTGACGAATCGGCACGTGCGGATCGATGTCACGTAGAATGCCGGTGAAGTTGGGGACGTGAACGGCAGCCGTATGAAGGAAGGCGAGCATGCGCGAGCACCAGCCTACCAGCAATCTCTCTTGCACGACTCTTACGGGGTACAGCGCCGTTCAGCCGGGAGGCTGAATCGAGTCCCAGAGCGCTTTCATCACGGGTGATTTCAGGCGTTTGCGCTCGGCGCAGATGCCGACGCGAATCGGGCTGAGCGGCTGTTCGGTGCTGATGATCTGGAGCGAGTCGCGCAGTGGGCTCTGATCTGCGACGAGCCGTGGGACGACGCCGACACCGCAGCCGAGGCTGACTAGCGCCAGAATGGCTTCAGTCCCGGGCACCTCGCCATATAAGCGGGGCGTGACCCGCTTGCGGCGAAACCAGCGATCAACGGCCTGCCGCGTCAGACCGGACGGAGGGACGATCATGGGCACCTCGGCCCAGCGCGGCGTCGAGCGCGTCACGAGCTCGGATACCCCGAACGCATCGACCGGCGCGACGAAGACGAGCGGTATTTCAGCCAAACTGCGGGCGGTCAGGGCAGCCGGCACCTCCTCCGGGATGGTAGCCACCGCCACGTCGACGTCGCCGCTGCGCAGCACCGTCAGGGCATCGACGGCGTAGCCTGTCTCCAACCGGATTTGCACGGCCGGGAAATTCCGGCGGAACTTGCACAGCAGCGGAGGCAGGAAGCTTTGGCAGGCGGTCACCGACGCAAAAATCGAAACCGTGCCGCGTAGGTTCTGCTGGCTACGCCCCACGCTGCGCTCGAAGTCCTCGAAACGCGACAAGGTCTCGGTGGCAAATGCCTGCAGCATGCGCCCCTCGTCGGTGAGGGCAACCGAACGACAATCGCGGACAAACAGCGGGGCGCCGGCTTCGACTTCCAGGCGTTGAATCGCGCGCGTCAAAGCCGAGGGGCTGATGCGGCGTTCGCGGCTCGTACGGCCGAAATGCAGACTCCCGCTGAGACGCAAGAACAAGCGCAAGGCGTCCAAATCCATGGAGTTGCCTAACGCGGGCTCAACCAACCTGGCGCAGCACAGGTTGAGCGCGCACCGCTTGAGCCGCGTGTCCCCGGCCCCCCCGAGTCATCGAGATGGTGCCCGTCTGCACCATCTCGAGCACCTCTACACCGTCCAGCATGCGAAGCATGCTGTCGATTTTTGGTTGTTCACCGCTAAGCTCGATGATGATCGATTCCGGCGTGATGTCGACGGCGCGTGCGCGGAACGTCTCGCACAGTTGAATCAGCTCGGCGCGCCGTTCCGCGCCAATCTGCACCTTGATCAGCGCCAGGTCACGAGTAACGGCTGGGCTATCGGTAATGTCCTCGACACTGAGGACGTTGACCAGCTTGTACAGGTTGGCCGCGATGCGGGCGCTTTCCTCGGCGGTGGCTTCGACGGCAACTGTCATACGCGAGACGCCTGGCTCGTGTGTGCGCCCAACGTTCAGCGAGACGATGTTGTAGGTGCGACGCCGAAACAGCGACGTGATGCGATTGAGAACGCCGGGCTGATCCTCCAGGTAAGCGATGAATACACGTAAGACTTGGTCATGTTCGTTCATGGTCTGCTCTGCTCAGGGTTTGGGGCGGCGAATCATTTGGTCGAGAGACTTCCCGCTCGGCACCATCGGGTAGACGGCGTCGTCGGCTTCGACGCGAAATTCGACGAGACACGTGCGTTTCTCTGCCCGTGCGGCGTTCACCGCCGCCTCGACCTCGGAGCGCTGCGTAACGCGCAGCCCTGCCAGACCGTGCGCGTCAGCGAGCTTCACGAAATCTGGGCTTCCAATCGGCGTAGATACGTAGCGACCTTCGTAGAAGAACTGCTGCCACTGCCGGACGAGCCCCAAGTAGCCGTTGTTGATAACGGCGATGTTGACCTTGATGCCTTCCTGCGCGCACGTGGCCAACTCACACGCTGTCATTTGGAAGCCGCCGTCACCAGCGATGACCCAGATGTCGTCGTTCGGGCATGCCAGACGCGCGCCGATCGCCGCTGGCAGCGCGAAGCCCATGGTGCCAAGGCCGCCGGATGTCAGCAGCTTCCGGGGGTGGTCGTGCTTGTAGTACTGAGCCTCCCACATTTGGTGCTGGCCTACGTCGGTCACCACCAGCGCGTTGCCGCCGGTGAAGCGCCAAAGATCGTGGATCACGTGGGCCGCGAACAATTTTCCGGTGTCGGGTAGGTGTTGAATCTCGCGCACTGCGCTGTCGCCCTTGAGTGTCTCGATGTGCGTCAGCCAAGCGCCACAATTCGAGCGAGAGACCTTTGGCGTCAGCAGTCTCAACACTTCGCGCACGTCACCAACGATGGGCAAGTCGACCTTGACGTTCTTGTTGATCTCGGCGGGGTCAAGCTCGACGTGAATCTTGCGGGCGCGCAGCGCGTAGCTGGCGAGCTCGCCCGTGACGCGATCATCGAAGCGCATGCCGAGCGCGATGATTAGGTCCGCCTCTTGAATCGCTTGGTTGACCCAAGCTTCACCGTGCATGCCCATCATGCCCAAGCTTCTGGGGTGTGTGGCGGGGAAGCCGCCCAGGCCGAGCAGGGTCTGCGCCACCGGCATCTGCGTCTTGGCGATTAGCTCGAGTAGTTGCGGTGTGGCGCTGGCCTTGATTACGCCGTGGCCACAAAACACCAAAGGTCGCTCGGCCTGAGCGATCATCTCCACGGCGCGATCGATCTCGCTCGCACCGACGCGATACTCAGGTCGGTAGCCGGCAAGACGTACCGGTGCGTCGTCACGTAGGTAGGCCGCGCGGGCCTGCATCGCGTCCTTCGTGATGTCGACGAGCACGGGCCCCGGACGGCCCGAGGTGGCGATGTAGAATGCGCGACGCAGCGTAGGCGCGATGTCCTCGGCGCGTGTCACCAGGAAGTTGTGCTTGGTGATCGGCAGCGTAATGCCCGTAATATCGGTCTCCTGAAAGGCGTCCGTGCCCAACACCGCCGAGTTCACCTGTCCGGTGATTGCCAGCATCGGAATGGAGTCCATCATCGCGTTGGCGATGCCGGTGACCAGGTTGGTGGCGCCCGGACCCGAAGTAGCCATGCACACGCCCACGTTGCCCGAGGCTCGCGAGTAACCGTCGGCCATGTGCGCGGCGCCTTGCTCGTGACGCACCAAGACGTGACGCAGGCTCGGAAAGTCCACCAACGCGTCGTAGGCCGGCATCAGAGCGCCGCCGGGATAGCCGAAGACGACGTCGGTGCCTTGATCGAGCAGCGTTTGCCATAGGATCTGTGCGCCCGTCAGCTCTCGCGGAACGCGCTGAGCCTCCTCTTGGGGGTGGCTCTTCATGCTTGCGGTCATTCGTTGCATCTCCATTGAGTTAGGTAGCGTGCGCCTCAGCGCGAGAAGTCGACTTCGGCCGCCTGCCCAACAGGACAGCTGGCGCGTTGTTCGGAAGACAAGACGCGGGCCTCGATGGCTACCGCCGCGCTATTCGCCTGCCGTGGCTCGACCACGACGGGGGGCTCGGGCGCCATGCCGGCGCTCGATTTTCCGTACGGCCCAAACAGCGCGACGATCTTGCCGTCGTAGGTGCGTCCCGCAATTTTCACGCGCGCCACAGCTCCGGGCGCCAGCCGTCTGTAATGTTCCTGGCTCACGATCGCATAGACGAACAAGCGATCGCAATCGGCAACCTCGACCAGCGGCTCGCCTTTGATGACCACTGCACCATTCGGTTGGTGGACGCGGACGACGCGCGACAACTGCGGCAAGATCAACGGAGTCGCCGGCGTCGAGGCTCGCGCCTCGAGCGCTCGCACTTGAGCGCGCCGCGTCTCGAGCTGTTGCTGAATCGTCGCCAGGCGCAGCTTTAGCTCGTCGCTCGTTTGCCGCGCGTACGTGATCTCCGAGCCCATGTCTTGCCCGACGTCGCGTCCTGCCCGCGTCGCGTCGAGCAAGAACCGCGAAATGTCCAGCATGCCCTCGGCGGAAGCCAGCTCGCGTTGGCTCACCGCCGCTCGCGTCGTCGTGGCTTCACATTCGGCGGCCGTCAGCAGGCCCTCCGCGCACAGCGCATCCGAACGGCGCTTGGCCGCCTCTGCACCTTCCGCGGACGCAGTGCGGGTTGCGCGCTCGTTGTCGGCTTGAGCCACCAGCCGCTTGAGATGCTCGGCTCGGCTCTTGGTCAAGGTGAGCTGGCGGTTGAAGATTCGGCCACGCATGCCGTCACCGAAGTCCATCAGCTCCTCCAGCGACGCCACCTCTGCGCGAGCCGTCGTAAGCTCGGCGTTGACCTGACGCAGCTCCGCATCGCCGTCAGGCGAGGCGACGACCCGAAGCAGCTCGCTGCCGGGCGGTACCAGAGAAAAGTCGCGCAGCCCGTGCTTAACGGCTCCGTCGCGGTGTGCAAAGAAGGTCGTCGTGTGAGCAGCCACGGTCGCGTAGCTGCTCGAGAGCACGACGTGGTCACGCACGTAGTACCCAACGGCACCTGCAGCCAAGCCGAGCCAGAACAGGCTCTTGAGCGCGCCGACCCAGTTCATTGCGCTCGGAGCTTGTCGTTCAAGAGTGCCCGGAGGCCGCCCAAGGTACGCACGCGATCGAACTCCGATTCGTCGTCCTGACCGATGGTGATACCCAATTTCTTCTCTAGGCTCACGAGCACGCCAAAGGTTTGCATCGAGTCGAGCCCCAGCGAGCCGAACAGGTCGTCCTCGTTGCGCAGGGGCAGGCTCGCGACGGGGACCTTCTCCCCAAGGGCGGACAGAATCGCGAATTCCACACGCTCGTGCTGTTCGATATTGGCAGTCATTTTTCCACTCCACTTCTCTTGTTGCTCTCAAGTCACCAGGTGTCGTGCGAAGGCGCGGAAGGCGCTACCAAGCTGCCATTCACGAGCCATGCGAATGTAGCGATCGGTGCAGTACAGCTGGCGTATCAGGTCATCGCGTTGACTCGGCGTGGACGGCTCGAAAGCGTAGACGACGCTACCGTCGGCCAGCACGCGTACTTTCCGTGCCGGTAGCGAGCGGACGTCAGCGACGTCGATCCACACCTGCGGTGGCGCACAGCCGTCTTGGGTGGGCACCAGTCTCACTCCACCCATGGAAATATCGCGGGCGGTCCAGCGAGCGTCCCCGGTTGCCCAACGCACGTCGAACGTCTCTCGCGTCGAGTAGCGCTCGGCCAGCCGCCGCTTGGGGGGCTCGAATATGGGCGCCGTCCCCGCGGCGATCACCAGCACGAAATACAGGCTCATCCAGGTATTGGCCTGAAATAGCCCGTTGTGATGCGCCGGCGCGTTCGAGTCGAACACCGTGTACAGCACGCCACCGACCAGCAAGGCCAACATCGCGCCGTGGAACGGCAGCAGTCGCCAGTGCACCACTGGCCGATCGCGGTGCACGGCCTTGTCTGTCACCTTGAAGCGCGCGTTCGAACCCGATACGGCTCGGTACGTCTCGCGGATCCACAGCGGGCTCAAAAGCCAGAACACCGCGTCGGTAACGAACAGCATCCGCGTGCCGTTGAAGAGCCAACCTTGAAACACGCGATCCAGCCAAAGTGGACCAAAGTAGCTGACGGCTTGCTCGGCGTCGTCTGTCCGCAATAGCGAGACACCGGTAAACCAAAACAGCGCGCACGTGCCGACCCACGCTGGACGAATCGCCCCGTAGATGGCCATCCGCCAAAGCATGAGAAAATAGATGATTTTCCCGCCAATGCCGGGAGCTGGCCCAACCACGCGCGTGTTCTGCACGCCGCCAAGCAGCCACCGCGCGCGCTGAGTCAAGAACTCGCCGATGCCTTCCGGCGCCAGCCCCACCGTCAAGCGTTCGTCCAAGAAAAGAGTCTTGAAACCGGCGCGCCGCATCTTGATGCTCGTCAGCGTGTCTTCGCACACCGACTCTGTCGGGAAGCCGCCAATGGCTTGCAGCGCCGACTCTCGTAACAAGCACGACGTGCCGCAGCAGGACGCGGCACCCACCGCGTCCAGCGCCGGCAGGTAGGCGCCGAACCACGAGCGTTGCTCGTCCGGCCAGCACTCGACCCCGCCGAAGGCCTGCTGGTGAGGATCGGGATTGTAGAAGCACTGCGGCGTCTGAACGATGCCGACGCTCGGCTCGTGCATCAACGCCAGTGTGCGGCGCACAAACTCGGGTTGAGCCACGAAGTCAGCGTCGAGGAGCGCCAGGAACTCGAGCTGAACGCCCCGCTCGCGCAGCACCCCGAGGCCGTGGTTGAGGTTGCCAGCCTTATAGTGTCGATTGTCGGTTCGCGCGACGTAGCCGACCCCACGCAGCTCACAGCGCTCTCGCAGCCAAGCGCGGTTGCCGTCGTCCAACACCCAGACGGCATAGTTGGGGTAATTTTGGTGCTGCGCGCCGAGCAGTGACTTCTCCAAAACTTCCCACGGCTCGTTGTAGGTCGCGATCAGTAGATCGACGCGCGGCGCTGCCGGGGCATAGAAGTCGATGTGCTCGTCGACCTCCGCGCTGCGGTTCTTGAAGTGTACCAATACCAACTGATCGCGAACGGCCAAGAACGTGACGAGCAGCTCGAAACCGAAAAATGCGTACGCGCCAACCACGCGCAGCGAAGGCTCCCAACTCGGTAACGTGATCAACGTCCGCCAGAGCAGGTAGCGCGCAAGCATGCACAGCGAAAAGGCCAGCACGGCGAAGCGCACCCACGGCCATTCGCGACGCAGATGCGGCGCGATCAAGGCCGCGATGCCCAGGGCTACGCACATGAGGAGCAGAGTCGTCACGATCGATGTCGCTCAGGGCCACAGGCGGCGCCGGACCGCGGTGGGCCAGCTCTCGATGTCGGTGCCGTGACGTCTCAACATGGCCAACGCGAGTCGGTCCATGCCTACGCCCAGGCACCCGGATTGAGCGAGCGACCCGTCGGGCAGCTCGATGCCGAATACGGACGAGAAGCTGTCTTGATGGTAGTTGAAGGACATCACCGCCGTCGGTTCTTCCAGGCTGCCGATCGGCGCCAGCATCTCGAACTTGGCCTCATCGCCACGCTGGGTTCGCGCCAGAAATCGGCCCTGGCGCCCGAAGAAGGGGTCGTTCGCGACTTCCAGCTTCACGTCCAACCCGAGCTCCGAGAAAATGCTCATGCCGCGCTCCATCCAGCGCGTGCGCCAGCCGCGCACCTGCTCGGCGCTGCCGATGCGAATGTCTTCGCGCATGCGAAAAATCTGGCGGCGCGCCGGGTCGGCGGACGGCTCGCGGCGAAATACATACGACCACAAGCAAATCCGCAGGCCTTCCTCGGTCAGCTTGCCCGCAACGCTCGGGTAGAGTGGGTAGCAAGCGGCCGGGCACACTGTCAGCTCGGTCTGCTGCAAGAACGGCGACCAGTCGCCCCCGGCGTTCACGGCCTCGAGCAGCTGAGGATGCTCGGAGTCCAAACCCTCGAAGGCGTGAATCGATCCGCACAGATGCGGAAACTTCTCCATGTAGCCGGTGCGGCGCAGGATTTCACGCGGCATCACCGGGGGAAAGAAGCGCTCCTCGGCGCCTTGTGACTTGGCTTCTGCCACCAAAATACGGTCGATGGCCTGAACCACCGCTTCGAACGGCTTGCCCCAGCCGACTACGCCCTCCGCGGAAGTGCGTGTGAAGAGCCCGGTCTCGAAAAGTTTGGTCGCGAAATTGTCGGTCATGGTTTTCTGGAAATTGGGCGATCAGGCGTGCGCGCCCTGGGAGACGTGTGGCTGGCGTGAACGCAAACGCGTGAGGCCGCGGAAGCGAACCCCGCCGACGACCTCTTCGAACGTGAGCCGCGCGGAGCGCAGCGCCGGGGTGTCAGCGCCGGCTCCGTAGGCCAGGAAGACGTGCTGGGCGACCCGCGCAGTTTCGGTCAGGAGCATGATCAGCTGGTGACGATCTATGAGCATTGCGAGGTCTACCAATACGACCGCCTCCTCGAGCTCGCCGGCCTCGAACGGCGTGCACAAGCCGAACAAGGGCCAGCTACGCGTCGAGCCGCGAACCGAGGCGCCCGCGGTCAGCTCCGCCGGAGCCAAAGCGTCGGTAATGTCGAGGCGCTCCACCAACCCCGGGCCGCCGGCAAAGTGGAGCGCACGCCGCCCCTTACGCTTCGACAGGTTGCGCTCGGCGGTCGCCACGCAGCTCTCGATGTCGACCGTGCCTAGCAGGCCTACGAGCCCGTTCATGCGACGCACGCCGGCAGCGATCTCTTTGGCGAATACGCTGTAGCACTCGAGCTCGCGCGTCGGAAACTTGCGAAAAAGCGCAGCGAGATTGTGCCTCCAGTAGACGATGTTTTGCCAAGTATCGCTGGCGTGTGGAACGTGAAACGCCCACGCCTCCGTGGAGAACAACAAGCGCCGCCCGGCTACGCGAAACTGCTGAGCGAAGTCATCGTCTTCGATGCCCCAGCCCTCGTAGCGCTCGTCGAAGTTGCCACAGGCCAAGACATCGGCTCGTCGAGCGGAGAGGTTGCAGGTCCACATGAAGCGGAACGGGGCCAGCACGTCGCCCAAATCGGTAATTGGACCTGACAGCTCCGTCATGCTGGCGCGCATGTCAGCAAGCTCTGGAGAGCTGGCCAAGACATCGCGCGCCTGCGCGATGTCGGAGAGCTCGAGCCGCGCTAGGAACGCATCGATTTCGCGACGAAACAGGCCCTTGCCGTACGTTTGCCCCGCGACCAGGGCGCCCGGGTGCTGCGCGTGGATTTGCCAGTGCTTTTCCACGAAGCCGGTGGGTGCCAGCACGTCGTGGTCGATGAAGAGGACGACCTCGCCGCTCGCCTGAGCCAGTAGTCGATTGCGCACGACCGACCGATTCGCTGCCTGGTACGGCACGGCGTGCCTTGCCAACTGCGGAAACCGTCGCGACCAGGCCGCAAGAATCTCGGCTGTCGCGTCCTCAGAGCCGTGGTCTCCGACCAAGACCTCGAGTTGATCGAGTGGAAAGCTGCTTCGCTCCAGGAGGTTCGCAAGCGTTTGTGTCAGGCAAGCCGCCCCGTTCCTGACCGGGACGCAGATCGATACTTTGGGTGATGTCACGGGCTACATGACTCCCGATTCGATCATCAGGGCCAGATTCTTCAGCCCATCCGTGTCCTTGATGCGTTGCTGCGCCCGTCGCGCTGCCTGCGTGAAGGCCGGATCGAAACGCAGCCGGTCGAGCGCAGCGTTCAAGTCGCCGGCGCTCGAGCTCGGTTCCAGCATCAGCGCCATGCCAAGGGTCTCCAGTAAGCGGCCGTTGCCCTTCTGTTCGGCGTTGTTGGGCGTGACAAGCGCCGGCCGGCCCGCTCCAATGACGTCGTAGATCGTGCCGTGCCCGCCGTGGATTACCGACACGGAAGCGCCAGCCATCAGGCTCGCGCCATCCGAACGGTAGTCGAAGCTGGTTACGTCACTGCGGCCGTCGAGCGCCGAGAGCGTGCTTTGCTCACTGAGGTGCTCGCCACGATGAACGACGAAGCGCTCCTCACGGCCCCTCACCTTCTCGAGTAGAACCGGTAGGTCGGTGCCGACGGACACCGCGCCCCCAAGCGAGAAGTAGATGCTGCCGTGGGCGGGTGGCTCGCCGGCGGCGGCGTAGCTCGGCAAGATGGGCCCAGCGTGCCGGATCTCGCGCACTCCCTCGTGGGCCAAGCTCCAGATACC
>JBBSAB010000093.1:0-31305 GCA_038252755.1 Polyangiales bacterium | reverse complement strand
TTCCTTCTGACGCGCTGAACTGAACGCCAGCCGCCCCCGCGCTTGCTCTGGCGACCCGGGTCCAGGCTGAGCGCGAGCGCCAGCGAGCCGCTCACGGCCGCGTAGCGGCCGCTGCGGCCTGGATGCGGGTGGCCAGAGCAGGCACGCTCAGAAGGCCAGGCAATCGAGAAGACTTACGGAGCCGTCAGCAGCGCGTGGGCGTCAGGTGCAGCGGAACCGACGGCAGTTTCCGTCTCGTGCCGCCCCCGCCCGCGGCCCCCCGCACCGCGGCCCCCGCACCGCGCGCCGCGCCCCGCCCGCGCAAACGCTGAGCGCTGCACGCCCGCACCCCCGCATGCACCGGGGACCGCTACAATAGCTTCTGCAAACAGGCCGCATTTCGGCAGCCCAACCGAGATGGGACCAATGCTCAGCCGCCTTCCTGTGCGCTCGTGCTCGAATCGCGCGCGTGCGTGGCGGCCCACAGGCGCCCGAAAGCCACCGCGAGTCATTGCGGCGAGAGCCGTGGCATTGTCATGGGAACATTGCCGGGTGAGAAAAAGCGCGAACCGATCCACAAACTGTGATCGAGACATCGAGTTACCTGCCTCTTGCGTTCGCCAGCGGCAAGCTGCCTACTCTACGAACACGGCTCAGCAAGCCGTCGGTTGAGCATGCCGTACCCAATTCGTCATTTGATTGTCTTGCTCACGCTTTGCGCGAGCGCCGCGTCAGCTTCGTGTGGTTCGCCCGAAAAGCATTCGGCGAGCGGGACGGAGACTGGCGGGGCGAGCGGTAGCCCGGTTCGGTCGGGCGCTTCCGGCAAGGGCAATGATGGCGGCGGGCAGGTGGGCCAGGGCGCCACAGCAGCGGGGCCCGCTGCGACGGGCGGCGCTGCGACGGGCGGCGCTGCGACGGGCGGCGCTGCGACGGGCGGCACCGGCGGATCAGGCCCGCCGAACGGCGGCTCTGCGAGCCACCAGCCGAACTTCGTCAAGACTCGACTCAATCCGGAGTTCTACTCCGAAGGCATCAACTACGGAGATCTCGATCGCGACGGGAAACGCGACATCATCGCTGGCCCCTACTGGTACCCCGGTCCGGACTACGCTGAAAAGCGGGCCTTCAGGCAGCCGCGGGCGACGCCCTTCGACGCCGCTGGCGATTCCGACTGCTACTCGATCTTCGCCCACGACCTCAATCAAGACGGGTGGCTCGACGTTCTTTCCTTTCGGTTGGCAGGCGGTGCGGAAGCGGTCTGGTACGAGAACCCGAAGGGCGCAGGCGGCTATTGGGCGGAGCACGTCGTGTACAGCGCTGTCGATGATGAATCGGCAACCTTTGCGGACATCGATGCAGATGGAAAGCCCGAGCTTGTCACGCTCTCGAATGGTTACGGAGGCTGGGCGCAGCCGGACTGGGCCAATTCCAAGCAGCCCTGGACTTTCCGGAAAGTAACCGAGAACGGTAACTGGGCTCGCTACACGCATGGCATGGGGGTCGGCGACGTCAACGGTGATGGCCGCGCGGACCTCATCTTGGCCGAGGGCTGGTGGGAGCAACCGGCTAACGCGTCCGCGCTGCCGTGGGTTTCACACGCTGCCGCCTTTTGGGGTCAGCAAGCCGCGGGCGAATCCTACGGGGGCGCGCAAATGTTTACCGACGACGTGGACGGCGATGGCGACAACGACGTGGTCTCCAGCCTGCAAGCGCACGGTTGGGGACTTGCGTGGTTCGAGCAGACAAGCGGAGGTTTCGTCGAGCACCTGCTGATGAATACGCGTGCCGAGGAGGCCAAATACGGTGTTGCTTTCGCCCAGCTGCATGCGCTTGATCTCGCGGATCTGGACGGCGATGGCCTGAAGGACATCGTCACCGGTAAGCGCAAAGGGGCGCATGGCAATGGCCTGGGCGCCGAGTTGGATGCGCCGGCCGTACTGTATTGGTTCCGGCTGATCCGCGAGCCCGGGCAGCCGCCTCGCTACGAGCCGCACTTGCTCGATTCGGAGGCCGGCGTCGGAACCCAGGTCGTGGTCGCTGACGTCAACGACGATGGTTTGCCCGACATCCTGACCGCAGCCCGCGCCGGCGCCTTTCTGTTCTTGAATCAGTAGCTCGTGGCTCACGACTTCTGCGACGCACCTTCCGGCGCGCCACCAGCAGCGACCCGGCCACCAGCAGCGCCGTCCAATCGTTGGCGCGCCGACGGTAACTGACGCCGCACGCGCAGCCGCCGCCGGAAGCTCGGAGCCGCTGACGTTCATCCGCCTGGCCAATGCCCGGCGATCCGGCGTCGGTCGTGTCAGCGTGTGGTTCTTCTGCACCGGGTTTGGCCCCAGCCTTTGCACCGCCGGCACCGGACGCGCTACCGCCACCCGTACCCACTGGTTTGTCAGTCCCCGGGGGGATCGATGCCGCTCCACACACGGCCTTAGGCCACAGACCGATGCCCGCGTAGTACGCGCAGCTGTCGGTGCACAGGTCGGCCACGCAACTCTTGACGGCCTGCACCTGCTTGAACCCGGTGAGCGGCCTGAGGTTTGCTCCCTCGTCGTCGGACTCCGCGATCGCGAAACCATCGGCGAAATTGTCGCCCGCGACGTAGAGCTTGCCGTTGCGTTCCGCCAATGCGTGAACGTGGGGGGCCCCTGGCCACGCTTCGAAACTCTGCCCGCCGTCGTTCGAACGGTAGCCCAGGGCGTCCGTGCCGGCCGTGCCGGCGACGATGATCGTACCGCTCGCGAGCTTGAGGAAAGCACTGAGCTTGCCGGGAATTGAAACAGATTGGACGAAGCTGAGTCCGCCATCATGGCTCGTCGCCAGCGTTTCGGCGGTAGCTCCGAGGATTCGCACATACAAGGTGTTTTCGTCGAGCGGATCGATCGCAAGCAGCTCGAACGGATTTTCACCCAACGACTCCACCAGATCGGCGGCCACTTCCCAGTGCTCACCCCGGTCGTCGCTGCGGAGCAGGCTCGGGTGGTTCTGCGGGGTCGAATACATCGTCGCAAAAAGCCGGCTGGGGTGGCTGGGCGCCGCCATGACGCTGAGCACGGCGCTGCGCGGTGGCGAGGTGAACACCGGCTCTCCGAAGCTGAGTCCGCCATCGTCAGAGACGTAGACACTGTCGCCGTTGCTCAGGTCCTCGCGCGGCACACCGATCGCGTACACTCGTTTCGAATTCGAGGGATCGACGGCAAGAGCGTACGGCAACACGTCGCTCAACGCGCCGCCCGCCGCTTGCCAACTGCACGACTCATCGTCAGAGTAGATGAGCCCAGTGCCCGTCGTGGCAAAGATGCGATGCGAGGTCGGTGCGCCGAGCAAGTAGGGACCTGCGTAGGCGCTGAGCCCGTGTTCGCAACTAAACCGCCAACTTTGCCCGCTATCCTCTGAGAAGATCAGCCCGAAATTCGTAGCCAAGATGATCTGCTCCGGGCGGTCTGCTGGCATCAAGATTTGCTTGGCCTCCGGAAAGCTGCCGTGCGCGCGTGCCTGCGTGGTGCCCAGCAGCACAGCCATGAGCAGCGCGCTGAACGCGAGTCCCGACGGCGCCGCATTGCCCACGCGCTACGGCTCCGAGCCCAAATGGGGGCGGTCGAAGGGTGGCAGCTCGGCTGCGGCACGCGGATCCGTCAATCCATTTTGGACGAATTCCAAGAGCTGTTCGAACTCGTAGTCCGGTATATTCATGGGGCGAATCTCGGGATCGGTGTGCTCATGATCAACACCGCCCTGACGGTAGACGTCGAGAACCGAGCGCAACGTGGCGCCGCTGCCCGTTCCGAAATGTAACAGCCCGCCCGCGGCGCGAAGCCCCACGTTGCGTAAGCCGGCGGTCTTCATCTTGCCGACGTCAGCTTGATTCCCGCTGATCGACGAACGGCCGGCATCCAAGTCGGCCGCCTGGGCCCCGATGTTGTGAAACTTGTTGTCGGTGAACAGCGGCGGCGTGTGACACTTGGCGCAGCGTGCCTTCACGTTGAACACAGCCAGGCCCGCCTGCTGATCCGGCGTGAGTGCGTCGGAATCGCCCGCGTTGAAGCGATCCCACGGCGTCTGATCGGATCTGAGCTGGCGCTCGTAGGTTGCGATCGCAAACAGGATACGTCGCGCGGTGACCTCAGGCGTCCCGTACACCCACTGGAACAACGACGGATAGGTCGGGTGTTGGCTGAGCGCCTCGGACATCGCTCCGGGGATCTGACTTGCGAATTTTAGCGGCGCCGCTGCCGCCAGCTTGGACTCGATGGCAGTCCAGGCGTAACCCTCGCACGACATTTCGACGCTGCTTAGCGGTGGCCCTGCCGCCTGGCTCTCGAGCGCGCCGCCCGCTTCAATCGCGACCGCGCCCGTCACCGGATCAACGAAGGACGTACTAGCTCGGCCGTCCCAGAACAGCTCGTCGAAGAACCAGGCATCCAGCGCCGATGGAGCTTTACGCGGAGTGACTTGTACGTTCAACGCGTAGACTGGATCTGGCTTTGGCGTCCCGGCCAAATCACAGCGAACGACGCCCTGGCTGCCCCGCGCGTCGTCCGCATCGCCGAAGACCCCGTTCGGTCCAGCACCGAGCGAAGCGCCGAATGCCGACCGAGGATCGGAGCCGCCTGCACCCGGCTGGTGACAAGTCCCGCAGGCGTGAGTGTCGTGGCTGCTGAGCTGCTCTTCCCAAAACAGGATTTTGCCGAGCAAGATCTTTTCGGGGCTATTCGGATTTTCCTTGGGATAGACACTGTTGGGATAGGCGGCCGTTTGCTCCAATCCGGTAATCACCTCTGGACCGGAACCGGCATCGCTTGAAGCCGCAGGACTGCCGGAGCTCGCGCGCATCTCTCCACCCGCGCCCCGGTCGCCACCCGCTCCCGCATTCGCAGCGTCCCCCGCATCACCCGCTGTTCCGGCCAGAGGATTCGGCTCGTCACGCGACCCGCCGACGCTAGACCCGCCATTCGTGCCGGCTTCGCCGCCGCTGTCACTCGGCATGTTGCCGGGCTTTTCGCTGGACACACTACACGCCAGGCACAGGCCACACACCAGCCAGCGTAGCGACCCCCTCAAAGCAACCCTGCTCCCCGAAAACGTCGCGAACCGATGCGTGACGAACGCCGAGCCGCCGCAACCCACAACGCAGACAACATCCCGAAGAGACCCAGCGTCTCCGCACCAGGATTGGAAGACGATACCGTTCGGCACCCGCATCCCTCATCTGATCGAGCTGCCTTCGCGGTAGTTCCGCCCGAGTTAGCGCCCGCCGTGGGGCCCACGCCCGCCGTGGGGCCCGCGCTCGTGCCGCCGCTGCCGGCGACAAGACCCGCCGAACCGCCCGCAGCCATCCCGGCTCCGCCGGCGCCGCCCGTCCCGCCGCTGCCGCCATTCGGAGGCACGAACACCTGGCCCTTGCTGCACGGCGTATCGGGCGCCGCGGCGCCTAGCCCGGCGGGGGCTGTCGCGGCGGCGTCACTGGTGAGCCACATGCGGTCCAGTTGGGCGCCGGCCTTAGCCGCCTTGATCTTCAGCGTTTGCTTGCCGACGGGAAGCTTAAAAGCGGTTTCGGCGCGGGTCCAGCCCCAGGCGGCCGGGGCCAGCGTCACGACTTGATCCGGGCCGCCGTTGACGCTGACGAACACGGTGTCGGACGTCTTAGCCGGACCGTTACCCAGCAGCCAAAGGTAAGCGCTGCCCGCTTTGGCGACGTCGAGGTCGTACCACATCACATTGCCTTCATCGGGCACGTCTGCGGAGCTGCTTATGGCAGGATCGACTTGAACGAACGCATCGTTGCCGCGCCCGACTTCGGCGACGCGCAGGAACGGTCCCGCGTGGCGGGAGCTGCCTTCGGCCTCGATGAACACGCCAGCGTCGAGGTCGGCCGGATAAACGCAAGCCGGCGGGGCCACTACGCGCACGTACACGCCAACCGAGGGCGCCCCCTCCGCGGATACGATGTGCAGCAGGTACTCGCCGGGCGGCGCTTCGTTGATCGTCGCCGGCGGCGCGACCGTGATCGACCCTTTGTCGGGGCCGGAAACCACGGTCAGTGGCAGGTAGCGTTGGTTCTGATTGTACGAGTGCGTCATGCCCCCAGGCGCCATCAGCGCCACGCCGCGCTCACCCCTCACGGTCCCGGAAAACTCAATCGTGAGTGGGGCGCCACCGACGACGATCTCCTGCCCTTCCTTGATATTGGTGACCGCGGGGCGCGTTCCAGCCGACAGGTAGGGCGGCGAATAAATGCGAGCTTCGTTCTTTTCGCAACCGGTATCGTGAACGGTGTCTTTCCCGCCCCCAATCAGCACGCGGCCATCTTTGAGGAGTAGGACAACGCTGTGGTATCCGCGTGCCGCGGGTTCGGGCCAAGGCTCTTCGTTGTGCACCGTTTTTTTGAACGGGTCGATAATCTGAGGCCGCCGCACGCCGTCGGCACCGCCGGGCGCATTCTCGAGCGCCCACGGACTGCCCGCTTCGCTCGTGTAGCCATTCAGCAACAGCACCGTACCGTCGGGCAACCAGGTCGCGGTAGAGAAGTTACGCCCGATCCCGAGGTCCAACGAGTCCCACTTGTCCCCGTAGGGGTCGTAGATGTGGGCGACTGCCGAGCCCGGACCGTCTCGCCCGCCGCTCATGACCATCACTTTGCCATCGGGTAGCATCACGGAGGTCGACCCTTCGGCTCTATCCGCTCCGCTTGGATTGGGCAGCGTTGCGTTGGGCGGGCGGATGATGCGGGCGCCCGCGCTGGGCCCCGGTTCATGATTGAACAGCCACATCTCACCCTGGCTTCCGATAAGCTCGATGGTCCGCGCCAGCCCTCCGCCCTTCGCAGCGGGAACCGGCTTCGGTAGCAGGAAGACGTGCGTGAAGCCTCTTCCGGCGGAGTTGATCGCGGCCGGGATGTCGCCGGGTTGACTCAGCACGGTGTAGGGATCGGCCTTCGGGTCCGCATCCCACGCTGCAGGATCGAAGATTTCGAAGGAACGATTGTCGTGATCACCCGGTCCACCCACGGACCAGTGGTAGCCACCGGCGATCAGCACCCGCCCGTCGGGCAACAAGCGGTTGGTTGGGTACCATTTCATGCCGGGGCTCGCTGCCTGTCCGCCCTTCATCGGGGCGGCCACGCGCGTGAACGTCTCGGTCTGCGGATCGAAAACGCGTGAGTAGTCGAGCCCGTACTCTGGGTTCGAGATCGGCAACACCCGCGGATACTCGGTACCGGCCACGTAGAGAACGCGCCCGTCGGCCAAGGGGATTTGGCCGCTGCAATACAAGACGTGGTGGTCGGCGTCGCGCGCCTTCTCGTCAATAGGCGTTACCAACAAGGTCGCGCCATCGTCGACGGCGTCGAGCTGTGCCGGGTCAAGCACGAACGTCAGCCCGTAGCCGCGCTGCGTGGTGCCGTTGCAACTGTTTTGCGCGATGCGACCCGTGCCACTGAGGATGACCTTCCCATCACGTGCCTGCAACACAGCGTGGATGGGTGTGACGAACCAACCACCGGCGGGCTTGTTACCGGTGTGAGCTTCGGTGTTGTCGCGCAGGCTGGCGACCGGCCCCCAAGGGCCGACCTCGGCGGATTGCGCCGAGTGACTGAGGAGAGCGAGCATCGACAGCGTCGAGATCGAGATCGAGCGCGAAGTGTGGGTGACCATAGTTCGATGATGTGACGTCATGGGAACGCGACGCGCGGAGCCGCGACTCTGTGAGTGACAGAGCAAGGCGCGGTCAGTACAAAAATCGCCACCGCCATCAAAAGAACGTTGGGGCAACTGTGCACTCCCAACGCATTCGGTAACAAAACTAAGTTATTGAATTTTTTTGTGACAAAGATCCTAATCTGCGTGCAATCACCTTCAAGTCTCGCAGAGCCGATGCGGATGCCGATGCAAGTCGAACGAGTGAAGGAACCTGAGTCTTTTCGGATGTCTCGCTCGTCGACGCGCGCGTTTTTTGCAAAATCTCGCGCTCTAGTTACCAGCACGCGATCCTAAGAGGTAGCCGTCGAGAGCCCATGGAATATCAACGAAGCATCCGTCCCTCGACTTACCGCATGGTTGTGGGACTGACGTTGGCGCACCTGGCGCTCAGCTGCAGCAGCGACCCACCCGGAATCCCTGCAGGACACGGTGGCAACGCCGCAACCGCTGGGGCGAATAGTGCTGGTCAGATGTCCGGCGCCGGCATCGGGGGCGGCCAGGCTGGAGACACGCCCGTGACCACCGCGCCGATAGCGCCAGCATTCAATCCGGCGCCGCCGGTGCAACTGACGCCGCGGTGGTCTGGAACGATCGTTGCGGAGCACTCCGAGAACTACACGTTCCGCGTCACCGCCACCGCGCCGGTGCGCGCGCTGGTCAACGGCGAACAAATCCTTCGGGATTGGACCGGGCAAGGCTCGCGAGTTGCGGTTGGTTCCATCTGGCTTGAGGCGGGGACGACCTATGAGCTCGCCGTCGAAGCCGCTGCGGGCGTCGCCGATGCAGGTCTCGTCGTTGAATGGGAGAGTCCGAGCAAACAGCGAGGCTTGGTACCGAAGTCCATGGCCGCTGACGCGGGCCTGACCAAACTGGACGCAGTCGCACCGTTCTTCAACGGAAAATTTCCATCGAAAACGCCCAGCTCGGCCGCGGTGACAGCTGAAGCCGCCAGCGGCCCCCTGGGCCTGCGCACGGTGATGAGCATCGCCAGCCACCCCAGCACGCCGAACCTGTACATCGTGGGGCGCTTTGGTCAGGTAAAGTACATCGATCCCGCCGTCAAAACTGACACGGGCAAGGTGTTCCTCGACATCAGCCAAGGCCTGTTTACCGGGCAGGATTCGGGGTTGATGAACATGGTGTTCCACCCCCAGTACGGCCAGGCTGGTTCGCCGAATCGCAACTACATTTACGTGTGCTACGTCGCCGACAAGGGCGGCTCGCAAGCCGTCCACATCTCGCGCTTCACGTCGACCGAAGGCCAGAACACCGTCGATAAGAGCACGGAGAAGCTTATGATCGAGGAGCCCCTCGCCGACACGTATCACCGAGGGGGCGGCATGACGTTCGGTAAGGATGGGTTTCTGTACGTCTCGTTCGGCGAGTACGGCAATCCGAACAATGGCCAAGACTTTACCAGTCGCATCACGGCCGGTGTCATCCGCATCGACGTCGACCAGGATGCCACGAAGAGCCACGCGATTACCGTCAAGAGCGCGGAGGGGCTGAATCAGAATTACTTCATTCCCAACGACAACCCCTGGGTGGGAAAGCAGGACGGCGGGAAGAACATTCTCGAGGAGTACTACACGAAGGGCGAACGCAATCCCCACAAGCTCACCATGGATTCAGGGACGGGGAGGATCTTCACGGGCACCGTTGGCGGGAACACGGACCAGTCACAAGAGGAAATCAACGAGGTAGTGAAGGGCGGCAACTACGGCTGGCCCTTCCGTGAAGGCAAACGAGACCTTGGCGCGTGGACGTTCGTGTCCACGAGCCACACCTATCAGGTGCCGGGCAAGCCTGCCCAAATCACGGGCACGCTCCAGGATGCGAACCTCGTTCTCGACCGTCCCAATAGCTGCATTGGCGTTAACTCGCAGTGTCCTGATCTCGGCGCCACGACGAATGCCAAATGCATAATCGGGGGCTTTGTTTATCGAGGTAACGCGCTGCCGAACCTGGCGGGGCGTTACATCTTTGGCGACTGCAACCTGGGCGCCGTCTGGGCTACGACCGACGAGCGCGCTCATGGCCCAATCGAGACGCTGTTCGCGTCGCCCTTCATCGAAATCGTAACATTCGGGCAAGACCGCGACGGCGAGCTCTACGTCGCGGGCACCACCGGCCAAGTCTACAAGATCGTGCCAAGCGGCCCCCCGGTTGGCGATCCGCCCGCATTGATTTCCCAGCTCGGGGTGTTCTCCAACCTTGCCGACTTGACCCCCGCGCCCGGTGTCATTCCTTACGGTGTGAGGACGCCGCTCTGGTCCGACGGGGCCAAGAAGGCGCGCTGGATGATTGTGCCTACCGACGCCAAACAGCAAATCGATGTCACGTCAGACGGCAGCTGGACTTTTCCCATCGGCACTGTGTTCGTGAAGCATTTCGAGCTGGAGCAAGCAGCCGGCGCGAACCATCGATTGGAGACGCGCTTTCTGGTTCATGCCAAGGATGAGCGCTACTACGGCGTGACCTATCGCTGGCGTGCCGACAACAGTGACGCGGATCTGCAAGATCCCAAGTCGTTCTCGGAAAAAGTGGGCGATCAAACCTGGCACTACCCGAGCCGCGGCGAATGCGGGCGCTGTCACAACTCCAGTACCAACTACGTCCTCGGGCCGAAGACCGCGCAATTCAATCGTCCGCTCTATTACCCGAGCAGCGGACTCACGGCGAACATGGTGAGCACGCTGCAGGGGCTCGGCCTTTTCAAGACGCCCTTGATGCCGGCTTCGCTACCGCAAATGCCAAGCCTCCACGAGGGCACCGCATTTGCGCAAGACCGCGCGCGCGCTTACCTCGACGCTAATTGTGCGCAGTGTCATCGGCCGGATGGCCCCGCCCGCGGTAATTGGGACGGGCGCTTCAGCACGCCGGTCGACATGCAGCAACTCGTCGCGGCCGACCCGGTCGAAGCCGAGGGCATCACGGGTGCAAAGGTGCTGAAGCCCCAAGACGCTGCTGCCTCGATCTTGTTCAAGCGGCTAACAGCGGTCGATGGCACGGCCATGCCGCCGCTCGCGAAGAGCATCTTGGACGACAGCGCCACGTCGGTTTTTGCCGCATGGCTCGCGGCCATGAATGTGCAACCCAAGCCAGCTGTTCCCACGGCAACGCCGAACCTCGGTCTGTCGCTGCAAGCCAACGCCGAGCTCGCAGTCCCGCTCGCAGGCGCGGATGCCGACGGCGATGCGCTCGACTTCCGGATTTCTCGGATGCCCGTCCACGGAACGTTGGAGGGCTTCGGCAAGGACTTGAAGTACCGCCCACGTCCGGACTTCGTAGGTGTGGATGCCTTCACTTTCGTCGTCAGCGATGGCGTCAGGGTGAGCGAAGCCGGGTCCATTCAACTCACGGTGGTGCCACAGTGAAACCGCGACCGATCGCTCGAGCAGAGAGAGGCCAAAAGCCATGAAGCAGTTCTTGAATTCCTTAGGTGAGAGCCCCGCTTGGGCCATTGGTCATCGCAGCGCCCGCACGGCTGGGTGGGCAGGCGTTGCGGTAGTGCTGGCGGCAAGCTCGCTGGCCTGCTCGGAAGCGTCTCCGTCGAACAACTCGGTATCCAATGGGGGCACTGGCGGCCAGGTCGCCGGCGGAAGCGGTGGTGCCGGGGTCGTAGCCGGAACTTCCGGCATGCCGACCGGCGGCACGGCAACGGGCACGAGTGGCGCGACCGGGATGGCTGGCACGAGTGGCAGCGGCGGTAGTGGCGGCGCTGGTGCTGGTGCGGGTGGCACCGGAGGTAGCGGCGGCGGTGCAGGTGGTGCCGCTGGCGCAGGTGGCAGCGGTGGCGCGTCAGAAGAAGGATGGGTTCCGCTCTTCAACGGCACGAACCTCGACGGATGGACTCCCTCGCCGGGCGCCGCACAGTACTTTGGTGTCAGCCAGATCGATGGCGGAGCGGTGATCCACGTCTACCCCACGCAGGCAGATCAAAGCGACCAGCCGATTGCCAGCCTTCGGACGAACGCGTCTTACAGCAGCTACGTGTACCACGTAGAGTACAAATGGGGCACGGACCGCTTCGGCGACCGAAAACAAACTGACCGTGACAATGGCATCTGCTTCCACGTCTGCAACGACCCGACCCAGGTCTGGCCGGAATCGATCGAGTTTCAGATCGGCAGCCAAGCGTGGCCCGGCGATTGGGTCGTCGGCAACATTTTCATGCTCGTGAACAAGACCAGAGCGCAGTGGCCGTTTGAGATGATGAATGGCCACGAGGTCTTTTCGGAGAACGGCACGAAGAAGAATATCGGCGCGCCCGCCAGTTACTATAAAGCTCTAGCCCCCTCTCAGCTCAACAAGAACGATGGTTGGAACATCATCGACCTGACCGTACATGGCAGCAAAGACGCCGAGTACAAGGTCAACGGCACAGTGGTCAATCGAGTCCTCGATATGGAGTGCAACGAAGGCGGTACTTGGAAGCCGCTTGACCACGGACCGATCGCGATGCAGGCAGAGTGGGCAGAGGTCTACTTCCGCAACATCAAGCTCAAGGTGCTGCCGTAAAAGAGCCACTCCTGATGCATCACACTTCCGACAATCCCCGAGCGCGAAGGAACGCGCGAGCCGGCGCCGGCTCTAGATTTCAAATGGGCAGTGTCCCAAAGCGTGTTTCCCAATCCAAAGGCCCCACGATGCTGAACTTACGCCCGCTCTCATCCCTTCTCCTCGTGTCCGGAATTGTCTCCGCAAGTTTCGCCTGCAGCTCGGGCGGCAGCGATACCCAGGAGGTGGTCAAACTGAACCCCTCAGCTAGTGGGAGTGGGTCCACCGCGGCGGGCTCAGGCACTGGTGGCGCAGGCGGTGGATCTCCGACCGCTGGTAGCCCCGCGATGGGTGGCAGTGACAGCGGTCAGGCGGGCTCGCAGCCGTTGGGAGGGTCGGGCGGCACCGGCACGGGCGGCACCGGCACGGGCGGCGGCGCGGGTGGCACGGGCGGCGGCGCGGGCGGTACCGGCGGCGGCGCGGGCGGCGCGGGCGGGAGCGACGCCGGCAAGGTTGTGCTCTTCGATGGCTCGCCCGCAAGCTTCAGTGGCTGGTACCCCCGAAACGGCAAGACGACAGACCCGAACCCGTGGACCAACAACGGGGACGGGTCGATGACGGTGAAAAGCGGCGGCGGCGACATTCTCAGCAAGATGGCGTTTTCGAACGTCTTCATCCACGTGGAATACAGGACACCGAAGATCGACGTTTCGCCGGCCGACCCGCAACAGCGCGGTAATAGCGGCGTGTACCTAAAGGGCTCCTACGAAATGCAGGTGCTCGACACCTTCGGTTTCGCCGTGCAGAACGACTATTGTGGTTCCGTGTACAAGATCTCGGCGCCGCTCGTTTCCGCCTGCAAAATCGCGGGCGAGTGGAACGCTTACGATATCGAATTCACGGCCAACGGCTGCACCAACGGCACGAAAACGACCAACGCTAAGTTCATCGAGGTCAAGCTGAACGACACGCTAGTTCAGCAAAACGTGGTGGCGGATCACACGACGCAGGCAGGGCTGGACGAGACCTGCGACCCGAGGGGCTTGATGCTGCAGGATCACGGCACGGTCGTGCCGGTGTCCTTCCGTAACATTTGGGCTATTCCTCGGAAATAGTCGGTGGCCTTTTTTCGGCCCAATACGCGCTCGACGACCGTCGAGTAGATGGCAACCCAATGAGGAGTACGATGAAGCGGAAAGCGGCTACGGCGGTCGTGTTGGCTGGGCTCTCCTGGCAAGCGCCAGCGTTGTGCGAGGTGAAGCTCGGCGAAGGTGCAGGTTGGACCGTGTCGAGCGATGGCCGGGTGAACGCCTTCATCAGCGTGGCACGCGGCACTGGCATCCCCGATGCCCAGCCGGAGGTTGCAGGCGAGACCGACAAAGACACCAAGGACAGCCAGGAAAAGCTCCGTTCGACGCGCATTCGCAACGGGTTTCTGGCGAGCATCCTGGGTTTCACTGTCGACAAGCAGGTTTTCAAGGACCTCAAGGTGACGGCGCGAGCGGCGCTTTGGATGAACAGCTCCGGCGGGCGAACGAAGAACACACCAGGCGGCGTGGACCCGCGCGAGCTTTACGGCAAAATGGAGGGCTCCTGGGGCAGCTTCCTCGGAGGGAGTGCCTTGGCGCTCTTCGGCAGAGGGGGAATTGTCGTCGATGCGGAGATCGCTCACGACTATGGGATGGGCTACCCGTGTTCGATCGAAAATGCCGGGGGCGGCGCCTGCGGCATGGCAGCCTTCGGCGCCATCTTTCCGGCGTTCGAGCCAGGCTTCGTCTACACCACGCCATCGCTCGGCGGCTTCGAACTCGCCGTCGGCATGTACGATCCAGCGACCGTGGCGAACGCCCAGCTGACTCGAGCGCCACTTCCTCGCTTCGAGGCTGAAGCGGCGTTTTCGGTTAAGGAAGTCGTCAAAGTATTTGCCAATGGCTTCTGGCAAAAACTCGAAGGTTCGCCTACCGACATGGGCAAGCGGACGGACATCACTGCCACTGCATGGGGCGGCCAAGGCGGATTCATGCTGAACGTCGGGCCTGTGATGGCCGGCGGCGCTGGCTTCGTGGGCCAGGGTACTAGCCCGATCACCTACATCGAGGAAAACGAAATATCTTTTGATGCCAAAGGGATCCCGCGCAAGTCTCGCGGTGGGTTTGGGCTCGCGGCGATCAAGGTCGATTCAGTTCACCTCAAAATCGCAGGCGGCGCCGGCGTATTTCGGTTGGACAAATCGCCGAACGACAAGGCGGCGGTTACCGCAGCCGGGTTGGTCGGGAATCCGCAGCTGCTCAAGCAAAATTTCGGAATCACAGCGGGCGTCTACCAAACGACTGGGCCGCTGCACTTTGCCTTGGAGTATTTCCGCGCGGAGCACGGCCTGTACGAATACGGCGAGGCTGATCCCAACGACCCGACCAGCATCAACATCAAGAAGCCCGTGCAAGTGGTGAACTACATCAACGCTGGTTTTACGGTCGTCTGGTAGGCGGTCAAGGACGCGCTACGGGTCTGGATTGGGTATGGCTGCCTATTTCGGCAGATAGTCTTTGATCGCCGCGTACCAAACGCCGGCCATGAAGACGTAACCAGTATCGTTGGGGTGCAGGTTGTCGCTGCCCAAGTCGGACGTCGGCATCTTGCTCATGTCGACGACGGCCAAGTGCTGCCCCTTGCTAACGCGAGCTCGGACGATGCCCGGGATCTTGGCGTTGTAGTTCGATGCAGCAGGCGGGTTCCAACCAATCGGCGTGATCTGAGCCACGACGACCAGCGCCTTCGGCGCCGTCTGCACGATTTTCTCGAGCAGCGTGTCCAACCGATTGGCGACCATGTCCGTGCCTTTGCTCGCGCCGACGTCATTGGTGCCGATCATCAAGAGCACGATGTGCGGCAGCGTCTTGAAGGCCGGCGTCGGAATGAGCGTGGAGATGCCGTCGCCAAACGAGACGTAGCCGGAATCGATCGTCCACCCCGAATGGCCCTCGTGAGTCTTCGGGAAAGCCGTGCCCGCCACCTGGTCGGGGCCGTCGCTCAACGAGCCAATGAATTTGATCTTCTGGTTGGCTTGGACGACGAGCTTGAAGAGCTGGGCCCGATAGCCGCCTTTATCCGTCGAACCGACGCCGTAGGTGATCGAGTCGCCAAACGGCAAGACCAGGCACGGACTACCGTCGGTGGGACAAGGCGTGTAACCGGCTGCTCCCCCGCTACCACCAGCCCCCGCGCTGCCGCCGCTGCCGCCCGACTGGGACAGGTTTCCGCCCGCGCCCCCCAGGCTCGCGACGCCGCCCGCGCCCCCTGGTGCTGCAGCTCCGCCCACGGATGCACCAGACATCCCGGCGCCGCCCACCAAGGTGGATGCACCGCCGCTTCCCGCCGACGCTCCGCCCAAAGTGTTCGAGCCGCCCGCCTGACTGACCACACCTGCGGTACCACCTGCGCCGGCCCCAGCACTGGTTCTACTCGCGGTCGCTCCGTCAGGCAGCGCGCCGGCACTGTCGTCGCCCGAGCACGCCGCTAGCACGCCCGACGCTGCGACGGCGACCAACCAGCGCGCCGAACGACAACCGTCGACCGAGGTTCGAATGCCAGTGCCAGATTCTCGATCAGCGAGAATCGCTGAGCTTGGCTGGACCGCAACGCGAGGCATAGCGTTGTTTGTGACGGTCGGGCTCTGTGCTTGATCCGAATTCGCCCACGTGACCGTTGCTCACCGCGCGCGACATTAGCTGCAGACGCGTGTGGGTTTGATGTCGCCTTATCTTCCGCCGTCGCGGAATATCTAAGGGTACCTTCACAATTCACAACGCCTGGGGGTTAGACCGAAAAATAGCGAGCTGCGGTGACGGTTTGCTCGACGGGTCGCACGCGAGCTCGCCAGTGCTCCGGGTGGACGTTCGCCTTCGGATCCCCAGCCGGCACCGCCAACGACGCGGCCAATCCAAGCGTGGCAGGGGATCGGAAAGGCAGATCACCTTCCGCACCTAGTTTGGAGCTCCCCAATGACGTTAAGATTTCTCACATTCGCGGCGGTTGCACTGTCGACCGTTGCGTGTACCGGGAGCATCACCGATTCGAACGGCAGTGACAGCAACGGCTCAAGCCCGACCGCGGGCACCGATGGTGGACTCACCCAGGCGGGTGGTGGCTCGACGGCTGCTGTAGTGGCCGCCGCGAAGGGCAAGCTGAACCTCACCGGTTCGCCGAATTACTTTCGTGTCCTGCGTCTCACCAACGAACAGTGGACGAACAGCGTCCAGACCGTGCTCGGCTTGGCATCACCGCCGACGCAGGCTGACGCTTTTCAGAACGCGGTCTCTGGAACGACCGACTTCACCAACAACGAGCTGGTGCTGGACATCGACAGCCGTGGATGGTCCGACTACCAGGCGGCCGCGGAAGCGCTAGCAGCCCAGGTGACGGCAGACGCAGCCCTGCTGGGCAAGCTCTACTCGGGCAGCGACGGCGCGGGCTTCATCGCTGCGCTGGGCCGACGCATCTACCGCCGTCCCCTGACTACTGCTGAGACAGCGTCGTACCAAAAGCTGTTCGATATGGGTCCCACGCTCTCGGGCAGTCAGAGCGCATTCGCGAAGGGCGCATCGGTCGTCTTGCAAGGGATGCTGCAGTCCCCTTACTTTCTCTATCGCAGCGAGCTCGGCGCGGTCGGTGCTCCGCTGACGGCCTACGAGATGGCCGCGAAGTTGTCGCTTTGGCTTCGCAATACGTCGCCGGACGACGCCTTGCTCGATGCCGCAGGTGGCGCGGGCAAGCTCGACACGCCCGATGGCGCCGCCGCGGTGGCGCAAAAGATGTTGGACGAGCCGAGCGCCCGCGCCGTGATGCGCAAGTTCCACGGCGAGTACCTCCACTTCGGCAAGTTCTCGCAGCTCGGCAAGGTCGGCGTGGCGAGTTACGACCCGAAGATCAATCCGGAGCTGGCCGAGAGCTCCTACCTGTTCTTCGACAGAATCTTCAGCCAAGGGCTCGGCGTTAAGGACATCTTCCTCTCGACCACCGGATTCGTCGGTCCCACAATGGCTCCGCTCTACGCGGGCGCGGCGCCGGCCAGCGGCTTTGCGGAGCGCGACCTGGGTGCCACGCGCGGCGGCTACTTCCAGCAGCTCCCGTTCTTGATCCTCAACGGGCACAACGATCAACCCGACTCGATTCATCGCGGTGTCAGCATGAGTCTCGACGTGCTTTGCGCCCCACTCGGCCCGCCGGCGCTGACGATCCCGCCGCTACCCGATGCCTCGCCCGGCCAGACCAACCGCATGCGCGTGGATGCTCACACCAATGGCTGCGGGACGGTCTGCCACAACAACATGATCAATCCCCTAGGCTTCGCGTTCGAGAACTTCGACGGCATGGGTCAGTACCGCGAGACCGAGAAAAACGGCACCGACATGCTGCCGATCGACAGCAGCGGCGAGTTCGCTTTCGTGAACGGGACGAAGAAGTACAAGAACGCCGCCGCCCTGATGCAGGTGCTGGCCAGTGATCAACAAACCCACCTTTGCTACGCGAAAAAGCTGGCCAGCTTTGGCCTGCAGCGCGACGTCATCGATGCCGACCTACCGTTGTTGGCCGAGCTGTCGACAGTCAGCGCTTCGAGTAGCGGCTCGGTAAAACGCGTGGTGATCGATCTCGTCAAGCAAGACGCTTTCAGGACCCGCGCCGGAGGTGCACAGTGAATCCCAGGGGCAATGCCATGAAACGTGGTGGTTTCAACCGACGCGCCTTCCTCACCGGAGCTGGCAGCGTCGCCATTGGACTGCCGTTCCTGGAGGGGTTGCCGAGCCGCTCGGCTTGGGCCGCCGGTAGCGCACCCGTCTTTACGTTCTTCGTCGTCGGTCAGAACGGCGTCGTCGGTAAGAACTTCTTCCCGTCGGCGACCGGGGCACTGACGACGGCTGGCTTGAGCGGCGCTACCGGTATCGCGACCAGCGTGCTCGCGCCGCACGCCGCCAACCTGTTGTTCCTCAAGGGCGTCGACTACCCGAAGGGCGTCCAGGTGTGCGGCCACGCCGAAGCCAACGTGCAAACTTTGACCGGTCTCGCGCCGGCCTCGACCGGTAACACTGCGTACTCAGCTGGTCCCTCTGCAGATACGCTGATCGCAAAGGCGTTAGGGGCCGACCCGCTGGCTCTGTACTCCGGTGCAAGAGGGTTCATCGCGGAACGCATCTCGTTCAAGGCCGCCGGCGCCGGACAGGTCCGTTCGGCCGACGTGAATCCGTACCTGCTTTACTCGAAGGTGGTCGGGCTAGCGGGCGCAGCTCCAACGACGCCCGGCACCACGCCGACCGTGGATCCGATCGCGCAAGAGCTCGCGAACAAGCGCAAGAGCGTGAATGATCTGGTGCGCACCGAGCTGAAGAGCCTGATGAACATGTCGGTCCTCAGCACCGCCGACAAGGCGCGACTCGACCAGCATTTTCAGGCGATCCGCGACATCGAAGTCACGATGGGCAACATGGCCACGGGCGCCGCGTGTTCGAAGGATGGGCTGCCCACGGAGAAGTACGACGCGCTCAAGTCGGGCTTCGTGTTCAAGGGCGCTCAGATGGAGGACTACGTCAAGCTGCACCTACAGATCATGGCGGTAGCCTTTGGCTGCAACTACAGCCGCACGGCGACCCTGCAGTGGGGAGACGGCACCGACGGCACGATGTACAACGTGCCGTCCAACGCCAGCCTCGGCTGGTCGTTCCACCAGCTGAGCCATCGCATCAAGTCGGACTCGCAGTCCGGCAATGATCCGACGGCCGAGATGGCTCACCACGAAATCGATACCGTTCGCATGCAGTCGTTTCTAGTCGGCCTGGATGCCTTCAAGGCTCACGGCTTGCAAGACCACGCGCAAATCGTGTGGACGAACACGATCGCCGACGGACCCTCGCACTCGATGAAAGGCGTACCGATGATCATCTGGGGCAGCGGCGGTGGTTATCTGAAGCAAGGCACCTACCTCAATTCCGCCGGCACCCCGAACGCCAAGGTATTGAACACACTGATCGAGGCGGCGACTCGCGACGTGACAATGACGGCGCCGGCGATCGGGTCGGGCACTTACGACGCCATCAAGGCCTAACGCTGAGGGCCTCGGCGTGCCGTGGAGCCACTTCTCAGATGGCTTCCGAGTTTGTCGTTCTCCCCCTACCTAGAACCGATTCCACACACCAGCGCTGCACGAAGGTCCATGAACAATTCTTACGCTGCCCTCGCTGTCTCCACGTTGGTCTTACTTGGCTTTGGTTGCTCCTCGAACGGCGCCGACGAGCCGATCGGGGGGGCTGGAATGTCGCCGGGCACGACCGGTAGCGGCGGCACGGCTCCGCTAACCGGCGGCAGCGCCAACGTCAGCGGAGCGGCGAGCGGCGGCGGGAGTGCGGGCTCGCTGGCAAACACCGGCGGAGCCCAGACCGGTGGGGCGGCGGGCACGGCTGGAAGCGGTGGCAATGCCGGCACAGCCAGCGGTGGCTCCAGTGCGGGCGGCGGCGCTGGCGGTGCGGGTGGCGGCAGCGGTGGGAGCGCCGGCAGCGCCAACACCACTGCACCCAAGCCGAGCGCCGGTTGCTCCAAGCCGGCCACTGCCGACGTCGCCACCGCCGACCACATCTACCGGATCCCGAGCGCCGGCTACGACGGCAAGAAACCCTTCCCGCTGCTGGTCGGATTTCACGCCGCCAGCAACCCGATCGAACAGATTCAGAATCTCACGAAGGGCTCCGACTTCGACAAAAACTACGTGCGCTACTACCCGAAGAGCGCCGGGACGCAATGGAATTACGGTAGCGACGTCGCCAAGGTCATCACGATGTACGAGGACCTGCTCGCGAACTACTGCGTGGATTTGAACCGCGTGTTCGCCACGGGCCACAGCTCGGGCGCGCAGTTCATCACGCAGCTCGTGACCACGAAGAACAAGAGCGACGGTCAGCATTTCAATTTCAAGGCCGTAGCGCCGGTAGCGGCTGACCCGTACGGGGCGATCGCTGGTCCGTTGCCGGTCATGTACATCCAGGGCAAGAACGACAATGTACGCGGGACGGATGGCTCGGCCACCGTCGCGTTGTTCAGGACGGCCAACAGTTGCAGCGCAACGTCGAAGCCGTTCACCAACGCCCCAATGTGCATGAGCAGCGGCATGACCGTTACCGACGGCTGCGTCCAATACGACGGCTGCATGGTGCCAACGATTTGGTGCTCGCACAACGACCCGTCGTACAGCAACACGAACCATGGTTGGCCATGCTTCGCGACCAAGGCCATGTACGATTTCTTCGCGAGCTTGCCGTGATCATGATGTCTCGCGGCTCAATCCTCGCCCTCGCCCTCGCCGTTTGCGGAATCGCGGTGACGTTGTCGTCCGCGGCATGCTCGTCATCCGAAAGCGATGCGGCCGGTAGCTCCGGACAGCCAGGCAGCTCCGGCTCCGGCCAAGCTGGCTCGGGTGAGCTGCCCAAGGCGGGCAGCAGCAGCGGAGGCACCGGGGGCGCGCTGACGGGGTCCTCGGGCGCCGCCGGAACGACGTCGGGCGGGTCCGGAACCGCAGGAGCCGGTGGTGGTGGCAGCACGGCTACGGCCGGCAGTGGAGGAATAACAACGGGTGGAACCGGAGGCAGCGCGGGGGGGGCCGGGGTGGGTGGCAGCGCTCCCGTCGGCACGTCGGCGGGTTGCGGCAAGATGCCGACGATCGCCAGCGACATGTACAACAACGGCAAGAACATCCCGATCACGGCCGGGAACATGCAGCGCCGGTACGTTCTCAGCGTGCCGACCAACTACGATAACAAGAAGCCGTACAAACTGATTATCGCCTGGCACCAGCGCGACGGTAACGACAATCAGATGTACAAGAATCAGTACTACCACCTGCAGCCGCTCTCGAACGACACGACGATCTTCGTGGCGCCCAACGGGCAGCTCAACGGCAAACCCTGTGCTGGCACCGGAAATGGCGAGGGCTCCTGCGGATGGCCCAACACCAATGACTCCGACATGGCGCTCGCCGACGCCGTCGTGAAGCAGGTCGAAGACAATTTTTGCGTCGATACTTCGCGCATCTTCGCGACCGGTTGGAGCTACGGCGGCAGCATGTCCTACGCCACCGCGTGCGAGAGGCCGCTGGGCGCCCCTAACGGATTCGTCCGCGCGATTGCCGTGTATTCCGGAGCTCAGCTGAGCGGTCAATGCACGCCAAGCATGCCGGTCGCCTACTACGCTTCGCATGGAACCAGCGACGGCGTGCTCAACTACACGAGCGGCATAACGCTGGCGCAAAACTTCGCCAAAGCGAACGGTTGCAGCTGGGTGGACCCGACCAAGGTAACCAGCGGCAATCACGTCTGCACCGACTTGATGGGCTGCAAGAGCGGCTATCCGCAGCAGTTTTGCTCATTCAACGGTGACCACACGCCCGACCCCAGGGATCCCAATCAGCAGTCCAGCTGGGAGTACGCCAACGTCTGGAAGTTCTTCAGCCAGTTCTAGGACCGTCCGCGGCGCTCGAGCGATGAGCGACAACATTTCTGATCGCGATCCGTCGATGACCGTCACCCCTCAGATCATCGAAAGCACGCTGGGCGCGCCGATTTCGTTCGAGCTCCTCTATCAGGGGTGGTTCACGGCGGTGTCGCGTTGGGTGCTGGCGCTCGGTGCACGGCCCTCCGACCACGAAGACTTGGTTCAAGACGTCTTCATCGTCGCATACCGCCGACTGAGCCACTTCGACGGCACCAGCATCGCCGGCTGGCTCTTCCAAATTGCCCGCCGCAAAGTCCGCGACTATCGCCAGTTGTCGTGGGTGCAATACGTCCGAACGTCGGAGACGCAGGCCCTCTTCAACTACGCAGAGGAGTCCACCTTAGGACCGTTCGACAGGCTCGAGACCAAGCAGAAGTCGGAGCTACTGAGTCGTCGGCTCGACAAGCTGCCCTCCACGCAGCGCTCCGTGTTCATGCTGTTCGAGCTCGAAGGCCTGAGCGGACACGAAATCGCGCAGCAGCAGCAGGTGCCCCTCAACACGGTGTGGGTCAGGCTCTACACCGCGCGGAGAAAGCTCCTCGCTCGACCCGCGCCACCGCAGCGCAAGCGGTCGGCCCCGCCGCGCCCGCACCCGCCACACCCGTAAAGACGGCAGCGATTTCGCCGTGGAGATCAAGCGCAGCGCGCCCACGCCAACCGGCGACAGCAGGTAGGCCTGTCGTCGACAGCCGCCCCACGTGTACCTACCGATTTGAAGGTCCGATTGATCCCTCCAGATTCTGCTCGGCTGTCAGATGATCCTGCGTTCGGTAGCGGCCGACGGCGTCGCCCCTGCCCGCTTCGACGCTGTAGTCACGTGTCGACACGAACCAGCTCCGTCGACGGGATAGCGCCCGGCGCGACCGAAGGTGGACGGAGCTGCCCCAGACCGGTCTGGGAATCGATCACTTCGCGGAGCTTGCGCGCCAACGTTTCGGGGGTGATCGGCTTTTGCAAAAACGCGACTCCTGATTCGAGCACGCCATGCCGGACAATCGAGTCATCGGTGTAGCCCGACATGTAAAGCACCTTCATCTCGGGACGCAGCGTGCCGAGTCGCTCGGCCAGCTTTCTACCGCTCATGCGCGGCATGACGACGTCCGTCAACAGAACATGAATGGTGGCAGTGTGTTGCTCGCAAATCAGCAGCGCGTCACCACCGCTGTGCGCTTCGATGACTCGGTAACCCAGCCGCTCCAAGATCGTGCGCGTCAGGACTCTGACCGACTCTTCGTCCTCGACCAGCAGGATCGTCTCCGAGCCGCGCGTGTTGAGCATTTCGGGCACCGCGGCGACCAGCTCATCACACGGTCCATCGGCTTGCGGCAGGTAGACTTTGATCGTCGTGCCCAGCCCAGGCTCGCTGTAAACCCAGATATTGCCGCCGCTTTGCTGCACGATGCCGAAGACGGTCGCCAGCCCCAGCCCGGTCCCGCTGCCCATTTCCTTGGTCGTGAAGAACGGATCGAAGATGCGTTCCTTGGTCGCAGCATCCATGCCGGCTCCGGTGTCGGTGACGGCAAGCATCACGTAAGGTCCCGCGCTGACACCCGGGTGAGCCGCCGCGTAGCCAGCATCGAGGACGACATTCGCAGTCTCGATCGTCACCTTGCCGCCTTCTGGCATGGCGTCTCGCGAGTTGACGATCAAGTTCATGATCACTTGCTCAACCTGTCCCTGATCGGCCCTCACGGTGCCGAGCTGCGGGGCAGCTGCCACGCTTAGCTCGACGTCTTCTCCGACCAGCCGGCGCAGCATCTTCGCAATACCCTGAATCACCGCGTTCAAATCCAGAGCTCTCGGCTCGAGAATCTGCTGCCGGCTGAACGCCAGCAATTGGCGCGTGAGATCGGCAGCGCGCTGGCCAGCCTGTGAAATCTCTTCGAGGTCGGCGCGCATGGGATCGCCTGGCTTGAGCGACTCAGTCAGCATGTTGCTGTAGCCGAGAATGACCGACAAAAGGTTGTTGAAGTCGTGCGCTACCCCGCCCGCAAGACTGCCGATGGCTTCCATCTTTTGGACCTGGCGCAGCTGCGTTTCCATGCGATTTCGCGCGGTGACATCCAGCGCTACCGCCAACACGCAGGGTCGGTCAGCCAAGACGAATTCTTGTAACGTGATGCTCACGTCGATGATGCGGCCGTCCTTCTTCTTGTGCCGGTGTGCTCCCACTTCGGACGGCTGTAGGTCGTCCAGCGTCATGTTCAGGAACTCGTCGCGCGAGTAGCCATAGCCCGCGACGGCCGCGTCGTTGACCATCAAGTAGCGGCGCGTTTCGTGGTCGTACAGGAACTTGGGGAAAGGCGACCGGTCGAAGAGGATGCGGTATCGCTGCTCCGACTCGCGCAGCGCGGCCTCCGCTTGTTTTCGCTCGGTGATGTTGGTGACGTAGCTGATGCACTCGGTAGAGCCTTCCAGCGCTGCTGAGCCGACCAAGGCGGCGATGCGCCGTCCATCTTTGTGCAGGTACTCGCGCTCCATCAGCGGAAGAAACCCGGTGGCCCGCAGCTGCGCCCGTTCTTCGATGTCTGGTACCAAGCGATGCGGCGGCGTGATGCTCTCCCAATTCACCAGGCCACCCGCCACGTCCTCGGCAGAGTAGCCCAACATTCGCAAAAATGCCGGATTGGCTTCCTTGAAGTTACCGTCAAGGTCAGAGATCACGACCCCAGCGACGCCGGCCTCGAATAGGCGCCGGAAACGCAGCTCGCGGTGTCTCAGCTTGGCGTGCTGAATGACGAGCCGTTCGGCGATCAGGATGCGCGCCTCCAAAGCACTCGGACCGAGCGAGGTCGGATAGAGATCGGTAGCACCAGCGTCCAACACGACCGCGAGCTCATCGTGGCGATCCGTGAGCACCAAGATCACTGCATCCTCGCCCGCGGCAAGTCGCCGCGCCCTCCGACAAAACTCCGCCGCGTCCATGTCCGACAATGGATCCTGCACCACTAGCAACGCTGGCTTCAGACTCTCCAGCGCTTCGAGCGCGCGGCGCCCATCGGCGAGCGAAACCGGTTCGTGTCCGCGCGTGCCCAGTACGCGCGCGACAATGCTCGCCCATTCGGCTCCCACGCCGACCAACAACGCTTTCATTTATCTTTCATCGTCGGCCGGCGTCGTGCCGGACGCAATCACCCCATCAGGCCAATCGGGGTATCGACAGGCATGCATTGCCCACATGTCTGTATGCCTCCACCGCGACTCGACGATGTCTTCCCGCAACAAACCCCGCCTTCTTTACGGGAAATACTCACAAGAGTCGCTAAATGCGTACGTCATACACTTGAACCCGTTCCCAGGTCGCCGCAAATTGTTCTAGGAACTCCAAGTGCAACGGGTGCTCTTGATAGGCATCATGCGCGGCCAGGTTTTCGAAGTGCACGATCAGCGCCCACTGGTAGCTCGCATCGATGACGGGTCGCGTCGGAGTGAGTTCCGGCTTACCAAAATACGCGTGCTCGACCTGTTGAATACTGGCCAAGCTTCGAAGTCCACGCTCGAATTCCGCAACACGCACAGGATCGGCTTCAGCCTTGAACCAAAAATAGACAGAGTGAATGAGCACGCCCCGAGCATAAGCGGCAACGCCGGGTCTTAGTCAACGTGCGCTGAACGGTGCTCGGAAATCAGCACTTCAAGCCGCTCAGAAGCTGACGTACCTGGGACGCGCGCGCCGCCGACGACGACTTCGGTCACAACCCGAGCCCCGAGCTTCTCCCGAGCCCACCACGCGCGATGGCCCTCAATCGCGCTTACCTTGCGAATCGTGCGCGAGCAAACCTTCGAGCTTGGCCGCGACACACTGCTCTCGAGCGATGGGATTCTGCTCTCCCTGCCGCTCGGTGAAAAGACAGGCAATGTGGAAAGTTACGTGGGGGCGGACTCCCGGACCTCTTCGCATCCGTAAGCCCGACCGAAGACGGAAAAGGCTCGACCATGCACTCACCTAGACATGGTGGTGGCCGTTTCCTCAAACATCCATCGTCGGCGCGCGCGCGAAGGGGGCAAAGTCTTCTTGCAAATCGACGGCGCTCGATTCGTAGGCGCGGGAGCACTACTCACGTTGCTCACAGCCTGCACGGCCAACATCGTCGGTGATGACACCGGAGCACCTACGCCTACCCTTTCGACGCCGGACATGCCTCAAAGTGGCGGCGAGCCGCGGCCGGCTGATCCCGCGTGCATTTCGCCGCTCCCAGGTCGCGCGCCGCTGCGTCGGCTGACGCGCACCGAATACGACCACACGGTGCGGGATCTGTTGGGTGACACGAGCGAGCCGGGCAAGCGCCTGCTCGGCGCTGACTCGGCTGAAGACAACGCCGACGTCCGCACCGTAGGCCCGCTGCTAGCCGAGCAGTACTTCGGCGCCGCCGAAGAGCTGGCAGCCAAAGCCGTCAGCGCGGCCAGCGGACCGCTAGCGTGCGATACCACCTCGCTCGGTGAAACGGCTTGCGCCGCCAAAATCATCGACACCGTCGGCGCGCGCGCCTTCCGCCGACCCTTGCCGGAAGCGAATCGCACCCACCTACTCGCCACATACCAAAAAGCCCGCGCCGCGCTCGACTACCAGACGAGCCTGGAGGTCGTGCTCGCCACCGTGCTGCAATCGTCACGCTTCTTGTATCGGATCGAAACCAGTGACCGACCCGGCGTACAACGCTTGGACGGTCATTCGCTAGCCTCACGACTCTCCTATCTGTTTCTGGAGACGATGCCCGACGCCGAGCTCACAGCTGCCGCGGCTAGCGGCAAGCTCGACACCGACGCGGGCGTGCTCGAAGAGGCCCAGCTGTTGGCTAAAGACGCGCGCGCCGCCGACCTCTACGGCCGCTTCTTCACTCGCTACCTCGAGCTCGAGCACCTAAGCGAAATGCTGAAGGACCCGCTCGTCTACCCTGAGTTCACCGCCGAGTTGCCCACGCTCATGGCGCAGGAAACGCGCGGGTTCATCGATAGCGTCATGGCCAGCGACGGCAGTTTCCGCACGCTACTCACCGCCAGCTACACGCTCTTGAACCCGCAACTAGCTGCGTTCTACGGCGTCAATGCGTCCAGCGGCTCGGGCTTTACCCGCGTTGAGTTGGATCCGGCAAAGAGCGCAGGCCTGTTGACGCAGGCAAGCGTGCTCTCGATTCACTCCAAGGTCGACGCCACGTCGCCGGTTCACCGTGGCATGTTCCTGCAAGCGAGCCTGCTGTGTGGGACCGTCCCACCCCCGCCGGTCAATGTGAAAATCGTCGCGCCCGAGCCGGACCCGAGCTTGACTACGCGCCAGCGTTTCAGCGTCCACCGCGAGAACCCCGTGTGCGCCGGCTGCCACCGTTTACTCGACGCCGCCGGGCTCGCCTTCGAAAACTACGACGGCATGGGTCGCTACCGGGAGACCGAGAACGGCTTACCCATCGACGCCAGCGGCGAGCTGAACGGCTCCGACGTGGATGGCGCGTTCGTCGGCCCGCGCGAGCTGGCCGAAAAGCTCGTCAGCAGCGCGCAGGTTCGCGGCTGCTTTGCCAAGCACTGGTTCCGGCTCTCGCAGGGCCGGCGTGAGACTCCCGACGACCACTGCTCGGTAGTGCGCTTGAGTGAAGCCTTCGACCGCTCAAATCTCGACGTACGGCAGCTGGCGCTAGCGCTCACGCAGACCGACGCTTTCCTGTACCGACAATTCGGCGACGCCGCGGCGACGCCCGCAACCGGGGGAATGCCGTGAGCGCAACGCGTAAACCGCTCAACCGACGCAGCTTTTTGCGCGGCGCCGGTGGCGTACTGGTGGCGCTGCCGCCGCTGGCCGCGATGCTGCGTCCGGGGCGTAGCGTCGCGCAAGCGGCGGAGATCCCGACGCGCTGCGTGTTCTTCTTTTCGCCGAACGGCACGATCCTCAAGCGCTGGCGTCCGGCTGGGACCCAAACCGACTTCACGCTCTCCGAGATTCTGCAGCCGCTGGCTGCGCACAAGGCACAGCTCAATATCTTGGACGGCGTAGCGATGCGCACGGCGATCGAAAATTCTGGCGGACAGAACGGCCACGACATTGGCACCGGACACTGTCTCGTCGCGCGAAAGCTGATCGCGGGACCGACCGGCTTTGGCGAATTCGGCCACCTGTTCGACGGCACGGCCGGCGGCGATTCGATCGATCAAGCGATCGCGCGGCGCTTGCCGCCCGATACGCGCTTCGACTCCTTACAGTTCGGCGTCGAGGCCAAGGCGATCAAGATGCCGCTGCCCAGTCGCATGACTTGGAAGAAGAACGGCGACGTCGTCAGCGTCGTCGAGCCAATGCAAGAACCCGACAAGGCCTTTGATCGCCTGTTCGGAGACTTTCAGGGTGATCCGGCCGCCATCAAGCGTTTGCAAGTCAAGCGCAAGCTGGTCGTTGACGCAGTGCTCGAAGACTACAAAGGCACACGCGCGCTCTTGGGCAGCGAAGATCAGATGAAGCTCGACGCGCACATCAGCGCGATTGACGATCTACAACGCCGCATCAGCCAACTCGCCGATGTGACCGCCTGCACGCCGCCCAAGCGCCTTACAACCCAAGATTTCCGCCAGATCGGCGCCGCGCACCTCGACCTGATGACGGCCGCCCTCGGCTGCAACCTGACCCGCGTGGCCACTATTCAATGGGAAACCGGCCAGGGGAGCCACCGCTTCAACTGGCTCAACACCGAGCGCGCCCACCACGATCTTTCGCACGACGGCGACACGCTGAGCGCGACGCAAGATTTGCTCGCCAACATCAACAAGTTCTACGCCGAGCAGCTCGCCACCTTGCTGGACCGCATGGCCGCTATCACCGAGCTCGATGGCAAATCGTTGCTCGATCACTCCGCCGTGCTTTGGGTGCACGAAGTCGACACCGGCAACATCCACACCTACGCCAACATGCCCTACGTCATGGCCGGCTCCGCCGGCGGCGCCTTCGAGACCGGCCGCTACCTCAAGTTCGACAAGAAGCCCCACAACGAGCTGTTTCTCTCGATCATGCACGCCATGGGGCTGCCCGAGACGAGCTTCGGCGACCCCGACTTCTGCAGCGGCCCGCTCGCCGGGCTTTGAGCGACACGCGCCCCCAAGCCTGAGCCGGGGGGCACGCGGCAGCGACTGCTGCGCGATTCAGCGAGATTTCAGTGCCAGCTGATGTCTTGGGTGTCGCGGACCGTCGTCGGGTAGGTCGCGGCAGGCGCCGCAGCCCAGTAGCCGGCCGCCGGAATGTCGCGACCCATGCTCTTCACCGTGATCGGGCCCGCCGCCGACACGTTGACCACCGTGAAGCCGTAGTAGGCCGGGATGCCGGCTGAGCCGTTGGCGACGGTCGCTTCCAGCGCACTGCCGCCGTTGCCCGCGATGATCTGCCAAGTGTGGTTGGTAGGTTGGAACTTCGACCACAGGTGGTTGTGCGCGGAGAACAGCGCCTCCGTCTGGCTGGATTCGAGCGAGCTCCACAACTGGTCGCGCAGGCCCAAGTAGAAAGCCGTCGGCAGAATGCCCTTGCCGAGCAGCGAGTCCGTCGGCGCGCCCGACCAGCCGTAAGCGGGCTTGTGGCTGATCGCGACGATGTGCTTCGCGCCAGCGGCGTGTGCGGCTGCAACGTCGGCCGCCACCCACTGCGTCGGAACTGTCCAGTCGCGAGCTTGCGGATCGGTGTCGAGCAGCAAGAAGTGCGTGCCCTTCCAGTCGAACGAGTACGTGAGCTTCGACTGATCGCTGGCCAGGCCGTCGGCACCGCCGGCGGGCGCGCCGTTCGCGCCAATGATGTACGGCGCCATGATCTCGAGCCACGCCTGCTCGGCGGCGAGTGTCGTCACTTTGCTGGCGTTTTGCGTCTCGTGGTTACCCGGAATCGCGACCAGCTTGACGCTAGTGCCGTACAGCGGCGACGCCTTGTACAGCTCGACCCAAGCGTTCAGCTGGGTGCGCAGAGCTGCGTTGTCGTTCGTGTAGCCCATGACCAAATCGCCAGCCATGAAGAAGTAGTCGGGTAGCGGGTTCATCGCCGCGACCTCAGCGAACGTGCGGTTCAGCTGCGCGACGTTGGCGGTGCTCGGGAAGTCGTCGGGTGCTTGGGTCGGCGACACCAACGCCGGGTCGACGCGGTTGCAGCCGACGACGACGAAGCTGAAGTCGTTCGGGCCGCGCGTGCAGGTCACGGTCGCGGTTTGCGTAGCCGGGCAGCCGATCGTCGCGTCGCCATCGGAGACAGTGAGCGAGATCGTCGCATCGCCGGGCTCGGTGCACTTGAAGGTCGGGTTCGCAGCGGTCGCGCTGCTCAGTGAGCCTGAGCTCGCCGACCACTGATACGCGAGGGCCGCCGGCGACGCGTCGCTGTCGTGTGCCGAGCCGGTCAGCGCGATCGAACTACCGACCAGCACCTCGCTCGGGGTTGCGCCAATGCCGTCGACGACCGGACACAGATTGAGCGTACCGGTGACGAGCACACCGCCGGTGCGGCTGGCTTCCTTGCACGTCATGTGAATCATCGCCGTCTGCGTTTGTCCGGCGATAATCGTGGTTTGGCCCGAGCCGTTGCAGGTCGTACCGTTGTCGGTCGAGGTGCCGCTCAGCGTGATCGAGTACGGGCCGCCGGACGGCAGCGTGAGCCGAGTCGAAATCGTCGTGCTGTTGCTGACGTTGACGTTGCCGGTCGAGGCGTAGCCCGCCGGACCGGTAACCGTGTAAGCAACGTTGTTGAGCACCGCGCCGCCAGGCAGCGTGAGGGCGAGGCCGAGGCTGCCGGCGTTCTCGTCCGCCACCGCGCCGTCCGGGTCACCCGCATTCTCGGAGCCGCAGCCGGTGACGAGGAACGGGCTACTGCCGACGAGGCACGTAACTAGGGCGAGGGCCGACTGCGCAATACGGTTCATGTTGCCCCGCTCCTGAGCAAACGGCGCGCCAACGCCTCAGCCGTATCCGCGCGATTTTTTGAGCCAGAAACGCCTGCCGTCAGCGCGGACGGCTTTGCTCTCTCCGGCTCTCTCTCCGGATTTCGAAAAACGCCCACCGATTTCCGGAAAGTCAGGGCACGAGGGGCGGGTCGTAGGCGCTCCGCGTAGACCCAACGTCACTGGTCCGAGCTTGCGTTGAACCACGTCGTCGTCAAAACGTGACAAGCGCAACGCGATGTCCGCCTCGCGTTGCATCGCTCTGATCCATGCGCTCCGCGTTCTCCAACAGCTCGCGTCCGCTTCGCGACACCTCCTGGCGGACTCGCGTGGCGGAGAACAGCTTCGTCCCGGACTCGCGCTCGAAGGCCGCCATGCGACGCCCGACAGTCGGCTGCGTGAGCTTTACCTAGGGAGTGCCGCTAAATTGGGATCGCTCGCGCGTGCCCGTAAACGTGCCCGTGCCCGACGGTCCGTGAGGAGTCGTTGGGCTCGTTTGTTTGTAGGCCGAGGTTTGTGGCGCGGGCTTTGCCCGCGCGCGCCGCGCCCGGCTGGGCGCGCGGGGGGCGAGCCGGCGTCACGTAGTACCGGCGCTTGTCGAGCTTCGAGTGCTTGCCAGCGCCCTCAGCAAGATTGAGTACGATCGACAGCGAGGCCCGCGTGAATTGGTCGGCCAGATGACTGCGCCCACGTGGCAATCCTTCGATGATTCCGTT
>JBBSAB010000092.1:0-31458 GCA_038252755.1 Polyangiales bacterium | reverse complement strand
GCATCGATGCTGGCTAGATCGCGTGCCGTACAACGAGTCGCGCTACCTGATGGCGCTTCAAAAACGAGGCGCCCCGCTACTCAAGCACGCCGCCCTCAACCCTACCTGATTTTGTTGGCGGTCCGCCTCAGGGCGTGAGTTAGGCGGCTTGCGCGTATGTCAGAAATGACATATCATTGGGCGTGTCGCCTAAACACAGGCCGCTCGTCTGGTTGAGTGGCGAGGTCAAAAGCCCTCCGTTCTCGGCGGAAGCGCGGATCGAAGCTGGCTATCTGTTGAGACTGTTGCAATCAGGCCAAAGTTTGATGATGCCGCACTCGAGACCGATGCCAGTCATCGGGGCACGGTGCCACGAGCTCAGGATCCAGGATGAGAGGCAAACCTGGCGAGTCGTCTACCGGGTTGACGCGGATGCAGTGGTGATCGTCGACGTGTTCGCGAAGACAACGCAAACCACGCCGGTCGCGGCGATCAAGAACAGCCAGCGAAGGTTGAGCGCGTACGACGAGACAGCGAAAGGATGACCGAGATGGAAAAGAGCAAACGAAAGCGGCTCGAGAAAGCCGGATGGCGCGTCGGAACCGCGGGCGAGTTCCTGGGTCTAACCAAGGGTGAGGAAGCACTGGTCGAAATGAAGCTGGTTCTCGCGACCCGCCTGAGAAAAACGCGGGAACAGCATCAATTAACGCAGACGGATTTGGCGAAACGCATTGGGTCGAGCCAGTCGCGTGTGGCGAAAATGGAGGCTGGCGACCCGGGCGTGTCTCTGGACCTGCTAGTGCAAGGCTTGCTGGCGGCAGGTGCTTCGCAACGAGAGATCGCAGCAGCGCTCGCACCACGTAAGAAGGTCCTGTCCGCCTAACTTATCGCTGTTAAGCTGCGGCCGCATCAGGAAACCGACGCGCGGCAGGTGGGGACGACCGAGCCCGTGGTACTTCACCACGGGCGACAGGGAGGAGGCTGTCGGTCACGACGAGGCGCTACAAGAGCTTCAACAGCTTGTTGGGCGGCGCTCTCGGCCGGTCGCGTCAGCTCTCTTCGAACAACTCCGCGAGCAACACGGCTCGCTCGGGGTCGGTGTTCGTGGATTGATACCGTCGGAGTGCGGAGACGACATCGGGTCTCGTCGTGGCCAAGTAGCCGAGTGCCGCGATGGCAAAGTAGTGGGCGTCGTCGTCCTCGGCTCGCGCCAACGTTGCAAGCAAGGCAGGAACAAATACCGGAGACGGGAACGCCACCGCCCAGTGCGCAACCCACCAACGGGAACCCCTACTGGTTGCGCTCAAGGCCGCAGCGATATGTTTCGCCCTGGCGTCCGCGTCGAACTGCGCAAGAACCTCATCAAAGAGCTGAAACACGCCCCAGCCCATGTGGTCACCAAACAGGCCGAGTAGAAGGGGTAGAGCACGATGATCGGGATGAGAGCGGAGGTGCAGTCTGACTTCGTCGAGACGCTCGACGTCAACCAGAGGGGAGTCCTCCGGCATGCCCTGGTGTGAGGCTAGGAATGCGAGTGCTTCATCCGTAGTCAACGAGACCTCACCCGTCGTCCGCCCAACGTACCGCCGTTAAGCAGCGGCCGCATCAGGAAACGAGGAGGTAGCAGGTAGCGACGAGCGAGCCCGTGGTAACTCACCACGGGCGAGGGGAAGGAAGGTGCAGGTCAGGACGAGGCGCGGCCGTCTGTCTTCAACGGCTTGTTAGCCAGCAGTCGGTAAGCGCTTCAAGCCAATTTCAGCTAGTTCGCGGATCTCTTTGGGTGCGTTGGCCACGGCTTCCTCGAAGATGGGTCGAGCGCGCGGGTCATCGAGAACGGCGAGCTCGTCGATAGCCCAGAGCTTGGTTCCCAAACGATCGCAGCGGGCAGCATCAAGGCAGATGTCCGCCAGGGCGTCCCAATCAGGCTGGACTATCGCCTCGAGCGAGTGCCGAAGACCGCGCATGATCTCGCCGGGATCGCCGTAGCAGGCGCGATCGAGCAGTGGGCGGATTGCGCCGCGCAACCGGCGCTCAGCAGCGACGTCGGCCAGCGCGACATAGAGATACGCAACGTTGTGCCAGTATTCGTCATGCTCCCAGTGCGAGTCGGATTCGTCGAGCAAGGGCGGAAGCGCAGCGATTGCGTCCAAAACCTCCGAATCGGAAGCGGCCCGAAATGACGCGGCCAAGTCAGTAATGATGTCGACTGGTCTGCGTTCGGCTGACATCGGGTTCTCAGTCTGGCTAACTTGTATTTGAGCTGCGAAGGCGCCGCAAGGTTACGCTGGCCGGGCGCAGAGAAGGCGCCGATTTTGGCGGGGGATTGGCGAGAGAAGCTGAATTATGTTGCGTGATAACGGCTGCCAGCCGCCGGGCTTTGGCTTGCGGCCGTTATCAGCTTAGGCGGGTCGAGCTATTGGGATATTAGCGGTGTGTCAGGCTCCAGAGGATTGCGATGATGCGGTCGAGCAGTCGCAGTGCGGTTCCGGCGTCGTCTGTCTTGAAGTACGACCACGCGGCGGCGACGCGCAATGCCGCGCGCGTCTCATTCGCACTGCCGGCCGCGGTGAACAGGCGCGCGCGCTTGTTGCCTGGATCCGAGTAGTTGGATTCGGCCAGGTTGAGCGCGATGCTGCTTGCCGCGCGCGTGAGTTGATCTGCCAATGATTTGTCGCGCCGCCTGATGCGCTCGACCAAGGGCTGCAGCGCCGCAATCAGCTCATACGCGTACTCTTGAACTTGAAAAGCCATGAAACCTGCTCTTTCTCGCTCGCTCGCCGGGCCTTCCGACGTAGCTGCGTAGCTGCCGCCCCACCGCCCGCGAGTCGCAGCCGGAGTCCAGGGCGCGGCCCCCGGGCCGCGTCGCGCGCAGCGCGAGCGCAGCCCCTGGACGCCGGCGAGCACGCGGGCATCCTCAACCAGCAAAACGCAAGCTCAGCCTCCGTCCGTCTCGGATTCCGCCTCCGTCTCGGTCTCCGACTCGGTCTCCGCTTCCGACTCGGTCTCCGACTCCGACTCGGTCTCCGCTTCCGACTCGGTCTCCGACTCCGACTCCGACTCCGTCTCCGTCTCGCTCCCCTCCCACGCGGGCAACGCCCGCGTTTGGGAGGGGCCGCCCGCGCGCAGCCGCAGGCGAGCACGGCCGGGGGGTGGGCAGCCCTAGCTCTGTGCGAACTCGGCCTTCACGCCTTCGAGTAGCTTCGCGTCTTCGAGCAAATCCAAAGTAGTGCGCGCCATGGCTTTGGCGGCGGTGAGCATCGTGGCGAAGCCGCGCTCGCTGGCGGCGCAGGCCGCGAATGCGTGCTGGTGGCAGAGCGTTTCGCCTTCGTCGCAGATCGCTAGGTAAGGGTGGATCGAGGGCACGGCTTGCGAGAGATCGCCCATGTCGGTGGAGCCGGAGCCGACGCGCGGATCGGTTTCGCGCGCGGGGCGACCGAGCGCCTCCATGGCGGCGCCGAAGCGGCGGGCGATCGCCAGATTGTTCTTCATTTCGCGGTAGCCCTGGCGAATCGACAGATCGACTTGGACGCCGCAGGCCATCGCGGCGCCGCGCGCGCAGCGCTCGACGATTTCGGCGACGCGTTCGAGCTCGGCCTTGAACGGCGCGCGCACCGAGAACTCGCAGGCGGCATGCTCGGGGATGATGTTGACGGCTTGCCCGCCGTTGGTGACGTAGCCGTGCACGCGCACGCCGTCGCGGAAGTGCACGCGCTGTGAGTCGATCAGACGGAAGGTTTCGAGGCAGGCGGTCAGGGCCGAGTTGCCGTCCCACGGCGCGGCCGCCGCGTGGGCGGGGGTGCCCTGGTACTTGATCGTGAGCCAGCGGCTGGCCAGCGCGGGGTGCGCGAGGATGTCGCGATCGTACGGGTGGAACATCATCGCGGCGTCGACGCCTTCGAAGATGCCGGCCCGGAGCAGGCGGATTTTGCCGCCGCCGCCCTCTTCCGCGGGCGTGCCGATCAGGTCGACGTTGCCGGGCAGCTTGCCTTCCTTGGCCAGCGCCAGGAATGCGCCGAGCGCGGCGCCAGCGATCAGGTTGTGGCCGCAGGCGTGACCGATTTCGGGCAGGGCGTCGTACTCGGCCAGGATCGCGATGCGCGGGCCAGCGCCCGAGCCGAGCCGCGCGCGGAAGGCGGTCGGCAGGTCACCGATGCCGCGTTCGACCGCGATGCCGGCTTGCTCGAGGCTATCGGCGAGCCACCCCGCAGCGCGATGCTCTTCGAAGCGCAGCTCAGGGTGAGCGTGGATCTGCTTGGACAGCGCGATGACTTGGGGCGCGACGGCGTCCACGCTGCGGTCGATCTGTTCGCGGTCAATCATGGCTGTCTCCCATCTGGCACGGAGGGGTGGTAAGCATACTGTGCATGAGCGCAAGAGCGCGAACTTGGCGAAATGACCTGAGTTTCTGGCTGAGGCTGGGCAGTTTCGGCGCGCTATTGTGGAGCTCGGGCTGTGACGGGGCGCATTCCAAGAGCGGCCCAGCAGGCAGCGCGACGCCGACCAACACCCAGCCGCAAGCCGCGCCGGCCAACGCCGTGACGGGCGTGCAGCCGAGCGCGAGTGCTGTCGCGGCTCCGAGCGCCCCCTTCGAACCGACCAAAGTCGAAGTGCAAGACGAGGCGATGACCACCAGCTTGCACTTCATCGCCTACACCTCGCCGAAGGCGAACGAAGCGCAGACCCGGGCCGCTATCGCCAAGGCAGTCGCCGAGATCCGCCGACTCGAGGGCGTCCTGAGCGAGTGGAAGCCGGAGAGCGAGATCGGCCAGGTCAACGCGCACGCTGGCGATTGGGTGAACGTGGGGCCCGAGTCGAGCGAGGTGATCGAGCGCGGGCTGTGGGCGGGCAAACTGAGCGGCGGAAGCTTCGACATCACGTTTCAAGCGATGTCGAAGCTTTGGAAGTTTGGCAGCGCGATGGAGGACCAGCCGAAGCTACCGACGCCCGCGGAGGTCGCCAAGCTCCGCAAGCTGGTGGACTACCGGCGGGTGGAGCTGGATCAGGCCGGGCACCGCGTGCGCATTGGCAAGGGTCAGCAGCTGGGTTTGGGAGGGATCGCGAAGGGCTACATCGTCGACCGTGCTGCGAAGGTCCTCCACGAAAGCGGCGTCGAGGCGTTTTTGGCTCAAGCGGGCGGTGATTTGTACGGCTCCGGACGCAAACCCGACGGCTCCGCATGGGTGAGCGGCGTCCGGGATCCGCGCGGACCAGACGGCGATTTTTTCGCGGTCCTAGAACTGACGGACCACGCCTTTTCGACGGCGGGCGACTACGCGCGTTCTTATGTCGTGGGCGGTAAGCGCTACCACCACATCATCGATCCAAAGACCGGCTACCCGGCGACAGCGTGCCGAAGCGTGACGATTTGGGCGCCCGACGCGACCACCGCCGACGGCGTGGACGACGCCGTGTTCATTCTTGGTCCAGAACAAGGGCTGAAGCTCGTGGAGTCGCTCGACGGCGTGGGCGCCGTGATCGTCGACGCCGAAAACCGCGTCTTCATCAGTGAGCGAGTGAAGGACAAGGTGAAGGTATTGAAGCCTCCCACCAACGCACTTTGAAGGCTGGACATTGAAGCCGCGTAGCAACTGATCCCATGCCGAGCGCGGTCCGGCGCCCCCAGGCTGACGCCCGCAATTTTCGCTGCAGCATAGGCTTTTTTCAGGCAATATCTGACGGTGCCCTCGTACACGCCCGTCGCGACTCCGGTAGTCCCCCCGCCAGAACGCAAGCATGAAGACCGCGTAGGTGGTGGCCGGCCACGTCCCGAATTGTGCGCCCCCGTCACGGTTATCACTCCCCTAGGTGACATGGAGCTTGGCAGTGGCTCGCTGTTAATTGGCCGTCTGCCCGAGTGCGACGTGCTGTTGAGTGACACGCTGGTCAGCCGCATGCACGCGCGCATTAGCGTGCAGGGCGACAGTGTTGTCGTTGAAGATTTGCACAGCACCAACGGTGTTTACGTCAACGGACAGCGTGTCGGTCACAGCACCGTGCTGTGCGAAGGCGATCGGATCCTGATCGGCACAATCGAGTTTTCGCTGTTCGAGTCGCGCGACTCGAGTCTGATGCGTGTCCGCGCCGCGCGTGCCGTATCGTCGTCGCCCGGCGAGCGCATCCCACCGCTGGTCAATCCTTCGCAGAAGGCGGCGGCGCTGCAGGCCGTGACGAAGCCGATGACCAAGCCCGTCACGAAACCGGTGCCGGCCGTGCCGATGCGCGTGCCGAGCAAGCCCGAGCACGTGCCGTCGACCGCCCGCGCCGACGCGCTGAAGATGATCGGCGGTTTGGCAGATCGCTTGGCGGCGACCGGAAACTTGGAAGAAGCCGCGCAGGTTTTGTCTGGGCATTTGCGGCGGATTTTAAAGGGCGCCAACGCCGGGCTGATGGTACCAGCCGAGGTCGCGGGCTCGGCAGCGCACCACGCGCTCACGCTCGCGCGCTGGACGAAGCTGCCGCTGTGGGTCGACTACGTGGTCGAGCTGCATCTCTCGGCGCGGCTGGTGATGAGCGCGGTCACGCTAGCTTCGTTCGAAGACGTAATTTCCAAGCTCGACTTCGATCGCATGCTGCTCGGCTACTACGTCGACGGCATGAAGGACCGGCTCGACAAGCTAGAGATGGACGAGCGGCGGCGCGTCGAGCGACTGCGCTTCCTCGTTCAAGAGCAGCGCTAGAAGCTGCCGCGAAGCACAACGGCGTTCGGAGCGACGCTCAAGCTGGCGTGCTGGTGGCCGCCGAAGTCGACGAACCAGATGCCGACCAGCGCGCTGCCGGCACCGCACAATAGGCTGCCGGTGAGCAGCAAATTGGTGCGCAACTCGCGCGAGTGACCGCTCCGGACCCGCGCGTCGGCTTGAGCCTGGTCGAGGTGCGGCAAGTCACGCTCGTACTTGCTGAGCGCGCTTTGGGTATCGAGGCCGCTCCAAACAGTGAGCCCCGTGAGCGCCAGCGTGGTGCCGGCGCCGGCGTAGAACCAGACCGGTGAGAGCTTGGCTGGAGGAGGTGGCGGCGGTCGTGGCTTCTCGGCGGGCTTCGCGGCGGGCTTCGGGTGCTGGGCGTCCGGCACGACGACGACGTCGATCCGGCGCGAGCGCTCACCGACGCGCAGCTCCACGCGCTCGCCCGGCGAAAGCTCCAACTCTTGGTCGAGCACGATCGAGCTGCCGGAGATCACCCGCACGTGGTGCGCGCCAGGATCGATCGACAGCTCGCTCTCGCCTGCCAGCCGGACTGCCGCCCCATCCAGCTCGACGCGTTCGCGCGTGGGATCGGAAAGCCGAAAGGTGACGCGAGCCAGCGCCAGTGTGGCGCTCCGTTGTTCGCGCTCAGCGCGCCCGCGCAGGTCCTTGTCGGCGGCCGGATCGCTCTGAACCTGCGAGAGCATCTCGATGGCGGCGCTCGGCCGGCCGAGCCGCGCGAACGAGAGCGCCAGATTGAAGCGGATGACCGGATGCGGGCGCTCGGTCATCGCCTGCTGAAACGCCGCTGCTGCGCCCGCGAAGTCACCCTTCTCGAAGGCCTGCGTGCCGAGCTCGAAATGGCGCCGGCCGCAGACCGTCGGGTCTTGCTCCGGGCAGTCCAACGCGGCAGGTCCCGCGGGAACGACAGGAGCAGCAGGAGCCGCGGTCTGCGCGAGCGCCGGAGTCGTCAGGAGCAGCGGCAAAAAGAGCCCACTCACGAGTCGACGCCAGACGGCCTGCACCCGCCGATCTCTATCACAGAGTGCCGCGCGGACACGCCTGGCGTGCGCACCCCTGCCGTTAGAATGGGTAGCGGCGGATCACGCCGCTCTTCACCGGCGCGGGAGCGCGCGACGGCGTACTCCGGCCAGGCTCCGTTTCGGCGACGTGCACCGTGGGCGCAGCCGCCACCAGAGCGAGCGTTACCATCAGCGTTCGGTCGCGATCTGGCACGACCGGCAGCTCGACACTTCGATAACCAGGGGCGGTCACCTTCACGACCAGCGGTCCGGTCGCACGCGGCACCACGCGGTGCGGCGTTTGCGGCGTGACCGGTACGCCACCGATCGACAGCTGCAGGCCATCCACGCCAGCCGGGCTCACTTGCACGCCAATCTCGATCGCGGCGCGCGGCTCGGCGACCTTGGAAACTGCGACACGCGTCGCAGGCGCCTGCGTCGGGCGATTGGCCAGCACCGCGACGACGCCGCCCACCACCACCAACCCCAACATCAACGCGATCCCGCTCACCCGCGGTCGCGGCTCGTCGCGCCGAACACGGCTGACGGCGTGGCCTTGCGCGGTCGCTTCTTCGGCAGAACGGCTCAAGCGACGCAGCTCGGCGATGTCACTCGATTCCGCGCCCATCTCGTCGGGAAACAGCCGGCGCATGGCGCTGCTGAGCAGCGCGCGACCTTGCGCGGGTGTGACGCCAGCCACGCCGTCGAGCGCGCGCGCCAGCTGAGCGGCCGAAGCGGGCCGAGCTTCTGGACGCGACGCAAGCGATTGCTCCAGCACTTTCCAAAACGGAGCCGGAAAATCCGGCCGCACTTGGCGTGGATCCGCCAGCTCACCGGCCACGATCTTGCGCAGGGCGACCTGCTCGTCCCCGCCAAACGCCGGGATGCCGAGCGCGGCTTCGTACAAGGTGGCGCCGAGCGCGAAGATGTCGAGCGAGCTGTCGAAGTCGAGCCCCATCGCGTACTCGGGCGCCATGTAGCGAAACTTGCCCTTGAGCTGACCCAGATTGGTCTGCGAACGCCGGCCGGCGGCGCGCGCGATGCCAAAATCAAGCAGCTTCACCTGGCCGTCGTAGGTGATGAAAATGTTATCGGGACTGACGTCGCGATGCACGATACCGAGCGCGCTGCCGGCGTCGTCGCGCAGCTCGTGCGCGTAGCCGAGCGCGTCCGCGGCGCGCGCGCCGATCCACGCCACCAGCGCGTACTGCAACGGCTGCCGCCACTCTTGCGCGCGCTGGTACAGCCGCGAAAGTGGCTGGCCCTGCAGGTATTCCATCGCCAAGTACAGGTTCTGCTCTTCTTGGCAAAGCTCGAAACAGTGCGCGATGTTCGGATGCTGCAGGCGGCAGGCCAGGTTCGCTTCGTCGAGGAACATCGCGACGAAATCGTGATCGGTCATCAAATGCTCGTGGACGAGCTTGATCGCAACCACGCGATCGAAACCGTGCGGACCGTCGAGCCGCGCCATATACACCGAAGCCGCGCCGCCCGCGCCGAGCAGCGTGCCGAGCACGTAACGCCCGAGCGGCTGCCCCAGGCGTCGTCGACGTATCCAATCGCTCGACGGGGGACTCGGCTCGTCGACAGCGAGCTGGGGCGTAGCGGTATCCGTCATGGCTGGCAGTATTCGAGGATCAGCGTTGCGATGCTCGAAGCATCCCCCTCACGCGATGTGAACGCCAGCTCCGCCGGCGCGGCTGGCGGGGCGCTGGTTTCGACTACGATCAGCGGCAGCGGAACGGGCTGGGCCGCGAACGCAGCTTGCACCGCCGCGGTGACGTTGAACGTCAGCATGCCGCCGGAAGTGCCCGCCGGTATCGCGGCCTGCGCCAGCTCGGGGCCGAAATCGCCGCCGGGCTTGGTCCAAACGCGGCTGCCCTGCGCCCAGTTGTTCCACGTCGTGCGACTCTCGCTGACCTCCTGCTCGAGGCGGTGCACGCCCAGCTGGCGCTTGACCAAACCGACGTCGGCGTTGGCCTGCAAATGGAGCGCAAGGGTAGCCTGGAGCAAGACCGCACCGGAGACAGCGGCCGGCAACGTGAGCTGCAATAGGGCGCGGCGTTCCTCCCCACCACCGACAACCGACAGCGTTTTATCGTTGCCATGGCCAGTCCCGGGTTTGGCCGATTCAATCCAAGTGTCAACCGTGACGGTCACGACCTGCTGTTGCGGGCTCACGCAACCCGCGGGGGCACCACCCGCCCCACCCGGCGCGTCGATTGCGCCGCCGGTACCAGCCGTGCTCGGCGCACCACCGACCACACCTGGCGCGCCACCTTCAATCGCCGCGGCACCAGCACCAGCGCCCATGCCCGCAACCGGAACGACGTCGATGCTCGAGCCACCGAGACCGCCTTCTGAGCTCGGCGCTTCGCCTCCGATTCCAGCGCTAGAGGACGAGCTGGGCAACACCGCCTGATCGGGGAACACCGAACAGCTGAAGGCGACCGCCAGGGTAAGAATCGAGACGGAGCTGAAGCACGCACGCCGCGAAGACACGACCACAAACCTAGCACGCCAGCCCCGCAGAATTGACCTTCCACGTTCCTGCCCATAGACTGTGCCTACTTTCGTGGTGAATCCCTCGAATCATCGAATGCCAGGCATGCCCAGCGCACAGCGCCGGGTAGCCGTGTATTCGATGCGTTGAGCGACAACAGTCGACGTCCCACCGAAGAACAACACGAGCCGCCCGCGGGTGGCTCGTTTGGTTTTGTCTGACGGGTCACTCGCGCGCGGTTCCACCGCCAGCCGAGAACGAGATCCGTCATGAACAATCCGCAATTTCCGCTATTTCTGAGCAGCGCCATTCCCTACGTCAACGCCGCGCCCCACGTTGGGCACGCGCTCGAGCTACTGATTGGCGACGCGCTAACCCGGCATCAACGGCAGCGCGGTCGCACCGTGCGCTTCACCGGCGGCACCGATGATCACAGCCTCAAGAACGCGCGCGCCGCAGCGACGCTCGGCGTCCCGACGCTCGAGCTCGTCACCGCGCACGGCGCGACCTTCCGTCGCTTGCAAGCGACGCTCGGGGTCGAGCTCGACGACTACCTGCACACCTCGCGCGACCCCCGGCACGCGCCGGCAGTGCGGGCGCTCTGGCAACGCTGCGCCGACGTTGGCGATCTGTACCCGAAGGCGTACTCGGGTCGCTACTGCGCGGGCTGTGAAGCTTTCTTGAACGACGCCGATTTGGTGGACGGATGCTGTCCGGCTCACCGCGAGCCGCTCGAAGAAGTCACCGAGACGAACTGGTTCTTCCGGCTCTCACGCTACCAAGAACCGCTGCTGCGGGCATTCACCTCGGGGGCGTTGCGGGTCGAGCCGCATGAGCGCCAAAACGAGGTTGAAAGCTTCGTGCGTTCTGGCCTTCAGGATTTCAGCGTTTCGCGCAGCCATGCGCGCGCGCGCGATTGGGGTATCGCTGTGCCGGGCGACCCCTCGCAAGTCGTCTACGTTTGGTTCGATGCGCTCGCCAACTACCTATCTTTGCTCGGATTTCCCGAGCAAACCACCGAATTTGCCCGTTACTGGAGCGAAACTCCCGCCGCCCGCGAGCACCTGATCGGCAAAGACATCTTGCGCTTCCACGCGGTGTATTGGCCGGCGATCTTGCTCAGCGCCGGGTTGCCGTTGCCGACCGCGATCAAAGTTCACGGCTTCGTGACGCTCGCCGGCAACAAGATTGGAAAGTCGCTCGGCAACGCCGTCGATCCGTTCGCGCTCGTCGAGCGCTACGGAGTGAACGCGGTGCGCTTCTATTTCTTGCGCCACCTGCACACCACCAAAGACAGCGACTTTCGCAACGAACGACTGAGCGAAGCGCACGACTCCGACCTCGCCGGAAAAGTCGGCAATCTGTTGCAACGGGTGACGGCACTCGCACTCCGTCACCCGAGCCTGGCGCTTGCGAAGGGCGACGCCGCATCGAGCGACGCCGATCGCGAGCTACGAGACGCGGCGGCGCGCGCCGTCACGGACGTTCGGGAAGCCGTCGACGACTTCGCACTCCATCAGGCGCTCGCCAGCATCTTGGAGCTCGCTGCGGCCGCCAACCGCTACGCGGATCAGCAGGAGCCGTGGACGCTTTCACGGCGAGCGAAGACCGCCAAAACCCGGGCGGCGGCCGACGACCTGCTGGCGCAGTTGGCTCACGTGTTGTGGCGGCTATTGGAGGCGTTGCGGGTCACGGCGATCTTGCTCGCGCCGTTCCTGCCCGAGGCCGCTTGCGGCATCACCCAGCGGATTGGTGCGCCACTGGCCGAGCTGCTCGACCTCGGCAGCGCGCGCTTTGGAGCGGGTAAGCGTTTCACGCCCTGCGCTGGACCGCCGCTCTTTCCGCGGCTCCACGCCTTCGAGGTGGCGAGCGACGTTCGCGGCTTGTAACGACGGCTGCGGTTAAGGTGCGCAGCCCGCGCCCTCGAACGCGGGCAAACACTGAGCTTCGTCGTGAAAGGTTTGCGTGCAGGCGCCCGCACGGCAGCACAACCTGGCTTCGGTGCTGGCCAGGCACACCGTCCGACAAGTATCAGGCGAGAAATCTCCACACAGGCTCAGGCACTTTTGCCCGTCGTCCGAGCTGCCAGCGCAACGCAGAGCCAGGCACTCGCAGAGTCGCGCGCAGTCCGCTCCGGCTCCGGGCTGACCGCCGATCGGGCACTGAGGCCCGGCCGTCGCGGCTGCGCTGGGCACCAAGTCGAGACCCTCAGCAAGCGGCGGTTCTGCCTGCCAAACTGTTCCGTCCGCCTTGCTGATGCGAACGTGGTCGAGCACGGCCGTGCAAGTGACATCGTTGTGCTGCGAATTCACCGCGATGCCGACGTTCATGCTGGGTGTCGCCCCATCCATGTGGATGCCCGGCAGTGAGGTCCATGTGCTGCCGTCGGCCGAGAACGAACCGTTGATCTCGGAGCCCGAGCGCTCGAGTCGCACCCAGATCGGTAACGATCCGCCTCGGCCCTGGATGTCGCTAGGCTCGTTCCAGCGTTGGCCGGCAGTCGTGCGACCCGACCAGAAGATGCCTTGTCCGATAGCGAAGCGCACCATGACGGCCGGCGAGTCGACCTCGGTGCCCATGCGGAACATCACGCCAGCCGTGGCATAAGTTGCGGTATTTTCCACATAAACGACGCGCGCCTCGATCGCGCCGTCGCCAACAAGAGACAGGTACGTGAAATGAAACTGATCCTCCTGGTGGTAGATTTCCCGTCCAGCGCCGCGAGTCACGAACACGCCGCCGACGTAGCGCGTTTCTCCGGGCGCACCGACCTGCCCCACATCGCGCTCGAGCCAAGGCGCCGGCAGTGGACCGAGGGCGCTGCTTCCACTCGCCCCGCCGGCCGCACCACCAGCACCACCAGCACCGCCGCTGGCAGTGGGTTCCGCGGGCATGCCTGCGCGCCCACCTGAGTCGGTCATCCCTTGGCCTGACACGCCTCCTGACTGCGCGGAGTCGGAACCGCGCCCGGCGACCATCGGCAACCCTTGCATCTCCGGTCCGGGCACAACCGCGCTCTGGTTGGAGCAACCGCCCAGCAAGCAGATTCCGCCGCCCCAGTGCAACCCCCATGCCCAAGCACGAAAGCGCGATCGTCGCACGGCTGCCACTACTCTAACCCATAGCTACACGCGACGTACGCGCCGAGCCCCGCGAGTTCCACGTCAACGAGCGCGGTGTCGTAGATCAAAAGCTCGGCCAGATCCCCAGCCCAGAAACTGCTGCTGGGCTGGAAGCGGCCGCGCCCGATGTTCGCCGTGCCCTCGGTGCCCCGAACTGCGACGGGCCAATCGGGCCGCGGGCTACCGCCATAGGTTTGCTGGGAGGTCGTTTCGAGCTTTTCGACGATGTCGTCTCTGTAGTCGAGGCGACCGCTTGGCGTCACGCCGTTCAGGAAGAAGCGGCGCGCTGCGCCGTCCGTGCAACCTCCGAGGTCCAGCAGGATCACCAGAGGGACCGCCCAGCCCTCGAACCGATGTGTTGCAACCGGTGTGGGCGTCGGCTCGACCATGGACCAATCATGGTCGCCAAGCAGCCAACTGATCGAAGAAAAAAGTCGTCACCCCCGTTGGCCCCTGCCCCTAGCTGGCGATTTGCCACCGCGCGGGGTGGCACAACGCCAAAATTCACCTCTAGGCCGATCACGGAGCTTTCGATTCGTATTCGCGGCTCGTCCTTTGAATGGGTAGGCCCGGTTGCGTTTGGTGCGACCCCGCCCAGCTGGGCGGGGAGACAGGCCTACCAAGGAAAGTTACTTCGCGACTGCGGCGCCGGGGCCGATGTTCAGGAATTCGTACATGCGGTTGGCGGGGGCGGTGGTGTTGACGGAGCTGAAGGGGCGCGAGGTGGTGGCGGCGGGGCCCCACGGATCGGCGGCGCGAATGTGCGCGCCGAGCGTGCACTCGCGCACCAGAGCTTGGCCGTTCGGGTACACGCCCGAGTTGGCCAGCATGACGTACGTCGCCAGGTCCTTGCCACTCTCGTCCCAAGCGCGGCCGAGGTAGATGCTGCCGGCAGTGGTGGCGGCGTCGGCGGTGAATTGGCACTTGGCTACTAAGATGCCGAACGGGTTGCGCGCGTCGGTGCTGGGCACGATCGCGTAGCCCTTCGAACCTTGGCGTGAGCTGATGAAATGAATCTCGCTGCTGTCGAGGACCAGCACGGCGCGACCGAAGATGAAGTCGGTATCGCCTTGGATGAAGCTCTTCGTCACGAACACGCGCGTGAGCGCTTCCGCGGCGCCCGACTTGGCGTAAAACGTGTCCTGATTGCCGAGCAGACGCACATTTTCGTAGATCTGCTTGTCGCCCTGGGTGCTGAGCGCGACCGCCTGCAGGTTGGCGGTCATGCCGGTTTCGTCGGTGTCGTTCTCAATCGTCAGGTTCTTGGCTTGGAAACCGTTGGCGTAAGCGGCAAACGTCGGGCTGCCGCTGGTGCCGTAGGTAAGCGCGCCGATCGCCGGGTTGCATGGGTTGGCCGGCGTAGCCGCGTCCTTGGCCTTGCCGTTGTAGTTGTTGAAGACGATGCGCGTGGCCGTGGCGTCGGGGTTCTTGCTGTACAGCGTGATCGGCGGCGCGCCGCTGGGCACGCACGCGACCTCGCGGTAGGTGCCGTCGGCGATTTCGATCGCCACGCGTTCGGTGCCGCCCGCCGCGACGGCCTTGTCGATCGCCGCCTGAATCGTGGTGTCGGTGCCGCCGCTAGCTGCGACCGTGTATTTTGGCGTGAGCGACGTGACATCACCGACGCCGGCCGTCGGATCCCAGTTGTCGACGATCGGCGCCGCAACGGTGCCGCCTTTTGCCAAGTACTTCAGCACCGTGAAATCTGCTTCGGCGGTCGCGCTGAGCTGCGGTCGCGTTGCCGTGCCATCTGGAACCACGGCTGGCCCACCGCCGACGAAGGTCGGCATGCCAGCGCTCGCGTTGCCGCCAGCGGTGGTACCCGCTGCGCCACCTGCGCTGACGCCACCGGTTGGGCTAGCGCTGCCGCTGCCGCTGCCACCGCCGCTGACATTGCCGGCGCTTCCCCCCGGGCTCGTGGCCCCGGTTCCGGCGCTACTGCCGGCTGAGCCGTCAGAGTCACCGGCGGTGGCGGCGCCCTTGTCTCCGCAAGCCTGAGTGCAGAGGCAGAGCGCGCCCAACGCGCTAGCAGCCAACCCCAAAAACAGCGGGCGAAAATGCGAAAGACGAAACGCGGGCGTGTACATCGAGCACTAGCTCCAAACACCCGCTGAGTTGTTGAGAGCATGTATCTCACGAGCGCTCAGCACTCGCAACCGCCATCCGTTCAGCCGGCGATTTTCCTCATTTTTGGTAAACAGCGCCGCCAAAGGCCTCTGAGGACACTTCTACATCTGCAGACGACAACTCAGCGAGGAGGCTGCCAGTGGATGACGTGGCGAAAGCGCCCTTGTCACAATTTTCCGGATCTGCCGCGGACCTGCGCGACCGATTTGAAAATGCTTTGGCGAAGCTGTGGGCCGGAGCCGATCCGCTCGCGACGCTCGACGCCTTGCAGGAGGAAACCGACGGTGGCTCCGCGCTCGCAGCGTTGTACGCCGAAGCGCTAAGCGACGGGCGCATCGAGGCACTGCCGAGCCCCGCGCGGCTCGAAGTATTGCTGCAAGTCGCGTGGCTGTCCGCGCAACGCGAGGATCGGCAAGCGACTACGCTGCTGGTGGTCAAGCAAGCGCTCGAGCTTGCGCCGGCCGACGAGCGAGCGCTGGCGATCGCCGAGCCGCTGCTGCTCGAGGTCGACGACTACCCCGAGCTTTCACGGCGCTACACGACTGCAGCAACCGTCGCGCGCACGGAGGCACGCGGGCGACAGCTGCTCGAGCACGTCATTCACCTGCTCGAGGCGATTCCAGAAGCCGCGTCGGCGCTGCTTGGTTTGAGAGAAAAGCTCACGCAGCTGGCGCTGCTGCGCGAAAGCGAGGATGCCCTGTTGGCGGCGGCTCGCGGCGGCGGCCCAACGGCTGCCAGCGCGCTCGTGAAGCTGGGCGAACGTTGGCTGAACCAAGGTCGCGCGCGTGAAGGTGCGCAGAAGCTCCCAGCGGATCTCGGTGACTTCCGGAGCGAGGTCGTGCTCGACGTGCTCGAACGCGTCTTCGACCAAGCCGAAGACGGTCAGCGGCTGCAGCAAGTGCTGCGGCGACGCGTCGAGCTGGAATCGACGGCACTCGGGCGCGGGCGGGCACTCGAGAAGGTGGGCCGCTTCCATCACGAATTTCAGCGCGATCCGGCGGCGGCCAGCGGCGCTTTCTTGGCGGCTGCCCATGCCTACTTGGAAGCGGGCGAACCGGACGACGCCGAGCGCGTCTACGAACGCTTGCTCGACGCCTTGCCCGACCACGTTGCCGCCGCGACCGAGTTGATGTCGCTTCGCGCCAAGGCGGGCAATTTCAAGGGCGTGGCCGATGCGTTCGGGGTCGTGCTGCGAAAGTCCGAAGACAATCGCCAAGTCAGCGAGCTGCTGCTGTCGGTGGTGAGCGATGCCGAGCGTGCCTCGGCGGCGGAGGAGTTCGCGGAACTGGCCGACAACGTGCTGTGGCGACTTTCCGGCGATGACCACGAATTGTCGGAACGGTTGCTCCGTGCCAGCGCCTCGCTGTTCGCGGCCCAGACGCGGCACGACGAAGCCGCCGAGCTGTACCGGCGTTTGATCGCCGACCGCGCGACGAGCGAGGACTTGGACGCGTATCAGGTCTTGATCGACTCGAACCCGGGCAGCGAATGGCGCCGTAACCAGCAACGCTGGCTGTTCGAATGGCAGGAGCACCACAGCTCCGACCGCCCGACGATCTTGCTGTCGTGGGCGCGCTTCGAAGAGCACGAGCTCGGTGACCCGGAAGCCGCCATGAACGTGCTGGCGAAGGCCGCCGAGCTTGCGCCCGATCGCCCGGAAATTTGGGAGAATTTGACGCGTTTGCGCTTCGCCGATGGCGATGGCGCGGGTGGGCTCGTGGCCGCTAGCGAGCTACGGCGGCTGGGGCGTGACATCGACTCGTCACTGCTCAGTTTGCTGCTCGAGCACGAGCCCGGAGCGCGCTGGGCCGTGGACCGCATGAAGCTGACGCTGAGCACCGAGCAGCGCTGGCCCGAATTGTTCGAGCTTTACGAGCGCGCGATCGCCGCGACGCCAGACGACCGTGAGCGCGCCGCGTGGCTCGACGAAGCCGCGATCGCCGCGCGTGACGTAGCGCAAGATCGCCCGCGCGCCGTGCGTTACTGGGAGCAGTACATCGAACTTACGCCGACCGACGCGCGCGTCGACTTAGCGCTCGAGCGCCTGTACGAGCAGTTCGACGCCAAGCCGGCGCTGATTCGCCATTTGGGGCGCCGACTGGCGCGGATCGACGCTTCCCAGCGCGGCGCGCTCGAGCAGCGCATCACCCACCTCTCGCTCGAGGTCGGCTCGCTCAGCGACGCTTTGAAGGCGATCGAGCGCCTGCGCGATGCAGCACCGAGCGAGGGCGACGCCCTGCTCGAACGGCTGTTTGAGCGCAGCGTGGAGCTGGCAGCGACGGATCCTACCGTGCGCGAGCCAGGTCGAAAGGCCGCGCAGCTGCTGCGAGCCCGCTTCGAAGAGCTGGCACGACCCGAAGACACCGCGCGCTTGCTGCGCGCCGAGCTCGGCCTTGTGCTGGAAATGCCGGAGCGGCGCGAGCTGTTGGCCGAGCTGTCACGGGTGTGTGAGCGCGAGCTGAGCGATCTAGCGGGCGCGTTCGACGCCGAACGTGAGCTATTCCTTTTGACCTTGGCCGAGCGCGAGAGGAAGCGCCTGGAGAAGCTGACGAAGAAGCTGGGCCGGTGGTCGGAGCTACGTCAGGCCTACGCTGACGCGGCACAGGCCCACCCCGAGCTCGATGCGCAACGAGCGTTGCTGCGACGCGCGGCCGACGTCGCCAGCGCGCGTCTGCATGACGCCGCACAGGCGACCAAGCTGTATCGGCAGCTGTTCGACCTCGAACCCTCGCGGGCGCGCGAGGTGTACGAGCAGCTGGAAGAGGAGCACGGCGAGCTGCCTGAAGCGTTCGAAGCGCTCTGCCAGCTGTTGAACCAGTCGCGGCGCTTCGAAGAGTTGTCGGCGGCGCTGGTGCGCGCGACCGAGACGCGACCGACGCCAGCGCTGTTCTCACGGCTCGGGCGGCTGCAAGCCGACGAGCTCGGTGACACGGCGGGTGCGATCACCTCGCACCTGGCCGCCAGCGACGCGCGCTCGGCTGGCGAGGTTTTCCTGCGAAAACCGTCGGTATTTGGCGGAAATAGCGCCGGCGCGCTTGAGCTTTCGCGGCGACTGGTCGCGGTGGGGCTGCCGGAAGGCGCTCTGCGCGTGCTGCGGCACCAGCTCACGTTCTTCGCGCAGCAGTACCCACCCGAGCGCAAACTGGTGCAGCTCGAGCTGATCAAGACGCTCGAAGAATCAGGCGCGAGCGACGCCGCGCGTGATGAGCTGTCCGAAGCCGCCAAGCGTTACCCGACCGACGGCGACGTGCAGCGCGCCTGCGCCGCCGCAGCTGTCGCACGCCAAGACTGGGAGCGCGCAGAGCAGTGCTACCGCACGCTGCTGCTGCTCTTGCACGGCAGCGGCGCCGAGGGCACGACTTTGCGCCGCGCTTCAGTCTACGTGGAGCTGGCAGCGATCAAGCTACACCGAAACGAAGACGCCGCGGCTCGCGAGCTGTTCGAATCGGCGTTCGAGTCAGCGCTCGGCGACGCCACCGATCTGACGGCACTGGCGCAGAGCCTGATCGCGCATGAACAGTGGGACGCCGCCGAACGCGCCACCGCCGAGCTGTTGCAGCTCGCTTCCGACTTGAAGGCCTCGGCCCGTGCGCTGTGGGGCGTGGCCGAGCTGCAGCGCCAAGACCGCAAGCTGTCGGCGGCGCTGTTGACACAGGCCGCAGCGGCCGCGCAGGCCGCGGCCATTCGCTTCGAAGAGCTGGCCGAGCCGAGCGAGCGCTCGAGCCTGCTGGCAGCCTGCGTGAGCCTGTTGCCGCTGGCGGAGGCGCAGCAGCTGGTCGCCTCCGAAACCCAGCTGACCGGGGAGGACGCCGTACGAGCCCGGATCGAGCTGTCGCGGCGCTTGCTCAACGAAGCCAGCGAAAGCGCTCGCGACCAGGCGATCGCGACCCTGCAAGCGCTGCTCAGCCACCCCAACGCGCCGACGGCTGCGTGGGAGCTTTTGGCACGTGCCTGGGAATCGAACGGCGAGTCGCAGAAGCTGGCCGAAGCGCTCGCCGCTTGGCTTGAGCGCGAGCCGCACAACACCGGCGTGCTGACCCGCGCGTTGCGGCTAGCGCTGGCCGAGGCCGACGCTGACCGCGCACTCGAGCTTTACGATCGCTTGGCGCGCGAGAGCGGCACTCCGCAGGCGGAGCTAGCGACCGAGCTGTGCAAACTGTGCCTGAAGGCGGGCAAGACCGAGCGAGCCGTGCAACTGCTGCGCGTCGAAGCCGAGCGTGAGCGCCAGCCGACACGCCGCGCCGCGCTGCTGGTGGAGGCAGCCGAGTTGATGTTGAGCGCGGGTGACCAACCGGCCGCGCTCGCAGCGGCGCAAGAAGCGCGCGGCCTCGATGCCGGCTCGGCCGAGGCGGTGTTGTTGCTAGGCCGGATCGCCATCTTGCAAGGCCAACGCGACGAAGCGCTCGGGCTGCTGACGGCGCACGCCGAAGCCAAAGAGCGACGACGCGGAAAGCCACTTTCGCGCGTGCTGCGGCTGGCCGCCGATCTGCGGCTCGAGCGCGACGAGCTGGGCGAAGCCTTGCCGCTGTTGGCCGAAGCCCACCAGCTCGATAAGAGCGACGTCGACACCGCGCTGACGCTCGGCCTGTTGGCGATCGATCTGGATCGGCTGGAGACCGCCGCGTCGGCGCTGCGCGTCTTGATCGCTCAACGCGAGCTGGGCACCCGTGAAGGCGCCAAAGCGCGCTCGTTGAACCTAGCGCAAGGCTATTTCCAGCTCGCGCGCATCGAGCAACACCACGGCAAGAAGACCAACGCCAAGCGCATGGCGCTGCGCGCGCTCGAAGAGAACCCAAATCTTTTGCCCGCTCAGCGGCTGCTGAGCGATCTCGGTTTGCACTGAAACGTCTCCGAATCCCGACTTTTCACGAAAATGGTCCCCTCATCCATGGCTGCATCCCTCTCTCAATCCCTCAGCCCTTTCGTCATCCCCAGCTCCGAGCGCAATGACCCGGAGCCCGTTCGCAGCAGTCTGGCGCTCGCGCGCGCCGACTTCGAACGCGGCGAGGTGCGCGAGGCTTTGAAGCACCTGCGGCGCGCGGCCGAAGACGCCGACGACGCCGGCAGCGAGCTGCGCGCGGTCGCATTGGCCCGCGCCGCGGCCGATCTCGCGACCGAGGTCGGCGCCTCGCTCACGCCGCCGCCTTCGGTCACGGCGCCCTCCGGCGCGGAGTCGATGGTCGTCGCCGTCGCGCCGCCAACCACCGCTTCCGTAGCCGTAATGCCGCTGCCGGCATCCGTCATGCGGGCGACGAGCGACGCCGCGCTCAAGCAACTGCTCGACTCGGGGCGCGCGGTAAAAGTCGTGGTCAAGCGCTCGGCCCGCGACGAAGGCTTGTACGTAATGCGCCGCGACGAAAACCACCCCCCCGCGCTCGGAACGCGCGAAGCCGTTATCATCCTGCTCGAGCCAGACGACGACGGCTTCTTCACTGCTGGGGGGTAGCGCCCCTCACTTCAACAGCAGCTTCGCCTTGGCGAACGACGCGCGGAACTCTTCGCGCTCGGTCACGCCATCGTGGAGCGGCTGGCCGATGATGTTGCCGATCGTGGTCAGCTCACCCTTGGCGGCGTAAGGGCTGTTCTTCAGGATTTCCGCGAATGAAGCGACTGCGTAAGCCCATTGGAAATCAGCATCGAGCTTGGACCAACTGTCCGCGACGCCGTCGGCCGCCAGCGTTTGGTTGACCTCCAAGGCTGCGTCCTCGGTCTTGGCGTCGGGTGCCTTGTAGCGCACCTTCACCAGCGCATAGTCCTCGGCCCCGACCTCGGTCGGTCCCGAATACAGCGCGCCGTCTTGCGGCGCGAGCGCGCTGCTCGAGTCCGGCAGTGCGCCGCCCGCCAGCACGAGCTGGTAGAGCGCGGTCACGCGGTGGCCAGCACCGATTTCGCCCGCGTCGACGACGTCGTTGCGGAAGTCCGCGTCGGCGATGTCACGGTCTTCGTAACCCAAGAGCCGATACGCGTAGACCTTCTCCGGGTTGAACTCGACCTGGATTTTCATGTCCTTGGCGATGTAGTCGAGGCCGGAAAGCAGGCGTTCTTTCACGTAGCTGGTGGCCGATGCCTGGCTGTAGATGACCGAATAGGTGCCGTTGCCAGCGTCACTGACGCGCTCCATCATCGCATCGTTGGGTTTCGAGCCGTAGCCGAGCGCGGTGAAGGTAATGCCGCTCTCGCGTTTTTTGGTGATCAGCTGCACCAGCGCGTCGTCGCCCGTAACGCCCAGGTTGAAGTCGCCGTCGGTGCACAACAGCACGTGGTTGATGCCACCGGTGATGAAGCCATTTTGGGCCTGCTCGTAAGCCAGATTGATGCCGGCGCCACCGTTGGTACCGCCGCCTACAGTCAGCCCGTCGATCACGTGCTCGATCGTCGCTGCCTCCGACACCGGCGTCGGCGACAGCCTCACGGCCGTCGAACCGGCGTAAGAAACGATCGAGATCTTGTCCGTCGGGTCGAGCACCGTCAAAGCTTGCGTCAGCGTGTACTGCACCAGCGGCAGCTTGTCCGCCGACGCCATGCTGCCGGATGTATCGACCAAGAACACCAGGTTCGCGGCCCGCTTCTCGGCCAACGGCATGCGCCCCTGAATCCCAACCCGCAGTAACAACGTGCTCGGAATGAGCGCAGGTGCCGCCGCCAGCGAGATGCTGAACGGCTGCTTCGCGTCAGCGGCCGGCGCCGCGTAGCCGTAGTGGAAGTAATTGACGAACTCCTCCAACCGCACGGTCGCAGCCGGTGGCAAAGAGCCCTTCGCCACGCTGTTGGTGAAGATGTCATAGCTCGCGGTGTCGACGTCGGCTGCGAAGGTCGACAAAGGATCGTGCGCGGTAATCACGAACGGATTGGCTGGCAGCATCTGCTTCGGCGTGACCGGCATGGCGATGGCACCGTTGCTGGCCCCGCCTGTGGCACTGGGGGCGCTGATGGGCGCGCCCATCGCCGTGGTGCCGCCAGTCGTTGCAGAGCTGCCGATGGTGAGGTTGCCGGTGCCGCCGCTACTGTTGGACGACCTACCGGTGTCGTGCCCGGCCGGCGCCGCCGCGTCCAAGGCGGTCGAGTCGTCCCCCGTGCTGGTGCTGCAGCCAAGCAGCGTGCCTAAGAGAGCTGTCCCTATCGCCAGCCAAACGAAATGCTTCATGCGCTTCTCCTCTCCATCCCCAAAGCCCAGCCTAGGTGGTGCGGATGCAGCAAGTTACGTGCCCTGCAGCTTTTAGTCGCACTGCGATCGGTTTCCACCAATGACCTCGCGGACCTAGCCCAAGCTTCGAGCAGGCGTTCGCCCCGCCCCTCGCCCAGCAACCGCGACAACTCAGTCAGGTCGAGTTGTGCCGACCTGTGTCAATCAACGCTCGCGACCGGCTACGCGTCGGCCGCGTCGTCGTCTTCGTCACCGAACTCGGCCGAGTCGGGCAACTCGTCCAAGCCGTTGCCGCCGCGCACCGGGATCGCCCGGGCGTGCGCCACCTTTTCGAGTGTGGCCGACAGCGTCGGGCGGTCCGAAACCTCGGGCAAGAACGCGCGCGTGCCGTCCCACAGATCAAGCGCCACGCTGCGCGGCGCATCGAGAATCACCCGATCGATTTGCGCCCATCTGAAGCGGCGCAGGCGCGGTACCAGCGAGACGATGTCGCGGTACTCGACGCCGTCACCGCGGATGCGCACGCCGCGCATGTTGGCGCGGAGCAACGACGCCCCCGCGCCGATCACCAAGAACGCCGCGAACACGCGCGCGCTGATGATACCGCGCACGCCGCGCTCGACGACGTTCAGGTACAGCCAGCTGCCCGACGGACTCGACTCCGCCACCAACACGACAATCACCGCCACGCCCGCCAGCACCGCGTACAAGATCGACGGAACGCGAATCAGCAACGGCGGACCGAAGTTGGTTTCGGTCGGACGGTACGTCATGTCGAAGCCCGGAGGACGAGACGCGCGAGCCATCGTTGATTGAACGTACCGGAGGCCCCGAGGCTTGGAAAGTCGTGTAAGAAAAGCGTTCCAGCCTTGCTCTCGTTTCAGCTGTTCAACACGCCCGCCGATCCTGGCTTCTGGCTTCGTTTTCGCTCCGGTCCGGTGCTCGCGTACCCACGTACGCTCCCTCCTGTCCTCGCGAAAGCCTCGCCAGAAACCAGGCTGGGCGGGCGGGCAGCTGAAAGGTCGGCCTAAAGGTCAGGAGAAAACTGAGCGCACCTCCCATGCCGACACTGGTCACCCGCAAAAGAAATTTGAAGCAGAGCGTGCCTGCACGCCTGATCACGCGGCTTGGCAACGCGATGCTCGCCGCGCTCGAGCTGCCGAAGGCAGAGCTCAGCGTGCTGCTCACAGATGACGCGGGCATCCACGAGCTGAACCGCGAGCATCGGCAAAAGGACAAACCCACCGATGTCCTGGCGTTCGCGATGGACGAAACCGTCGCTGATCCAGCCGGGATCTTGGGGGATGTCGTGATCTCACTCGACACGGCCGAGCGTCAGGCCCGCTCGCGACAGCGCCCTTTGGTTGAAGAGGTGCGCTTCCTGCTAGCCCACGGTGTCCTACATCTCGTGGGCTACGATCACGCTGAGCCCGCCGAAAAACGCGAAATGGTCGGCATGACGCGGCGCCTGGTGCGCCTCGCGCCGCTGCCTGACGCTCCCGAGCGCCGGCCCAAGCCGCGCCGCAAACTCAAAAAAGCCTCGAAATAGTCAGTCTAACCACGGGGGTTTGCTGGGAAAATCGCGACCCTGCATATCCACAGCGAACGACACCGCATAGAACAAGGCAACCGGTGCTGAGCGGTGACGAAACGGGCCTCTTGGCCGCGAGCCCGTCACGCGAGCGGTACTGACCCGCAGAAAAAAAGCACTATTTCGCGACGGTGTTGTTTCTTTCCCCTTGATTGCGCTGTTCCATCCCTGTTATCCGTTCGCCGTGCCTTGTTTGGCGGCTTGCGGGAATCATTCTCGCGAGAATGAGCCCGAGGCCGGCAAATACGGCAAAAGATTCTGGGAATCTGAGACTAGGAGGTCGCATGGCTGGAAAAAGACTAACGAAGGCGCAGGTTGTTGCTGAGATCGCGAATGCGTCGGATCTCGATAAGAAGAGCGTGGGTCGCTGCTTCGAGTCGCTGCAGGAGCTCATTCGCAAGCAGCTCTCGGCGCGTGGCCCGGGCGAGTTCGTGGTGCCGGGGCTCGTTAAGCTCCGCGTGGTGAAGAAGCCGGCGACGAAAGAGCGCCAGGGTATCAACCCGTTCACCAAGGAGCCGATCACCATTCCGGCGAAGCCCGCGAGCAAGAAGGTCCGTGCGACCGCGCTCAAGGCCCTCAAAGATCTGGTTCAGTAAGACTCTGCGTCTTCGCGCGAGCGTCCCCGGTTCTTGATTGGGCCGGGGACGTTCGCGTTTTGTGGCGGCGACCACGCGCAGCGCCGTTCAGCCTTCGCGGCGGATCACCAGTAGAACGTCGCGCCGAGCCGCAGTAGGCCGCCCGTCGACGTGTTGCTCGTGCGATGCGTGACCGGATCGACGAACTCCGGCTCACTGCCGCGGCCGTGGTCGTTCCGCCAGCGCAGAAACCCTATTAAATCGGCGCCGAGCGCGAAATGGCGCGTGACCCGGCCCTCGACGCCAACGCCGAGCTGACCGCCGCGGTAAGAGTAGGTTTCGTCGCGCAGTACCGGCTGTCCATCGGCGGCCATGCCGCTGTCGAGAAACGCGGCGCCCACACCAAAGCCGATGAGGCCGTACAGCTGCACGGCGCCGCGCGGGTTCGCATAAAACAGCCCGTTGACGAGCAGCGCCTGCTCGAAGCGCTGAAAGCCGTTGTAGTCGGTGCCCCACAGCAACTCGACCGCGCCTTCGATCGCAATGTGCGGGATTGGACGAAACCGCAGCGCGCCGCCGAGCCCGTTCATGTCCGCGTTGGGTGACATGGCCTCGTCGTTGCCCATCAAGCCAATGTTGGCGTGCAGATTCACGCCCCATTCGCGAAAGCCGCGACGATGACGCGGACGCGGCGGCTTCACGCGCTCGACGTCGATGTGCATTTGCCCGTCGGCTTCGAAGCCCGGCGGTGGCGGCGGCGGCAACTCGAAGTGTGGTGGCGGGCGGTGCCGGCGCTCGCCGCGCGGCGACCCCTCCGGTGCCGGCGCGGCTCCCGGCTCGGCCGGTGCGGGCTCGGCAGCGGGAGCAGGCTCGCAGAACCAGTCCCCGTCCGGGCAGTCCCCAGCGGCCCAGGCAGGGGCCGTAACGGTACCCAGGAGCGACGCAGTGACGGCAAACGCGGCGAGGCGGCGCATGGTCCTGGGCCGAGCCTAGCAGCTCCAGGCGGGGGCGCCCTGGGGCGGCAGGCCCGCCGCGGTTCGGACGCGGAGCCGGGCGGGGACGCTTCGAGTGCAAAGTGCTAGGACCGCGCCCGTGGCGAGCGTCGTGTTGAAGCCGGGTCACGTCCAGCCAGTCTGGGCCGGGCACCCGTGGGTGTTTGCGCAAGCCGTGGAGCGGATCGAAGGCGGCGCCCAGGGCGGCGACGAGGTCGAGGTCAAGGACACGCGCGGTAACTTCCTGGGCCGCGGCCTGTACTCGCCCGGCTCGGCCATCCCGGTCCGGATCCTCACCCGCGAGCGGGACCGTCACATCGACGCCAAGCTGCTGGGCGGGCGGCTCGAGGCAGCCATCGAGCGGCGCCGGCACCTGGGTCTACCGTCAGCTGAGACCAACGCCGTGCGCCTGGTCCATGCCGAGGGCGACGAACTACCGGGCCTGGTCGTCGACCAGCTGGGCGACGTGCTGTCGGTGCAGTTCGGGACGCTGGGCATGAAGCGGCGCGAGGCGACCATTTTGGACGCGCTCGAGCGGCTGGTGGCGCCGCGCGCGATCGTGGACCGGACGTCCGAGCGAGCCGCTAAGAGCGAGAACTTCACGGCCGGTCAAGGCGTGATCCGCGGCGACACCACGTTGAGCCATTTCGAGGTGTCGGAGCGCGGCCTGCGCTTTCGGATCCCGCTCGAGCTCGGGCAGAAGACCGGCTTCTACGTCGACCAGCGCGATCTGCGGGCGCGCGTCGAAAAGCTTTCGAGTGGTCGACGTGTGCTCGACACGTATTCGTTCGTCGGCACCTTCGCGCTCGGCGCGGCGCGTGCAGGCGCAACCGAAGTCGTGGCCGTCGATCAAAGCGCGCTCGCGCTCACGGTGGCGGCCGACGCGGCAATCTTGAACGGGCTCGAAGGCAAGCTGCGCTTCGAGTGCGAAGACTCGGTCGTGGCGCTCGACCGCGCTGGCAAGCACGGCGGTTACGATCTGGTGATCTGCGATCCACCCAAGCTGGCGCCGACGCGCGCGGCGCGAGCGCGAGCGTTGGGCATGATGAGGAAACTCGCCGGTCAAGCCGCGCGCGCCACCAAGCCGGGCGGACTCTTGGTGCTGTGCAGCTGCTCGGCGGCGATTGGCCTGCAAGAGCTGACGCGCGCGCTGTCGCTCGGCTCGACCGACGTCGGGCTGCGCTCGATCGTGCTCGAGCGCTTCTTCCAAGGCGCCGATCACCCGGTGCCGGCGGCGTTCCCAGAAGGCTTGTACCTGTCGTCGCTGATCGCCGAAGTCGGCAAAGGTTAGTCGACGATGAAGCCAATTTCCGCGCTAACCAGAGCAGAAGCCGCAAGGCTGCGCGGCGTCGCCTTCGATCTCGACGACACCTTGCTCGACCACGGGCGGCTGCACGAAGCCACCTACGCGGCGCTGTTTCGCTTGGTGGACGCCGGGCTTTCACTCTACGGAGTGACGGGGCGCCCTGCCGGTTGGGCCGACGTCTTGGCGCGCGTGTTTCCGGTCCAGGCGATCGTGGCCGAGAACGGCGCTGTAGTCTGCGCGCGGCGCGGCGAGCGTGTGGTGCTGGTCGACTCGGTCGACGCCGACGAGCGATCCAAGCGCGACGAGAAGCTCGCCGAGTTGTTGACGCGGTTCGCGCAAAAATTTCCGGATCTCGAGCCGGCCGACGACGTCAAGGCGCGCATCTCCGATCGCACCTTCGACATCGGTGAATTTCGGCAGGTGGCGCCCGAACGCGTCGCCGAAGCCGCGGCGTTTCTGCGCGGACTGAGCGCACGAGTTTTCGTCTCGAGCGTGCACCTGCACGCCACCTTCGACTACGCCGACAAGGCCAGCGGCGCCGTGCGGCTCTTGGCAGCAGACTCCGGGCTCGACGCCACCGCCGTGCGCCACGCCTACGCCTACCTGGGCGACAGCGAGAACGACGCCTCGTGCTTCGCGGCGTTTGCGGTCAGCATCGGAGTTTCGAACCTCCGCGGGCGCGCCACGCTGCGACCGCGCTACATCACATCCCAACCGATGGGCGCCGGCGTCGCCGAAGCCGCGCGGGTGATTCTGAGCCTTCGTTAGAAGCTGTGATAAAAGACCCCCCGACGATGTCCCAAGACGATCTCGTAAAGCTCGGCCGCGACCACCTGTACCAGAACTACCGGCAGCCGCCGCTCGTGCTCACGCGCGGCGAAGGCTCGCGAGTTTGGGACGCTGCCGGCAAACAGTACTTCGACTTGTTCGCGGGCATTGCGGTCAGCACGCTCGGCCACGGTCACCCGGTGTTGGCTGCGGCGATCGCCGCGCAGTCCAAGCAGCTGATCCACCTGTCGAACTACTTTTACAACCAGCCCAACGTCGAGCTCGCCGCCAAGCTGACGCGCCTGACGGGGATGGATCGCGCTTTTTTCTGCAACTCGGGCACCGAAGCCAACGAGGCGATGCTCAAGCTCGCGCGTCGGCATTTCTTCGCCAAGGGCCAACCCGAGCGGCTGCGCGTCATCGCGTTCGACAACGCGTTCCACGGTCGCACCTTGGGTGCGCTCGCCGCCACCGGTACGCCTAAGTACCGCGAAGGCTTCGGTCCGATGCTGGGCGTCACGCACGTGCCGTACGGCGACGTCGTGCGCGTGCGGCAAGAGATGGGTCCGGACGTGGCCGCGATCTTGGTCGAATCGATCCAGGGCGAAGGCGGCGTGTTGCCGGCGCCGCCCGGCTTCTTGCAAGAGCTGCGCGACATCGTCGACGAAGCGGGCGCGCTGCTGCTGGCCGACGAGATTCAGACCGGCATCGGCCGCACCGGTAAATTTCTGGGCTTCGAGCAGTACGGCGTGAAGGCCGACGCGCTGTCGTTGGCCAAAGGCCTGGCCGGCGGCGTGCCGATCGGCGCCATGCTGTGCAAGCAGGCGCTCGGCGAAGCGCTGCCGCCCGGCAGCCATGGTTCCACGTTCGGTGGTAGCCCGCTGGCATCCGCCGCGGCGCTGGCCGTGCTCGAAACGCTTGAGAAAGAGCACCTGCTCGAAGCCGCCCAAGAGCGCGGCGCACAGCTAGCAGAGCGCCTGCTCGAACTCGGCAAGAAGTACCCGAAGCTCGTCGCGAGCTCGCGCGGCGTGGGACTGCTCCAAGCCTTGGTGCTGAAGGACAACGTGGATGCGCGTGCTGTCTTGGGCAAACTGCAAGACGCCGGCGTGCTGGTGACGATCGCCGGCGGCCAGGCGTTACGCTTCACGCCAGCGCTCACCATCACCTCGGCTGAGCTCGGCGGCGCACTCGACGTGCTCGACCGCGTGCTCGGCACCTTTCCATGAGCGCCGCTGCGGAGACACTGCCGTGTTCGAATTGTCGAGCACCGGTCGATCCGCTGCGGGCGCCGCGCGTCGCGCATTTCGACGAGCATTTTTGCTATTTTTGCAGCCGCGCTTGCGAAGAAAAATACCGCAGCGGCGAGCCTGAGCGCTCGCAAGCGCGCCCCAAACACACCACAACTCCGACCTCCACGCCACCAGTCGAGCCTCCGCTGCCGTCGTTCGACAACCCGAGCTGGCAGAGCGACGCAGTCAGCACGGTAGCCGCCGACGTCGCGGCGCTGACCGACAGCCAGCCCCTAGACGCTGACGTTGCGCCCGGTTTTCGCGAGCCGCACAGCGACGCCGACAGCGCCGAAAGCCACGCGGGCGTCGAAGATCCGTCGCTCTCGGTCGACGCCGGCACGCTGCTCCTCTCGCTTTCGGTGCTGGGCGCCACACTCTCGCTTGTGCTCTCGCTCACCGGCAACTCGGAGCTCTCGCTGGCGGCACGGCTCGTTGTCGCCGCGGTCGCGACGGCCGCGCTGGTCGCCGAGTGCGCGATGGGCCAGCGCAGCGTGACCGAGCTGCATCCGCTGGCCACGCTGTGCGGTCCAGTCGTCGCGGTAGCCGCCGCGATCGGCCTGCGACTCTCGGAACAAGCCGAAGCCGAGAGCGCGATTGGGCTATCGGGCGTGGTCACGCTGTGCGCCGCGCTCAGCCTGCTACTGGTTCGCCGTGCGCGGCGACCGCTCGAGCTCGAACGCCAACAGCTGCTCGCGGAGCTCGATCACGCGGGGCGGCGGATCGTCGCCGGCGGCGAGGTCGCGACGACCAACGCTGCCGATTTGCGGCCCGGCGAAGAAATCGTGGTCGAAGCGGGCGACGTCTTGCCGGTCGACGCCACCGTCACGGCCGGCACCGCGCGCGTCTTGCCGTGGCTCGGCGCCAAGACGCAGGTCGAACGCCGCGAGGGCGACAGTTTGGTCGCCGGAGCCTCGATCGTCGAAGGCACCTTGCGCGCGATCGTCGGCTGGGCCGGCTACGATCGCGCCTGGATCCGGCTCACGCACGATCCGCGGCGGCGCGCCGATCTGCATGGCAAGTCCGCGCGGCTCGGCCGCAACCTGGCCGAAAAAGCCGCGCCGTTCGCGGCCGGTTTCGCGGCACTGTTGGCGTTCGCCGGCGCCGGCAACAGCCCAACTGTGCTCTTGCTCGGCATCGCCAGCTTCGCCGCGCTCGCGCAAGCCGGCGTGGCCGAGATCGGCTCGTTGCAACTGATGCGCGCCGTCCTGGCAGCGCTGCGGCGCGGCGTCGCGTTTCGTTCCGCCGACGCGCTCGATCGCGCCGGGCGCGTGTCGAGCGTCGCGTTTTGCGCGCGCGGCACGCTGCTGCTCGGCGAGCCCGAGGTGACGAGCATCGACGCGCTTTCGGGCCACGACGCCGAGGGCGTGCTGTCGTTCGCTGCCGGCGCCGAGGCCAGCACCGAGCATCCGGCCGCCAACGCCGTCCTGCGCGCCGCCCGCGCGCGCAACATTCGTCCCGATGCGGTGCGCAGCCCGACGCCGCTGCCCGGGCTCGGCATCACCGCCGTCGCCGGCAGCGGCCAGAGCTTGGCTGTCGGCAGCCGCGCGCTGATGCTGCGCGAGCGCGTCGGGGTCGCCGGCGCCGAGGCGCGCATCAGCGATCTGGAGGCGATGGGCCGCAGCGTGCTCTTGGTGGCGCTCGGCGGCCGCTTGATCGGGGTGATTGGACTGCAAGACGGGCTGCGCGCCGGCGCCCGCGCCGCCGTTCAGCACGTGATGGACGTCGGCGTCGAGCCAATCCTGCTGTCCGGTGACGCGCGCGACACCTGCGAAGCGCTCGGTCGCGCGCTCGATATCGACCACCTGCGCCCCGAAGTGCCGCCCAGCGAGCGCGGCGACGAAGTACGGCGCCTGCGCGACGGTGGCGCGGTCGTGGCGGTTGTCGGTCGCACCCCCAGCGACGACGGCGCGCTCAGCGCCGCGGACGTCTCGGTCGCGTTGTCGGTAGCCGGCTCCGGCTCGTCCGAATGGAGCGTGCAGCTGGCGTCCGACGACGTGCGCGACGCCGCTTACTCGCTGCGGGTCGCGCACACCGCCCGCCGCGAAGCACAGCTCGGCCTGGCGCTGATCCTGGCACCAGCCGTCGGCGGCATCGTGGTCGCCGCCTTCGGCTTCACCCCCGCCGCTCTCGCGCCGCTCGCTACGTGCCTCGGCACCGCCCTGGCAGTCTCGCGCATGCGCACGGAGCGCTGACTCCGGGAACGAGAGGAAACAACAGGAAGGCGGCTGAGCATTGGTCTCATCTCGGTTGGCTGCCGAAATGCGGCCCGCTTGCAGAAGCTTTTGTAGCGGTGGTCGGTAGATTTGGGACGCGTGCGTGCAGCGCTCAGCGTTTGCGCGAGCGGATCGCGGGAGCCGCGT
>JBBSAB010000091.1:0-32325 GCA_038252755.1 Polyangiales bacterium | reverse complement strand
GGTGTCGCACTTGCGATATCTTCGTCAGCCACCGCTGATCTTGTCGCAAGTGCGACAGCGTCATGCCATCCGAGACCGCCCGCAGAATCATTGAGAAATGTGTGTCGCACTTGCGATACGCCAAGCGCGTGCCGAGAGCCTTCGCCTTGAAAGGGGCGCGGTTCGCAACCGGCGTTCATCAAAGCGACAACTACCTTGACGAGCGCCGCAACAATATTCGACCCGAAATTATTGCAAAAATCGTGTCGCAGTTGCGACACGGAAACGCGCCGCGCAAACCCTATCCAGCTCAACAAACCCAAAGTCGCCGAGCGAACGTCCGAATGCGATGAATGCCCAGAGGAAGGCGGTGCGGCCTTCCTGTTGTCCCCGCTCGCTCGGGTAAGATGCGATGAATCATCGACTGGGGCGATCAGATTCGAAGTCATGCGGCGCGAACAAAAAACGTGTCGCGCTTTGCCAGAGCGCCCGTCATCAGGTGCCAAGCCGCGGCTGAAGGTGACTATGAAAAATTTGCGATCGTTCCGGGTTGTGAGTTGCGTCGTCGCTGTCTTGCTTGCTCCGGCTTGCGGCGAGGGCAGTCGCACCGAGTCGTCGAGTTCGGGTGCCGGCCGGCCCGCCGCCGGCGAGCCAGCGACGGCCGGCAGCGCGGGCGCGGACCACGGTAGCGCAGGAACGGCTGCGGGCGGCACGGCTGCGGGCGGCAGTGGCGCGAGTAGCAGTGGCGGTGGAACGGCGGGGTCAGTCGCTGGCGGCGGCATGGCGGGTGATTCGGTTGGCGAGGCAGGCGCCGGCGGCAGCGCCGACCCGGGCCGCCCCAACATCGTGGTCGTGCTGCTCGACGACCTGGGCTTCTCGGATCTCGGCACCTATGGCGGTGAGGTTCGCACGCCCAACATCGATCGGCTGGCGGAGCAGGGGACGCGCTTCCGCAACTACTACGTCACGCCGCGCTGCAGCCCCACGCGCGAGGCGCTGCTGACCGGCAACTACACGCAGCAAGTAGCGGTCACGCCAGGCGAATCCTTGCCGCCGATGCGCACGGACAACAACGTGACGATCCCTGAGGTGCTGGGCTCAGCTGGCTACCGTACGTACATGGCTGGCAAGTGGCACATCGGCACAGGCGCCGGCCAAGTCCCGCGGATGCGCGGCTTCGACCACGTCTTTGGCTTCGGACCCGACGCTGCCGGCGCTGAAGCCAGCAAGTGGGACAAGACCAAGTACAGCTTTCACTCCAAGGGCAATGCGATCCCCGAGCATGTCTACGGCGACGGGCCCAAGGATTTCTACCAGGCTACGGCGATTGGCGACTACGCGCTCGACTACCTCAACTACCACTACGCGCAGAACGACGGCGCACCGTTCTTCATGTACTTGCCGTTCAACGCGCCGCATTTCCCGGTCCAGGTCGATAGCGCTTTGGCCGAGAACGCTCCGGCCGTTGGTGGCCAGTCGTACATGGACATCTTCGCTAAAGGTTGGGGCCAAGTCCGCACCGAGCGCTACCAGCGCATGCTCACCCAGGGCGTGATCGACGCGACGTTCCTGCTGTCACCGGCCGAGCCATTCATGACGCCGGCGCAAACGATTCCGGCCTGGGCGTCGCTCGTAGACGCACAAAAGGCCGACCTGACGCGGAAGATGGCGCTGTACGCCGCGAGCGTGGAAAGCGTCGACACGGCGGTGGGGCGCGTGGTCGCGCGCCTGAAAAGCATCGGACAGTACGAGAATACGCTGATCTTCGTGCAGTCCGACAACGGCGGAAACTACGAGGGCGGCCCGGTCGGAACGTCGTTCGGTTCGCCCGTCGCCCTGACTGGGCAGCAACTCCAAAACATGGGGCAGCCGAACCAACCGAACGACCACATGCAGGTCGGCGGTGGCTGGGCGCGTGTCGAAAATACGCCGTTCCGCTTCTTCAAGCACTACACGCACGGCGGTGGCGTCCGCTCGCCGCTGGTCGTTTCGTGGCCAGCCAAGACGATGACGCCCGGCGCGTGGAAGAACCAGGTCGCGCACGTGATCGACCTGGCGCCGACGATTCTCGAGGCCGCGAACGTGACGCACCCCGACCAGTTTGCCGGGCACGCCGTGTTGCCGCTCGAGGGCGCGTCGCTCGTCTCGACGATCGCCGAAGGCAAGCCGGTGGGGCCGCGTCTGCTCGGCTTCGAGCACGAGACGAATCGCGCGTGGATCGACGGCAACTTCAAGCTAGTGGTGCGCCACGAAAACGCCGACACCATCGAGCTGTACGACCTGTCCAAAGACCCGACCGAGCTGAACGACTTGGCCGCGGCTCAGCCGGCTCGCGTCACCACGATGGTCAAGGCTTGGAATGCCTGGGCGACGCGCGTCGGCGTACCAGCGGGGCGCCAGATCACGCAGCTGTAACGGACCAACATGACTTGGTCGGCGGGGACGCTCAGTCAACGCGGTAGATGAGGCCCAGGCTGAAGGCAGGCGTGAGCCCGCGGAGTTTCAAGCGTTCCTGGCCGTCGATGTTGCGCGAGCGCGACTTCGAGACCGCCAACGCGGCGCTCGAGGAGCTGGCACAGCGCGGTAGCAGCGCCGAGCGCGAATCGGCCCAGATCGTTCAAGCGCAGCTGTTGCTGTCGCAGGGACGTGAGAGCGACGCCGCGACTCTGCTGCGCACGCTGCAAGCGTCGGCGCACTCGGCGTCGGTTCGCCAAAAATCGACCGAGCTGTTGGCGCGCATCAACGACTCTCATCCCTCGCAGCGCTCATTTGCGCCGGCAGAGGGAACTAACGATCCATGACTCAGCAATACAGGGGCGAGCTCACGGCGTTGGCATGGCTTACTGCCATGCTCACGGGGTGTGGTGGTTGGGTCGATCTCGACAGTCCTGAAGCGGGCGGCGGATCTGCGTCGGGCTCCGTGGGTACGGCTGGGCAACCAGCTGCGAGTGGCGGAGCGGTAGGAACGGCAGGTACAGGAAGCATCGGGCGTGGGCAAAGCGGAGCCCCGACGAATCAGCCGGTCGCGAATGGGGAGGGGGGGGATCTCTTGGGTTCAGGAGGTGCGGAGACTGGTCCTGCGCCGCATGGCCGCTTTCAACTCCTACAAGCACCAGCGTTCAGCGGTGCAGCGGCCAGCGACGCTTTAGGTGACGTGCTGATTGGCAGTAGCGGCATCCAAGCGGGAGCAAGTGAAGCGGTGCTGTGGGACGGCGTGGGCTTGGTCGGCATCGCTGCCTACCTCACGACCCTAGGCGTCAACTTGAACGGCGCCCAACTGCAGAGCGCCGAACGCGTCGCGACCCGCGACGGCACGACGATCGTCCAAGGCCTCACCGACGAGCAGAACCGCGTCGGCGCCTGGATCGCTTGGCTGCCGCAGCGGTACTGAGCGCCGTTACTGGTTGTTTGAGCTCGGTCGGGCGCTGCGCGGCTTCGCCGAGCACGACCTCTTCGCGGGCTTCTTGCGCTGGTGAGCGGCGCAAGGGAGCGAGCATCTCGGCCAAGCGAGCGCCAAGAAACCGTTGCTCGGCGTGCTGTTGCGTGAGCTCAAGCGCTCGCGTGTACGAGGCTTGCGCTCGGTGCGCAGTCGTCTACCGAACGTTACAAAAGGACGCCCACTGCGGTTTGCGCGGCGGGCATCCGTCTGTCCGGAGCCACTCAGCTCAGCGGAATGCGCGACTTGTTCTTGGCGAGCCACGCCGGAAAAGTCAGCAACTCCGGATTCAGCGAGAGCGACTCGGCCAGGCTGCGTGCACCGCAGAATTCGGCCTCGAATTCGGCTTTGTATTGGAACATGTTGCCCAGATCGTCGGCGCCCGGGAAACCGAACGACCGGTAGACTGCCGGCGGCACGTCCTTGTGCGTCACCTCGCGCTCGAGGGCTTGGCTCATGGCGGCTGCCATCTGGGCGCCGGTCTGGTGATCACCAGCGATGCCGATGTGCTTGCCGATCGCGGCCCCGCCGCGCTTGAACACGCCGTACGCGCACTTGCCGATGTCCTCGGCGGCGATGCCGGGCAGCTTCTTGTCGCCCATCGGCAACACGAAGCCGAGCTTGCCGGTCTCGTCCGGCTTGGGAGCCATCCCGAAGTAGATCAAGTTGTCCCAGTAGAAGGACGTAGCCAGCCACGTAGTGCGCGCTGGATCGAAGAACGCGTCCGACTCACCCTTGGTGTCGAAGTGCGGGACTTTGAAGCGACCGTGAAGCGTCGGCATGCGGTCGTCGCTGAGCGGCACGCGCTTGCGGGTGTCTTCGAGGGTCGACCAGACCACGTGCGTGACGCCAGCAGCCTTGCTCGCGTCGGCCAAGTTCTTGGCTTGCGCGATCTCTTTGTCGGGGGACATGTGCTCCCAGTAGTTGGTGACGCAGAACGCGCCGTACGCGCCTGCGAACGCGCGCTTCAGACTCTCGACGTCGTCCAAATCTGCGCTCACCACCTCCGCACCCGCCGCCGCCAACGCTTTCGCCGCGTCGCCGTCGACCTTGCGCGTGATCGCGCGCACCGTGAACTCGCTCCCGGCATCGGCGAGAATCGCCTTTGCCAGCCCGCCTCCCTGTGCACCCGTCGCGCCGACTACTGCAATGATCTTTTTGGCCATGGCCGCCTTTTAGGCGAACCACGGCCCGGGCGCCTCGTCAGGCGTACAATCTCCTTGTGCGGGAAGCCGAACCGCCGGATTCGACGCTCCGATTGGGGTGCGAGTGCGAGTGCGAGTGGGCGGGGAGTTGTGCGCACCTGACACGAATGGCTCGAGACCGCACAAGCCTTACCTGACGAACCCAAGATCGCCATTCACGCGCGCGAATTTTTCCAAGGCGAGGTTATTGGTCGCCCCGTGGCCCAAGGCGATGGAAAAGTTCGGGACCGACAAACTGAGCGACGCCCAACTGACCCTGATCTGGGACTACCTCGACCAACCCCCGCAACCCACCACCGGGCAAACGCTCTACAACGACTACTGCTCCAACTGCCACGGCACCGACGGCAAGGGCAGCGTCGTGACGCGCCCACTAGCCGGCGAGGGCAAGAACGTGCTCAAGCTCGTGCGCGAGGGCAAGAACGTCGGCCAGTACGCCATGCGCCACGACTCCATGCCAAAGTTCACCGCCACCCGCATCACCGACGCTCAGCTCAACCTGATCTTGGCCCACGTCAACACGTTCTGAGGCGCGCCGCGCCTTCGTGGCACAAGGCGCGACGCGGTCATTCAGGCGCGCCGCATGCGAGCCATTCGCCGAGCTTGCGCCGGTCGGCTTCGTCAACGGAACTGCCTTCCGGCATGTACGTGTTGACGGCGTTGGGGCCGGCGGCTGCAGAACGATCGACGTCTGATTTGGCAGCTTGAACCAAGGGGAGCGTATCAAGCTTGGGCGATTGGGGTCCGTTTGCGGAGTGGCAAGCGAGGCAATGTGCCTGCATGAAGGCCTGGCCAAAGTTGCTGTAGGTGAGCGTCGAATCGGTGGGGCAGGTGCTGCCGGTCGAGCCTCCCGGGCCATTGCCACAAGCCGCGAGGCCGGTTGCCGCCACGAATAACGTTACGATTTGCAGGACAGACGAAGACATGATCGAAGCTATGGGTGCCGGACCCGTGCCTTCGCAAGGCACCGAACGGCAAAAGGCCCGCGACCGTGAAAGGTTCTTCCACACTCGGTTCGCAGCCGACCCACTTCACGGCAAGAAGATGCGACCGGGCGCGTTCTCGCGGCCGTCTTGGGTGTGGCAGTCGTTGCAATCGCCACTGGTCTGAGCTTCGACCATAACGCGTTCACGGTCTTGGTAGACGACCTTCGCCTGGTAAGGAAACGCAAAGGTTGACGCCTCCAGGAAGAAGTTGCCGGCTTGGTTGACAGTCAACGTGTGAGCGTTGCCGTTCGCTTCGGTGATGACGACCTGAGCCCCTGCGGCACTACCGACCCCGTCGCAATCGTCCGGCTCGTGCGCGGTCGGAAAGACTGTTCCCGCGACGGCAAACACGGGACCTTCGCCCGCTTTCTGGTGGCACGAGATGCAGGCGCCGCCCGGCCGCATCAGCGGCGATTCGCGATTGCCGCCCGTCCAATTCTTCATAGTCGTGCATACGAGCGGCGTCGCGTAGGGATCGGGCGGCATAGCAACGGCTTCGCCACAGCTTGCTGGCATGGCGCCGCCTTTCACCCAGGTCGTGAGCGCGGCGATTTCGGCGTCGGTTGCAGCCGCGAGTGGTGCTGGCGGCATGCGCTGGTTCGTCGTCAGGGCGACGCGCTCGAGCGCGACCTCGCCCACGGTTTTGCTCGGATCGGCCTTGCTCAAGCGCTGGAAGTCGGCGCTCGCCAGTAAGGCGCCTGGCGGATTGGCCTTGTGACAGAGCAGGCACTTGTTGGCCAGGAGCACCTGCACTTCGCACGGCACATCAGCGCTACTGGTTCCACCAGCGGTGCCCACTCCCGAACGGCCGCTGCTTGCGGAACCAGCCGTGGCCTCGCTGCTACCCCCTGCGTTGCCCGTAGCGGAATTGGACGAATCGCCGGCGCTGCTGGAGCACGCGGCGAGCGCAACCGCGACTAGGCCAACGGACGCCACCATCCGCAAAGTCAGTGAAGTGTGCATGGCGTTCAAGGTGCCAGCACGTCGTTGAGATCAGGCACGACAAGCCTGCCACCGCAGCCTACACTCTGACGCCCTTGCTAGCCGTCACCCTGATTGTCATAGTGATCGCGCAAAAAAGCGGCAGCGACGCGTGCTCGCTCGGCATCTGCGGCGGCGAGGCCATGACATCGGCATTTCAGCAGGCTGCGCAGCGGGTGCTGGGCGGCGACGCGCGAATTCAGGCACAGCTTGCGACGGACGATCCTGCGGACGAAGCAAGCTCCGCAAAAGGCGCGGAGCTCGACGGCGTGGTCGAGCTGAGCTTCACGTCGGACGGCCAGAAGGCGCGTCTGCATTGCTACGTTTCGCGCGAAAAACGTTGGCTCGATCGAGAAATCAGCTTTGGCGAGAGCCGCGGCAGCCTTAGCAGCGAAGTGAGCGAACGCGGTCGCTTGTTGGGCTTCGCCGTTGCGACCATGTACGCGGGTGATAGCGAGAAGCAGCCTGCTCCCGCGCTATCGCCACCTCAACCTGCGCAGACTCCAGCGCGCTCCGCGGCCAAATCAGAGCGCGTGGCGCAAAAAGACGTGACCGCTCGCCCCCAAGCCATCGTCGCCAGGCGCAGCGTCGAATTCGCCGGCATCGCGAGCAGCGGGCTGCACGGCAACGCCGCCGGTCTGGGTGCCAGCGCGGCGCTCAGGCTCCGGCTCACAGGTCCGATGTGGGCGCGACTCTCCCTCGCCGGGCGCAGCGGCAATATCCCCCAAGCCCAGGCCAACACGCGCACGGCGTTGATCGGCGGAGGCGTGGCGTTGGCGTTGCTGCCGCAAGCCTCGGCCTTCGAGCTAGGTGCTCGCCTCGACACTTTTGCCAGCTACTTCAATGCTTCGCACCTTTCGGAAGACGACATCACGCCGGACAGTCGCAGTCGCTGGCTGCTAGGTGGCGATTTGCTCGCCGAGGTCGGCTTTCGCATCACGGGCGGAGCAGGTGCCTTTTTCGGGGTCGGTCTCGAAGGAATGCTTGGAAAAACAGAGATCTACACGCACCAACGGCTTGCGGCGGTGGTACCACCGTTTCGCGCCGTGGCGGAACTAGGCTTTCGAACGCAGTTTTGACACCCGCTTGCCTGCTAAATCGCTCCCGACTGCACTCTTCTGGGACACACCTCTGCATGTCCTCCACTCTGCGCACCCCGCTCATGCTCGTACCCGCCGCCGTCGGCGACAGCGAGCAACCCGGGCCGCCCGGCGTGGACGACAGTACGTTGTTGGCTGGCCTCAAAGCACGCGACGCCTCGCTCAGTAGCGCCTTCTACGCTCGCGTTCGACCCGTGGTCGATCGCACGCTGGTGCGCCTACTGGGGGTGCGTGATGGCGACTACGAGGACGTCGCACAGCGAGCCTTGTTCGAGCTGGTGGATACCATTGGCCGCTTTCGCGGCGAGTGCCCGCTCGATGCTTGGATATCGATCGTCACGGCTCGGGCAGCCTATCGGGCCATTCGGCGACGTCGCGTCGAGCGCCGTCTATTCGCGGACGAGCCCTCGCCAGACCTTCCGAGCCCGGCACGTAGTCATTCCAGCACGGCCGCCGCGCGCCAGGCCCTCGAGCGAGTTCGCGTCGAGCTCGAGAAAATGAATCCGGATCAGGCGTGGGCGTTCTTGTTGCACGACGTGTATGGCTATGATCTCAAGGAGATCGGGCAAATCACGGGAGCGTCGCTGTCGGCCGCCCAAAGCCGGCTGGTGCGTGGTCGGCGCGAAGTTCACGAGCGCATCCGCAAAGACGCAACTTTGGCCCGTTTTCTGAAGCAACACTCGGAGGACGAATGAACACTCCGCGCTATGCGGCAGCAGCCGCCAAGCTCATCGCCAACCATCTGCCCGCGCCGAAGCTCGGCTCGGGTGACGAGGCGCGCGGCGTGGCAACTATCGAGCGCGCGCTGCGGGCGCGGGCCCGTCGGCGTCGGCTGGTGGCTTTCGGCAGTCTTTGCGCCGCGGCAGCAACCTTGGTCCTGGGGCTGCAGCTAGCGCGGCCGACTCGCTCGTCGACCAGCGCGGCAACCTCTGTGTCGATCGACGTTTCCCCGTCCGGGCAAGGCGCCTCGCTGGCGTTCGGAGCGAACGAGCAACCTCTGCCGGCTCGCGCGTCGCTCGAGTCCGGGCAGCGCATCGATACGCCCGCTGACGGCGGGGCGTCGCTACGGCTTTCGAGCGGCACTTCGATGGCGCTGGCAGGCCAAACATCGTTTCGCGTGGATAGCCAGGGCGCGGTGCAACGGTTTTCGTTACAACACGGCGAGCTCTCGGCGCACGTGGCCAAACTGACAGGCGCTCAGCGCTTCATCGTCAACACTCCGGATGCCGAGGTCGAGGTGCGAGGCACGCGCTTCCACCTCAAAGTCGTCGAAGCGGGCGAGGCGTGTGGCGACGGCACTCGAACCCGCCTCGAAGTCACCGAAGGCGTGGTCGAAGTGCGCGCTGCGGGGCTTGCCGCGCTCAGCGTGAAGGCCGGGCAAAGCTGGCCGACGGACTGCGCCACTCAGCCGGACGCGGCGTCGCCCGTTCCGACGGCCATATCGGCGGCTCGCGCGAACGGCCCGGGTTCACTACCGAAAGCCGAAGTACGCCCGCGGGCCCCAGCGACAGTGAGCGACGAAGAACGCGCGTCGGCCTTGGCGCCCCAGAACGACCTCTTTGCGGAGGGCACCGCCCGGAGTCGGCAGGGCGACACCGGCGGCGCCCTCCGTGCCTACCAGGAGCTCATCAGTCGCTTCCCCAACAGCCCCTTGGCAGAAAATGGCATGGTAGCGCGCATGCGACTCTTGGCAGGTTTCGCCGACGGACGCGCCGAAGCCAAGCGCTACTTGAACCGTTACCCGCACGGCTTCGCGATCGACGAGGCAACGAAGCTCTCGGCCGAGCCGTGACGACTTCGCGGAGGCCGTGGCTCAAACCGGGCCTCAGGCTGGCGCTGGTCTTGGCTGCGCTCGGCGTGGGCAACCAGGCGTGCGATGGGCGGTTCGATTTCGACAAGGATCCAGCCGGGGCCGGCTCCGGAGGAGCGCCCGTAGCTACGGGCGGAGTGCTGAGCAGCGGCGCTAAGGGCGGGTTGGCGGGTAGCGGAGGCATGGCAGTCGCTGCGACCGGCAATCTCGGCGGCGGCGCGGGCCACGCCGGTTCAGGAGAAAGCGGCTATGCTGGCGCCGCCCAGGCTTGTGGCACACTCAGCGAATGTTCGCTGGGGCTGCATTGCGCGGCTGATCTCTGCGCACAGTGCACGAGCGACGCTGACTGCGCTGTCTACGGCCTGCCGCGCTGCGAAGGCGCGCGACACCGCTGCGTTGCCTGTACCACCAAGGCAGACTGCGAGAGCGGCTTCGCCTGCGACTCGCTTGCCAATCGCTGCCTCAAGACTTGTGTCGAAGACAGTGGATGCAAGGGCGCGCACGGCTGCGACGGGCGACGCTTGGTCTGCTACCAATGCGACGAAGACGGTGAGTGCTCGACTTCACCGCTCGGACACCTGTGCGCTAGTGACGGTAGCGGCTGCATCCAGTGCCGCAAGGAGTCCGACTGTCCCAACCAACATTGCGACCAGCTCAGCGGTAGCTGCGTCGATTGCCGCGACGGTCGCGACTGCGCTTCAATGCTTTGTGATCCGACGAACTTCAGCTGCGCGCCCGGTTAGCATTTGGTCGAACGCGAAGCTGAGTCCGGCCGAAGGCTAGCGATTGGCGGAGCAGGTCGCGCCCCTCGAGCTGCTCGGGGTCGAGCAATTCGCGGACGCCGAGATCGCGGTTGGGCAACCCGACGTCGAGAGCTGCTTGGGCTCCGCGCGGCGCGCAGGTTTCGCATCTGTTGCAGAACCTCGCCCGCTCCGCGGCCGGCCAGGCGCTGCTCGACCGCGTGATTTGAGGCGCGCCGCGGCTATTTTTTGGCGGCGACCGCTTCGGCGATTTTGGCGTCGATCGCCTGCTGGACGAGCAAGGCGTGGGCCGCGTCGTTCATGTGCGTGCCGTCGCCCGAGTCCCACATCGCTTTGATGTTGCCGTTGTCTTCGGCAAAGCCGGTCCAAAAGTCGAGCGTGTGGTCGGTGTACTTGGCTTTGATCTGATCGCGCACCGTGATCAAGAGGGCGTGCTTGGTCATTTGCACGGCCGCCGAGTCGCCACCGAAGTTGCGCGCCTGCGTGGTGGTGACCCAAGACATGACGCCGTTTTGCTCAGCCAGCTTGGTGACACGATCGAAGTTCGCCATTTGATCTGTCGCCGGGTAGTTCGCGTTCGTATCGTTCGTCGGCATGTTGATGATGATCGCGTTCGGCTTGAGCGTGAGCGCGAACGTGATGTTGTGCGACTTGTCGGGCCCCGGGCGGCCGCCGGTGGGCGCGTAGTCGGACGGTTGGATCTGGTAGGTGGTGTAACCGCCGACCGCCAGGTTCGTTAGCTTGAAGTTGGGGTAGTTCGTCTTCAGGTACGCGCGGTAACGCTCGACCCAAGCGTTGGCTGGATCCTTCGGCCCCGTGCCAGCTGACGTCGACGAGCCGAGGATGACGATCGCTCCGGCGGCGTTGTGATCGACGACGGTGGCGCCGCCTGTGCCGCCGCTACCACCCGCACCGCCGCCGCCCGCCGTTCCTGCCGTGCCGCCCGCACCCGCGTTCGTGCCTGCGGTGCCGCCGCTGCCAGCAGTCGCGCCCGCCATGCCGGCCGTTCCGGTACCGCCGCTCGGGGTTCCGGCCGTTCCGGTGCTGCCCGCTGCGCTGCCGCCGGCGGACGTCGACATGCCTGCGCCACCGGCGGTCGTTGTTTGGGGGTCGCCCGGCTCACTGGACACCGTGCAAGCCGCGGTGGCGAGCAACGCGAGCGTCGCTGCAGCGAGGGGAATCAAGCCGAGCCGACGAGCCAAGTGATGATACTTCATGAGTTGTCCGGAGCGGGCCGTGGGGGCGTTCGTTGCGCGTTTTGCGCGCACGCACCACGCGAAGATGAGTGCAGTCAAATCGACGAATCGATCCGCTCGCACGACGAATGTCCGGCAAAGTCCTCGTTTTTTTGAAGATCGTTCGCTGAGGCGGTGACGCGTTGAACCTGCAAGCTGGCTAGTTCATCAGCGAGAGTTGAGGCTGGCGAAAGCCTGAGCCGCGAGGTGCTCCGTTGGGAACAGAATCGAGCGAAGCTTCATGTTGACCGGTCAGACGCCCAAGGCAAGCTCGAGCTCAGTTTTTTGGCAGCGTCGTTTTTCGCTCCCGCACGCTGGCGGACCGCGCCTGCTTGGTAGGGGCCTGTTGGCCGCTTGCGTGCTGGCGGCGTGCGCGTCGGCTTCGCCCGATCCGCAGCCGGCGGCAACGAGCGGCAGCGGCGGCACGACCATCACGACGAGCGCTGGTGCAGGCGCGTCGGCTGGCGGGGCTGGCGGTGGCGGCACGGTCGCGACGGCTGGGGCCGCCGGAACTGCGGGCACAGCGACCGGCGGCACGCTCGCTACGACTGGCGGTACCGCGGGCGCAACGGGCGGCGTCGCTGCTGGCGGCGGCGGTAGCGGAGGTCAGGCTGGTGGAGCTGCTGGCGGACCCGCTGCCACGCCCAACGCCATCGACACGATCCAAGTGCCTGCGAGCGGAATTCCCGCCGCTACCAAGAGCCTCGACACGGGCGAGTTGTACCTACTGAAGGCTACCGGCGCGACTGACGCGGGTGCCGATCAGATGGACGCCGAGTACGGTGCGATCACCGGCGCAGCCGGCCAAGACATGGTGGGTGGTGTAGACGTCGGCATCGACGTGGGCATCAACTTCGAACGCGTGCTGGCGGGCGTGACGGCTGGTCGCAAGAAGTGGTTCGGAGCCTACCGCGCCGATCACACGTACTACATGATCGTTACCGGCACCGGCGCGCCCCTGTCGCTCAAGATGCTGCGAGCCGCCGACGCCACCAGTATGGGCAACATCCGCGTCGAAGTGCTGCACCTTTCACCGACGCCCGCGCTGCCCACGGCACTCGAGACGTTGATGACGCCGCTCACTCAAACCACCGTTAAATCGACGATGTCCCCGGCTAGTGGCGGCGTCTACCTGCTGCAGGCGGCCGGCAGCGGCAAAGTCGGTGGCGGAAATCTCGCCGAGGGCGACGCCGATTGGATGGACTACGACGCCAACGGTGGCGGCAAGGTCGACGTCGGCGACGCCAACACCGACTACGGTTTGGGCGTCGACGAGTCGAATCCGAAGGCAAAGCCACGCCCGTATTGGTGGGGCCAGTGGCGCAAAGATCACACGTACTTTCTTCTGTACGCCGGCAACGGTGGCCCGATCAATTTCACGTACATCGACGTCGGCTACGGTGATAACTCCACCACCTACAAACTCACGGTGAAGATCTTCCCGGTGCCGTGAAATCGCGGTCGAGCCGGCCCGCGTTAGCCTCCTCGACCGCGATCGCGGCGGCTCGTTCCCGGGTTCAACGAAATCACAGACTTTTGGCGGTGGCCGGTAACTAAGCTGGGCGAGGAAGCCCCGAATCAAGCGCAGCCTGAGCGCCACTCTGTCGATGACTGCCACGATCGCGATGAGCTTGCTGGCGGGGTTAGGCACCCTGAGGTCGTGCTGAACTTTTCGAACGACGCGCTCGCCACGTCGCCGCAGACGCACCTCGTTCCTGTCTCGGGCATGTTCACGTTCACGGTACCAACGGCGACGTATTCGAAGTTCTTCTTGTTCTTCAACGGCGCAGCCGGTGGCACGGCGATCAAAGTCACGCTCACCTACAGCGACGCGATGGACACGCAGAACGCCACGATTCCGGACTACTACAGCGACCCGACTGATCCGACGGTGTTCAACTTGGCGCCGAACCTGGCGAAGTGGGACATGAAGACGGCCATCAACGAGGCTGACCACCACAACATCAACGGTGTCGCGCTGACCACGATGCCGACCAAGATGCTCACGAGCGTGAAGGTCGAGCGTGGGGCCCAAGTGCGGGCGTCGGCACGGCCGGCGCGACCACGAGCACTGCCGGCAGCTTCCCGGTCGCGCCAGAGCCGGCCAGCGACGCGGGCTGCGGTTGTCGAATGAGCAGCAACGCTAGCAGCAGCTCGCGGCTGTCGTGGCTGGCGCTCGGCGTCGTGCTGAGTGGCTGCGTTGCTCGCAGGCGTCGTCGCGCTGCGGCGCGCGTGTCGCGCTGACGTCTGTTAGCCTCGCTGGTCGTGGACGAGTTGCTGCGGCTGCAGGCGCGAACCGCGCGCATCGAGGTCGAATCAGGAGCGCTGCGCGGCGCAGGGCTGCTCGAGCGCCTGCTGGCGGTGCCTGCACCGGAGCGCGACGCTTGGACTGAAGAGCTGCTCGGGCTCGAGGAAGCGCCGCCGGACATCGCCGACCTGCCGCGCGGCGCGGTGCCGTACCTGCCGTGCGGCGTGGATGAGATTCTGACGCTGGTGCGCGAGCTCCCGTTGCGGTCGAGCGACGAGCTGGTCGATCTGGGTTCGGGGCTCGGCAAAGTCGTGCTCTTGGCGCATTTGCTGTCAGGCGCGCGAGCCTCCGGCGTGGAGATCCAAGCGCCACTCGTGCAATGCGCGCGCGAGCGCGGTGTCGCGCTCGGCCTAGCTGCGGTGTCGTTCGTTCACGCCAACGCGGCCGAGGCCGAGCTCGATGGGTCGATTTTCTTTCTCTATGCGCCCTTCAACGGCGATTTGTTGACAGCCGTGCTCGGTCGTCTGGAGCAGGTCGCGCGGCGGAGAACGATCGCGGTCTGCGCGGTCGGGCTCGAGCTGAACGGCGTGCCCTGGTTGCGACCCAGGCAGACTTCGAATGTCTCGGTAACGCTGTACGATTCTCGTTAGCCGCGACCTGACCTCGCTTTGGAGCAAGCGCAGCTGCTGCCGCAGCCGCACACAGGTGCGCATTGGCAGTTGTCACCGCATGCGCAGCTTTGCGTTGGGCGTGCGGCGCAACCACAGGCGGCTTTTTCACATCCACAATCGTTCTGTTTGCTGTTTTCCATGGGTCCTTACTCCGGCTTGGCGTGCATCCTTTTGCGCGCTCTCAGTCATGCCGACGTAGCCAGAGCGCGCGCATTACACCGCCGGGTCGCCAATCCTCGACGGACGCGGCCGAGGCCAGACATTGCGCCCGGCCACGAACTCGGCGTTTTGGCCCAGGCCGGTACGGCCAGGACTAGCGCTTACTTTGCCGGGCACAACACGGGTTTGGTATCGACCACTAGATCGTCGATCCAGACGTCGAGCGGCGCGTTCATGGCGTGGAAGCTCCACGCGCCGACGAACAGTTGGGTGACGGCAGGGCCATACCAGGGGTCGGTCACCACCGTTGGTTTGACGCAACCTTTGCCGTGATCGTCGATCGACAAGATTGGATCTGCCGCGCCGTCCTTGTACATGCGTAGCTTGCGCGCGACCGAGTCCATTTCGAAGGCGACGCACGCCCAGGTAGAAGGCATCGGGGTGGCGCTCTGCGAGGAGCAGTCGTGGTAGCCGTCCGCGGCTTGGAGCCCGTAGACGAAGCTGTAGGTGTTGATGCCAGCTTTCGGCAGCGAACTCATGATGTACTGCGCGTTGCGGCCGGCTGCGGGTGAGCTGGGCTCGGCGCTGCCGCTCACGCCGAAGAAGGTCCAGTGAACGCTGGTGCCGTTCGGGTCGATGTACATCATCATCCGCCCGTAGAGGTGGGTCGGCTTGTTCGCGAATACTGGCTGCACTCCATCGGCGTACAGCCGACCACCAGCCGTGACTGCGGTGTCGATGTGGACGTGCAGCGCGCTACCGCCCGAGATTTTGTGAGTGCTGTCGAGACCCATGCTGGCGCCGGTATTCAGCGTGGCGTGCCACGGCCCGAACTTTTGCTTGTCGGCAATCGTGGTCACGCCGGCGTAGTCCTCGAACTTTTCGCAGAACAGCGCGCCGGCACACGGATCAGCCGCACTTCCCGCGCTGCCGGCAGTTCCGGCGGCTCCGCCATTTGCGCCACTCGCGCCTGCCGCTCCTGCCGCTGTCCCGCCGCTTCCGCTGGCTGCACCCCCGGCTCCGGCTCCACCAGCCGCCGCGCCTCCGGTTCCGGCTCCTGCTCCGCTCGAGCTGCCGCCGGAATTCGTTCCGGCAACGGTGTTCACGCCGGCCGAGCCCGCGCTCGCCCCTCCGGCGGGGTTGCTCGCGCTGCTGGGCGCATCGCTCCCGCAGCCGACCAGCGCCGCGACGCATGTCAAAAGCCCCGCAGAGCACGATCGCACGTAGCTACGCATCAAGCACCTCGGATCCGTGAGTGCACCTGGGCCTCCGGAACTGTGTGAAAATCGCCTTCCCAGGGTAGCCTGGGCCGATGCCGGGCGAAATGCCTCCTGGGCAGGTCCGCCTGGCCGAGCTTGTCGAGGAGGCCGTGATGACGCTCGAGTTTCTGCTCAGCGTGGCGGCGTGAGCGGCTGCGGCAGCGCGCTCGCGGAGCTGGCGCTCTGTTCGACGCGGTAGCCGCTGAAGGCGCGAAACAGCAGGTAGTCGCCGTTTTGCAGGCGTGCCTTGACGAGTCGGCCGGCGGCGTCGCGCAAGCCGAGCGGTGACAGTTCGTTTTCGAGCCCGAGCTGCGTCAAGACGTCGACCTGCTGGCCATTGTCGAGCACGCTCACACCGGCGATCCTCGGCTCGTCATCCAGCAGCAGTTGGGAACCGAACTCTATGCGACCGTATGAGTTGTCGGCGAGCACGAGCTCGAAGCCGGCGGCATCGCGGAGCACGGCCGGGCTTTCGCCACTGGGCGTATGGCCGAGCACGACGCGGTGGACGCCGTCGCGCCGCAATCGCGCGATCACCTCCGGCGCCGGTAGGATTGGATTGCCGACCTCGTCCGTTGGTCGGCCATAGACGACGCTGGCTTGGTTAAGCTTCGTGCCGGGGATCGGCGCCTGATAGGCGACGAGCTCCGCGTAGCCGCTCGGTTCACCCGCGCGAAAGGCCGCGCATTGTTCGGCGTAAAACGTGTTCAGCCCTTCCACCCACGCGTCGACGTCGTCGAACTTTCTCGCAACTGACGGCTGACGGCTGACGGCTGACCGTCCCGCTTCCGGTACGTGCCCGAAGGACTCGCGCGTGACGCCCCCGTGCACGAACAGCGTGTCACCTTCGCGGTAGCCGAGCTGGCACGCGCACAGGTACTTGGTGAGCTCGCCGGACGGGCTCAAATCGGCGAGGTAAGTTGCGACAACCGCTTCGTCATCCGCCGCGATGCTTGGCCTTGCTAGTTCTTCGGCGCGATGACGAAAGGCGTGGCGCGCGCCCATCGTGTTGTCGAAGATCCAACGCAGTAGCGCCGGGCGCGGACCGTTGCGCACGTTGTCCGGCGTCGTGTGTGGTGGATCGCCGGCCAGCTCGGTCACCAAGCGCATCTTGTTGATGTCGCGGTTGCCGGCCAAGAGTATCACCTGCTCCGGTTGGCGACGCTTCACGTCGAGCAAGGCCGCGACGATGCGCCGGGCCGCCGAACCGCGATCGAGCGCGTCGCCACCGAAGACGAAGCGCGCACCAGGCGTCACTTGCAGACGCCCCGCGCTGTCCAGGCTGATCAGCGGATTATTGGTAGCGAAGCTTTCCAGCTTGGCCCACTGACCTTCGACGTCCGTCAGGTAGGCGATTCTCATGTCGAACGTTTCCGAAAGTGTTCGCTTCTAGCGTAGGCCGGGTCCAATCGTCGGTTTTTCGAGGCGGAAGGCCCGGTCAGCGGACACGTGAGTCTGAGATGACCTTTCGCTCGGCCTCCTCAGTACTTTGCGGTGTCTTGCTGGTTTTTGGGTGCTCAGCGGAGTCTGGTCCGGCCGGAAATAGCGCCGGAGCCGGCGGCGTCGCGAACGCTGGCTCGGGCGGTTCGGCGCTCGGTCAAGCCGGGACGTTGGCTTCGGCTGGAACAATGCAGGGCGGCGCGAGCGGCAGTGGTGTCGGCGGCGGCGCGAGCGGGAGCCCCGGTCCCGTTGGCGGAGCCGGCGCAGCTGGCAGCGCGGCCGGCACAGGCGGTGTCGCGACTGGCGGCGCGGGCCAAGGCGGCGGCGGTCCGGTCGTCAAAGCCAGCTGCGCCGACAACACCTACGATCTGTGTCTAGACTTTGAGAACGGTATCGATGCCGCCAAATGGACGGGCGGTACGCCGGGCGCGGTGATCACGACCGACAAGGCGCACGGCACGCATTCGTATCGCTTGTACCCGCAGAGTGGCGGCAAGCTCGTCGCGACCAACCTGGGCAAGATCACCAACCAGATGTGGGGACGCTTCTACGTCCACTTCAAGCCCGGCGCGCCCGGTGGTCACGGCAACATCGTCGGCGCCTTTGATCAAGACAAGAACTGGTACGAGATGGGCTGGCAGTTCGACGGCATGATGGGCGTCTGGCACGCGACCGGCGGCGCCGAGCGCCCCAAGCGCAGCAAGCCGTACATCGTCGACCAATGGTACTGCATCGAAACCTACTTCGATGGCACCAAGACCGAGATGCCACAGTGGTGGATCGACGGCAAAGAAGCCGAATACTACATGTCAGCTAACGAGCAGCTGATCCCCAAAGTCGTGACCAAGTTCGCCAGCGTCGAAGTAGGCTTCTCTCCGTACGCCGGCCTCGGCCTGATGCTGCCCGACCAAAACACGATCAAAGACGACCGCGTGCTCACCGACATGGCGATCGACGACGTCGCTTTCAACACGACGCGCATCGGCTGCATCACGCAGTAGCAGGCGGCTACCCCTGGACCGATGCTGCCGCGGCGGTCGCACGCCAGCGCAATCGGCTTGGTTTATGAGGCCGAAATCCTGCCGTGCCGTCAAGCCAGCACCCGGCTCCGACACGCAAGCTTCTGCGAGGGGGGCTGCGTTTTGGCAGCCCCGGCAGGTCAGTCGCGCAGACTCAGAGCGATTCGAGGAACTTGATCAGGGCGTTCTTGTCGCCGGCGCTCAGCGCGATGTAGGCGTCTTTGGAGGCTTTGGCTTCGCCGCCGTGCCACAGGATGGCTTCGTCGATGCTGCGAGCGCGGCCGTCGTGGAGGTAGTCGTGGTGGGGAGTGCAGGTTTGGTGCTGGAACTGACCTTCGACGCCGCCAGTGACGCAGGCGCTCAGGCCGAGGCCCCAGAGCGGGGTGGTGCGCCACTCGGCGCCGCTGGCTTCGCGCTCACTGAGGTTGTCCGCCAGGCCTGGACCCATGTCGTGGAGCAGCAGATCGGTGTACGGGTGAATCAGCTGGTCGCGCAGCTCGGCGAGCGGGTGAAACTTGCTCGTGATCAGCTCCGACTTGTGGCAGCCGGTGCATTTGAGCGTGCCGAACACCTCTTGACCGTGGATCACGGCGGGGTCGCTGATGTTGCGCTGGGCGCGCACACCGAGCAGCGAGATGTACTTGGTCAGATCTGCCAGGCGGTCGTCGCTGAGCTCGGGGCCCGTGTCGTTGCCGCAGTTCTCTTGCTTCGCGCCGCAGTCGGGCTTGGGTAAGACGGACGTCATGACGCCCATGTCGGTGTTGAGCGCGCCGGCAATTTGGTGCTTGAGGCTGCTGGCGCCGGCTTTCCAACCGAAGCGCCCGAGGCGTTTCGCGCCCGAGACTGGATCGGCGGAGATTTGAGCTTTGCCGGAAATGCCGTCGCCGTCTTTGTCGGCCACGTCTTCGAGGGCCAAAATCGTCGATTCGTCGATTGCCTCGAGCAGACCCAGGCCGACCAGTTGCGGCGCAATGCGGGCTGAGAATAGCGCGGGCTTGTTGCCGGCGAAGGCGTAGTTGGGCGAGCGCGTGCCGTCGGGGTTCTCGGTCCACTTCGCGATCGAGACTTTGCCTTCACCGGGCGAGCCGTTGCTGCCCTGCGGCTGGAGCACCGAGCCGATCAGCGGATCTTTGCTGCCGTCGGCGGCCGCGACCTTGAATACCCATTTGTCGAGCGGTACGCCGACGTCGGCGACCGGGGCGCGGCCGTTGCGCTTGTGGCAGCCGTCACATGAGGTGTTTACGTAGTTGGGGCCCGAGGTGCCGACGAGCTCGGTGTACGTCTCGTTCTCTGCGCTCTCGTCGTGGCTGCCGTCGATCATGTTCGTGTGGTGAATGCGGCGGCCGCGCACGAACGGCTGGGCGTTGACCGGCGACAGGTTGGTCGCCATCTGCATGAAGTGATTCTCGGGCTCGTCCGAGTACTGGTAGGGCAGCGTTGTTCTCCCGCCGAGCCAGGCCTTCTCGTCGAGTTTGTGCGAATTTTCTCGCTCGCTCGACTTGTCGGCCCAGTCGCCGACCGTGTACCAGGGCACCATACCGCCGGTCCCGATCGCGTACAGGAAGACGGTGCCGTAGTAGTTGTCGCGCCCGATTGGCTTGTTGGCGACGTCGAAGTTCAAGAACTGGCTGGCTTCGATCTCCATGAACTGACCGACCGCCAAGGGTGACTCTTTGCCGTCGAGGGCGATCGCCTTGCTGATCGTGTACGTGTATTTGTACTGCGTGCCTTCGCCGCTGGTCTTCTTGAGATCGTTGTCGTAGGTGCCGGGGCCTTCCTTCTTGATCAACGGACCGTAGTTGCCGGTGTACTGGGCGACGCTGCCGTTGCCGTTGTACCAAGCGCGGAACTCCGGCAGCTTGTCGAGCTCCCACTCCGTGACCCACTCCAAGTCGATCGTGCTGCCGCCCTTGGTGACGTGGTCGGTCAACATGTAGCGCGCGGTGCGGATCTGCCAGTAGTGCGGCAGGTAGTGGTCGTAGCTTTGGAACTCGTCCTCGCGCCCGTGGCGATCGCGACCGCGGTCGCCCCACTTGGTGACGACGGCGTCGGCGGTCTCGAAGTGAATCTCGGGTTCGAGCAGGGTCGCGGCGTCGAACAGCGGCATGATGCCGCCGGCGAGTGACGCGCCGCCGAGCGTTGTCGGATCCGTGCCGGCTCCGGCGTTACCGCCCTGCGCGGAGGGCGTGCCGGCCGCGGCGCCCGGCATCTGCACGGCTTGCCCGCCGCTGGTCGCCGCGGCGCCGCCACTGCTGGCGTTGCCGCTGGAATTTCCAGCCGCGGAATCACCGTTGCCGGTCGGAGCACCACCCCCGCAAGCGACAAGGCCGATCGCGACCGCGATTACGAGCGAAATAGCCGGTGTGTTCGGAGCTAGCTTCATGGTGCCGCCCCTGTAGTCGGGGGCAGCAGCCATTTCGTTTTACAAAACGTCAGCGCCGCACGCTTTTCGCTGCCACTGCCGGGTTCTACCCAGGGCGCACGGCTACTTGGCGCGGCGCCAGAACGTCGGGCGCCAGTAATACAGCACGGTCGCGTCGTCGGGCCACGGCGCGCGGTCGTCCGGCACTTCGAACGAATCGGTCTCCGCGATTGGTCGCCAATCGGGGTCGCGCGTTTCTTCCGGCAACGGCGCGCGTACGTCGCCGACGAAACGCTCTTCGATAGCGCCGACCTTCACGACGTTGCGTTGCGCGGCGGCAAGCGACGGCGCGTTCGCGCCCTCTTCGAGGTGCGGCCAACGCAGCTGACCCAAATCATCCTCCCAGAAACACACCAGGCAGATGTCGTCGGAGCCGGGGGCGGCGGCGAACACCAGGTGACCACAACACGGGCAGGGAAAACGCGAGTCGCTCATGGCTGGGCGACCCTTTACTCGACCTCGCGCCAGCGCACCATTCCGCCTGCCAAATTCGCGATCTGAGTTAGGCCGGCTTGGCGCAAAATCGTGGTCGCCATGGCCGACCGCTTGCCGGTTTGGCAGACGACCACGATCGGCTTGTTGTCTTTCAGCTCGGCGACACGCCCGCGCAAATCGTCAAGCGGAATCAACCGCGCGCCCGGCAGGTGACCGAGCTCGCCATCGAACTCGGCCGCGCTGCGCACATCCAGAATCTGCACTTGCTGCAAATGCTGGGCGACCCACTCGGCCGCGATCTCCCACAGGCCCGCGTACGTCGTGACCACCGGCCCCCAGCTCGCGGTCTGGGGCGCGTTGCCACTCTCGGGCAAGCCAGCGCGGAGATTGGCTGGCACGGCGATGTCGAGCTGCTTCGGATGCGGTAGCCCGAGGTTGCGCATGTAGCCGACGAAGTCTTCTTCGCGCGCACCGCCGCCGATGCGTGGATTGAACGCTTTCTCTTCGCCGATCGTGCTCGACGTGCGGCCTTCGTAGTCGTGGCCCGGGTAGACGGTACAATCGTCCGGCAGCGTGAACAGTTGCTCGCGGATTGAACGAAACAAAGTGTGCGGGCTGCCTTGCTGAAAATCAGTCCGGCCCGCACCGCGGATCAGCAAGGCGTCACCAGTAAAGACCGTGAGTTGATCGGTCGTCACGAACGCCAGACAGCCGTCGGTGTGGCCCGGCGTCGCACGCACTGCCAGCGCTAGCTCGCCAAACTGCACCTGGTCGCCGTGACCGAGCGGCAAATCTACGTTCGAAGCGCCGTAGACCGCCGCTAGCCCAATCCGACTGCCGAGCGCTTGCTGCATCAGCCACGCGCCAGTCACGTGGTCGGCGTGACAGTGCGTATCGAGCGTACACACCAGTGTCAGCTCGAGCTCGCGAATCAGCGCTGCGTCGCGCTGGAATTTCTCGAACACCGGATCGATCAGCACGGCCTTCCGGCTCGCCCGGTCGGCGAGCAAATAGCTGAAGGTGCTGGAGACCCCGTCGTAAAGCTGGCGAAAGAGCATCGTCGCTAGGGCTTTACCAAATACTTCTGGATGTGCACAAACGAGCCGCCTTCTTTGCCGTTTTGGATGCCGTCTTGGATTTGAATCGTGTGCGCGCCGGCCAGCTAGCTGCCCCACTTCGCGATGTACTTCTCGTACATCGCGAACCACGCTGGTGTGGCGAACTTGCCTTTGCCTTGATGCGTTAGGCAAATCGGCCACGTGCCGAGCTTGAGCCCGCTCTTCCGCGCGGTGCGGCAAAAATCCATGTCGTAAAGGTGAAAGTCGAACTGCGGATCGAACTGCACGTTGTTGGCGCGCAGGGTGTCGCGTTTGGCGGCGAAGAAGACGCCGTCCATCAGCTCGCACTCGGCCGGTACCGGGCCGAACGCCGAGAGCTTACCGAACGGCTGCTGATCATGCGCGACCCAGCCGCTCAAGTAGCCGGGCTCTTCCCAGCTGAAGTTCGTGTCGACGAAACCCCACGAAGGCTGGCCTTCGCGGCGGCGCGTGTTGCCGGCGACGCCCAGGACGTCGAAGCGCTCGAGCCCTTCGAGCACGCGATTGACGAGGAAGAAATCGTCAATCCACACGTCGTCGTGGACGAACACCACGTACTCGGCGCAATCGTCCGCCGCCAGGCGCTCGTTGTAGATTTCGCCCAAGCCGCGCTTGTTGTCGTAGACCGGGCACGCATTGATGCGCGTCTCGAGCATCATCCGCCCGAGCGATAGGCCGAGGGCGGTGTTGGTCCAGAACGCATTCTCCGACAATCTGGTGCCGGTCACGACGTCGATCATCGTCATCCCGGGCATGATACACGCGCGTGGTCAGCCCGGAGCTGCGGGTGATTCGGTGAAAAGTTCGGCGCCGGCGGTGGCGTCGACGAGCGCGCTGGGACGTCGGTAGCGGACGCCGGGCCAGGCGAGCCGGACGAGCGGTAGAACGCCGCCCACGATGAAAACGGAAGAACCCGAATAGGACGACGAGCGGGCGCGATTTTTGCTATTGAACGGGACGTGCGAAGCGAGAATCGTCAGGGAACCGAGAGGCTGGGGTCTGATCAGCGGCAAGCACCGGTTCGCGTCGAATCGGCGGGCCTCACCGATGTGGGGCATGAACGCGACAGCAACGAAGACGCGTTCCTAATCGCCACGCTGCAGCGGACGATGGTGGTGCACGACGCGAGTCCGGTCGCCCACGGCTGGTTTCAGGGCGAACCGGCCGGCACGCTGCTCATTGTGGCTGACGGAATGGGGGGCCAGGGTGGCGGCGCCGTGGCAAGTCGTACCGCGGTCACTTCGGTCGCCGATTACTTATTGAACGTGATGTCGTGGGCGAAGGTGACGTCGGTCGATCCGGCCGCGCGCGTGTCGCAAACCGGGCTCCGTGCCCAGTTGTCGTCGGCGCTCGTCGCCAGTGACAAAACCGTAAAGAGCGCGGGCGCCTACTCCAGCACGCCGCATATGGGCACGACCTTGACGGTGGCGCTGGTGCTGTGGCCGGCGCTGTACGTGGCGCACGTCGGCGACACGCGCTGCTACCTGCTTCAGGCGGGCGTCTTGCGACGTCTGACGACCGATCACAACATGGCCCAGCGCGTGGTCGACGAGTCGCCCGTACTAATCGACCCGCCGGCCCACCTGCAAAATATCCTATGGAACGCGCTCGGCGGCACCGATGAACTGCCTCAACCGGAGGTGGCCAAGGTACCGCTGCAGTTAGGAGACCGGCTCTTGTTGTGCTCGGACGGCTTGAACAAGCACGTGACGGATGCCCAAATCAAGACCGTGCTCGAGGGCCCTGGTTCATGCGCGGCGCGCTGTGCCCACTTGGTAGAGCTCGCCAACGCTGCCGGTGGGACCGACAACATCACCGCGGTCGTCGCTGATCTGCTGCCGGCGTCGTAGGCCGGGACCTTACCGCGTCGGCTGCTGGACTGCGTTCGGCGGACTCTCGAAGGCTCTGACTGATGTCTGCTTGGGAAGATCGATTGTGAAGATGCAGCCCTTGCCGGGGAGATCGCGCACGTGAAGCTCGCCCGACATCGACTGTAACGCTTTGACACAAATCGACAGTCCTAAGCCGAGCCCCGTTCGATCGTGCCCGTGCTGAGTGAAGGGCCGCAGCAACTCCTCGCGGCTGCCCGGAGGCAGGCCACCGCACTCATCTTGGACCTCGATCAGTACGCGCGTGCTGGTCGTGGTGGTGTTCAAGTTCACGGTGCTGCCGTGCACCGTGAACTTGAACGCGTTCTGAAGCAGGTTGGTGATCGCCGCGGCCAGTAGCTGCCGGTCCGCGGCCACGATCGCCGTGTGATCGACTGGACTGACTGCCAACCGCAGGTTGCGCTTCTCTGCGAACAGTGAGGCGCCGATCACGACCTCGTTGACTACCTCCCAAACCGGAAGATTCGTGAGCTTCACCATCCCAGCGTCGAGCCGAACCTCTGCCAGCGACCGGTCAATCAGCACGTGCATGCCCATCAGGCTTCGATCGAGGATTGCGCTGGTGCTGCCGCCGACACCCACGATGCCCCGCTTCATACTAGCAACCGCCACGATGGCGTTGTTGAGCAAGTTCCGCATCTCGTGGGCCAGCACACCGAGTCGCTCCGTGCCTTCGTTGACCACGAGGACCTCGCGCTGGTGTTCGTATTCAGTCACGGCGCTGGCAATCGCGTCGTCGAGACATAGGTTGAATGTCTGAAACTCGTTGGCGTCGATCGTCGCGCCCTGCTCGGCGGCCAACCCGGTGATGACCTGGCACAGGTCGCCGTAGTCGTGGACGACCTGGGCGATGGTCAATCCCTGCCGAAACAGCTCGTAGCCATGCTGCTCGGCGGTCTTGCCGAGCGCGGCGTGGTCGCTGGTCTTGTCGGTGGTTGCGCGGCGGAGCGCGACCTGAAGTTGGTCGAGGAAGATCGGAAGGCCAAACGTCAGCTCGATCTCGCTGGCGGGCGGGACAGTCCGCGCGGCCACACGAAGTCGCGCCCGCCGCAAGAGGTCGTCACGATTCGTGGACAAAAACTCGCTAAGCATTGGCGACACGTTATGCCGTATTGCGGCATCTGCAACCGGAGAAGCGGTCTCTCTCTCTCTCTCTCTCTCTCTCTCTCTCTCTCTCTCGAGGCAGCGATTTAGGCATGCCAACTATCGATGAGATGAACCCAGCTCTGGCTGCGGCCAAGGGTTTGCGTGGACGGCGCGCTGCCGGTGCGCGCCTACTGCAGCGCTGGCGCAACGATGATTTCGCCGAAGCCGGGGTTGATGCCAGTGCTGGTATCGATCACGACGCGCAGGCCGGTGAGCATCTTCGGGGCGAAGGGCACGCTCGTGACCTTGTGCCCGGTGGTTTCGAGCGCGCCGAACGCGATGTCCGGCGAGCCGTCGGAGAATTCGAGGTGGCCGCTCGTGACCTGCTCGACGCAGGCTCGGTCGTAGAGTTGAACCTCGCTGACCAGCCGCTTGGGCTCGAACCGCATCTCGACCCAGCCGGTCGACTCGCTCAACGTGGCCCACTCTCCGGTGTTGCATTCGCCGTGGGGGCCGTCGAGCACGTGCTTGCACCAGCCGGGCAGGTAGTTCGAGCTGCAGGTGAGGGTAGTGGGCGTCAGCGGTAGCCGCTCGCTCGGGCGCAAGATGTAGCGCCAGAAGTCGTTGTGTTTGCCCTGCGAATCCGACCAGAGCGCGGTCGGCAGGTGCGCGAACCAGTAGTCACGGAAACCCGGCTCGGTGCAGCCCCAGGCGGTGCAATCGGTGGCTGCGGCAGACGCCAGCAGCGCCGGTCGCGGGTACTGGGCGAACTCGTTGCAGTACGACGGAATGGCGCCCGGATCGTCGAAGCGTCCGGCCTCCAAGCTGTTCGGCGCAAAATTCAGGTTGCCGCAGCCGCTGGCCTGGATGCTCGGCGAGACACCGCGCGCTTGGGCGAAGAGCGCGTACGAATTGTCCGGGGCGTCGGCGAGCGCGTTGACCGGCGGCATGCCGAACACTTGGCGTAGCGCGGCTTCGCTGTGCGCCTGATAGCTGGCCAGCAGACCATTGCGGCCGCGCTCGTAGTCCAAGCTGACCACGTCGAGCGTCCTTTCGACCTGCTGTCCGTCCTCGACCACTTGGCACTTGAGTTGCGCAGCGGTGAGCAAGCCGAAATGGCCGGCGCCGAGCAGCCAAACCTGGTCGGCGTCGTTGATTGCGACCTCAATGCACAGCTCTTGCTCGGCCTCGAGCGCCGTGTAGTCGGCGTCTGTGGCATGACACTGCTTGGCGTCGGCCAGGCACGCGCTGTACTGGCTTGCGGTGTAGCGGAAGCCGTTGGCCATCGGCGGGAAAGTCAGCGATGTTTTGAACGCCACCAGCTCCTGCTGCGCGTGGCCCCGGGTCACGGTCTCGATCTCAGCCGCCAGCTGCCCTGCCAGCACATCGGGCGCGTCGACTCCGAGCGTTGCCGACAGCAGTTTCGTGGGCTCGCCGGCGATGGTCATGATCGGGTCGTAAGTGACCACCAGCACGCGCGACTTGATGGCGTCGCTGTCGCCGCAGCCTTCCGCACACGGCGCCTCCCCGCCCGCTCCGGCGCCGCCCAACTCGCCTTCGCCCGCAGCGCCTGCATTGCCCGCCGCGCCCGCCGCGCTGATTCCGCCCGCTCCCGCGCTTCCGGCATGCGTACCTGCGCCACTCGAGTTTCCCGACCCGCCTCCGCCCAAGCTCGCCGCCGTCGCGCCCCCGCCACCTGTCGCGCCGCCGCTGCCATTGCCGGGGCTCCCAATCATGATCGGCTGGCACCCGAGCACCACAGCGATCGTCAAAGCACCGTAAAAAATCGCAGTTGGCATAGCTTAGGGCGTGTCCGTAGCAGGCAGTTGGCAACGCTGTTCAGTAGCTTCGAGTCGCGCCGGATGCGCTCCGGCCTGGCGCGCCAAGCGCACGGCGTCGAGCGCGGCCGCGCAGTCGCCTTGCGCGCCCAAAAGCTCGGCGCGCAGGACCTGCAAGTCGCCGCCGCGTTCGCGCCCGAGCGCGCCGCGCAACCCGCGCTCGATAGCGCTCAGCGCTTCTGCTCGTCGACCCAGCTGACTCAATAGCTCGATTCGAGTCAGCTCGACTTCGGTGGTCAGCACGCCGCCCGGAAAGCGCCGCGCGTGCTCATCCAACGTGCTGAGCGCGAGCGAGCTCTTGCCGAGCGCCTTGGCTTCGAGCCGAGCCTTTTCGTACAATGCCAGCTCGGCATCCATGCTGTTTCCGCGCGCTGCGCGAGCGTAACAAGCCGCTGCGGCTTCGTACTGCCCGGCCTTCGCTTGCCGGCCACACGGCGCGGCGTCGCTTTCGTGTGGTGCGGAAGTGAGCGGTTTCGGTCGTTCACTCGCAACGGGTGGCGGCTCGGTCTTGGCTTGCCCGCTCGGTTCCGTGAGTGGTGCCTGTGGAGCCATCGCAGCGCCCGGCGCCCACACATCGGGCGATAGCGTGGGCGCCGGGGCCGGATGCCCGAACCAAAAAAGCGCGGCAATGCTCGCCAGCGCACACGCGACTGCCGGCATTACCCAACGCGGTGCGGCGCGCACCGAGCGGCTGCGCAGCTTGCGCCAACTCTGCTGCTCGCTCGGACCCGGCATCGGTTCGGCCAGCGCACGCGCAATCAGCACGGCAGCTTGATCTGTGCCGTCGCCGAGGCGCTGCGGAAATTCTGGGTTCGACGTGGCCATCGCTAAACGCCTTCCTCGAGCACAGCCGTGAAGCGCTTGCGCGCGTCATGCAGGCGCCGAAACACCGTCGCCTGCGGCCGCTGGATAATCTCTGCGATGTCTTGGCCGCTCAGCCCCTCGAGCTCGAACAGCACGAACACCGCGCGTTCTGCTTCGGAAAGCCGCTCAATCGCTGTGGCGAGCTGACGGCTGGCCTGGCCTTCGTCGAATGGTTGTTGGATTGGCTCGAGTCCGACCTCGGGTGACACCCTCGAGAACAGCGACCACATTCGCGCGCGCCGCCGCGTGACGCGCGCCCGGCTCAAACAGATGCGATAAAGCCAGGTTCGAAAGTCGGCTTCGCGCCGGAAGCGTGGCAGGTAGCGAAAGACGTCGACGAACACTTCTTGGCACGCATCCTCGAGATGGCTGGGCGGTACGCCCAGACGCCGCAGCACCGACAGCGCCGAGCGGTGGTAGCGCTGGTGCAAGCCGCGCCAAGCCGAAGGGCTTCCAGCTACGCAGCGATCGAGCAGGTCGTGACCTGACTCGACGACGTCGGAGGCGGCGGCAGAGGCGAGCATCGCTGGGGGGGTTAGAGTCACGGGGCAGGGGCGATCTTCGGTGGCCGCTCAAAAAGGCGTGGCGATTCCCAGCGCCAGCCCAAAAATCAGCGCAGATGGCGGCAACACCTCTTGGCCACCGACCTGAAATGCCGGAGTCGCCAGCCGCAGCAGCCACGCGGCTGTCAGCTCCACGAACGGTTGCACCGAGCTCTCGGCGAATAAATGTGCCCCGACCCGCGCGCCAAGCCCCGGAACCACCCGCATCCCGCCGCCCGGACGAGCCACGCCGACCGTGCGCGCGTCTTCGAAAATCCCCAGCAACTCCAGGGTGGCGTTCGTGCTCGCGCTCACTGGCTGATTCACGCCGAATTGCCGCTCGACGCCGAATGACAGCGGCGCGCGCCGGACGAAGACCGAACCTTCGAAAGCCGGGCTTTCATGGTCGTTCAGGTCGAAGCCCGCACTCAACGCGAGCCAATACGGACCCGCGACTCGGCGGGCGAACCCGACCGACGGTGCCAGCCAGCTCGTGGTCGCCGCAAGGGCGGCGCTGACACGGAAATGCCGTTCCGGCGCCGAAACGGCCGCCGACGGTTCGTCTGCAGCCGGCCGCGTGGGCGCGAGCTCTGGCCGCGACTCGGCGGGGCGTGACGTGGAGGCGTTCGCGTGTGGCACGGGCGGCGTCGCGAGCACGGGCGCAGCGGATGCTTCCGGCTCCGGTTGCGGCGTCTGCTCGGGCCGCAGAAAGAACCGCTCGAGCACCAGCGCAATCACCCGCGACAGGGTCGTGCACGAACCACCCTGCACCGGCAGCTCGCGCTTCAGCCGCAGCACGTCGTTCGGATCACGCAAGCTCAGCGACACGAAGTCGCCCTGCGTGCGATGCACCAGCAAGTACGTCGCGTGCCAGGTTCCCTCCAGCTCCACGCTCCCCAATCGCGCTGCGACGGCCTGTCGCGTTTCCTCCAGCGGCGGGCACAGCGCGTCCGGGCTCAACGAATCGACGCTGAGCCCCGCGGCACCAAGCACGAAAAACGGAAGAGCTGCCCACACTGCCAAAACGCGGCGGAGCATAGGTCAGGCCTCGCCGCTGTCCGGCGACAAAATGCGCCCGCGGTCCGCCCTGACTGGACGAACCGCATCGGCTTCTTCTCGTTTTTGGTGCCTGATTTACTGCGCGATGATTTCGCCGATACCCGGGTTGCCGCCGGTGCTCGAATCGATAACCACCTTTACCCAACTCAGGGTCTTGGCCGCAAACGTCAGCTTGGTGCCCGTCACGCCGGTGTTTTCCAGTGCGCCGAACGCAATGTTCGCCGAACCGTCGGAGAACTCGAGATGGCCAGCGGTTACCTGTTCATCGCAAGCGCGGTCGAAAACCGTCACTGAAGTAACTGACTTAGAACTCGGGAACGTAACTTTCGCCCAGCCGGTCGGAAGGCTTGCGGTTGCCCACTCGCCGTCGTTGCAGGTGCCGTGCACGCCGTCCAGCACCTTGCTGCACCAGCCGCCGGCGTATTCGGAGCTGCACGTCGCGTCGCCCGGATCGGTCAGGAAGACGTCGTTCGGCTTGGCGACATAGCGCCACCAATCGTTGAACTTGCCGTCCGGACCGGTGCCGGTCACGTGCGGCAAGTGCTGGAAGAAGTAGCGGTAGTAGGCCAGCTCTTCGCAGCCCCAGGCGCTGCAGCTGATGGTCTTGAGCGCGCTCGAAGGCGTCTTCAAGTTCGGGTAGTTCAGGAAATCATCGCAGAAGCTCGAGATCGTGCGCGGATTCGAATAGTCGTAGTCCGACGTCGACGTCGGGGTCCAGTGCGCGCTGCCGCAGCCGCTGTAGCCGAAGCTCGGCGATTGCGCGGCCACCAGCGCGAACTTGTCCCAGTTCGTCGCGATGCGATCTTCCGCCCAGCTGCCGTACACGCGCGACATCGTCGACTCGGTGCGGTGCAGCATGTCGTGCACCATTTCGGCCAACGACCGCTCGTAGTTGAAGCCCATGATCGGGAGCAGCTTGTTGCAAGTGCTGCCCTCGAGCGGCGGCGAGTTGTACCAAAACGACTTCGGACCCGTCAGCTGCGACTCGTAGTAGCCGAAATACGGGCCACCGAAGAGCCACAATTCGTTGGTCGTCCCCGCGTTCACGTCACTGCAAACGGCTTCGCTCGAAAGCGTCGCCAGCACGTTGGCCGTGTCCGCGCCGTGGCACTGCGTGGTGTCGGCAATGCACGCCAGGTAGCTGGCTTGCGTGTACTGAAATCCATCAGCTTTGACCGGGAAAGCGTTGATGGTCTTGGTCTTGACGACCGTGTACTTGACGCGACCATTGGTCATCGACTGCAGCGAACGCTTGAAGCGATCGACCAATTGCGTCGGATCTTCCCAATTCATGTATGCCGAAAGCTTCACTTTCGTGCCGTCAGTCTTGGTGATCAGCGGGTCGTAAATGACCACCGTCGCTTTGCGGGTGAGCGCCGGCGACTGGCAACCGCCGCTCGAGCCCGAAAAGTCTTCGACCGCATTCCAGCGCAGCGTCGGCAGCGCGGCCGAAGCCGTGCAAAACGCCAGGCCCGTCTTGGTCGGCGTCACCGTGTAGCCGCCCGCGCCAAGCGCCGTGAACGAGTACGCACCCGACGTGCCGGTCGTCACCGATTTGCTGGCCGCGCCCGTCAGCGTCACCTTGACGCCCGAAAGCGGCGCGCCGGTCGGCGACGTGATGCGGCCCGTGATCTGCAGCGAGCCAGTCAACGCCTGCTCACTCGACTTGTAGCTCTCGCCCGTCTCCGGCATCTCACCGCTGCACGCCAGCAAGAGCGGCGCGCCCGCCAAAAGGCCGGCGCAAGCCTGCCAAATCTTCAAACTGTGCTTCTTCATCGTCAGCTCTCCCTTTAATCCAACTTGCCGCCACGCTCGCCGAGCGACGTGCGGTTCTCGAAGCCAGTTAGAGGCACGAGCGGGAGCCGATCTTCGGTGGCCCCACGTCGATTTCATCGTGGGGTGCTGCCGAACCGCGGCCCGAATTGCAGAAACTACCTTGGCGGAACCAGGCACAGGCGGACGAGATCGGGAGGCTTTGTTGTTCGAGCCGCACGAAACCGCACGCCGACCGCGCAGGATCCGTTCGACATCGTCTGTCTCGAACCCCAATTTCTCGCCTCCCGATCTCCCTGCCCTCCCTGCAAAAGATTCGATCGTTCGGGGTGGCCCAACGACGCTACGAAAGCTTCTGCGATTCGGGCTGCGGTTTGGCAGCCCCTGAGCGCTACGGCTGCTTTTCGCGCAGCAGCTCTTCGAGGAAGGCTTCGATCGCGTCCAGCTCGGGTGGGTTGTCGGCGCGCGGTGGAGGCTCAAGCAGTTGTTCCTTGAGGTGCTGCTTGGCGCGGGCCTGCGTGCGGCGCACGAACTCAGGGTGCTTGAACAGCGACACGAGCTTGCCGCTCATTACTTCGCTTTGCCCTTCGCGCTGACCTGATCCAAGGCGCGCGTCAACAGCACGCGCACGGCTTCAGCCCGGGCAAAGCGCGTTCCCGGCAACTCGGCCCGCATGTACTCGGCGAACTGGTCGACGCGACCCACCAGCGCCGTCGGCAACCGCACCACGAGCTGGCTGTCGTTGCTCAAACTCGGTTTGCGCGTCACCACGATGCCTAGGTAACACAAATGAGTACATGTGCAACTGTTTGCAATCAAATGCATTGCATCTGGTTGCAAACAGGGAGGCGGGAGGACGAGCAGAGGGACACCGCAGATTTGGGGTAGGTGGTAGGGGCAAGTTCGGCCCTTGGGGCGGGAGGGGGCCTCAAGCGCCTGCTCGAACAACAAAAATCTTCCCGCCTTCCCGCCTTCCTGTTCGCTCGTGCTCGAATCGCGAAATGAGACCAATGCTCAGCCGCCTTCCTGTT